>JAAXHL010000132.1 GCA_012270865.1 Candidatus Poribacteria bacterium | reverse complement strand
TGATAGATTTGAGAAATATCAGTTGGAGAATTTTCTCGAAAAGAGGGATCGCGCCTTTCGGTGCGTTGAGGTTCATATAAAGCCGCGCCAACTTATCGTATCCGATTGTCAGGTCTGGGTTCAGGCGGATGAGTGCTTGGTAGGTCGCGATGGCTGCGGAGATGTGCTTGTGTTCGAGATGGATGTCTGCCAATTCCAATCGGAGGGTGGCATTTGTTGGATCTTCTGTTAGTGCACTCTCAATAGCGTACGTTCGGTCGTAATAGGTTTTCATCTGATGGAACAGTTTGAGTTGTTCCGTTGCTGCGGGCATATCGCCGATCAGTCGGTACGCCTTGGCGAGGTTGTAATAGGCACTCTGGACGTAAGGTTTTTTCTGGATTGCGGTCTGATAGTGTGTCACGGCTTGTTTCGGTTGGTTCCGCATGAGTGCGATCAGACCGAGCCATTCGTAGACTTCTGGGAAGTCTGAGTTCCGTGCGAGGGTGCGCTTAAATGCCGCGAGTGCCTCGTCGAATTTCGCCTGATGTGTGTAGATATAACCGAGTCGGTAGTGCGTATTGGCATCCGTTGGAGCGTTCTGCGCGGCTGCCTTCGCGTGCTGTTCTGCCGTGTCTAATTGACTCTGTTTGCAATAGATTTCCGCGAGTGCGAGATGCGTTAATCCGTAAATCCGCGCCTTTATCGGTGCCTCTTTTAAGTCTGCAACTGCCGGAAAAATCTTGTTGAAGGTCTCAATCGCTAATTCCAATTCATCTTGCAGTTTGTAAACGTTCGCGAGTTGAAAGAGTGCGTCTACGTTTGTCGGTTGCTGCGATAGAATTGACTTAAAGGCATCAACGGCTTGTGGGTAGAGTCGCAGTTTGACGTATTCTACGCCTCCTTGAAGTGTTGGGGTCGTTTCGGCACGACTCGGAGCCGATGTGAAGCAGAGAAGGATCGTAAGGATTAAGGCGCAGCGGTTGCATTTCGTAAGTAGGTGATGGCGTTTGTGACCTGCTTCCATGCTGATTTCCTCAATCAGGCTGCGATTGTTTGTTGACGACATCCTGAATCCAAGAGAGTGCTGCCATGCTCGAGGACCAGCCGATAGAGGTCACTGCGAGCAGTGCGACCTGTTGTAGTTCTGCGGGTGTGATCCCTTCTCGGAGGGCGCGTCGCGTATGCGAATGCACCGCCCCTTCAGACTTCGCGCCGATAGCGAGTGCGAGCTTGACGAGTCGGACGGTTTTCGGTTCGATAGGACCGGCATCACTGCATGCCTCACCGAGTGCCTGATAGGCTGTCCAGACTTCGGGGTATTCTTCAATCACGCCTTGAAGAAAATCGGGCAATTTGTCTTTCATTCGGTGCTTCCCTATCCGGTTTCCTCTTTTGATGGTGATTCTGCTTCTTGCTGTGCGGTGGTTTCGGTTTCATCTGGCTGTTCTTCATTGAGTCCGGCTTTAAAGTTTGTGATGCTTTTGCCGAGACCGCGCGCCAATTCAGGGATCCGTTTCCCACCAAATATGAGTAGCACAATAGCCAATATAACTATTAATTCGAGCGGACCAGGGGGGCCAAACATTGCTATGCCTAACATTTTAAGTCTCCATATTTTAACGTCTTGATTTGTGCATTTTATAGTAAAATCGAAAATAAATGAACACTTGTCCGAAGATAACCCCCCTAACCCCCCTTTCAGGGGGGAAAGAAGATGGGAATTGCTTCGATTTGATGTGTTTAAATAATTATAAGCCTTGCTATAAAAGCGCATAATGGATATTAGCGTATATATTATCACATTAAAAAAAATATGTCCAATGGTATTTGGTTTTTTGGCAGTTAGCCATCAGCGGTCGGCAGTCAGTTATCGGTGTTGAGAATCAGGATTTATAGGATTGGAGGCAGATCATGAATTATTAAGGGGGTCCTCCTTCTCGGATGGTGGTATTTTTGGGAGTGCGTAGACTCCCCAGCGGATTTTTACAATCTCACCGGTCTTGGCCAATCGCTGTAGTTCTTTATGTATTGCTTGTGGGTGTCCGTCAATGGCTGTCGTGATTTCAGCTGCTCTTTTTTCACTATTAACGAGGAGGGTCAGAATTTTCTCTCGGAAGGTTACCCTGGGTGCCCCACCCCTGAGTCTCTGCAACACACGATTCGCCTGCCGTGAGGAGCAGCCGAGGATCCGCTCGACCTCCTCTCTGGGGACCGTCGGCGTGAGGTTATCCCGTTCGGTTTCAAAACGTTGGCGGACAGCGATTGTCTCAGCGAGTTTGTCGAGTCCACCGGCGACCTCAAAATCTTCCCAATCGAAAAGGAGGGTTTCAGGTCTGTCGGTGATGTCGGGGATTTCGAGGCTATTTATCAACACGACCTTTTTACCGCTCCAGCGGTTCAATCCGGTATATCCGACAATTCTTGTGACCAATTCTCCAACGGTCTGTATATATCCCCTCTGGACGCGTTCATCTTTATAGTGTTGGAACACCGTGTCTGCTTCGTAACTGAGCGGTTCTTCGTCGTCTCCATATAACACTTGTGCCCGCCACCATATAACCCCTGGTTCCCAGTGTGGCGTTCCGACGATCCAAACGATGTCTGCTGCTTCAAAAGCCGTCTCTGAATTGCCCAGTTTACGAAATTCTGTCACCAAACAGACATTCTCTTTTTCTTCTATCTCTTTGAGTTGCTTGATAACTGGCTCATGGGTAATGATGGCATGTTTAACGCTTGGGTCCCTCTGAATTTCTGCACAGATACCCATGAAAAGGCGTTCCCCCATTTTAGATAACCCGATAACGTCCCATGTGCTGTCATAATCCAACAGTGTTCTTAGCGTATGGACCCCTGATCGAATCTGAAAGAGTTGATTTCCGGCGACCCAAGGCGTTGGGTTGATACGAATACATTCGATATTTTCTTCTGGAAATGCTTTACGGAGTTGTTGCTCAGACAGTGTGGCTGACATAAATAGAAGCCGTTTGATACTCGGATGTAGCATTGGTGGCACCCAGAATTGTAGGACTTCGTCATACCATATCATCGGTGCGTCAGCATCGCGAGAATAGTGTGCTAAAAAACGCTTGAGTTGATGCCAAAATGTCCAGTCCGGATTCGGATAGACGCTCGGGAATTCCTGAATTTTCTCGACCGTTCGCATATCCAAGATACCCAATCCGATGGCTCGTTCAATTGACATCGGTATGCTTAGGTCTTCACCAAGCAGGAAGGAATCGAGTTCAAAGGCGGGCAGTCCACCGGTTGTCAGTCTATCTGCGGTGTCGCTGTTGAGAGGTATATAAGCGGAAGTGCCGCCTTCAAATTCAATCGCGAAACGTGCCAATTCTTCTCCAGTCTCATCATCAACAACCCCTTGTTTGATGACTTTACCCGTCACATTGATTTGGCACATTTGGTTAACGATTTCGGCTGCGTGCTGTTGAAATGCCTGCACGACTGTTCGGATACGTCTAACAACAAAATCGCCAGGTTCATTTTGGATTTCCAATGTGTTCATTAATGCCTGTGCGAAGTTCCCTAACGCCTGTCCCTGCCAGCTGACACGCCATGCTTCTAACCTGTCCTTTGATATACCACACCCCAAAAACAATCCGTCTGTTTTCAATGAGCTGACAATATAAAGGCGTTCCGTGTCATTAAGGGGCTCCAGAAGTTTTTCTGACACTACCAAGTCTTGTGGATTCAAAAACGTTCGCTCGAACCCAAATATTTGTGTCTTAGCACGTTGGAACGTAGCAGGCTGTGAGAGATAACCGCGCTCTTGGCATTCCGTATAGACGGGACACTCTGGACAAAGGGTTTCATACGCCTTCACGCCTTTACCAGCCACAGCTAAGAATCGCTCTGGGTCCTCACAGACATTGCCGCGTTCAAAAGGGTTCGCCATGCGTTCTTCAACGGGTATCTCTTTGACCTGATCCCATAGGAAACTGACATGTCGCCAGCGTGCGAGGGAGGGTAGGTTTTGTCTTTGAAAGTGTTTTGCTGCTTCTGCGACGATTGGGTACCTTGCGCTAAAAGCGACTGTCCCGCTTTTCAGGAACTGTGATTCTATTTCGTAGTTGCTTCTTGCGTCCGTCTCGGCAAGCAGTCCAATAATGCGCGTATCGGTTTCAAAGACCTGCTTTATCTGCCCGATACTCTTTTCGGGCGGTTCATAAACCTTCTCAGCGGTTTCTGGCTTTTGCAGTACCGGCGATGGACGTTTTATCGCCAAAGGACTGAGTGTACCTTCTCTGACGGCAAGGACTGTGTCAGAAACAGGGAGTTCGGTCATGATGGGTGGTAGGATGCCGGTGTCGTCCCAGACCTCTGTGATGAGGGTATCTTCGGTTGGGAGTCCAAGTTCTGCGGTAGATGCCCGTATCCACGCCTTCTCATCGTGCTCCCACAACAACACGTCTTTGTCGCTACCCTCATGGTCAGGCTGCCGCCAGCAATGAATATTGTTTTCTTCTCCAATATAAGAAAATCCGCGTTTTAAGAACGCCTCTTTTGCGAGGTTCAACTTACGCGAACCGAGGGAGAATGGAGAAGTGATAACAGCTGGGGAGGTAGGCATTAATCCTTCTTGTCCAAGTGGATTAGGGGTGTGCAGTTCTGTTCGGAGTGCATCAATAGAAGCGAAGAGAACCTCTTTGGCAATTACTGGTGGGTTCAGCAGGTCGCCGAATAAAATTTCACAGCGCGCATCCCAAGGTGTGTGTCCTGCTTCGCCAAGGATTTCAAGATACACGTCCCGCCGATACAGGTTTTCCGGCATCAGTGGGTCCTTACAGATGTAGAACCTCGATGCCTCGGTATTTGGGTGGAGATAATCTGGGATTCTGCATGAGAGGCGTAATCCTCCTGTTCCGGTCATCGTCAGGAGTGGGTTGGCAACAACATTGACGAGTGTCTCAATACAGGCAAAAACAGCATCGGGTGCTGTGCAGAGTGCCTCGTATTTAAACTCAAGGTCGTGCCAGGGTGCGCCATCACGTTCGGATGGGCCACCGGTATAGATATAGATTCCCCAGGATGTATGCCAGAGTCTCATATTCCAGTCCGCCATTTTTTGTCGGCTTAAGAAACGGTCGCCGCCGAAATAATGTGGAACACGTTCATGTCCGGGTCCCCCGCCGAGCGGCATAAAGGAGATTCCTGCCGTTTCTAAGTCGTAGAGCGGCACAGGATACCGCTGCGCACAATAGACAGTGAAATGGTGAAAGCGCCCCTTGTAAACCGAAGGTGTTACGACTGTCTTTTTCTTTTGAAGCGGGTTTTTGTGTCGTTGATGACAGTGCTGAATAATATTTTTCAGTGAGTTCATGGTTTATTGCGTTTTCGCTAAATTTCGCGCAATTGAGGTAATATTTCGAAAGTATTATCAAGTATCTGTATGATCTATGATCTGGCTATCAGGCTCTTAAAGTTATATAAGACATAATATCACAAACATTTTTATTGTTCAAGTGCTTTCATTTATAACTAAATCGTCCTGGTTTGAAAATAAAATGGTGTTGACAACGGTGTTCAGACATGCTATAATTTAGAGGTGCCTTGCAAAGTGGAACTAACGAATGTAAGGGATCGTTTTGGCATGCTAACCGCGGAGGGGTTTGGATTATGTATAAGGTGCTGGTCAGCGATTTGCTGTCGCAGCAAGGCTTGGACGTTCTGACAGAGCGTGGCGATTTTGAGGTGGATGTTATCCTCAATCTTTCGCACGAAGATTTGTTGGCTCGGATTGCTGACTATCATGCGCTACTTATCAGGAGTGCGACGAAGGTAACCGCAGAGGTCATTGCGGCTGCGAAGCAGTTAAAAGTGGTTGGGCGCGCTGGGGTCGGTGTGGATAACATTGACGTGCAAGCAGCAACGCGGAACGGTATCTTGGTTGTTAACACGCCGACAGGTAATACGATTGCGGCGGCGGAGCATACGATTGCGATGTTGTTGGCATTGGCGCGCAATATAGTGCCTGCCGGTATTTCGCTGAAGAACCGGGCATGGCATCGCAACGATTTCATCGGCGTGGAATTATACGGGAAGGTCTTCGGGACGGTCGGGTTAGGACGGATCGGACGAGAGGTGGCGAGACGTGCGCAGGCGTTCGAGATGCAGATATTCGCCTACGATCCGTACATCTCGGCGAGTGCAGCGGAAAAAATCGGTATTCGGCTCGTGGATCGGGAGACGCTATTTCAGGAATCGGATTATATCTCTGTCCATACGCATCTGAACGCTGAAACGTATCATAGTATCGGTGCGTCTGAGTTTGGGCTGATGAAACCGAGTTGCCGATTGATTAACTGTGCGCGTGGTGGTATCATTGATGAAGCTGCGCTCTATGATGCGTTGAAAGCTGGCGAGCTCGCCGGTGCTGCATTAGATGTTTTTGAGGATGAGCCTGCGACGGATACGCCGCTATTGGACTTGGAAAACGTGCTGGCACTGCCACACCTCGGTGCATCGACATCGGAAGCACAGGAACACGTCGCTATTGAGGTGGCGCAGCAGGTAAGAAATGCCCTCCACGGACAACCGGTCGCTAACGCTGTCAATCAACCGAAAATTGATCCGAGAACCCTTGATATTTTAGGTCCCTATCTCGAACTTGCCGAAAAGATCGGCAGTTTCCAGACGCAGATCGTTGAGGGTCAAATATCGGCGATTAAGATCCATTATAACGGCATGCTTTTCCAGAAAGAGGATGTCACGCCGGTGACTGTAGCGTTCCAGAAAGGGCTTTTGACTCCCGTCCTGACAGATGTCAACTATGTCAACGCCCCTTTTTTGATTCAACAGCGTGGGATTTCCGTTACGGAAACAAAGAGTGCATCGGAAGCGAATTATGCCAATTCCATTACGATCGCTGTTACGACGGATAAGGGTGAGACGGTAATTGAAGGCACCGCATTCGGTAAAAAAGACATCCGCATCGTGCGTATTGACCAACTCCATATAAACGTGAGACCGATGGGGTATATCCTTCTTATCTATAACAGTGATCAGCCGGGAATGATAGGGTTAATGGGTACGATTCTCGGGGAACACGGCATTAACATTGCGGATATGACTGTCGGGCGTTCGCGTTTATCGGAACTTGCAGTGACGCTGATTAATGTGGATAGCCCTGTGCCGCGAAACGTTTTGCAGATGATCGCGTCACAAAAAAAGATCGACTTTGTTAAACAGGTTTTCCTTCCATAGTAACAAAGGAATAATTAAAAATTGGATGCTAAACAGAAATGCCTATTTATTAATGCTGAGATTCCGAAGGCAAAGTTATTTGAAAGTGAGAAACGGGAAGTCCATCCCGACTGTAATACCTCTTGGCGTATTTCACCGGAGCCGTTCTGGGTTACCGAATCAGAGTTAGAGTGGTTTGAAGAGCTCGGTGGACATCTTTTAAATTTCTATCGTGCGTGTAATTTACTCTATTCACAGAGCGTGCGCGGTATTCAGCCGAGTTGGGTCGCTGAATACTTGGAGATCGGGAAACCGGAGCCGGTTATCCAGTATGGTCGGATGAACCGTTTTAAGACGCAGCTGCCGGGTGTCCTCCGTCCTGACATCTTGCCGACGGCTGACGGTATGGCGATTACGGAACTTGATTCGATTCCGGGTTTCATTGGTGCGACGGGTTGTCTGTCGCGATTGTATGCGGAACTCGGCTATGAGATTGTCGGTGGCGACAACGGGATGGTGAACGGGTATGCGGATATGATTCGCGCACTGGCGAAAAAAGATGACCCGACGCTTGCGATTGTTGTCTCAGACGAATCAGAAGATTATTGGGCGGAGATGGTATGGCTCGCCGATGCGCTTTCTGAAGTCGGTGTGCCGGCTTTTAGCGTTAAACCACACGAAGTCATTTTTACCGAAGATGGACTGCTTGTTGAACATGGCGATGCCAAACTTCCGGTCGATGTGCTATACCGTTTCTATGAGTTGTTTGACCTCCCGAACATCCCGAAATCGGAATTAATGTTTTATAGTGCGAAGAAGCGCACTGTCGTGATGACCCCACCACCGAAATCCTACCTTGAAGAGAAGTTATGCCTCGCCTTGTTCCACCATCGGACGCTTCAACCGTTTTGGAGACGGCAACTCGGTAAGCGAACCTACGCGTTCTTGCAGGAAGTTATCCCGCAGACGTGGATTATTGATGCGCGTCCGGTGCCGCCGCATGCTGTTATTCCGGACTTGGAGGTAGAAGGCGATGCTGTGACGGATTGGCGGCAACTCGGTGCGTTGACACAAAAACAACGGGAGTTGGTGATTAAACCGTCCGGTTTTTCTGAACTCGCCTGGGGGAGCCGCGGGGTGGCGATCGGACACGATCTGCCTACTGAGGAATGGGAAACCGTTATCGAAGATAGCCTTGACAATTTTGAGAGGAATCCGCACGTCTTGCAGCGGTTTCACACGGCGAGACGCGTACGGATGCAGTATTACGATTTTGACGCGGGTGATATGCAAGAGATGGCGTGTCGTCCACTGCTCCGTCCGTACTATTTTGTTGTCGGCGACACGGTTAAGCTGGGCGGCATGCAAGCGGCGGTCTGTCCGGCTGATAAGAAGATTTTACACGGCATGGTGGATTCTATTATTGTGCCGTGCGCACAGATGCAAAAAAAATAAGGAAGGTGATTCAATCATGCGATTAAGTGATAGGCAACTGGCTTATTTTCGAGACAACGGGTATCTTGCGATTGAGGGATTCTTCGACGCGACTGAAGCGGAAGCCCTCCGCATTGAATTAAAACGGATTTACGACACCGAACTCGAAAAAGGGACCGGTATTAATTGTGCGGTGCAAGACGATGGAACGAAGCGGGACAACGAAGGCTCGAAGCAAAACCTTCAGGTGATTCCGTTGAACAATCGCAGTGATTTGCACAAGGCGTTGCCGTTTCACCCGAGGGTTATCTCTGCTGTCGAACAACTTATCGGTGATGAATTTATGTTAGAGTTGGATCAGGCGTTCTGGAAACCGCCTAAGGTTGGGGTCGGGACGAGTTGGCACCAAGATAACGCCTATTTCAAGATTGCTGATCCGTTGCGCGGGACAGCGATGTGGATCGCTATCCACGATGCGAACATTGAGAACGGGTGCATGCACGTCATTCCGGGTAGCCATCGGGAGGCTTATGAACACTATCGCGACCCGTTGAGCGATCATCACATTCGTTGTGATCCGCCTGAAGAACGTGCCGTGCCGATTGAATTAAAGGCGGGTGGCGTGCTTTTCTTCTGTTACGGTGTTGCGCATTGTACGCGGTCGAATTTGTCTGATAAAGCGCGCGCCGGTGTCGCACTACATTTCTTGCATAACGATTTCGGCGGTAAGGAACTCTGGGAACGGAATAACACGACGAAACCGATGCTCCGAGGTCCGCTTGCGACTGGTGGCGAAACCGAGTTCGGTGAGAAATTTGAAGGGAAATGGGAAGAGATTATGAACGATGTGCTTGCGTCCGATGCGTAGGAACGATTTCTTCTATCGTAAAAGCGTCCTCCTGATACGACTCTTTTTTCTATTCGGAAAAAAATGTTGTTTTTTTTTCAACCGTGTGATATGATTCAGTTACTAACGTTATGGACATATAGTTTTGTATCCGCTGTGTTGGGGAAACTCAATGTGTCCTGTTTCACACAGAGGCAGAATTTCACAGGAGGACAGACATGATAAAACGATTATTTAGTTACGTCGTGCTCATCGCTTTGATGCTTATCACGACGTATGCCACGGCAGATCTCGCCGAAGGATTGGTTGTTTACTTTACGTTTGACAATGTGAAAGGTAAGACGATTGTTGACGATTCTGGCAACGGGCTTGATGCCGATATTATCGCTAACACCGAAATTGTGAAAGGCAAGTATGGGGATGCAATTCGGATTACAGCGGTGGGTGCTGATTGTGTAAATGTACCAGCCTCTGATGAACTGAAAATCACGGGTGAAATCACGATGGCGGCTTGGATCAATCAGGATTCTTGGGCGACTGATGGGCAGTGGTTCGACAAAAACTGCCATAACGGTGGTGAGCATACCTCCTACGGCATCGGTGCCTTTGGTAACGGTAAGAATTTTAATATGTTTTTGGGCACCGGCAACAGCAGACCTCGGTTAGACAAACCGCATGCCTTGGAAACGAAGACATGGCAACACGTCGTTGGGACTTATGACGGGACAGCCATAAAAATCTATGTTGATGGCGAGGTCGCAGCTGAGCATGCGGAAAAAATTGATTTCAAAGGGACCAATGATCAAGATTTGCGGATCGGATGCTCTAAGGACCGTCCGAATTACACTTTTGAGAACGGTTCGATTGACGAAGCTGCGGTCTGGAGTCGTGCGCTCAGTGAAGATGAAATCCAAGCGATAGCAAACGAAGGTTTTCTTGCGGTTTCGCCGCTTGATAAGGTTGCAACGACTTGGGGCAATATGAAACGGAGAACTGGAACGTATTAAGAATTGTCCTATAGAAATGTTAAAGGGCACAGGTGTTAGTTCGGCACCTGTGCTTTCTTATATAAGGGGGAAAACATGACAAAGATTGGAATAGTCGGTATCGGTTTTATGGGGATGATTCACTATTATGCGATTCAGCGGATTACGGGTGCTGAAGTGGTTGCTATCTGTACACGAGACCCGAAGAAACTTGCTGGCGATTGGACTGGCATTCAGGGGAATTTCGGGCCCCGTGGCGGTATGGAGGATCTCTCGAATGTCCGAAAGTATAGTGAAATTGACGAACTTCTTGCCGATGAAGAGGTGGAACTGGTTGACATTTGCCTACCGACACATCTTCACAAATCTGTCAGTATGGCATCCCTCAATGCGGGAAAACATACCCTCGTTGAGAAACCGATTTCTATCTCGATTGACGATGCGAACGAACTCGTTGAACTTGAGAAGAATATCGGTGCGGCGCGTAAGGCAGCAGGCGAGGGTCCGTGTTTTCTGATGGTGGCGCATGTGCTTCCGTTCTTTGCGGAGTACGCTTATGCGAAGCGGATCGTTGAATCTGGGGAATACGGTGCGCTCGTCGGTGCACATTTCAAGCGGATTATCTCAAGCCCGAGTCCGTCGCGGGATCTCGCTTCGCTTGAGAAGAGCGGCGGTCCTGGCATCGACTTGCATATCCACGATACACATTTCATTCAACTGCTTTGCGGTGTTCCGGATGCGGTGTTCTCACAAGGCAAACTCGCTGGCGAGAACTATGTGGATTACCTGACAACACAATATATCTACAACGATAAGGGGATCGCTGTCAGCTGTTCTTCTGGCGGAGTCTCACAACGTGGGCGCGCGTTCTCGCACGGGTTTGAAATTTTCCTTGAAAAGGCGACGTTGCTTTTTGATTTTTCGACACTGGCGGGTGAAGCGTCTACCGCAGTACCGTTGACACTTCTCAACGACCAGGGTGAGGTGGAACAGGTAGATTTGGGAGACGTTGATCCGATTGATGCGTTTGTCGGTGAAATTCAATATGCTGTTGCGGCGATTGATGGAGAATCCGAACCGACGGCGTTATCTGGTGTCGGTGCGCGGGATGCGTTGCTACTCTGCTATAAAGAGGCGGAGTCTGTCAGGACGGGTGAGGTTGTTCCAGTTCGTTAACTGAATAGTTTCCTATCTCTATTCCTATCCACTTCTTACAAGATGAATTCTTTCTATTTTGTTAGTAACATCGGTGAACTGTATGTTCCGAGTGAATATCGGGATGTCGTTTTTGCGCGCGGACGCGTCAAATTGTTTGCGCGTCAAAAGTTAGAGCATCTCAACCGTATTTTTACACACATCCGGCACGGCGGCGTTGCGGTTGTGGAAGGCGAATGGGAGCAAATTACGGTTGTTATGGACTATATCCAGCGTCACAAACGGGATTTAGTCCAACAATCGCCGCGTCCTACCAAATCTAAATCGCGGGATCGCGGTGCGTCGCGTGGCAATTCTGTCAGTGGTGCGCTAAAAGAGGCGTTATCGAGAGTTGCCTGTTGGGCAGATGCTGACGGGGTTTTACAGGTCGAACCCGCGCCTGTCCTTCCTGATTTGTTGGCACTTGCTGGTGAACCGATGGGTGCGAATCAGGGGAAACCGTTTCTGCTTCCGCTGATCAAGATTCAGCAGATACAAGACGCGCTCGCTGAGACCTACCCTATCCGTGCTCTTGATGCTTCACTTGTCGCTTCTGAAAACGTGCTTGCGCCGCGTTCGCAGGAGACGATTGAATGTTTTCAGGAGGCGTTGCAGTATGTCCGTCGCTCGGATTTGTCTGCGGTTGCGGACATCGGGTGCGGGAGCGGGTGTTTGACGCTGTTAGCACGGCAGGAATTAGGTGAGCAGGCTGCGGTGTATGCCTCGGATCTGCTTCCTGAAGCGGTTGCGACGACGAACCTGAACCTCCAACGTCTCCTTCCAAATTCAGATGGTATAACGGTTATGCCTGTTGGTGATCTGTTCGATCCGTTTTCGGGACATCAGTTTGATGTGGTTATCTTCAATGCGCCGTGGGTTGTTGCGCGTGTTCGTAACCGTGCAGAACTCGCTATCCACGATGAGAAACAGGAGACGGTGAGACGGTTTTTCGGGCAAGTTTCGGATTTCCTGAAGCCTGATGGTGTTATTTTATTAGGTTATGCGGACGCTTCGGGACCTAAGGCGATTGCGAATCTGGAGGCGATCATTGCGGAGGCTGGTTTCACGGTGGACACTATCTTTAAAAGACGAGTTGCGACGCATCGGTCAAAGCGGAAGTGGGAGCAGATTCAGGTGTCCGTGTTGCGTCCAAAAGTCTGATGTGTCTTGATTTTTGGTTGACGAGTCATCTGAAAGATGGTATGCTAAGGTAAATGTCTACGTGGAGGTGGTAAGTTTGAGCAGAGCAGAATATCCTAATCGGAATGCACTTGATCAAGCCCTTAAGCTGTACCTGGATGCCATGTACCTGTTTGTGAGTGAATGTTTAGATGAACAATCAATCACGGAGGCTTTGAGGTTGCAATCAAGTGATAACCTCAGAGAAGAGATGGAGATTAAAGATATTGCAGACCTTATTAAGATGCGCTGGTTAAAGTCTTTTAAAGAGAAATTTAAAGTTGTCGATCGCGAGTATACCCGTTACTATGATGCTCGGAGTGTAACCAGTTTGATAATAGAGGGTCGAAATCAATTGTCGCATCAATGGTTGAGAGAGTTGGATCCTGAGTTCACACGATCTCAACTGTTTCTTATTGCTGAGGTCTTGGGAAAAATTAAGAGACCGGATGTCCAACGTGAGATTGAGAGGATCCGAGACGAACTTTTTGACGATACCACGGAACAACTTGTAACAATGGCGGTTGAAGCCGAGAAGGCTGAGTATAACAGGTCTATTTCAGACTTGGAGAGACGTTTAGCAGCTGAAAAAGAAAAGAACGAGAAATTGTCAAAAGAGGTAGATAGTAATGTTGCTGAGTTAAATAAAAAGAAGGGGGAGCTTGAAAAATTATCAGGGCAGCTTGTAAGTATGAGATCAAGTGAAAAGAAAAACGAAAAACAGTTTAAGTCTATATCAGAACAACTGAAAAAGGTACAAACAGCACACAGCGCGTGTGAAGGACGCATCGCATCAACAGAAACAGAGAGAGACGACTACAAGGAACGCTTTGAAATAGTTTCAAGAGAGCGGGAGGAAGCGGAAACGGAATGGCAGGCGTGTGAGGATAGCCTCGAGGCTACGCGGAACCTATTCACAGTATTGACAATCGGAAATATGGTATTTCCTTCCTTTGAAACTGGTTCTCCTGTCAGGATACTTGATCGGCGAGGCGTGGACAAAAAAGATTATCTTTTAAATCTGCTGGAACAGAAGCAGCCTACTCTCATTTATGTCCAAAGTGAGGAGATGGTTGAGCTGTTGTTGGAACGTGTTATTCCAGAGAAAGCGGATCTTATTGAAAAGCATGGTGAACATACCTCTGAGTCGGAAGAAAGAGAAATTTTAGAGAAGCTTGAGAACGGGGAAAAGATTGCTGTTGTTTCAGATACTGCATTTCCCACATTGGTATCACCACATCGTATTGAGCACTTCATTTTTTGTCATCTTGTCCCGGGTTTAGATACGTTTTTCAAGCAGTGTGAACCGGCTTTTACATCGGAAAAAAATGCGTATCTGCATCTCGTCTACAATGGCGAACAAGATGCTAAAGGATTAAATCAGTGGTTAACGCAAAAGTATCCGGACGCGGAAACGTTAGGAAAGTTGTACCGAGAATTGAGGGACCTTGTAGAAATAGACGGCGGTTTTATTAAACTTGAAAATGTCTACGATGAAAATATCTGTAACAAATTGGGTATAGTGAAGTTAGGCGTTGAAACAGGTCTTGCTATTTTTGAGGAATTACAATTTCTTGAGCGAAATGAAAGCGGTGTGAAAGTCTTACCTAATCCAGAGAAGCGAGGTTTGGACGAGTCGGAGATTCATTGTGGTGGTGAAGAATTGAAGCATGGCGTAGCAGAGGTTCAGGCGTTCCAACTTAAGCAGTCAATTGAACAAATCTGGGAAGAGATACAAGAGAAACTGGATGTGGACAGTGAACAGATATTGCGCGAAGTTAACACTCATGAGATGTACGCAAGCACTTCGGAAATGGAGAACGATCAGCAACCTACAGAGACGGTTGAAAATGATAGCGAAACGGATGACGAAGATACTGATAGTGAACTTGCTGAGGAAACCAGCGAAAATAAACCTGAAGTTAAACAGAGCGAATTTTGGCAGCCCATTCGCGCGGGTGAATTTGGTGAATTATTTGCTGGAAAACCGGTGCTTGTTAGAGACGACGGATGGATTTCAAAGCAGATCCGCCGCGTGGAGATAATACTCAGTTTTCGTAAGAATTGCAGTTATGTTTCTTTTCTCTGTACGGGAGAGAATAGAATTGAGCGTCGAGAGAAAATTATCGCATTGTTCCCGGAAGCAGATTACGACTACTCTCCTCGCGAATCGCCTCAACGTGCAGGGTTTAAGTTTCCTGTCATTGACAAAGGTAAAGACCATCCAGAAGATTGGGACGAGATTCGAGAGAAATTAGTTGCTATGGGCACCGACATCTACAACAAAATTGATGCGTCTGCCCTATAGGTGCTGTTGGCATTTTACGCCCCAAATTACGAATCACCACCGACAATGTCCTTTTTCGGGAAAGAAAAATGATGGCGGATATACTTAATATTACAGGTTTAGGCAGACTCGAAATTGTAGAAACTTATGTATATTACGATCAACCTGTCCTCTTCTCTTGCAAAAGTGCGACAGGTCATCTTTACCTTGCTGTGGCGACTGATAAAAACGATGAACGTGAAACTTGGCTCTATGTTGGGGTTTCCGCTAAACGCCTCAACTTCATCCGGTCTGGTGCAATTGATCTCCACGATGCATTTGCTGAACCTGAAGATGGTTTTTTGCTCCAAGAAATAATTCCATACGATAACCAAACCCAACCCCGACTGGAATCGATCCAACCAGATCAGATTTCTGAGGATATGCTTCCAGTGCCGGGTGAATGTCTTGATCTTGAAATTGAAATACTTCCTATACTAAGCGATGCGGAAGAAATAGCAAAATCCAGAAATCAAGAAATTTTATAGTTCCAACGCCAGCCACTCAGAAACGATAGCCGGAAGGTTTCCAATAAACATCGGTCTCCTTCCAGCGATCATAAGGTCTTATGATACTATTCGCGTATCAACATCTTGCGCGTTGCAGTAAATTCGCCTGCGGTGAAGGTATAGAAATAGACACCACTTGCAAGGGAATTGTGTCTGTCCTATATCAGACTACTGTTCCTGCTTGATTTGCCCCCAACTTCTCGTTAACTTGCCGTGGGCGGTGACTTCCATAAAAACATCTTCAGGCGATATAGTCCATAGGAAGTATTCACTATCCACCCAACGTCCATCTATTACCTCTCTTTGATCTTCAACAGCATAGAATATACCGTCTGGACTCACCCCTGCAAAAAACATAGCGGGTTCAGAGATTTTTTTCTGTTTTTCGTTGAAAACATTCCATAAATAAAGTCCATCCTCACCATGAACAGCCAGTATCATACTGTCTGGGCTAAACACAAAAAAGTCCCCCCACAGCCCACCAGCATACCCATGTAGGCGACTTGTTTCTCTTCTTGTAACGACATCCCATAACGTTATTACGGAACTGTCTCCAATACCAGCTGCCAAAGCAGTGCCATCTGGACTAAACTTTACATATTCGACACCCCGAGGAATCTCAGGTGTAGCTATTTCGAGTTTAGCTATTTCGACGTTTTCGTGGATATCCCAGAAATATAAATAAATGGCTTTTGCTCTAAATCCTAAAGTCCCAATTGCCAAGGTAGTTCCATCTGGACTAAATGTACTACACATGGGAAACTCAGGCACTTCGATTTCAGATTTCTTCTCTCCCGTCTCAACATCCCATAAATATATAAACGCAGAGTGGTTTCCGAAGGCTCCTGCAGCACAACTTGCCAACGTGGTTCCGTCTGGGCTGAAAGATATACTTGAGATCGCTTTTATTAACCCAACATCACCATGTTCGAGTACGAATTTTGCTTTTCCGGTAGCGATATCCCACAAAGTCACCTTACTCTGTTCAGAACCACTTGCAAGTAGTGTGCTATCAGGACTAAAAGTAAGAACGGCACCGGCACCTATGTTGAACTCGCCTATGAAAACATCTTTTTTTGATCCGGTAGCGGTATCCCACAAATGTATATCTCCCCCGAAATTAGAACCTGCGAGTGTTTCACCATCTGGACTTAATGCGAAAAGGTTTAATGTGGAAAATCTTAAGACTTCTGGTGTCTCTTTCAATAGGACTTGAGCAAAAGCGTTTAGGGAAAGAAAGCTGAATAGTACAAGAAACGTCAATGTTGTTTTCGTTTTCATGGTGAAATTCTCCTTTTTCAAAAGTGACATTTGTTGATTTTGGATGGTTTCCAATAAACATCGGTCTCCTTCCAGCGATCATAAGGTCTTATGATACTATTTCCGTATCAACATCTTGCGCGTCGCAGTAAATTCGCCTGCAGTCAATGTATAGAAATAGATGCCGCTTGCGACGGGTTCACCGACTGCGTTTTTGCCGTCCCAATATGCCGCACGGTTTTTGCTCTGATACATGCCTGCGCGCTGATGTCCCAAGTCCAAATCCCGTACAACGTGCCCTTGGATGTTATATATTGTCAGTGACACTTCCGCAGGGTTCGCTAACTGATACGGTATCCATGTCTCTGGATTGAACGGGTTCGGGTAGTTCGGTAGCAGTGCCGTCTCTTTCGGTATAAATGCTGATAGCAGCTGCTCCAGAAAACGGATCCCTTTTAGAGAAGTCGCATCTGTGAGGTTTGCCTGCTGTGCTTGTGTGAGCCAGTGCTCCACGTCTACCGGTGTGAGGTTCGCTGCGCCTCGTTGCCGCAGGGCAGTAGGTGCTGCTGCGACTTCTCCGAGTGCGGCAGCGACGGCGACGAGGTCTTGAATGTTGACTTCGCCATCACCATTGACATCCGCATCGTTTTCGCCGGCTTGCCCCAATGCGGCAGCGACGGCGACGAGGTCTTGGATGTTGACCTGTCCATCACCGTTGACATCTGCCGTAAGGCTTTCGGGTTCTGGTTCTGTAGGTGCAGTAAGTTCCCATAACACCACTGTGCCATCGCCGCCTTCAATCGCCAACATTGTGCTATCCGGGCTGAACACAAGTGACCGTCCTGGACCACTTTCATAAGTTCTGATGAGTTCTCCAGTATTAACATCCCATAGATATAAGCTGCTGTCTTCAAACCCCCCGGATACCAACCTTAGCACACCAGTTGCCAGCATCTTCCCATCCGGGCCGAACGTGCCCATGGCTTGAGGCGAAATGTCGAAGAGGGCAATAGTGGAGTCATCTGTTTCTTCGACACGCAATATCCATAATCCTCCCCCAGTCAAAGCCATCAGCCTGTTTCCATCTGGGCTAAAGGTTATGTCCGTGAACACATTACCAAAACCAAAAATACCAAATCCATGGAGGTATGAGCATCTCTCTCCATCAAAGTCTACATCAAAGAGGCGGATCGTACCCATTGGGAATCCAGAATGTCCAATCACCAATTTTTTGCCATCTGGACTAAACGCAACGCGTCCATTTGAAAAGTTAACATTCGGGAAACCGATTCGACACGGAATCGTGCCTGTTTCCATATCCCGCAGGTCGATAAACTCGCCCTGTACAATCGCCAACGTCTTACCATCCGGACTGAATAAGATGTTATGGATGTGATCTAACACTTGGTTAGGAAGCAACTGGGGTGGGAAGGCTTGCAAGAGGCTTCCTGTCTCCACATCCCACAGACGGAGGTGGTTATCCCATCCACCACTCACCAATTTTTTGCCATCTGGACTGAAAACAACACTATGAACTGCCGATATATCCGCTCTAAACGAGTGCAGAAGTGTGCTGGACGCTGTATCCCATAGACTGATGGCGCCAGCGTCGTAACCGGTCCCAATCGCCAACGTTTTACCATCTGGGCTGAACGCCATACTCTGAATGTTTGAAGGTATATAGCCGATCCTGTCAAGGTGAGCAGCAGTCTTTACATCATACAGATGGAGCGTGCCATCTTCCAGTCCAGCTGCCAAGGTTTCGTCATCCGAACTAAACGCGAGGTTAAGAATAGTATGTGAACCTATAGAATTCGCAACCGCAGGGGTTGCGCGCAGAAATGTCCCTGCCTCAACCGCCCAGAGAGAGATATTCCCATCAGCCTGTCCGCCTGCAAGTGTTCTGCCATCCGAACTAAACGCGAGGCTATAGGTCGCGCCGCTTCCATAGGTGTGTTCTCTTTTATTGAGGTTCCGTAGGAATGTCTCTGTTTCGACATCCCATATATGGATCATGTCGCCAAGGTTGCCCTCAGTCACGCCAGTTGCGAGCGTTTTACCATCTGGGCTGAATGCGATACTGGAGCGAGTGTTCACCGTTTTCACAAAGGTGCGCAGGAGGTTCCCGCGTTCTACATCCCAAAGATGGATATGAAAGGGATCCCCCAATGCGAGCATCGTACCATCCGGGCTGAAACAGTAGTTGTTGCCAGAGTAACTTTGGGAATAGGTGTCCGCGAAGGTGTGTAGCAGGCTGCCTGTCTCTACATCCCAAAGATAGGCTGCAGCACCATTTCCGATCACCAATTTTTTGCCATCCGGGCTGAATGCTAAAAGATGATCCCTTAGATTTAGATTTCCAGTAATGGTGTGTAAGGGTGTATCTGTCTCCACATCCCAGAGATGGATAAGGCGGAGGTTCTCAGTTTGACGCGCGACAGTGGTGCCGTCTGGACTGATCACAACGTATTTGGTGATATCCGTCGCCATTCTTTCAGCAATTATAGACTTAGGGAAGGCTTGCATCCCCAATTCTTGATACGTCTCAGTGTCATATATCCATCGCCCTGTACTGGACGTAACTTTCAGATACTTACCATCTGAGGTATATTGCATATCAAGCAGTGTTCCCTTACCGATACGCGTTTTAGCACCTTCAGGCAAACTCACTGTTGTGGTATATTCAGAAATATCCACGGTATCGCTGACATCGTTAGGGGGCGCGATACTGTCGGTTTCTGCGGGGTCGGGTATGACCTCCCAGAGCAGCACCGTGCCATCTAAACTCAGGCTTGCGAGCGTTCGACCCAGCGGACTGAACGCCACACTCACGACAGAATCCGTATGCCCATTAAGTTTTTGTAGGAGTTCCCCGGTCTCCGTATCCCATAAAGTCGCCGAATACTGCTGAGAGCATGCCAAGGTTTTACCACCCGGACTGAACGCCACACTTTCGGCGGAATTTTCTTGGAGCGTCTGAAGGATTTCCCCGGTTTTCGCATCCCATAAACGAACGCCTGCTAATGTACCAACAGCCAACACCTGACCATTCGGACTGAACGCCATGTCCCATACCACACTTCTTCCTGTGAACTCCTGAAGTATATCGCCTGTTTTTGTATCCCATAAGTAGACATCCGTCCGACTTGCAATTGCGAGCGTCTGACTATCAGGGCTGAACGCGATGCTATTTATTGTTCTTCCGCCTGTAAACTCCTGAAGTATATCGCCTGTTTTTGTATCCCATAAGTGGACATCCGTCTGAGTTGTACCTGCGATCATCTGACTATCAGGACTAAACGAGATCCTACTTGTCCTCGCTGCAATGAGGGTATGGAGCAGCGTCTTGGTCTCTACATCCCAAATTAGTACAACACCATTCGCATCTATAGCCGCGATCATCTGACTATCAGGACTAAACGAGACCCCCCTGCTGATTCCATCTCGTGTGATAGTATGAAGAAGTGCCTCGGTTCGTAAATCCCATAAATCGATAGTGTTATACGATTGGTTCGCCAATACCTGACCATCTGGACTGAACGCCATACTATCGCTAATAAGTGGTGTGTGATGCAGTGCCTCGGTTCTCGCGTTCCATAAATGGACGTTTCTTATGCTATCCCGAATTGCAAGCGTCTGACCATCCGGACTAAATGAGATCCCCTGGATGCGACTGATGTTTTCGGTGATTATAGGGCGCAGTTCACCCGTTTGCACATCCCACAGACGGAGGACACCCGCATCAGACCCCCCAGCAAGCGTTTGACCGTCCGGACTAAACGAGACACCTGTTACGGCCCCACTATACCCATAGAGGGTGTGGTGTCTCTGAGTTGTCTCCACGTCCCATAGATCAATACTTCCGAACCTTCCAATCGCCAAAATGTTTCCATCCGGACTGAACGCAACACACTGCTGAGACGAGTAAGCACTGAATGTGTGGATGGGTTCACCCGTTTGCACATTCCATAAACGCACGGTTTCATCATCACTTGCGCTCGCGAGTGTCTGTCCATCCGGACTAAACGCGACGCTCAGCACTTTATCCGTATGCGCTGTGAATGTGTGGATAGGTTCACCACCGGTTGTCGCATTCCATAAATGCACGGTCTGGTTATCATCTGCACTCGCGAGTGTCTGTCCATCTGGGCTGAATACGACGCTATTGATACGGCTAAAAGCCGTTAGTGCTATAGAGAAGTGCTGGCGGGGTATCCTTGCCCCTGTTTCCGGATCCCATAACAAAACCTCAGTGCCTCCGCTCGCCAAAATGTTTCCATCCGGGCTGAATGAAAGACTTTGGAGCCCTGAGACCCAGTAAGTGTGGCGGTATCTGCCGAGGTTAACATCCCATATCCGGACGTTGTTGCGTTGCGTAGCAATCGCCAGTAGCTGCCCATCTGGGCTGAATGAAATGGACTTGATAGCACTTAATTGTGGCTCCTGCTCTCCTGCAGCTATCCTGTCAGTGGAAGTGATCAAGTTGATGACTTCGCCTGTCTGTGCGTCGTAGATCCAAACCCCAACACTACTGGCAACGGCTAAATGTTTGCCATCCGGCGAATACTGTATGTCGTTAATTTTGCCCATGCCCAGCCGAGCTACCGTGCCTTCCGGTAGCCCCAATTTTGTAGGGTTTACCGCAGCGGCGTGTGGTAATACCATAAAAAGTGATAATGTAAACAATATCAGCGTCCAAATCAAAGTCGTTTTCATGATAAAATGCTCCTTTTTGGCATGGGTTGGGCGGTTCGGAAACCGCCCGACCTATAGTGCGCGCTTTCAATCGGCTATCCTACTTCCGTATCAGCAGTTTCCGCGTGGCGGTGAAGTCGCCAGCAGTCAACGTATAGAAATAGACACCACTTGCGACAGACTCGCCTTGTGCGTTTCTGCCATCCCAATACGCCGCACGGCTCCGACTATAGTACGTCCCTGCGCGTTGATGCCCTAAATCCAAATCACGCACCACGCGCCCGTGGATGTCGTAGATCGTTAGTGCCACATCTGCGGACTGTGCTAACTGATACGGTATCCACGTCTCAGGGTTGAACGGGTTCGGATAATTTGGCAAAAGTGCCGTCTCTTTTGGCATCAATGCTGATAGGAGATGCTCCAAGAAGAGGATGCCGCGTTGTGCCTTCGTATCTGTCAGGTTTAACTGCCGCGCTTGGGTGAGCCAGTGCTGCACTTCTTCCTGTGTCAGGTGTGGTGGTGCTTGCTGACGAATGGCAGAAGGGGAAGCGGCGACTTGTCCGATTGCTGCTGCGATGGCGACGAGGTCTTGAATGTTGACAACGCCATCACCGTTGACATCCGCAGCGTTTTCACCCGTTTCACCGAATGCCTGTGCAAGAACGACAAGGTCCAGGATATTGACAACACCGTCCTTATTGACATCATTGACATCACCACTGTCAACAACTTGTTCCATCACAAACGACGCAACGCCTTGATTAATAATCAGATTGATTTCTTCTTCGCTCAATGCCTTGGAGAAGATGGCGTAATCGTCTATTATTAAAGGGTTTGAAAGATCACCAATGCGGTAAGTGGTGTTCCCGCCATCCGTTTCTTGAAAATCTGTCTCAGCGACTAACACGCCATCGGCATAAATCCTAAATTTATCGCCATCGTTTGTGACGGCTACGTGTACCCAAGTATCCGTTTCAAAGACACCGGGACCGGTCTCACAGAGATCGCCCCATGACCATACACCACCAACAACTCCTCGCCAAGAGATGATTCCTGTGTCTTCAAAAATGAATAAGGTGTTATGCCCGGCTTCTATGGGTAAACTCCGCCAGACGTGTTGGTAACCAACTCCCGTTTGCGGATAAATCCAAACAGCAAGTGTGAACGGGTCGGCTTTGAAAAGATCACTGTGGAGCGAATCGGAGGCTTCCATTTCGACGTAGTCACCTCCATTGAGTGCTATCGCATCTCCAAATTTGCCTTCAACATAGGTGGTTGTGCCTGTGATTTGTCCGTGGTTGCCATTTCCAGAGGCATCTTCTGAATTATTATCAAACGGGTAGTATGCCACTAAATCTGGAACAGCGTCGACATCCGCGGGAGGTGTAGGCATGAAATCCCACAACAGCACCGTGCCGTCCGCACTTCCTGTTGCGAGCGTCCCCCCATCCGGACTGAACGAGACACTCTCGACCGAGGACGTATGTCCTGTGAGCGTCCTTTTCAGTGTGCCCGTGGCAACGTCCCATAAACCAGCCGTGTCGTCCTCGCTCCCTGTTGCGAGTGTCTGCCCATCCGGACTAAACGAGACACTATTGACAGGGTAACCGCGCCTATGTTCGAGTGTGTGTTTCAGTGTGCTCGTGGCAACGTCCCATAAACCAGCCGTGTCCCCACTCCCTGTTGCGAGCGTCTCCCCATCCGGGCTGAATGAGACACTATTGACACCGTGCGTATGTTCGAGCGTGTGTTTGAGTGTGCCAGTGGCAGCATCCCATAACCGAACCGTGCCGTCCCCGCTCCCCGTTGCGAGCGTTTGCCCATCCGGGCTGAACGAGACACTGGGGACCCTGTCCAGATGTTCGAGCGTGTGTTTCAGCGTGCCAGTCGCAACGTCCCATAAATGAGCCTTGTTGTCGTGCCAAGTCCCGGTTGCGAGCGTCTGACCATCCGGACTGAATGAGACACTCTCGACACCGCCCGAATGTTTGAGCGTCCTTTTCAGTGTGCCAGTGGCAACATCCCATAAACCAGCCGTCCAGTCAATACTCCCCGTTGCGAGCGTCTGACCATCCGGACTGAACGAGACACCCCAGACCCAGCTCGTATGTCCTGTGAGTGTGTGTTTCAGTGTGCCAGTCGCAACGTTCCATAACTGAGCCGTCCAGTCAAAACTCCCTGTTGCGAGCGTCTGACCATCTGGGCTGAACGATACACTCCTGACACCGCCCGTATGTTCTGTGAGCGTCCTGTTCAGTGTGGCCGTGGCAACGTCCCATAAGCGAACCGTGCCATCCCCACCGCCCGTTGCGAGCGTTGCGAGTGTCTGCCCATCTGGACTGAACGAGACACTCCCGACCGAGGCCGGATGTCCTGTGAGTGTATTTTTGAGTGTGCCCGTGGCAACGTCCCATAAACCAACCGTTTGCCCACTCCCTGTTGCGAGCGTCTGCCCATCTGGACTGAACGAGACACTCCCGACCGAGGACGTATGTTCTGTGAGTGTGTTTTTGAGTGTGCCTGTGGCAACGTCCCATAAACCAACCATCCCGTAACTTCCTGTTGCGAGCGTCTGCCCATCTGGGCTGAACGAGACACTATTGACATCGCGCGTATGTTCGAGCGTGTGTTTCAGTGTGCTCGTGGCAACATCCCATAAGTGAGCCGTGCTGTCCCTGTCCCCACTCCTCGTTGCGAGTGTATTTCCATCCGGGCTGAACGCGACACTCCTGACCAAGTTCGTATGTTGGAGC
Organism: Candidatus Poribacteria bacterium; assembly: GCA_012270865.1. Classification (GTDB taxonomy): domain Bacteria; phylum Poribacteria; class WGA-4E; order WGA-4E; family WGA-3G; genus WGA-3G. The sequence goes on along the minus strand of JAAXHL010000132.1, from coordinate 144,361 downwards.
GTGTGTTTCAGTGTGCCCGTGGCAACGTCCCATAAACCAGCCGCCCAGTAATAACCCCCCGTTGCGAGTGTCTGCCCATCTGGACTGAACGATATACTCTCAACCGGGCGTCTATGATCGATCGTGTTTTTGAGTGTGCCAGTCGCAACGTCCCAGAACCGAACCGTTCTATCTGAACTCCCTGTTGCGAGCGTCTGCCCATCCGGGCTGAACGAGACACTTGAGACACGGCGCGTATGTCCTGTGAGCAGGGCAACCTCTTCAAACGTGCCCGTATCATATAACCATATACCGATGGTACTTGCCACAGCAAGCAACGCACCATCCGGTGAATACGCTACTTCATTTATCTTGCCTTTACCGAGGCGGACTTTGGCACCTTCCGGTAAATGCCATTGCGTGTAGTCTTGTGCAAAACTGTTCGGTAGTAAAGTGAAAAGTGAAAGCGTGAATAATACAAGCGTAGAAACCAAAGTCGTTCTCATGATCAATTCTCCTTATGTTTTGTTGTTCAGAAATATTGAGATTATTTTTCTATTATCGGAATAATAGCAAGATGCATGCCACGCCAATTTTGCCAATATTAGGTGGCAAAATGACGATTCCAGCATAAGTGGTGTAAAAATTTACAGAAACTTTGTAAAAATCTGCATCAGTTTTGTAGAGAAGGTTGTGGAATTTGGACGTTGTATTTCCAGATACATACCCAACAATTGCCAGTTGGGTGGAGACGGGAGGTAGAGGGATCTACCCCGGTAATCCGTCTCCAAGGTCCATTCGTAGGGATACAAGATTTTCCGAAAAAAATCGAGTAAAATTACGACGCTGTTTAAAATACCATATACATCGGTCTCGATGTATGATATACTTAAACACGCACTGGCAATCTCAGCTTGGCAGTGCCGCGGTTCGGGAGACTAGCCCTCTCGCCGAACCACCTGTAAAGGATTTTACGGATGCCAAAATGGATTGTAGCAGAAATAAAAATAAAATACAACGTTTTTTTCTTATTCGCCCAATTTTTGTATAAATTGCAGCCACTATCCGACGAATTTTGATGGTTCATGAATATTTTTCACGCACTTTTTGCCTGCTGTTTTGTGTTTGTTACCGAACGCGCACAAAGTGTAGGAGCAAGATTTATGCCAAGCAAATTTCGGCAAGATTAGGGGCGGAAACGGAGATTCCAGCACAAGTTTTGTAAAATTCGGCACAAGTTTTGTAAAAATCAGCATAGGTTTTGCAGAAATAGTTGGATGTAAGATATTTTATCAAAGTGTCCACCGCCAGAGATGGGTCTCGGGTTCTTATGCTACAGAGACACCATCAGTCTGTCTAAGGAACCTTCGTTGCAGATAGGAAAAACAACTGAATCCCGCGCTATCATACCGTGAAATTTTAGGTTGCAGGTTCATTGATAGCGAACACAGGAGACAAAGTTGATGAGAGAAGTATTAATTATTGATGACAATCAAAGTTCTGATGCCTTGGAGTATTTCCTAAGGACCGAGGGTTATTCCCCTGTCACTGTTGGGAGCGTTGATGAGGGCTTGGAAAAGATTAACGCATCCGAAAATTTAAAAGTGGTCTTGCTGAATGTGGAATTGTCAGCGAGAAGAGGTTTGGCTGCGTTAGGGAGAATTAAGCAGGAACACCCACAGGTTATTGTAATTGTGATTGGAGCGGGGGTCCAAACAGCGAGAAAGGCAACGCGTCTGGGTGCCTTAGAGGTTTTGTCGAGGTACACTGATATGGAAGGTATCCGTAGGGCAGTTGATCGGGCGTTTAGACGGATAGATAGCCGAAACAACACATTCTCATTTCCTGAAGAAGAAACTGAAGAAGAAATGCCTGAGGAGGCGTATGCTCTCGTTGGGGAGAGCGAAGCGATGTTTGAGTTGAATAGAGAAATAGGATCTTCAGCCTGCTTTAACATTTCAGTGCTGCTTGAGGGTGAAACAGGCACCGGGAAAGGGCTGGTTGCGCGCCTCATTCACCAAGAGAGTGAACGTGCAGACGCGCCGTTTGTTTCAGTTGATTGTGGCGCGGTGCCTCATGAACTCCGTGAAGCTGAACTACTCGGTCATGAAAGAGGCGCGTTCACGGGTGCGGAATCGGAGCGTCCTGGCGCGTTTGAACAGGCTGATGGCGGCACGCTTTTCCTTGATGAAGTCAGCAATATGAGTCTATCCCTACAAGAGACGCTCCTCAATGTCTTGCAAGAAAGAGAGGTCCAACGCGTAGGCGGCACGCGGACACGCAGCGTGGATGTGCGCGTCATCAGTGCTACGCATCAGAACTTGCGGGAAATGGTGGCGCAAGGAACATTCCGAGAGGATTTGTACTACCGTCTCTGTGGACATCAGATACCTCTGCCGCCCTTACGGGAACGGTTGGTGGATATTCCGTTACTGGTCACGTACTTTCTGCAGCGTATTGAGGCAGAAAATGAGAGGGCAAGGTCCGATATTTCTGAAGAGGCGATGGGATTGCTCCAAACGTATAACTGGCCGGGCAATGTTCGAGAGTTAGAGAGATGCCTCGAAAGCGCGACAGTCACTTCCCAAGGCGAGGTGATTATGCCGAGTGACCTCCCGCAAGAAATCCGAACGTATAGTGGAGATGAAGGTTCAGAGCGGAGCGAACCAGAAACCCGATCTTCGGAAACGCGAGAAACACCGATATATGGAAACCTGCTTGATTTGCCGGTCATGGTGTTCTGTCAGTTTTTCTCTGAAGGACAGTTCTGTCAGTTTCTCTCTGATGGAGCGTCAGGTATTACTGATCGTCAAATCGACGAGTGGTGGCAAGCGTTCTCTACTGATGGCCGCGCCCGTGCTAATAGGGCGGAACGCGAAATTTATGATTGGCGGCTCGAATATAATACGGAAGACTTAGAGATTCCAATCTTCTCGGACGACTGGATTAAGCGGGTGATTGACGATGCCAATTCTCAGTTATCAAACCTTCGGTATAGTTCCGACCCCATAGAAGAAGCTGAGCCTATCAGTATAAAAGGAAGAACCCGCAAAGGCAGCCTGACTGCAGTGCTACACGAAGCCGTAAAAAGTTATGGCGGAGACAGAGAGAAAGCAGCGAGAGAGTTGCGTATTTCGCTTGTGAAGCTTGAGAGGTGGCTGTCGTATCGGACAGAAGGTGATGATTCACTCGCCACATCTATAGAGGCTTCGCGCCGGCTCGAACGGTTTCCTTATGACCAGATCAGAAAACTTCTTACGGAACCTATCAACCTTTTCATTTTGGAGAATTTCTCGCGTCCAGCATGGCGAAACAAAAGTCTGAACGGTCAGAAACAGGCTGTTCACCTCGCTTTAAAAGTGCTATCTAAGCGTTTGGATAAAGATCATGGCTGTATCTATTTTGGTGGGATGACTTTTGCGCAAATTGAATGGAATATCTATCGCCGGGCACCATACCTATACACCGACCCTGCGGAAGCGGCTACGGCATTAGACGTAGATATCAGGACCTTTAGGAAGTACTGGCCTGAGAACACACCCTTCCCCAGTCATCACACGCTTTTTAGGGAATAGCATTTCTGCCTACACATCTAATCCTGCGCGATGGACACTTGCGTTCCATCTTGTAGCCGGTGTTGATTATCTACAATCACTTGTGTACCTCTGGTGAGTTGCGAGGCAACCTCAATTTCACCGCTGTGAACGCCACCGACGTTTATCTGTTTTGTGCGTGCGAGGTTGCCTTCAACGATAAAAATAGTGCCACTCCCGTTTTGGATATTCAGGACCGAGCGTAACGGCAGCAGTTGGACATTTTTCCGTTCGCCTGTTTTGACGGAAGCCGTCATAGCCGTGCCGGGTTTGAGACTGTTTTTAGAATTCGGTACTGTCGCATGAACAAGCACGGTATTGTTGTCGCGGTTCACGGTCGGACTGATGAAAGCGACCGTACCGACGATGTTCCGAATGCTGGAATCCGTAGAGATTAAAACGAGATCACCGTTATTAATACGGGACGCGTCTCCGGCAGGCATATTCCATTCCGCCTTGAGGACATCGACTGCGACGACTGTAAACACCGGTTTCGCCGTGGTTGCTGAGACGAGTTGTGCGTAATCCCCGACACTCAAATGTTGCGTTGCGATGACACCGTCAATCGGCGATTTAAGTGTGGCGTCACTGAGTTGTTCCTGTACGAGTTTGAGTTGTTCTGTGGCTTGCTTGACTGCCGCTTTTGCGATTTCAATCTCACGTTCCCAAGATTTTGCTTTTACGAGTTTTTGTGCTGTGCTGAGGTTCGCTTGCGCCTGATTAACGTCCGATTCTGCGGATGCGATTTCTCGTTCCCAACCGCGACTTTCAACGATCTTCTGAGCGACAGCCAATTCCGCTTTCGCTTTCTCTACGGAGGGGTGTGTCGCGCCTTCTTTAAACTGTTCCGCCGTGACGACAGCCTCTTCATAACGGGTTTGTGAGACCTTAAAACGTTGCTCCGCTGCCTCAAGGTTGCTATCGCTGACGTGTTGTTTCTCGTGAAGTGCCTTCGTCCGATCGAAATCGAGTTTATTTTTATCAAGTTCCGTTTTTGCGCGTTCCAACGCCTGTTGTGCGTTGGTTTTTGAAAGTTCTATGGAGGCGATTGCCGATTGATACGTTGTTTCTGCTTGTGTCAGTTGATTACGGATACGCATTTCGGCAAGAGATTTTGTCTCGACGAGTTTCGCCTGTGCTGCCATCAACGTTTCTTGAGCATTCGCCAACTGCGATTCAACACGTGCTTGTGCGCTCGCTTCCGTTGTCGTGAGTTGGGATTGTGCGCTGCTTAATGCGGATTCGGCGCGTATGACAGCGAGTGTAGCCTCTTTCGGGTCGCTCTGTGCAAGCACGTCGCCTTTCGCTACACTTTGCCCCACCTTTGCATCGAGAGAAATAACTTTACCGGCAACATTGGCGAAAATCTTCACTTCGGCGTTGGGTTGTAGATGTCCGGTGTAATCCTTCGTTGAGACAAAGGTACCACGTCTCGCTGTCGTCGTAGACACGGTTATGGGTGTGCTTTGTGCGACTACACTACTAACACTGAGGCAGCAGATGACGAAAACCCATAGCAGCTGCGCTTTTAGATGGGTCGCGATGGACGGTTTCAAAATATATTTATTGCTCATTTCTCAATTTATCCTTAAAGTCTTTTGTAAATTTTCGCATTTTCGGGTGAATCACGAATTGACAATAGGGTTGCCTTGAATTCAAGCGGAAGTAGTTTTGGTGATAATCTTCGGCTAGATAGAAGATGTCGATGGGTGTAATCTCTGTGACGATCTGTGCGTCCCACATATCGGAATTATCCATGTCAGTTTTCGATTGTTCGGCGATGCGCTGTTGTTCTTCTGTGTGGTAGAAGATTGCGGAACGATATTGGGTACCGACATCATTTCCTTGCCGATTTAGTGTCGTTGCGTCGTGTGTGTGCCAGAAAACTTCCAACAGCTCCTCGTAAGAGATGACCGTTGGGTCGAATTGGAGTTGGATCACCTCAGCGTGTCCAGTCGTTTCTGAGCATACTTCTTGGTAGGTCGGGTTGACAGTGGTGCCGCCGGTGTAGCCTGAGACGACTTCGTGAACGCCTTCCAATTGCTGAAAGACTGCCTCGACACACCAAAAACAGCCTGCTCCGAATGTTGCTGTCTCTAATTGCATTTTTTGTTGACGGTTATCGCACGGTGGCGAAGCCGTACTTCTCCTTTAAAAAATTGTGTAAGCAAGTTTCAATTAGAACTTACGCAAAATCGGTTCGTTTGATTGTAGGAGTGGAAGAAAGGAAGATTGGAAACGTGGAGGAGCCCCACATCCTTCCACCCTTCTATCCTTTTTTTCTTCCTTAAAAGTTAAAATTTGCCAGGGTGATTTAGTTTTAAACAAATCATCAGATTTTCTAAATTTCTGAATTTTCTTTTCAGTCCCGGTGCGGTTCCAAACCGCACCTACCGGCCCTGGGTGTTCAAAATTGGACGAAAAAACCGAGAACTAAATAGCCCTGAAAATTTGTTTCTTAATATTGCTTAGTTGTGCTATATTTAGGTACATGAAACGTTTTTTCTTAATCCTAATTTTTCTTTCTTTAGTGGCATGTCAATCCGAGGATGAGCATGCGAAGACGCTTGTTACTGAACTCGGTGCGGGGAGTGCTTCCCACAGAATTAGGGCATTTAAAGCCTTGGTCGCGATGGGATCCGAGGCGATTGATGCGCTAATTGTGGGACTCTCCGATGAGAATCCACGGGTTCGCGAGATGTCTACGTGGGCACTTAGCGAAATCAAGGAACCTGCTGGACGTGTTGTGCCTGCCCTCATTACGGTTCTCAACGATCCGGACGAAAATATCCGTGTTGTCGGTTCTGTTACACTCCAGCGTTTGGGTGAACCTGCTGTGCCGTACCTCATTGACGCTTTAAGTGTTGACGCGTCGGAAATCCGGCTGAATGCGGCTTATGCGTTAGGCGAAATCGGTGCCCCCCTTGATACAATTCTGCCTGCGCTGATTCGGACGCTCACAGACCGAGAATGGAACGTCCGTCGCCTTGCTGTGCGTGCCTTGGTTACGATAGGTACGCCTGCGGTTGATTCTCTGATTCAGGCACTCTATTCGGAGGATCCTGATCTTCGCCGGATGGCGGAACGCGCGTTGAACGATATTGGAACACCGAAAGCACGCCAAGCCATCGCCGATGCCAAACGAAAATTTTCCTCCGATCAATGATGCCCTTGAGACGTAGCTGCTTGTCCCTCCATACGGAGACAGTCATCCCAATAAGCGACAGCGTAAGTTTTCACAGGTTCCGGTTGTTGTGCCTGTTCGAGGTATTGTGTAATCCAGTCAAGCAACTGTTCTCTTAACGATTCTCGTACCTCGCCGTCCATATAAGCCAACTCATAAAAATCCTGCCTTGCGTCTTCATCTATCTCGAAATCGACCTCTCGATAAAGCACGAGGTTAACTATCAGACTGAGTGTAAGTCGTTCAATCGGGTTCGGAAAGATACTCAGCGGTGGGTCCAAGACGAACGGGTTTTCGAGGGGTAGTGCCTTGACATAATCGCATCGGTGCTCAATGCACGCCAGTTGCCGATCAATCATCTCGACTTCGTTGAGGTGGAGGAGCGGGCGCGGGGTATCGGTATCTCTGATTGTTACCTGTAAGGTCTGTGTGGTGATCCGATATATTAGTAACGCCTTTAGGAATTCGAGTTCGGCTTGCGTGTAGATTTGGATGCCTTCGATTTCTATATCTGTGTAGTCGGTGCCGAGCAGGCTCTCCTCGTCTCTTTTGGGGGGTCGTATCACAGCGTGTTCTAAAAGGTGGCGTGCTCTCTCGTGAAGTCTCTCCATTAGCGTGTTCCCGATTTGGAAGAACTTAACGACTCTTGTTTTATGGAGTAGTTGAACGGCTTTATCCAGATCACCTTTACTGCCGTATTCCAATCCGAGACTGGTGAGTGTAAAGGCGTTCTGGATGTGCGTTCGGAGTGCTGATTCGTCGGAGAGATCAGCGGTTTTCATAGTGATAAGTTTATGAGCGATGGCGGCGATATTCTGATAGATCGTATCCACTTGCTCCCGCGGGATGCGACTCAAGGTATCACCGTGTGCCAATGCTCGTGCGAGGAACAGTCGTCCGTCGAGGGTAGCCTCGGCGACGAGAGAAAATTTATTCGTCGTCATGTTCGTCCTCATCGAAGGTGAGCGAATCTAAGTCGACTTTTTCCATGAGATCGGATTCAGTAACATCAATCCCTGCTTCTTTGTCGCGTTCGGCGACGCGTTCGGCTCTATCAGCCTGTGCGGCATCGAAGATAGCGGCGAGTTCTGCCTCAATATCACCCTCGGTGTCAATTGCGAAGAGTTCACTGATAAGCATCTCGAAAACTTCGTAATCGGCTTCCCAGATAGCGTTGGAGATCGCTCTGGCACGTTCATCAACGTAATCAATTGCGTCTGCGGCGGGGTCTAAGAAACCGCTTTCAAGGAGCAGCGCGGCGTATTCACCCTGAAGTTTGATGCGTCCGTGCAGGAGTGCTGCGAGTAGACGGATGTCTAATTCTCTGAGGAACCGTCCGAGTTCGACTCGGTCACACTCAGCGAGTTCAAATAGCCAGAGGTCCAGTGATTCTTCGTCAAGTTTTCCGTCGCGCCAGACGGCGATATCGAGTAGTTCCTCAAATTGGTCGTTTGAAAGGCACGGTAGCAGTACCGAGGCGAGTCCTGTGCCGAGCATTGTGTCCAAAACTTGGAGTACATCCTCGGTTGGGCTTTCCTGAATGAGTTCTGTGCAATCAGGGACGAGATAATAGAGTTGCTCGCGTGCTTTCGGGTTACGGGTCGCAATGAGGATTTCTAATTGCTGTTGCTTTCCGTAGCTTTGGAAAAGTTGTTCTGCTTCGCGCGTTGGTAAGGACAGCAGCTTTTTGCTTTCGGAGCGTGGAACTATTGTTTTTGGACTGTTCATGCCGACTCCTCCGTATAAGACGTTCCGATACTGAAACTACGAATCTCCGATAACAGAAGGCGTTTTTGTGATTTCCTCAAAAATTGTTCCTCACAAAATTGAGGTTTTTGGCAGCGGAGGCGACGGGGTCGTCCTTACCGGGGGTTTCTAATACGAACCAGCTATCGTACCCGACGGCATGTGCGGCTTCAAAGACGGCGGGAAAATCGACATCGCCTTCGCCGGCGTGGTTGCCGCCAGTGTCCTTGATGTGCATCTGTGTAATGGATTCTCCGAGGCTCCGAATTTCAGATGGTGAGTCGTAGCCGAAACCGGTGGCGTTCCCCATATCGTAGTAGACACCGACGGCGGATGAACCGACATTGTCGATAATTCGCTGGTGTTGTGCTGCGCTGAGTGTTGATTCGATTGCGAGGGCGACATCGTGTTTTTCGGCGGTTTCGGCAGCGGCTTTCAATCCATCTATGAAACGTTGTGCGTCAACGTGGTCGTCCTCAATCTGACCGTTTCCGAAAAAGGGTACGAGAATCACCTGCGCCCCGAGTTGTGGCGCGGTTTCTGCGAGATATTGAAGTTTGGCGATGCCTTCGCTTCTAACGCTGTCGGTCGGATGCATAAACGAATAAGCCGTGAAACCGCCGGGGGATAGTGAAGCGACTTCGATGCCTGCAGCTTCTGATAGACTGTTGACTTTATCAATCCCACCCTTTTGCCAGAGTGTGTGTTCACGATAATTGACACCCATACAGAGTTCGATACCATCAAAACCGATGTCTTTTGCTTTCTGAAACGATTCTTCAAAGGAGACGGGTAACATTCCGTCTCTAATACCTACCTTCATACTTACCTCCTAAAGGGAAATAATGTGTGATTGCAATTGAATTTCGATTAATTCTGAATTTTAACATAATCTTAAGGCGAATTGCAAAGAGAACTGCAATCTTTTTTTATAACGTGCGTTTAAAAATAAAAATTGAAGCGTTCTATAGGTTGATTCACGTTTAACATATTGTTAAATACGAAATAGTAGGAAAAAAGTTGAATTTTTCTAAGCGATATAGTAAAATATTCAAATTAATCACTTGTACAGGCAATAGCAAAACAGATTGGTGTTGTCTTGTACGCAAAAGGAGAAAGGATATAAAATGAAAAAGATCACTTGTATGGTCGCAATTTTGCTTCTATCTGTGTGCCTGATTCCCAACGTTTTCGCGCAGAACTTATCGAGCGACGAATTCGTGGGCAGCGGTCAAGACCTGCAGTCCTTCTGGCAAGTCAAAGATGGCGATAAGAGTCCTTGGGAACTGAAAGGTGGCATGCTCGTTGCCGAAGCGGGTTTCGATCAGAACGTGTGGGGTGATGATACCAGTACACGTTTTTATCAGATCACAGATCAGGATCAGTTTGACATCGAAACGTCAATGACTGTCGATTACGGGGATGCTTGTACGGTTGCTGGCATTATCGTGTATTCTGCGACAACGAAGGATCACCAGGACCGTGATGGTCAGTGGGTGACCTTGAAATTGTGGGGTCGTGGTGCTGCACAAGGCAACAATGCGGTGCTGCAATACCAACGTCGTCAAAATGATGATGGTGCTTTAGGATATGTCGGTACACAACCCGATTATAACCCTGAACAAGGTGTTATTCCGCTCGAACTCCGTGTTACGCGTGACGGCGACGAATACACGTCTTGGTTCAAACCCAACGCGGAAGGCGACTGGGTCTCCGTGGGTCAAGTTACCAACGAACTTGCAGAACCTCTTGAGGTCGGCGTTTATGTCGGTATCTGTGAAGGTGAAAGTGCAACCGGCAGGATGACGGTCACATTTGACTATTTCCGGGAAGCCTCAAGTCCAGCGACGGCGGTTGATCCGCGCGATCGGCTTGCAGTCACATGGGGTGAATTGAAAAGTCAGTAGCAGCGAACGGTGTTCGCAGCTACTCTAAGTTGCTGGCGGTTTTTATGCCGCCAGCAATTTTATGGAGGTAACATTTGAAGATAGCAACTATTTTATTTTTTATTGGGGTCTTTATTTTTTTAGGTGTGTTTTCTGTCGAAGCGGCACCTTCTCTCGGCGATCCGTTTGATGGGAACGCCTTAAAGAACCCGAATTGGAAGTGGAAGACTTCTGACGAAGAAGGCGTTGAACCGAAGGATTGGGACCTGGGTAAAACGAAAGCCGGATGGCTGCATGTCACAGGTGAACTGAACCGTAATCTCTGGCCCTCGGACACGACGAACCGACTCTATCAGGAACACGGGGGTGATTTTGACGTAGAGACGCATCTTTACATGGACTATGCGGATGCCTGTGTTGTTGCGGGTATCGCTGCGTACTCGCCGACAACGAAGGACCGTCAGGGTCGCGATGGTGAATGGGTGACGCTCAAACTCTGGGGCCGCGGACCTGCTAACGGGAATAACGCTGTTATCCAATATCAGAAACGGCAGTTCGATGCGGGTGAGGGGCTCGTCGGTACGGCTCCGAATTTCCAAGACCCGGCAGGTGAAATGGACATTTACATGCGACTCCGTCGTGAGGGCGACACTTTCACAGCGTGGTGGAAACGGGAAGCGAACGACGCATGGATTGATGTCGGCGAGACGGAACAAGAATTCGATGAACCGCTTGAGGTTGGGATTTACGTCGGTATCTGCGCCGGTAATGGCGAACAGATTGCGCAGTATGAGTACTTTGAAGACATTCTCGTGCCGTTTGATGTCTCACCGCGTGCGAAGTTGCCGATTGCTTGGGGTGATCTGAAACGTCGGCATAGCGTGCCGAGTCATCGTTAGTTATGGCTACATTTTACAAAGGCGCGGGGATCGGGACACATTGGCATACTCACGATTCCCGCCGAGTCGGTTTTACGGCAAGGTCGCCTGCGACGCATCCAGCGACTGAAGTACTCATAGAGCACATCGCAACAGGAACTGCCAATAGTCCTTATATTTCACTAACTCGCTCCTACGCAGTGGCGTGGCATTATGCGGTATTTAGTAGTAAGCAGGAACCTGTGCCAGATAAACCCGCCTACGTTTATGAAATAGAGATTGATGATTCGCTGCCACATGGACTTAATCTGTTGGATCCGGCCAAAGAAGTTGTTCATATCTTACCACAACCCTTACGTGGGATCATGAACTTAGACTATATGGAAGATCTTCTCGGGGGGCAAACACCTCAACCCCCCAATCCGGAGGAAAATTTTTCACCCGATGTTGAACGGCAATTAATAGCATTAGTTTTTGCAGAGCGGGATACAGAAGTGTTAGTTCACGGTTATATCCCACCGTTCTGTGTGAAGCACCGTTTTGAAGTAGAGTTCTCTCGGTCAGATTTACCGCTTTTATAGGAGAAACTATGATGTTTGAAATTCGTAATATTGACCTGAGAAAGGTGCCAGGCAACGATTTCATCAAGTTCCTGAGGATAGAGATACCCCAAAGGAAGGGCCATGGGCTTCTTCGCTTCGGTAGAGTTCGGTACGCTTTAAACGGGGAACACGATGAACAAGAAAACGGCTTGCCGATGGATCTGGGCAAGGGGACTTTTACCGCAACGTTTGAGGATGAAGAGCTCAAAGAACTCGGCGAAATTTCTCGTGAGGACTTGGAGAAGACTTTGCAAAAGGCAGCAGTAGAAATTATTAAGATTGTCCGGAAAGAATTGGGACAAGAACCGGATACTGCTAGTATTCTTAGGCGTATTTTAAAAGATTACCCTTATCTGGTGTATGATGAATACTCTGAACCGCCCGATGTTTTGAAATGCCGTGTTACCAAGCCCAAAAGTCCACGGGATGTAGAAGATATTTTTGAAATAGCCAATAGATTACGCATCGCCACCGGCGAGAATTATATAGTAGCATACGGTGGGAACTCTGGCCCTGGTGATAATCTTGATGAAGTCTGGACCAGATTTTCTTTAAGAAGATTTGATTTTCAAGAAGCTAAGTCGAAATGAAACTCGCCTGTTTTAAAATTGTCATATTCATTCTTACTATTCATAGCAATTTCGCTGTTGCCGAGGTTAGCAAGGCAGCACAACAAGTCCTTGCAACTATAGAATGGGTCGCTATTCCTGAAGGTGAGTTCCTGATGGGTTCAACCTCTGAAGAAGCAAACGCCGCATACCAAGATGCGAAATTGCGGAGTTCTATGCTTGAGCAACACACCTTTGATGCAGAGCTACCGCAGCATCAGATATATCTGAGTGCTTACGAAATCTCGCGGTATGAAATTACGAACGCGCAGTATCGTGCTTTTGTTGAAGCGATGAACCGTCCGATGCCGCGCGGGCACAACGGTGAAGAAACTTGGGAAAATGAAACGCTCAACGGTGAGACGCAACCCGTTGTCGGTGTGACGTGGTTTGATGCACAGGCGTTTGCGGAGTGGATTGGTGGCAGTCTGCCGACTGAAGCGCAGTGGGAACGCGCGGCGCGCGGCACCGAGGCACGGATATACCCGTGGGGAGACACGCCGCCGAAAGCGCGTCAGCATGCGAACTTCGCGCGTCGCTATAACCGTCCAGTGCCAGTAGGTCAATTTCCGGAAGGTGAGTCGCCAGACGGTATCGCGGACCTCGCGGGGAATGTGTGGGAATGGTGCCTCGATGAATACGATCCGACAGCCTATCAGCGAAACGTGGGAGGTGTACCGCGCAATCCGCTCAATCTCCGTTTCCGGGATGTGCTGCGTGCCAGAGTTATCCGAGGGGGCGCGTGGGATGTCGGTAGAGCGTTCCTCCGTTCGAGTCTACGGTTCAAATTCTATCCTCTGGATTCAACACATACGATCGGGTTTCGGGTTGTCCGTCCGCGCCCAACAATCAAAAACTAACCCACCTATTACTATGTTCCAACGAAAACACTACCTGTTCCGCCTGTTAACTCTTTTCTTTCTCATGCTTCCACTGCTTGGTGGTGCTGAACCCTATTTTCGAGATGTGACCGCTGCTATGGGGCTTGACTTCAAGCATATCAACGGGTTTTCTGCGGAACGCCGACTTGTTGAGACGATGGGCAGCGGTGGCGCGCTCTTTGACTTCGATAATGACGAAGACCTGGACCTCTACCTCGTTCAAGGCAATCCGCTTTCGTCATCATCAGAAACACCGCAAAATCGGCTCTATCGAAATGATGTGGGTGTCTTCGTTGACATCACAACGTCTGCAAAGGTCGGCGATACAGGTTACGGACTCGGTGCTGTCGCTGCGGATTACGATTCTGATGGGTATCGCGACCTGTACGTAACGAACTTGGGGAAAAATGTCCTCTATCGCAACAACGGTGATGGCACATTTACGGATGTAACTGAACAGGCGGGTGTAGATTGTCCGCTATTGAGCGCGAGTGCGGCATTCGCCGATATTGATAGAGATGGCGACTTGGACCTCTATGTTTGCAACTACGTTGAATACGCGCTCGAAACCGACATTCCGTGCTATTACAACAACAGTTTGCGTATCTACTGCGGTCCGAATGAATATCACGGCATCGCCGATGTGCTGTATCGTAACAATGGCGATGGGACATTTACTGATATTACGGAGTCTGCAGGTGTCTATGAACCGACGACGCGGGGGTTAGGCGTTGTCTTTACGGACGTAAACAACGACGGATGGTTGGACATCTATGTTGCAAACGATATGTCTCCGAATACGCTTTTTATGAATCAGGGTGACGGCACTTTTCGGGAGGAGGGTGTACTTCGCGGTGTTGCCTATAACGGTGACGGATTAGCAAATGGTTCTATGGGGATAGACGCAGCGGATTATGACAACGACGGTGATATTGATCTCTGGGTGTCGAATTTTTCGTTGGAGGCGAATTGTCTTATGCAGAACGATGGTGAAGGTTATTTTGAGGATGTGACGTTCGATACGAACCTCGCCGACCCTTCTTTCTATTCGCTCGGTTTCGGCACTCGGTTCATCGACTTTGATAACGACGGTTGGTTGGACATCCTTGTTGGGAACGGTCATATCTGGGACAATGTAGAACAGATTGACGCGAAAATGCGTTACGCACAACCCGTGCAGCTGTTTCAGAACCGAGGTGGCACATCAGAAAACGGTGTAACCTTCACTGAAATTACCGATGCAGCGGGGTTGAATGAAACGCATTATGTGGTGCGCGGGATGCTCTTCGGAGATATAGATATGGATGGCGATGTGGACGTTGTGCTGTGTCAATCAAACCGTCCGGCGGTTATTTTAAGTAACGAAGTCGGCAATGCGAACGCGTGGTTAACGGTGAAATTGGTCGGAGCAGACAGCAACGCCGATGCGATCGGTGCGCGCGTTGAATTGGAAGCGGGTGGGATGACTTTCCTCCGAGAGGTTACCTGTGGGGCAAGTTATCTGTCAGGCAACGATCCCCGCCTCTTCTTTGGGCTGGGTAGTGCCTCACGCATAGATAGTTTCAAGATTCACTGGCTCAATGGAGAGATTCAGCAATTAGGTGAGGTCCCGATTCGACATTTTATCACCTTTCGGTATTGACACTTTTCGCTGTTGGCACTACAGTGAAACTTCTAACCCATCTGACCGAACCGCAAGGTAAAATTAAAAATATGAAGATCGTTGAAGAGAGAGAGGCGTGGATTCACACGCACTTCATCCTTGATAGTTTTTATTTTCTATTTCAAAGGAGTCGGTCATGCGAATTATTTTAGCGACTTTTTGCTGTATCTTGTTCCTTTTTTCAACTGTCGCAAGTGCCAAGATCGTTTTTGGGTCTAAACGCGATGGGGTTTCTAATATCTATGTTATGAACGACAGTGGTACTAACATGACGCTCCTGACCGATAAACCGGTGTTTTATCATCCACATTATCCGCGATGGTCGCCAGATGGAACGCAAATTGTATTTCGGATGCCGGTGAATTCATCTGGAAATAATGAGTATCATCTTTTCCTGATGAATGCCAGTGGGACAAATGTGCGTCCTCTCATTGAATCACAATTCGGAATAAATAGCGAACCTTCATTTTCATCAGATGGGAAACGGATTCTTTTTACAACGGATACATTCAAAAAACGCGGCACGAACATACTGGACTTAGAGAGTGGCGAGGTTATTCAACTTCCCGACCTCATTGCTAACGCGTCTGATTGGTCGCCGGATGGTCGCCAGATTGTTTTCGCCAGCACTTCATTCGCCATTGCGGGTGGTGCGGGTGGCAATATCTGGATTATGGATTCGGACGGCGGAAACGCACGGGAACTGTTGCCACCGCCAGCTGTTGAAGGGCGGATCATTGATCGTGACAGCCCCAGGTGGTCGCCGGACGGGAAACAGATACTGTATGCGGAAACCGAGTATATATTTGAGCCGAGAGGATTTTTTCAACTCCTTATTCTCAAAGCGAATCGCTATCTCTTATGTGATCAGAACGGTGAACACGTACTTCAGTTGAGCATCTCAAAGAAATGGAAGTCCAGAGATATTGATTGGATGGATAATGGTGAATCGGTACTTTTGAGTGCGGCAGAACTCAAGCTAAACAGGATTATGTTAAGCAATAACGCCGAGTATAATATCTATAAGTATCATATTCCAACAAAGAAAATAACCCAATTGACGGATCACCCCGGAGGTGATTGGAAGGCCAATTGGGTTCGCGGGTATACGTTGTCGGTCTCTCCAAAGGATAAGATGCCGACACAATGGGGTCAGATCAAAAAAGGCTCTCCGAACCTAAGCGATCAATAAAGAACACGGAATATCAATGTCCAAGTCCGGGTGCCGTGAGGATGTGTGTACCGACAGTGCCGTCAGTGATATTGAAAATTGATGGAAATTTGTCGCACCACCCGTCATTCGCGCTTGGGCAGAATTGGCGGGAGTTGCCTTCGATAGCGGTTACGCCGGGGATACGCGCAGCGAGTCCGGCAGAATGTAAGAACGATGCCCCGGGACACGTCAGGTCCTGCACGGCGAGGAACATCCCGTATTCTGCGGCGGCGGCACCCATGAGCAACGCCTGAGATTGCCCTTTACAAGCCTTGAGTGCGACACCGGAATAGCCTTGTTCACGTGCTAAGAGAAAAGTCTCGAAGTCGGTCAGTGATTCATCAATCACGACAGGTTTTATTTCGGCGGCTCTGTGCATCTTGTTTTCCGGGTGCGCCTTCAGGTCCCGATCCGTCGGTTGTTCTATGTAGGCGAGGCGTTGGAAGGCGTTACTATCTGCTTCTTGAATCTGATTGAGAAATGCTAAAAGGTATTCCACATTTTGACAGGTTTCGTTGAAGTCAGCGGAGTAGTGCCAAGTGTCAACGCCGCGTTTTTCTTGTGTTTCTGCGGTGACTTTATCAATCGCGAGGACGCGTGCGACATCCCAATCGAGGTCATCGCCGTTGAGTTTGATCTTCAGGTGCGTTAAGCCGTCGGCGACAATCCATTCGGGGAGCGTCTCCGGTAAACCGTCGTTGAGGCGTTCTGCGATGTCGGTGTCGGTGAGCGGGTCCAGCGCGCCGACGAGATGGTAGAGCGGCATATTCGGCTTCGGTTGACGTGACGTATACCGGTCAAGATATTTTCCGGTGAACTGCTCGTTCAAAAAGTGCGATAAATCCGCCTGAATAAAGGCTTTGCTTAATCCGTTGTAACTATTGATGCCGTTTGCTTTTCCGAAAGCATCGTGGATCGCCGCATCAATCGGACTCGTCGTGACGACGGTACAAAGTTTGGGGATCGGCGATGCGAGTTGCATGGTGTCGGACAACGCGTCCGCAATTTGTAGGAATTCGGGTTCCAGCACTTCGGAGAGTTCGAGTGGATGCGCGCATCGTGTGCAATCTTTTGTTGCGTCCACCGCCAATTCGGCGAGTTTTTTCATCGCTGCGAGGCTCTGATCGAAAGGCGCGTAGCGTGGCGGGAATGCCCAGACGTTACCGAGCGGCATGGAGCCTTCGCCTTCTGCCTCTTTTCCGTCGCGGGTTTCGACTTGCATGCGGACGTTAAAGAGGACGCAGTGGTCTGTCGGTACGCCGCCGAATTTGAGCGGGGTACGGTATTGGTGTTCTTCAAAATCGCAATGAACGTCAAGGATACGGATATCTGTCGATTTTGGCATACATAATCCCTCATCGTGATTGTCTGTTTTCTTTCATACTAACCAATTTATAGTGATACGTCAAGCAATTTCTCTGTGCCTTGCCCTGCAACCAAACGGAGGTTTTCAATGACACATAACGCGAAAGTTCAGAAACTCACCTCACTTCTTGATCAACATCAGACGTATCGGGACACTTGTCTGAATCTCATCGCTTCGGAGAACACGCCGTCACCGTTGGTAGAAGAACTTTTTGACGAACGGTTGGCACGACGGTATGGGAATTATTCTGGTACTGACATTTACCGGCGGAATTACAAAGGCAATCGCTATATCGCTGAAATCGAAGGGTACACACAGGCGTTAGCGAAGGAACTTTTCAGCGCAGCTTATGTCGATTTCCGCCCATTATCAGGGAACATCGCAGGGATTGCAACGACGTTTGCGTTAGCAAAACCGGGGGATACGGCGTTAGAGGTCCATAACGGACACCACTATGCCCAAAAACTACTCTCCTCACCGCTGAAGATAGAATTACAGTCGATTCCGATTCCGTGGGACGGACGCCGTTCAAACATCGACCTCAATGCGACGCTTGCGCTGATTGCGAAACACAAACCGAGGATCATCAACATCGGTTCTGGTGTGTTTCTCTTTCCGCAACCTGTTCAGGCATTGAAGGCGGCGATGCGGCAAGCGAATCCGGATTCCTACCTCATCTATGATGCCTCACACGTCATTGGACTCATCGCCGGTAGACGGTTTCAGTCGCCTTTCGGTGAAGGCGCGGATGTTATCATCTCCAGTACGCATAAGACGCTTGCGGGACCGCAGGGCGGAATGGTGCTAACCAACGACGCATCTATCGCTGAACGCGTTGCGAGGGGTGTTTATCCGTTGTTGATGAGCAACCACCACCTGAATCGGTTGCCGGCGTTGGCGGGGACATTTATAGAGTGGATGGAATGCGGTGAGGCACAAGCGGATGCGATTGTCGCGAACGCGAAAGCACTCGGTCAAGCGTTATCGGAGCGCGGTGTTCCGATGTTGGGTGCCGACCTCGGTTTCACGGAGTCACATACGTTAATACTGATTGTAGACAAGTATGGTGAAGGCAGCGCGCTTGCGAACCATCTTGAAGCGTGCCATATTATTTCAGGCGCGGCGGGATTATCACCGGAAGTCGGGACATCTGGCTTGCGGATCGGTGTTCAGGAAGTCACGAGATGGGGGATGACACCGACGGATGCACCGGACATTGCGGAATGTATCGTCGCAGCACTCTCTGGCGGGACTCCTGAAGAGCTGAAACCGCAGGTTGCAGAAGTCGCGCGGCGTTTCGATACAATCCAGTTCACCGTGTAGGTTTCACTATAATTTGACACAGGCGTTAAATTAGAGTATAATTACTTACATAAAGACATATTTTATATATATGATATATCTATAATATCGCCTAATATAAGTTTAGCAAATGGTCCTAGACTTCTGCTTAGACAACAGTTTAGGTTTATAGTAATTATAAATTCCGAAAATAAGTTTACACTTGTAACTCGTAGGGGTTGGGTAACCCAACCCCTACGTTTCCCTCACGCATGCAAATAATTACCGGTTCTACTGTAATATAACGTGAGTCTTGAAAACTGTCCAAACTACAGTAAAAAATAAAACAGCGGGAGAGGATGGAGGTAAAAATGCGTTCACCGAACATAATTTTAATGATGTGCGACGACCTTGGATATGGCGATGTCGGATTTAACGGCAACGAAATTATCAAAACGCCGAATTTGGACAGGCTGGCGAGTGACGGGATCCGATTTACGCGGTTTTATGCCGGAGGTCCGGTCTGTTCCCCGACGCGGGGGACGTGTTTGACGGGGCGGCATTATTTTCGATACGGCGTAACACACGCGAATCGTGGGCACTTACCCGCGCAAGAAATGACGCTGGCACGAATGCTAAAATCGTCTGGCTATGCAACCGGACATTTTGGGAAATGGCATCTTGGAACGTTGGACCCGAATTATTCGGGGAAGCCTGATCGGGAGCCGGCGCGTAATTACGCGCCGCCGTGGGAACGGGATTACGATGCGTCTTTTGCGACGGAGTATGCAGTTCCGACTTGGGACCCCGCAGTAGGGGTCGAGAGGGGTGATAGACGTTCGGACCGCCCGTGGGCATCGCCTTACTACGAGAATGGGAAACTGGCTACGGAGAACCTAAAAGGCTGCGATTCCCGGGTGTTGATGGATCGCGCAATTGCGTTTATTGAACAGACGCTCGAAAAGGGCGAACCGTTCTTTACGACCATCTGGTTTCACGCGCCGCATACCCCGGTCTTTGCTGGACCGGAATACCGCAAAATGTACGCCGAATACAGCAAAAACGAGCAACACTATTACGGCTGTATTACGGCAATAGACGATCAGGTGGGGCGGTTGTATCACACTTTGGCAGCATGGGGTGTATCGCAAGACACGATGATCTGGTTCTGTTCGGACAACGGGCCCGAAGGGCGCACAGGTCAGGAGGGTCGTAATCGGGGTTCGACAGGTGGCTTGCGCGGACGCAAACGTTCTCTGTTCGATGGCGGTGTAGGGGTGCCTGCCTTCTTGCACTGGCCGGGTCATGCTGACCCTGGACGTGTGGTGGAAATGCCGTGCAGTACCCTGGATTACTTCCCGACAATCGCCGAAACCCTGCAATTTGCAATGCCCGACAATCGCCCCATTGACGGTATCAGTCTGCTACCAATGATTGAAGGAGACATGACGGAACGTCCGACCCCGATTCCGTATCGGTTCAATAGTCGAAAAAACTTGATGTTTCAGGCACCGACCATCGCTATGACCGATAACCGGTATAAATGCTTGACGAATCTATCAGATGATGGCAGCGAAGATTTGTGTTTTGATATGATTGAAGACCGCGGAGAAACCGTCAACTTGGCAGATGAACAACGCGAGCGATTAGGGCAAACTCGCGAGTCCCTGCGTCAATGGCTCGACTCCTGTAAGGTGAGTCATAACGGTGGGGATTATGATGAGCCGTTTGAACCTGTTGAGCCGTTTGAAGAGGTCACAGGTGATTGGTTTTCGAGAAAAAACAGAAATTAGGCGTGTCGGTTGGGTTGAACGGCAGACACGAAAAGATCAATGCGTTGACACGCCACGATAACGTTGCGCGCTCGTAGGGGCTGGGTAACCCAGCCCCTACGGTCAACTGGCAATATCTATTTCTAAACATTGCGTGATAAACATTTCCGTCTCTTGCGAAATGCTTGCCGTGAATTGCGTTTTCATCTTATTCCCCAAATTCAAGCCAAGAATCTCGCCGATGCTGCGCCCAAATCTCACCTGAGATACCCTCTTTCTGACGTGGGAAGTACTCTGCACCAACGACCGTATCACAGCGTCCGGGTCTTGGAACAAAAACAGAATCTCCGAAGATAAAACGCCAAATGTCCGTTTTGGTGAGTTCCGAATCACTCCTACGCCCAAAGTCTGAAGCGTCCAACCAGCCATCACCGTTTTTGTCAAACGCTTGCATGACCCGGATGTCGCGTTTGTCAGGGTGCGCAGGGTTTTTCGTTGACCCGTCAATCGTGTATTGACCAAAGAGCGCAGCGAGGTCTCTGCCATCAAACTCGCCATCTTGGTTGAAGTCTTGATCTTTCCGAGTGTGAAATCCGTCTCCATCCGTATCTAATTCATTTGGGTTACTAACACTTTTTACGCCATCTTGATTAATATCAATCTTATCAGTGCTAATTCCACACTCAAAGACATGGGTGTTGTTCCAGATATACAAGCCATCGGCTTGTGCATCGGCAAGCGTAACATCCGCCTCAAACGTATCACTATCTTCACCCATTGCAGAAATTCTACGCCAACGACCGCCTTGGATCCAAGGACGTGAGTTCTCACCCTTGATTTCGTAGGTGTCGAATGGGAAACCGTTGGGTGCGATCTCAAAGAAATAGATAACGAGACCCCCTTGTTTCGTTTCTGCCCCTTTCGTATAATCAAGCATCAGTTCTTTACGCTTCTGAAGTGCTGCTTGTTCATCGGGGAAAGTTGTCGTCTCGTCATAGTCGGGGTAGTCATACACCATGTACCCGCTTTTTTCAAGACCCATCCCATCGGTCGCTTGGATGTCAAGTTTGAAATTCAAACTCTGCCGGTATATGAAAAGTCTCCACATACCCATTTGACCGACCGGTTGTGTCTCTGCGAGTTGGATGCCGTGATAATCGTTTAGCACAAGCGTTCTAAAATCGTTTGCCGCTTGACACGCGTCAAAACCACGGACGTACTTGTTGTCGGCCCGCTTCTCTCGGATGTTCGCGTTAATCCTGACAACGCGGATCGTATGTATGTTCCGCCTTTTTCGCGCGACGATGACTGCGTACGCTTGGTCTCCATCTGCGTCCACTGGGTCATAATCCGCATAAAACTTTTCATAAGACGCAAGCAATCTGTCTGAATTGAATTCGCCTCTGTTGTCTTCCACAGCACAGACTGCTGGTGCGCCGGGTGCATTTTCGTATTCTGACCGCAGGTCTCCTAAAGTTGTTGCTAAACCCGCACTGTTTTCAACATCTTGGTCACAAGAGAGCATTGAAATGGCTAACAACGTAGCCAGAAAAAGCCTAAACATTTCTATTCTCCTTCTTATAGTCCCCTGATAAGGGAATTTAGGGGTTTTAAAGGACAGAAATCTCTATTTTTTGCGTCTGAATGTCCGATATTTGTTCAATTTGTGTAAGCTCTAAATATAATTTTCTATTAAACGTTTGTTCGTAAATCTGAATCACATCGGTGTTGAAAGCAAATTTCATGCCAATTCTGTTATTAGTGTCAAAACTGCTGGAAAGGTTATGAGAATTTCCTTCATGACGAAGTGCCTAAAACACAGACTCTGACTATATTTGTTAATCGGGTAAAAAGTGGCAGTATGATTTTTTAATAACCGTTGTCGCTTGTGGAGATGATGTCCGTTTGCAATTCTGCTTATATCGCCGATGAAACAAAAATTGCGTTTAAAACGCAGAATTATAGGTATTTTCACAAAAGATGATTGTCAAAAATCGGCTATTTTAGGTATGCGTTGTTCAGTAGACGGTGGGGAGCAATTCAGAACAAACGGACGCGGTAGGGTTGTCGAAGTGGAGATGGATAATGTCTATTATAGGGAATTATATTATAGGAAATTATAAAAAAATCAAAATTATTTCCATGAAAAGTAGGATCATTTAGTTCTCCATATTTTTGACGATTTTTCAAATGTGCTCTTCTGTAGGAGCGAGCTCTGCTCGCGACGCTTCGTGCAAACTGCTGAAAAACGCGAAAACTAAATATCCGTGTGAAAAGTGCTAATTCTGCTTAAAAAGCGCGTAATATGTCAGGATTTTAACAATTTGTGCTAATTTTTTTCTATTTCACTCATATAACGTGAGTTTGATAAAGTTTTCCAGACCCGTAGGTTGGGTTGAGCGGTAAAACTCAGTGCCCTTGTAGTGCTACCGAAACTGCTGTTCGCCGAGACCCCTTCATCAAAATAGGGGCAGCGAAACCCAACAAACACACCGCTTTGAGAAAAAATCGTTGGGTTTCTCTCGGCTTTGGAATGTTCAGGGATCCCGAGGCACCCGAAGTTGCTTGCTATGGCGGCTTTTTTCGGAGGTATCCGTTCAACCCAACCTACTGTGCTTCCGAGAAAAAGATTTAGTTTCGAGGCAACATTTTGTAACATTTCTCCATTTTTCATCGTGTATATTGATGAAAATGCCCCAAAAATTCACTTTCCAACAGGACAATTATTCGGAATAGATCCGTTTTTTAAGGCTAATCCATATTTACCTATTCTTAATTTCCTATTGACAGTTTAAGTTTTTTGTGGTATAATACTTTATAGTCGTTAAGTTTGGACGGGTGTTTTTTATTTTAATTTATGGTATACTAACACAATTTGGAGGAACGGAAAATTATGGGAGATCAAACACAAAGCTGGGTGAAAGTCGCCGAGTTAAGTGAAGTTCCTGAAGGGCAACCGAAGGCGGTTCAGATGGGAGAAGGGCGCAGCGTTGCGATCTTCAACGTTGAAGGTAAGGTTTACGCGACGGATAACCAGTGTCCGCACATGGGGTATCCACTGACGCGAGGGACGGTCCGAAATGGTATCCTAACATGCGATTGGCACCGTCGGAGTTTTGATTTGGAGGGGGGCGGCTGTTTCCACGTCGAATGCGATGATCTGCGCGTCTTTCCGGTAGAAGTCCGAGGTGATGAAATTTGGATTGATCCAGGGGATATGACCTACCGGCGTGCAGAAGAACATAAGCAGCTGCTCCGAGAAGGTCTTTTAAGCGAAGACCGATGGACGATGTCCAAAGCGATTGCGCTGTTACTGAAAGGCGGTGTGCCGGAAGAAGAGGTGATGGGTTCAATTCTGGAACACGTCAGTCGGCATATTGCGACCTCTCACGGTGCCGAAGGCGGCGGCGATGTCTCCAGACTCATCAACGGACTCAAAGTCGGACGCAGGTATACGGAGGCTGATAGACTCATCGCCGTTACAACTGCGGCATGCTCGGCGGCGGGTCCCGCTTCGGAACGGCTTGAAGTTGTACCGTTACCGGAGCCGGTTGCGTGGGAGAAGATCAGCCGTTGGGTTCGTAACTTCTCTTATGAAGGACAGTCAGGACGCATCGAGCGCTGCTTGTTTACTGCATATCACAAAGGTGATGCGGACAAATTGTGTCCGTTGCTCTTTGAGTGTGCAGTTGAACCGCATTTTATTGATGCCCCACATATTCCGCTTTATGTCAGTTATCTTGCGGAAGTGATTGATGAATTCGGGTGGGAACGCGCCTCGGAACTGCTTTTCTATCTTGGCGCACAACTCATCGGACATCGTCCAGATGAGCCAGAACGATACCGCAGAGACGCTATCCAACTGATGAGAGAGATGCTGCCTACCGTTGAAGGAGCAACCTTAGACGAAAACGATGCGTTTGACGAAGATGCTTTCGTCTCGGCACTCACGAGCGTCAATCTCCAACGATCCTTTGCGGCGGTGCAGACAGTCTTGGTGGATGGTGTAAAGTTAGACAGAATTATTACAACGCTTGTCCTGCTCGCAGCAGACCGCATGGCAAACACACCTGTAAATGTAGATGCGGGTTGGGAAAACTTAACGCAGGAGCTCAACCTTGCGGCATCATTACGCAGTGCACAAGCGGTTGGTGGGAATCTTGTTGCGGCGAAGGGTGTTTTCCACGTTGCATGGCAAATTTTTGTGGATCGCTGGATAAACATTCCTGCCCGGAATCTCAGCGAACCTTTGGGTCAAGAAAAACTGGATGTTGCGAATGAGGCGGAGGGACTCAAGGACATTATTGATACAATCGAAACGCTCGACGTTCAAGGTGTCGGAACAAAGGTGCTGGGTTACCTAAATGCTGGCTACGCTGCTGAGCGACTGATGGAAGAGATCGGTCATACGGTACTGTGGGATGATACGGGCAGTGAAGTCCTGCCGACACTGCGTACCGTGTTTGAAGAATGGAAACGTGCGGAGGGTCACCCGGCACAGAATCAACTGTTGGTCGGATTGGCGCGCTACGTCACCGATATTCGATCGAACACGGATAACAAATCTGCGGCGACGACGGCAATGCGGTTTGCGGAAGGCAGAACAACGATTGCGGTTTTTGAGGAGTAGTCCGTTATGAGCCAAAACGCTTGGCACTTCTCGCGTGCGGAATATATTGAGGCTGTGAATAACGGGGACGCGACCCTCGTCAGGTCCCTGTTAGCAGATAACGATGCGCTTCTCGAATTCATTGATGCGCCTTGGTTTGCCTTTGACGCGCCAGCGATTGTGTTTGCCGCTGCATCTGGCAACCGCGAACTCATTCAGGTGCTACTTGATGCCGGGGCGGGTATTGATGCCAAGAGTTCTTGGTGGGCAGGTGGCACTTCAGCACTCCAGCACGCTGCGGGGTCTATGCTGAGTTACAACAGAGAACTCGCTGAATACCTCATCGAACAGGGTGCAACAATTGACGCACACTCTGCCGCGGGTTTAGATATGTCCGACACGCTTGAAACGTTGATACGTGAAAACCCAGAGGTTGTCAACGCTCCGGGAAGCGACGGTATGTCGCCACTCCATTTCGCAGCGACCCCTCGCATTGCTGAGCTACTGCTTGCACACGGGGCAGACATAAACCTACGGGATCGTGACCATTACGGAACGCCAGCGCAGTGGACAATGCGAAGACGGCCCGAGGTGTGTCGGTATCTCCTTGACCAAGGTGCCGAGGCGGATGTTGTTCTCTATTGCGCGATGGGGGATGTTCAACGCGCAAAGGCGGAATTTGAAAAAAAAACGGAACTCCTCAAACTTCGGATCAATGTGAAATCCGCTAAAGGCTACGTGATACCTAATCTTGATAGCCAGCAAACGTCCGAAGTTCCGGGTGGACATGTCTATGCGTATCAGGTTGGACCGACGATGCCACTGCTCGAAATAGCACTTCAATCCAAACAGATGGCAATCGTTGACTTGCTCATTGACTTAGGCTATGAGATCAATTTGCGGGATTGGTATGTGCTTGTTGGGCAGGGACCGAAGCGGTTTGATGCATTGGTGAAAGGGTTTCTCGCCAAAGGTTGGGACATCAACGCGCGTCAGAAACATCGGCGTGGAATGTGGACACCGCTACATTGGGTTTCACAACGCGGTTTGACGAACGGTGTCGCCTGTTTATTGGCAAACGGTGCTGACCCGAATGTAACGGATGATAAAGGGCAGACCCCTCTACATTTTATTGCGCAGAAGGGTGTCGGTAAAAACCAAGCAGCGTTGTTGATTGAACACGGTGCGGATTTAAACGTACGTGATGATTCGGGACAGACACCTGTTGATTACGCCAAGGAAGCGAAACGGAAATCGGTTGCAGATTTCCTGATAAAATTAGGAGCGGAGACCGATAAGTAACCGAAGTTTATTTTTCCTAATCAAGCGTAGGGGGATTTGAATATGCAGCACAATGAAAGTTCACCATTCTATAAATTGCTGGCTACGAAATATAAGGAAGAAGAAGAGGCTCTTGGCGTTGCTATTGTCGAAGCGCATCCAGAAATTGCGAAATTGGCGTGGCCGGGTCCAGATGAACAAGGACAACCGTTCGTCAAAGGCAGTACCGCGCTGCATTACGCTGTCAATGACGGGAAAGACCGACTTGTTCTTAAGCTGCTTGAACACGGTTCGGATATTAATGCCAGTGACGCAAACTGGTACCGTTCTGTGCTTTCTTGGGCTGCCAATAATGCACAGATTTCAACGATCCGGCTACTTCTTGAAAACGGAGCGGATCCAACATCTTTAGATGCGCTACATGCCGCTGCGTTTGGGGGTTCTTCCTGCGGTGAAGGTCGAGAACAAGAATACGCGGAGACGTTGGAAATCCTGATTGATGCGGGTGCCGATATGAATGATCGTCGCCACTATCAGAATCAGACCCCACTCGGGATTGCTTTAAAAAGCGGGAACAGAGGCGCGATTGCGTATTTGCAAAAGATTGGTGCTTCGGAGGTATAGAATCCACTGATTCAGCCGATGTGTTAGTGACACGGATTTGTCTGATAAGAACGATTACAGTTGTAGATGGAATATTACCGATAACCGTTGGTGCGATTACAACGTCGTGCCAAAAGGAGAAATATATAATGTCATCAGAAAATGGAAATTTCGTTAAAGTTGCTGCCCGCAGCGATATAGCAGAGGGAAAACCGAGGGCAGTCAGGGTTGAGGGGCATAGCATCGCTCTCTTTGAACATGAAGGTGCCGTCTATGCGACGGATAATCAGTGTCCACACATGGGGTATCCGCTTGTGAGGGGACGCGTCAGGAAAGGCGTTTTATCGTGCGATTGGCACGGTTGGAGTTACGACATGGAAGGCGGCGGCTGCTTCACCGGCGGTTGTGATGACCTCGCCACGTTTCCTGTTGAAGTCCGAAATGGCGATATTTATGTGGATGTCGCGAGCGGCGGTAAGAAACGCGACGATGCGCATTTCCTCCTGCTAAAAGAGGGGTTGCTGTCCCATGACAACTGGACGCTTTCTAAAGCCATTGCTATTATGTTGGCGAGGGGTGTTTCGGAAGAAGAGACGTTGGAAATCATGGTGAAGCACATGGGACACCATATTTCTACAGATGAGGATGCCTTCAATGGCGGTGGAAAGTTGGCAAGGATGATGAACGGACTTAAGGTCGCACATAAGTATCAGCCTGAAGACCGTCTCATTCCGCTGATGATGTCTGCGTCAGGTGCAGCCGGTAGACTCGGCGATCGTCCCGACCGTCAACCTTTGCCACCACCGATTGACTGGGAAAAACTCGAAAATTGGATTCGTGTGTTCACTGCTGATAAAGAGTGGGAAGGCATCGAAAAATGTCTGATTACCGCACGACGATTGGGCGGACATGATGAAAAGATCCTCCCGCTCTTCTTTGAATGTGCGGTTCAACCGTTCTTCCTCAACCATTACAGAAACCTTATTGATCTTGTACATTTGGCTGAGTTACAGGAACGATTTGGCTGGGAATTAACAGGCGAGTTAGTCTGCAGCCTCGGCGCGAAGATTCTTGGACAGGGACGTGGTAGACCGGGAGAGCTTCACCGTGAAGCCATCCAAAAACTTGAAGAAATTGACCCTATCTTTGATGAACTTCCGCAAGGCACGTCAACTGAAAGTACCGCCGATTACGACGAAGATAAATTTTCGGCAGCACTCGTGAGTGGAGATCTCGATGAAGTGTTTGATGCTGTAACGGAAATGCTTACTGCGGGTGTCCCGATTAACACGCTTGCGACGACTATGGTTATGACGGCAGCGGATAGAATGGCACGGACACCGGTAAATATGAGTCCGGGTTGGTGGGAGTTAAAGGATGAAATGGAAATCTCATCAGTGGTGAGGAAGGTGCTTCGGTACGGTGGCACGAAAATCGCAGCGAAGGCACTTTATCATGCCGCGTGGCGATTTTTCAACAACCGGTGGCTTAACATTCGGCATCAACCCGTCACAGCGGCGAGGACATCTGCAACGCCTATAGCACTTGATGAAGACTCGGCGATTGACGAAATTTTAGAGGCGATTGAATCGGTCCGTATCCAAGAAATTGGACGACGTACCCGCGAATATCTTAATGCGGGCGGCTCCGCGGAGCGGTTGATGACTGAGATGGGACTCTGTATCCTCAAGGACGATAACGGCGATGAACTTCTCAGTTCAATTTCTATCGTCTCTGAGGAGTGGGAGACATGTGAAGCGCACCCTGCGAGAAATCAGTTGATAGTAGGGTTGGCACGATGGGCAACGGATATCCGCCGAAACGCTGGAAACGATTCCGCTGTCCAGACTGCACACCGTTTCGCACGCGGCGAAACCGCGACGGAACTCTACGAATAGCAGAATTTTACACTTCGCAACTTCGTAGGGGAAACCGGGTAACCCAGCCCCTACGAACTGCTTTTTATTCTTATTCCATGAAAAATTTGTTTGTCTTTCTTCTATTTAACAGGACTTACCCAATGTTGACGATATGCTGCTTCGTTAGCCAGTAAACTCTCAAAAAACAGAAAGGTTCTCAGGGCACAGGAGACCAAAAGCATATCCTACAAAAGAACAGGCTAAAAGCCTATGATACAAAAGAACAGGCTAAAAGCCTATGATACAAAAG
Organism: Candidatus Poribacteria bacterium; assembly: GCA_012270865.1. Lineage (GTDB taxonomy): Bacteria > Poribacteria > WGA-4E > WGA-4E > WGA-3G > WGA-3G. The sequence continues at coordinate 115,047 of JAAXHL010000132.1, read as the reverse complement.
AACAGCATGCGTAAGTACTATTTAATTTCTTATGTTTGTCGGTGCAAGGAGCGACTTTGGAGGTTGCTTTTCACGCGTTAGCATTCTCACCAAATGGCGATTATTTAGCGGTCGCGTTGTGGGATGCTACGATTCAGATACTACATTGGAGGAAAAACAGTGAGCGATGAAAAAAACTTAGAAGAAGGCTCTTATATTGATGCGAAAGGGCGGACGCGCTGGCATCAGAACGATGAGATTGCGTTAAAGTTCTTAGAACTTCATACATTTTTGATTATCGCCGACTATCCAGAAGACCACGCGTCGCGATACCCGTGGTTGTCGAATTATATCTCTCGTTTTCCGGAACCGATGTCGGACCTCATCGCCCAAGGACGATTAATAGAGGAGATTCCGGCGGCTGGCGAAGTCGTAGCGAAAATCGTCGAGGAATTTCTGAACACTGGCACGAGCGCGAAACTCGAAGAATTCGCAGGCGATACACCGCGAACCGTCGTGGAACTCGTGCCTATTCCGGGACTCGGTGCCAAGACGATTAAGCGACTTTATGAAGAACTCGGTGTCGATAGCCTCGCTTCGCTCCGAGCAGCGATTGATGAAGGGAAACTCAAGGGTTTCAAAGGCATCGGTAAGAAAACTTTAGAGAAATTTGAGGCGTATCTTGATGCAGCTTTGGTGAAAAAGTAAATCAAAGTCCGTAGCTCGTAATGAAGCAGATCGCAACCCCCCTTTATCCCCCTTATCAAGGGGGTAGGCGAGTAGTACGCCGCAAAATGGAGAGCGGACTTGAGAAGGGAACGTCAAAGTTTAAATTCGTATTGTTTAACCGCAAGGAAAATTAGAAAAATGGCGAATTCATTAACAACTGGCGAAATGGTTGATGGTAAGAAGCACGGCTATTGGATTACCTATTATGCGAATGGGAATAAGCGAAGCGAAGGTGCCTACATTCACGGTAAGAAGGACGGACCTTGGATTACTTACCACAAAAATGGGAATAAGGCAGGCGAAGCCTCCTTCCGAGATAACAAATACGAGGGGTCCTGTATTACCTATCATGAGAACGGGAACCTTAGGTCTACAGGAGCCTATCCTAAACATGTCGGCAAATCCTATGATGGCAAAAAGGAAGGTCCGTTTTACGGTTACGAAGAAGATGGTAAAACAGTCTGGTTAATCGTAACGTACAAAAAAGGTGGTAGCCGTGCGAAACCGGATGAGTACCCGCTCGGTGTCTGTAGCGTTTGTGGTGAAGGCAGACGTTTGGCGTGGAAGAATACCTGTCCGAAGTGCGGCGCAGAGCTTGATTAGCATAGGACTCTATAGTGGAGGTAATATGAAAAGTAAAAAAGAATTAGATGAAAGTTTAGTTGAAGCGGCAAACCGTGGTGATGCTTCCGGATTGACCAACGATGAAATTGCGAATAAACTAATGGAACTCCACACTATTCTGATTGTCGCAGACTACCCAGAAGACCACGCGGCGCGCTACCCTCGCTTAGCATATACAATTTCTCGTATGGAGGCATCTGTAGCGGAACTGGTCGCTCAAGGACGGTTGAAAGCGGAGATTCCAGGTGTTGGAGACATAGTTGCTACGATCATTACTGAATACGTTGAAACCGGAACGTGCTCGAAATTACAGGAGTACGCAAGTGGTGTCCCGCAGACAATTGTTGAACTTATACCTATCCCCGGTCTGGGTCCTAAAACGATTAAACTTCTGTATCAGGAGGTAGGCATTGACAGTCTTCTATCACTCCGAACAGCAATTGATGAAGGTAAGTTGAAAGGTGTCAAAGGCATCGGTCAGAAAACGATAGAGAATTTTGAGAAATACCTTGATGCAAGGTTTCTACCCGAAGCATGAAGGCAAATCTGGTGAAGGTAGACGTTTAAAGTGGGGTGATACCTGTCTGAGGTGCGGTGCTGAATTGGAGAGTCTTGTGCTGTAGAGAGTTTTATAGTATAATCTTGACAACAGAAAATAGGTGGAAAATCCAATCAAGTTGTCGGACGAGTTAACAGTCTCCGAGCAGTGATTCCCGATGATATAGGTTGTTTTACCTATCTTCATGTAAACCAGGGCCATTTAGTTTTAAATATCCACTTTATCTATGTGAATATACTTCCCCGGTAGGAGCGAGCTGTGCTCGCGATTTTTGTGAAAAAACGTTAACTTATGTAAACGGAAATCAAAGTCAAAACCGAAAACTAAATCGGCCTGTCATGTAAACACTCTCCCTTGATTTTACGCGCCGTTATATGTTATACTATAGTTTGGACAGTTTCTATCGGGTTAACGACCGGTTCCCAAAGCACTGCTGATTTTACTGAATGTTTCTCACACAAATGCCAATTCATTTGCTTGAATGATTGATCTTAATGAGTTCTGATGAGGGGGATACGGTTCTGGCCCCTTTCATGGGAATAGGGACAACGGCTCTGGCAGCAAAACGACCCGGTAGAAAGTATATCGGGATCGAACTCGACACGAAGTATGTAGAAATCGCCGAAAACAAACTTTCACAAGAAGTCAATGATTCAAAACTAACCGTTTTTTAATCTGCTGCAATGGTAATGGTTCTCGACGTAGGTAAAATATTATGATTAAAGCGATTGATTTCTTCTGTGGTGCCGGTGGTTTAACAAGAGGTTTATTAGATGCTGGAATAAAAGTACGAGCAGGAGTAGATAATGACGAGCGTCTGCAAGAAACCTATACCTACAACAACAAACCGAGCCGTTTCATCAATAAAGACATCGGTGAAATTAAAATCCACGAACTACGCAAAGAAATCGGAATTCAAGACGAAGATACAACGCTATATGCTGCCTGCACACCATGCCAACCATTCTCCACTCTTAGCAGACAGACTTCGGAAGATGACGATCGGAAAATACTACTTTTAACTTTCGCTAAGATCGTAAAAGAATGCCCACCTGATTTTATTCTCGTTGAAAATGTTCCTGGTCTGAACAACGGTTCTGGAAAGGAAATTTACAATGAATTCTTGGAGATTCTGGAAGATTGCAAATTTTCGGAGCCAGCGGCAGGTTTACTTGATGCGAGACACTTTGAAGTTCCACAAACACGAAAGAGATTCATCCTTTTGGCATCTAAAAAAGGCTCGATCTCACTTCCGACCCCAATGACCGATCCAAGCCAGTTTGTGACAGTTAGAGCGTGTATTGAACAATACCCTGAGATTGTTGATGGAGGAGAATCAGAAGATTGTCTAAACCACAAGGCTAGGAAACTGAAACCTCATCATAAAGCGATTGTTGAAGCAGTGCCAGAAGATGGTGGTAGCCGGGGAGACATAACTGACACGTCTATCTTGCTAAAATGTCATCAAGAAAAACCAGATTCACATACAGATGTGTTTGGACGGATGGCATGGGATAAGCCTGCTCCAACATTGACATCTCGCTGTGTTGATATTTACTCCGGTCGCTTCGTACACCCCAAACAAGACAGAGGTATTTCATTGCGAGAAGCCGCTGCTTTGCAGACTTTCGAGGATGATTACGAATTTTTCGGGACCTCCATTAGCGGAATAGCTCGGCAAATTGGTAACGCTGTCCCTGTTAAACTCGCTGAACACCTGGGCGAATCAATCATCAATTCATTTCAAGAAGAAAAAGAAACTCGCGATGAAGAATAACATAATTGATTCCAGACCACCGTACCACCGTATAAAATGGAGTCGGTGGGAGTATCCAGAAACACGTAGAGGAGAACTATGAGCAATTCCAGTAAGTATCAGATGACTATCAACCTTAACGTACTAAACCATCTCGGTATAAATCTCTATAGTAACGTTCCTGCTGTTCTGTCTGAGGTAGTAGCAAATTCTTGGGATGCTGATGCAGAAACCGTTGATATTCAAATAGAGGAAGGCAAAATTACTATAACTGACGATGGAGACGGTATGACGCATGCCGAAATCAATAAAAAATACCTCATGGTTGGTTATGAACGGAGAAAAAAGCATCAAGATGAAAGAACCCCAAAGGGGCGTGATGTTATGGGTCGTAAGGGCATCGGTAAACTTTCACTTTTTTCAATTGCAAATATTGTTAGAGTTGAAACTGTGAAAGGAAAAGAAATGAACGGATTTGTGATGTCGGTGAAAGCAATTGAAGACCACATCAGTCGAAAAGAACAAATACCTTATGAGCCTGATTCTCTGCCCAACGATAAACTGACTCTGTGTAAACAAGGAACACGAGTTATTCTAACTGGATTGAAGAAGAAAGTTACTCAGATCTCAGCAGCAGCTTTACAAAAGCGGCTAGCACGTCGATTTAGTATTATTGGTACTGACGATTTTGATGTTAAAATCAATGGAGAAAGTGTTACAGTTATGGACCGGGACTACTTTCATAAAATTCAATATTTGTGGCATTTCGGAAATAAGAGTGAGAAATACGTTGAATTTTGCAAACGTCGCAGTACTCATAAACTTGAAAACGAAGAACCGAGAGATAGCAAAATTGAAGTTATAGATGAAGACGATTCCGAAAGCTGTGTTTACTCGGTAAAAGGTTGGATTGGCACTGTCGTTGAACCTAAAGAACTTAAAGATGAGGATGCGGACAATCTGAATAAAATTGTTATCATGGTTCGTGGCAAGCTCGCGCAGGAAGATATACTTGAAGATTTCCCTGAATCTAGTATCTACACGAAATATCTCATCGGTGAAATTCACGCTGATTTTCTGGATTTAGATGGGAAAAAAGACATTGCAACGAGCAATCGACAAGAGATTATAAAGGATGATCATCGATACATAGCCCTTCGGGAATGGGTTGAGGGTGAGTTGAAAAATATTAGGAGTCGGTGGACCGAATTACGGCACAAGACTGCCATAGATGATGCCAGAGATATTCCCTCAATTGCTGAATGGCTGGATGGGTTGAGGGAGGACAGAAAAAGACAAGCACATGCTATGTTGGGGAAAATAAACGAACTCATCATGGATGATGCAACGGATCGAGCTGACTTCTATAGGCAGAGTATTCTTTTGTTTGAAAAGTTAAAATATAAAGGATTACTTGAGAAGTTGGATCGGGTGTCTGCTGAAAATATCCCAGCTCTTACAGAAATTTTTAGCGGCTTGGATGAGATTGAGGCATATTTATATTACGAGATTGTACAAGATAGGTTAAGGGTCATTAGAAAATTGCATGAGCAGGTTACAGAAGATGCCAAAGAAAAAGTTATTCAGAAATATCTCTATGATCACCTATGGTTGTTAAATCCCTCATGGGATAGAGCAACTTCACAGCCGTCCATGGAACAAAACGTCCAAAGAGAGTTTGCCAAACTTGATGCAGGGCTTACTCCAGAGGAAAAAAGTGGACGATATGATATAAAATACAAAATGACATCGGGGAAGCATGTTATTATTGAGCTAAAAAAGGCTGATAGGATATTGAGTCACAATCGCTTGCTTGATCAAGTTGAAAAATATGGGAATGCCCTGCGGAAATTACTTCGAGCATCAAATAAGAATGAGCCTGTTGAAATCATCTGCATAGTTGGGAAACGTCTATCGAATTGGGAGGATGCCGAGCAAGAAGATCGATCTAGAAGAACGATGGCACAACAAGATGTTCGCGTTGTTCTTTATGATGAACTCATTCTAGATGCCGAACGAAATTATCAAGCATATTTGGACAAAAATGAAGAAGCAGGACGTATCTATAATATTGTCCAAAGTATTGAGATGGATCTGAATAGTTAGATGTACTACCATCGGGAATTCAGCCCCCTCTAAACCAAGATTGTGATACAATAACAATCTGATTGAAAGGAGTATCCGAAACGTCCTCACTCAGCATTAGGGGATCTGAGATCTGTCGAATTTTAAAGACAAAACTTGTCTTAACTTTGCTAATTTTTGGTCTGAATAAACGTTGGCACTTCACAATTTGAACCCATTGAGAGACCACCGGAAAAATAGCAAGAACCCAACCTTCACAATTCAATCACATCACAAAGTGCTTTCCATCGTTTTGAAATTGAGGATATCGCAACTCACCTCGGCAGGGCATTCAATTGTCCGTTTTGGGTGTTGTCCTTTTTGCAGGTGTTAATACTTAACTTATGTTATTATTTTTAAAAACCGCTGAAATTTTCGCTAGATTTCGCTAGATTTCGCACCGAATCCTAAAAAAAAGACCTAAAATCCAATAATTTCTTAAAATTGAATCCCTGATTACCTCGGAAGAAAGTATTGCGCTGTCAATAGTTTTGCGGTATAATCTTGGCAACGGAAAAGACGGCAAATCTGAACTGAATGCATGATTTGAATAGGAGGCTAAAAAACGATGAGAGTTATCAGTGCTTTGATCGCTATGACGGTTCTCTCTGTTTCAGCGGTATGGGTTCAGGAAAGTACATCGGAAATTGATCCAGAATCTCTGATGGGTATGTGGAACTTTGATCACGGACAGGGAAGACAGTTAAAGACTTTTCACCAAACGGGAACGATGGAGAAATCGTTGATGCCAAGCGGGTCGAAGGCTATGAAGGTATGGGCCTCGAATTTGATGGAAGCAATCATGTCGTCATTCCAGCGAGCGAGACGACAGATGATTTCCTCGACGGATTCACATATTTACTCTGGGTCAAACCGCTGGGGAACCCTTCCGGTCCGCACGTCCGACTCATAGAGCGGGATTGGCACAACCCAAACATCCTTATCGGTCCCAACGACTTCTACGGTAGTTTTCTGTTTCACGGTGGGATAGATAACAGCCAAATCCGGGGCGGAACATGGGAGATGGAAGAATGGAGTTTTGTCGCTCTAACCCACGATGGTAAGACGCTTGTCCTCTATGTTGATGGCGAGGTTGTCGGGGATTTAGATGTAGGAAAACCGACTTTCACGCAGGATAACGATGGCGGTTCCATCTGGTTAACTCGTTGGAAAGGCGGAGCCGGATGGGATTTCAAGGGTGTCCTTGACGAAGTTGCGATCTTCAATGCACCGCTGAGTGAAGACGACTTGAATACCGTCATGACAGAAGGGCTTGAAGGTGCCCTCGCCGTTTCACCGGCTGGTAAATTGACGACGACTTGGGGGGACCTTAAGCAGTAAGCAACGGTTGTCTGCGGAGTCAATACACATGCGGGAGAACGATGTACAATTCGCAGTCGTTAGAGAAGATCCGATGGTGGAGGCGGAGTTGGTGCGGTTAACAAACGCAAGCAGTGTGCTGTTAATTGCTTCTGGTGGGTGTACTGCCCTAACGCTGCAGGCACTATTTCCCGACTTGCATATCACGCTGGTTGATTTTAATCCTGCGCAGTTAGAACGCGTTCGGGAAAAGATGCGTGCCTTGCGAGAGACCGATACAGCAACACGACATCGGAGATTTAATATTGGGACCAGCGATCCAAACGGACTCAATCAAAATGGGAACTTTGAGTCGCTGTTTCGGGGTTTACGCGAGTTTATCTTTGATTTGGTCGCTGACGAATCTGAAATCCGAGCGTTGTTTGAAGAGAAAGATCGGCTTGCCAATGTTTCGGAGTTACTCTTTTCGAGTCAGTACTGGCAAGTGGCGTTCGATTTATACTTTAGTGACTCGCTTCTGAATGCGATGTTTGGACCGGATGCTACGCAGCACGCTGAACCCGGAAGTTATCCGCGCTACTTTCAGCGGTTATTTGAGAAAGGGTTAACTTCTGCGGCGGCGTTCGATAATTACTTCCTGCACCATGTATTTCTTGGATACTATCTCCAACGTCCGGCGAGCCTGCCTTACTACCTTCTATCGCCACCTACCGATTACTGTTTTCAGATGATTGAAGGGACACTGGATCGGGTGCCGGATTTGCAACGCTTCGATATAGTCTCTCTCTCTAACATTATGGATTGGATGCCGTTAGTTGAAATTAGTGCCCTTATCGGTCATCTTCAGCGCGAGATGAAGTCGGGTGCAAGCGTTTTGTATCGTCAACTGAATAATGACACGGATCTCTCTGCCTGCTTCGGCGATTCGTTTGAATTTAATGCGGCGTTGGGAGTCCGATGCCAAAGCACTGAACGTAGTCTGTTTTATTCCAACGTTCACGTAGGAAAAAGGAGGTAAATGCCGATGAACGAAAGCATTGACGCTATTCTGAAAGAGACGAATGTGTGGATGAATCCATACTTTAAGTCTCTGCGCGAGGGGACGTTTGATTTCGATGATTTTGTTGAAACACAGATTCAGTTCTATTTTGCTGTGGTGTTCTTCAACCGTCCGATGGCAGCACTCGCTGCCAAGATTCCGACATCGGAATTACGCTTAGAGGTTATCCGTAACGTTTGGGAGGAACACGGTGAAGGCAGTCCGGCACTGATGCACGAGAAAACATTTACCGCTTTTCTTGACCGATTGGCTGGCATTAAACCGGAAGATATTGAGAAACGGGCAATGTGGCCCGAAGTTCGCGCATTTAATACGGTGCTTGTCGGTGCTTGCGTGATGGATGAATACTTGATCGGTGCCGGTGTTATGGGGATCATTGAGCGGATGTTTTCAGATATTGCCGCGTGGCTCGGAGAACAGGTTGTGCATCACGGCTGGATTCCTGAAGAAAAGTTGATTCACTACAATCTTCATGAAGACCTTGATATTAAACATGCAGACGATTTCTTTGATGTGCTTCGTCCGGCATGGGATGCGGCTGCCGAAAATAGATACTACATTGAGCAGGGGTTGCGTCTCGGTGCGTGTGTTTTCAATTCGCTTTATGAAGGACTTTACAAGGCGCGAAAACGGCGTATCTATCGTGAGGTACGCGGTCCCCATACGCGGGCATCATAGCAGTATTGAGGTATCGGATGCGGATAAACCGTTCTTTGAAGGTCAGGGAGCTATCCAATTCGGAGTGGCAAGTTTTTCAATCTCGGATCTCGGACTTAGAGGAAGGAACAAGCTACCCGTTAGGTGAAGACCGATTTGAGATTGATCACGGTGAGGATTACTTCGCTTTCTTCACGCGCTTGGGTCGGCTCCACTACTATGTGGTGCTTGACGGAGATCGGGTAGTCGCAGTAGCCGCTGCGATCTTGCGTAGTGTGCCGCCAGCGAACTGTCAAAATCCAAAACCGGTATGGTATCTGTGTGACTTGAAAGTCCACCCCGAATACCGCGGACGCTATCTGCCAGCCGCAATATGCGCGCATGCCTTTCCAAAACTGTATCCACTCTCCGCTCGCGGGTATGCCATCTCTATGGATGCGGACCCAGAACGTCCGAATCGCGTCGCGCTTATGTTGAGCCGTTTTCGGCTCGCGCCGATGTCAATCGGAACGAGGTTAGGGATCGTCTCCTTAGATGCTGAACAAATGCGAGAAGTTGAGCCGGTTTTACGAGAGCATTTCGGATGTGTCTCTTATCTATCGTTAGCAGGTAAAAAGGACATCATTTTGCAGAGTACCCAAGCACCGATGCCGTTGCTACACGTTCAGTTCGGACCGTGTGCGGAGCAGGGACATACCGAACCGATCGATGATTATGTTCACATGTTCTGTGTTTCGATGGACCACCCACTGCTTGAAATGCTGGCGCATCAAGCGATTTATCCGTCAGCCACAGCCACAGTCGTCCAGCATCGTATGGAGAAGTGGGATTGGGGTTTCATACTTACCAGTGACATCTGAAAATTTAACATATTAAAAGAAAAAACCACCTCGGACCCAGGCCCGGTAGGTTCGGTTTGCAACCGAACCGGATCCTACGCGAAAACCTTGAAGACTTCAAATACCTCTTCAGTCCTGTAGGGTTTATTTTCTTGGGTGTTTCTTCGATATGTTTATAGAATGGCCAAAGTGCGTAGTTCGTAATGAAATGGAGAGCGGACCTAAGAACGGAACATCAAAGTTCAAACCCACGTTATTTAACCGCAAGGAAAATTAAAAAGAAGGAAAGGTAAAAAGATGGCAAGTTCACGAGATACTGGCGAAATGGTCAACGGCAAAAAGCATGGGTATTGGATTACCTATTACGCAAACGGATTAAAGCGGAGCGAAGGGAACTATATTCACGGCAAGAAAGATGGTCCCTGGATTCAATACCACAAAAACGGCAACAAGGCGAGCGAAGCCTTCTTCCGCGATGGCAAGAACGAAGGCGAGTATATGTGCTATTATGAGAACGGTAACCGTAAGTGGGGCGGTCCCTACCGAAAACATGATGGCAGCTCCGCTGATGGCAGAAAAGAAGGGGTCTGGCTCTGCTATGAGGAGGATGGCGAGACAATATGGCGTACCATCACCTACAGGAAAGGCGGTGCTCGCGCGAAACCGGATGAATTCCGGCTCGGTGTCTGCGATGTTTGCGGTGAAGGTAGGCGTTCAACGTGGGGTGACACCTGTCCACAGTGCGGTGCAGATGTTTCTGATTGATCCTCAAAAATTCTGAAGTTTTTTGTCCGAATCGGGTTTCAATCTGTAGATAAATCTATGGAAAATTGAGGAAAATCAATTGAAAACAGAACGGGTGTTTTGGCGCGCTTGGGTTTTGTTCGCTGTAGTTTTCGCATTACAACTCGCAAGCGCAGTAAAGGCTAACACAGAAACCGAATCCGCTCACAGAGTTGCGACCGCTGTCCGTATCGAAGGCACACCGCCGAAGTTAGACGGCGTTTTAGATGATAACATTTGGAAAACCGCGCCTCTCCATGAAGGTTTCCGTCAACGCGATCCTGATGAAGGAGAACCCGCCTCTGAACGCACCATCTTCCAAGTCGCCTACGATGATGAGGCAGTTTATTTCGCTGTTATGTGTTACGACAGTGAACCCGATAAAATCGTCTCCCGTCTCGTCAGGCGCGACGATTATGTTGAGTCGGATAAAGTTCAGATTATCCTTGATCCGCACTATAATCGACAACGCGGCTTCTCGTTTACTGTCTATCCTTCTGGTTCTGTAATAGATGGTATTGTCGGAGGCAGCGGCCCGGACGGATGGAATAATGCCTGGAACGGCGTATGGGAAGCAAAGACCCGCATCCACAAAAACGGATGGGCAGTAGAATGCCAAATCCCGTTTTACATGTTCCGCTTTTCACCGAAAGAGAAATACACCTGGGGACTACAAGTAGAACGCGAAATTAGCCGTAGAAAAGAGCGTGCACACTGGCGTTTGATTAAGAAAGCGGATCCGGGGTGGATATCACATTTCGGGGACCTCGTAGGCATCGAGAATATCCGCCCTTCCCGCCATTTGGAGTTGATACCCTATACCATGGGTAGAACGACTCTCAACAGCGATGTTGATTTGTGGGGGAATGTCGGCGGTGATGTCCAATACGGTATTACTTCTGGTATCACACTCAATGCCACAGTCAACCCTGATTTTGGACAGGTGGAAGCGGACCCTGCAACTTTAAATCTCTCCGCGTATGAAGAGTATTTTGAGGAACGCAGACCCTTTTTTGTTAAAGGATCATCAATTTTTAACTTTGGAGCGGGCGAAAGCCAATTCTTTTACTCGCGGCGGATCGGACGGCAACCCGGACATTTTAAGATTCCGGAGGGTACAACTGAACTGAATCGTCCAGAAGCGACAACTATTCTCGGTGCTACCAAAATCGTTGGCAGAACTAAAGGCAACACCTCTTTCGGTATCATGGAGGCTGTCACAGCACCGGAGTACGTGCAAATTAAAGAAAAGGGCAAAAGCCTTGATTACCTCGTTGAGCCGTTGACAAACTACTTTGTAGGGCGAGTGACACAAGATATATTGGAAGGGAATCCCCGTGTTGGACTCATAACGACAGCAGTAAATCGACAGACTTCCAACGCCTCTTATGTAGGTGGATTTGACTGGGACTTGAGGTTCGCGAAGGAACGCTATAAGGTAAGTGGAATGGTAGCAGCGAGCCAAGCAGGCAAACTTGAGGCTCGCAAGTCTGGGTATCTTGCACATCTCGGATTTGATAAGCAGGGCGGGTGGTGGCGACTTCACACCAATTTTAATGCCCGATCGCCAAATTTAGACATAAATGACATCGGATACACACAACGCGGCGATATGATGAGATGGTTCTATGACTTCATCGTGAAAAAAGAGCAGCCATTTAGCATTTTCAGAGAAGTGAGTTTGGGACTCTACGGTTGGCGAGAATGGAATTATGACAGTGTTAGCATCGGTCGCTACTCCGAGATATGGACCGAGGGTAAATTTAAAAACTATTGGGACTATGACCTTTGGATCGGACGGAATTTGGAGTCGTTTAACGACGCGGATGTTCTACGTGGCGGGACGCTGATTAAAAATCCCGCAGGTTGGTGGATTTTTACCCAACTTAGAACCGATAGTCGTAAAATGGTTCAACTTGAACTGAATCCGATTTTTGCATGGGACGATGATAACAAGACTTCCGAGAGAGAGGTCAGCCTCCGTCTCAATATTCGTCCTGTGTCAAACATTGAGCTAAGTATTGGACCGATGTACCGTTACCGGATTGACGATGCGCAGTGGGTCGAGTTGGTTGAGGAAAATATCAATGGACACGTCAAGAAACACTACGTCTATGGAGAATTAACAAGTCAAACACTCGATTTCACGACGCGTGCGAACATCAGTTTCACACCGACGCTGAGCCTCCAATTCTATGTGCAGCCCTTCATTACCATCGGTGATTATTCAAACTTCAAAGCGTTAGTCGAACCGAAGTCGTATCAATTCAAACCCTATCCGTTAAATCGAAACCCCGATTTCCATATCCGTTCCTTACGAGGAAACACCCTTCTCCGCTGGGAATTCCAACCGGGCAGCACGCTGTTTCTGGTGTGGTCCCAATCACGTGCAATTGCGTTAGAAGAGGTAGGAGCAGATGATCTTGAGTTTCGTCCGTTTCACCGATTGCGAAGCAGCTTCACGGATGAGGGGAAAGATATATTCCTGATTAAATGTCGGTATTGGTTCGGGATATAGGCCACTTGGTGAGACAGCTGACGTTCTAATAGGCAAGCGGAAAACTGATCTATAATACCAGCACGCGTCAATTGTTTGGCGCGGACTGGTATTTTTTTTATCTGTTACTCTCATCACCAATACACTAAATTTATCGGGACAAGGCGAAAATTGTGTGAAATTTGGAAAAGACTTGACAAATTCCGTGAAAATAGTCAAGATAGTCGTAAAACCGCGTCTCCATTTGACAAATCGCTTTTAGACATGTATAATATAAGAAAGTACTATTTTATCTGTTGATAGGACACGGCTTGCGGGTTGCATAACGTTGCAAGCCTAAACAAAAATAAGGAGGCTTAAAATAGAAATGGCTGATTACGCAAATCCTGATGTTTTGGTGAGTACGGAGTGGGTAGCTGAACACGGCGGCGATGCCGGTATTCGGCTCCTTGAGGTAGATGTTGATACGTCGGCTTACGGTGAAGGACATATCGCTGGCGCAGTCGGGCTGAATTGGCAGACGCAACTGTGCGATCAGATTCGCCGCGACATTCTCACGAAAGAGCAGTTTGAAACACTTTGCAATGATAGCGGTATCGCGAACGATACGACTGTTATCTTCTACGGCGATAATAATAACTGGTTCGCAACTTATGCCTTGTGGCAGTTCCGTTATTACGGACACGATGAAAGTCTGTTGAAGGTGATGAACGGCGGTCGTCAGAAGTGGATTGATGAAGGTAGAGAGCTGGTCACTGACGTGCCAGATTACGCGAGCCCTGGGTATCAGGCGAAATTTCCCGATGACAACGTCCGTTCCACAGCGGGTAACGTCAGCGCCACACTCGGACAGGGCACTGTTAACCTCGTTGATGTCCGTTCTCCTGCTGAGTTCTCTGGTGAAGTTATCGCGCCTCCGGGTATGAGTGAGACTGCGCAACGCGGTGGACATATCCCGGGTGCTGCGAATATTCCGTGGGCGACTGCGGTTGCTGAGGACGGCACTTTTAAATCTCACGACGAACTGCAGGAAATCTACGGTGGTGCAGGTGTCGATAATAGTAAAGAGACAATCGCCTATTGCCGTATTGGAGAGCGTTCATCGCATACGTGGTTTGTGCTGAAATATCTACTCGGCTACGAGAAGGTCCGCAACTACGATGGCAGTTGGACGGAGTGGGGTAACCTCGTCGGCGCGCCGATTGCACGCGACTAAAGGAAGAATGGTTGTCGGTTTTTGGTTTTCAGTTATCGGTTAAGAGGTGTTCGTCTAACAGAGGGCACCTCTTGAGATAGTCACAAAATCTGTAGTTCGTAATGTAATGGAGAGCGGATATGAGGAACGTCTATCAAAGTTGAAGCATCCGTTATTCCTCCGCAAGGTAAAATTAAAAGTGCCTAAATTTGTTTCTACCCACGCTATTGCTTGCATGACGCGCCAAGATGTTGCACGATTGTTGAAGCGTTTCAAGGAAGAAGAGAACGACGATGTTCGTAATATCCGAGTTCTGTGTGATACGTTGTCAGGACGGCTGGTCTGTGAATGGGAAGCGCGCGACCGTCCGGCTCTCATTGAGTGGTTGAAAAAGTGTAACGTCCAGATACGTGGGACAGGCGAATGGGTCATGGCAGTCCAGTATGAATCTATCGACAGCGAGTTAGTTGTCCCGACACGTTAGTTAAACTAAATACTGTAAGATAAAACGCGAAAACCGATGTACTACTTAACCCGTCAAACAGCGTTTGAGGCATCGCATTACAATCGGCTTCCTGACTTGAGCGACGCGGAGAATTTCGCCTTGTTCGGTGCCGCCGCGAACCCAAACAGCCACGGACATAACTACGTCCTTGAGGTGATGGTAAAAGGTGAAGTCGATACCGATGACGGTATGGTCATTAATCTCGTGACATTGGATGCGTTGTTGAAAACGGAAGTGATTGCGAATTACGATCACAAACACCTGAACCGTCAACATCCGGTTTTCTCGGAAAATCCGTCCCTGCAACCGACGTGTGAGAATATCACCGTGGAAATTTGGCAGCGGCTTCTGCCTTCTCTGCCGAATGGGATGCTATATAGGGTACGGCTCTACGAAAGCACATCAAATTTTGCCGACTATTATGGGGAAGGATTGATGGTTTATCTGACCAAGGTCTACGAGTTCAGCGCGGCACATCGTTTGCATAGCCACGTACTCAGTGAAGATGAGAACCGTGAGGTCTTCGGGAAGTGCAACAATCCTGCTGGACATGGGCATAATTACGTCCTTGAGGTTACCGTAAAAGGTGATGTCGATGAGCGGACGGGTCTGGTCGCGGGTTTAAATCTTCTCGATGACGTCGTTGAAAAACAGGTGTCTGCGCGTTTCGACTACAAGCATCTGAATATTGACGCGCCTGAATTTGAGATACTCAATCCGACCTCGGAGAACTTCGTCAAAGTGCTTTGGGATGTATTAGAACCGAATTTACGTCCGGTGGTTTTACATCGTCTCCGCTTGAGAGAAACACCGAGAAATCACTTTGATTATTACGGCGCGTAATCCGTTTTACCTCGGAAGTCGGCAAACACAGCACAATGGAGACAAACTTTAAAACGATGACACTTAAACAGGAGCCTCCGAACCCAGAATTAGAGGGTCTCTTCACCAAGATTATTGAAAATTTAGGTGAGGATCCGAATCGTGAAGGCTTAGTGAGAACACCTCTCCGTGCGGCGAAAGCGATGGAGTTTCTGACAAGCGGCTACCATCAAACTGTTGATGAGATATTAAATGGGGCGATCTTTGACGAAGATTACGACGAAATGGTGATTGTGAAGGAGATTGAGTTTTACAGTCTCTGTGAACACCATATCCTCCCGTTTTGGGGGAAATGTCACGTCGGGTATCTTCCTCAGAACCGGATTATAGGTTTGAGCAAGATTCCGCGGATTGTGGATATGTTTGCTCGGCGGTTACAGGTTCAGGAACGTCTGACCCGCGAGATCGCTGAGGCACTCGAAACTGCCCTTGAACCGCGAGGTGTTGCGGTCGTCATAGAAGGTCAACATCTATGTATGATGGCGCGCGGTGTAGAGAAGCAGGCACCGAAAATGACAACGAATGTTATGCGTGGCGCGTTCCGAGAGGATAGCTCAACACGTGCGGAGTTTTTGCGGTGCGTCCAAATATCTTGATACATTTAATCAACGTCTGACAATCTCAAGTGTGAGGTAAAAATGGTTTCTTCCAATCGTCCGAATGAGATAGGGGAACTTGCCGGAAAAGTCGTTGTGATTACGGGTGCCTCAAGGGGGATCGGTCAGTCGATCGCTACCGCTTTCGCAGCGGTAGACGCGAAGGTCGTGCTTGCTGCACGGACACGTGAGACGCTGGAACAGGTCGCAGCGGGTCTGAAGAAAGGCGGTGCTGACGCACTGGCTGTTCCGACGGATGTCACTGACGCAGACGCTGTGCAGCGACTTTTTGAACGGACGCTTGATGTTTATGGACGCGTGGATATTTTGGTCAACAACGCTGGTGTCGGCTATTTCGGTCCGGTTGTCGATTTCGCACCTGATGACTGGGATACAGTTCTGAATTCCAATTTAAAGGCGGTCTATCTCTGTGCGAAGTATGCGCTTCCGTCTATGTTAGTACAGGGGAATGGACAGATTATTAACGTGCTTTCGGTCGCTGCGAAGGTTGCGTTTGAAGCCTCGGCTGCCTATTGTGCAGCAAAAGCGGGCGCGTTGGCACTGACAAAGGTTTTAGCGACTGAAGTCCGTCGGCAGAATATTCGGGTTACTGCGGTGCTACCGGGTTCGGTGCATACGCCGTTTTGGGATGACGTTCCGATGCACCCCGATTTTGCGCAGATGCTTAAGCCGGAGCATGTAGCGGATACGGTTGTCTCTATTTGTGGGCAACCGTCTGGCATGGTAACCGAAGAAGTGGTGGTAATGCCGCCGCTCGGTATCCTCTGATCGTGTTGTGATTATGTTGGGGGTATCGGTGCCGCGCCGTTGGTCGTGATTAATTTGTGAAACGTCCGACTCTTCGGCGGATACGAACTGTACGGATGGCGCGCTCGTCAGCGTCCGTAACGGTGATGATGGTGTTGTTTAGATTGAGTTCAGTGCCGCTTTTTGGTATTGTTCCCGTCCGCTCGAGAATATAACCGGCGACGGTCTCATAGTCGCCTTCCGGGATTGGGAGTCTGTAGTGTTCTTTGAGCAGATCGACTTCTGCTCTTGCGTCGCATTCGAGGATATGGGGTGCGATGAGACGGATGTGATCGGGTCCGTCGCGCTCATCGGCGAATTCACCGACAATTTCTTCGACCAAATCTTCGATCGTAACAAGCCCCACGGTGCCGCCGTATTCATCGACCGCGAAGACCATCGTGTGTCGCGTATTTTGAATCTCTTTGAGGAGCGCGTTAATATTCTTCGATTCAGGTACGAAGTGCAAGTCTGTTCGGATAAACGGTTCAATTGTTGCGGTTTCTGTTTCGGTGTCATCATAGATAACATCTAAGAGGTTGACGATCCCGACGATATTGTAGATTTTCTCTTCGTAGACAGGGATTCTCGAAAAGCCGGCTTCTGTGGCGATTTTCAAGAAGTCTTCGCGGTTGGTATGTTTTTCGATGGCGACGATATCAACGAGCGGTACCATGACCTGTGCGACGGTCCGATCCTGTAAGTTCAGTAGGCTATGGATCATCCGTCGCTGATCGGTGTGTAGGTTTCCGGTGCGTTCACCCATTGTTGCGAGTAGCTTTAATTCCTCACGTTGTGCATCCGGACTTGGACCGTCTGCGCCTCTGTCCATAAGTTTAACAATGAGTTTTGTCAAGGCTTGTACGAGGAAGATCAGGGGTGCTAATATATACTCGGAAATCCGTAGCGGGTAGGCGTAGCGTAAAGCGAGGTTGTCTGCCTTAATGCGAAAGATCGTTTTCGGCAGGATCTCGCCGAAGATGAGGAGTATAGAGGTCACACCGACGATGGCGATCAGTGTTTCTAGACTATCGGCGTTTGGAAGTATTCTCGCGGTTAACCGGTCTCCGAATTGTGAAATCAGAATGTTGGCAAGATTTGTTCCGACCAAAGTGAGTGCCAGCATTTTATCCGGCGATTCAACCAAGCGGTGCACAATTTTCGCTTTGACATCGTTAGATTCAACAAGCTGATTGATCCGGATTTTATTAACAGACACAAGTGCTGTTTCGGAACCGGAGTAGAAGGCAGAAAGCACGAGACAGATGAGTACCGCGAGCACGAGTGAACTTAAGACGAGAATTTGCTCAGTGCTATTTGCGCCGATTAAAAAGATAGATAGTAAAATGGTTTTCAATTGTTTTGTATCTGGCGTCTGATTTTACACGTCCGTTTCGGTTTCGGGCGTATCTGGTACTTTAATCAACAGACTTGTAATGACGTTCCCTTCTGTTGCGGTAATTTCAAATTCAATACCGTTTTCATCTACATGGGATTCACCGACGGACGGAATTCGTCCGAAGAGTCCAAGTGCGTAGCCGCCAATCGTGTCCACGTCGTCTTCACTGAGTTTTAAATCAAATTGTTGATTGAGTTCTCGGATGCTCATCCGTCCGGCAGTTTCAAGTACGAGCGGTTTTTCAGAGTGCTGAATGTATTCGGGGGGTGATGCGTCTCTATCGTGTTCATCAACGATGTCCCCGACGACCTGTTCAATGATGTCTTCGGTGGTGACAATACCGGAGATGCCGCCGTATTCGTCAAGGAGGATTGCTGTTTTCGTTTTTTCATCCTTCAGTTGTAATAACAAAGTCCCAATTTTTCGGGTTTCAAGGACTAAAACCGGTTCTCGAATCAGGGGTGCGTCGGTCGATGCGTCTGGCGTTTGGTCCCGTTTTTCGAGAAAATCCTCAATCGTAAGTGCGTTAATTTCTGGGTGTCGCCAGCGTGCGAGGTCTTTGACGTAGAAGATACCGCATATATTATCGATCTGTTCACGATAAACAGGGATCCGTGAGAACCCTGATGCTTTTGCCTGTTTGAGCGTTTCTTGAATGGTGTTTGACGTAGAGACGGCGACGACTTCAGTTCGAGGTACCATAATCTCTTTGGCTTCAATGTCGCGCAATTGAAGGATATTACTTACGATTTCGCGTTCGTCAGATGGGAGTGCTTCCTCGGGGTAAGTGTTGAGAATCCCTATCAGGTCTGATGCTGTAAGGTGTTCTGTAGTGTATTGGTGTCCACCAAATATCGGAACAAGGAAGTCGATGATTCTACGTAGCAACCCGCGTAATGGGGTGATAACGATAGAAAATATCCACAAGGGGGGTGCTGTTGTTTTCGAGAAGAGTTCGGCGTGCTTAATCGCATAGGTCTTTGGTGTCATCTCACCGAAGATGAGCATGAGGAATACGTTGATGACTAAGGCGATGGCAAAGTCAGGATACTGTTCGGGGAGTACTCGTTCGATGAACGAGAGCATAAGGATAGCAAACGCCACGTTAACGAGGTTGTTACCGAGTAGGACAGTGATAAACAATCTACGTGGATTATCCACGAAATTGATAATAGCAGAAGCCCTACCTTTTTCAGCGCGGATCCGTTCAATTTGGACTTGCGTGAGTGCGCATAATGCTGTTTCGGAGCCGGAGAAAAAGCCTGAGAGGACAAGTAAACCTGTCAAACTAATCAGATAAGGGAGTAGTGGAACAACTTCCATTCTTTTTTAGACAACAATTTTTCGGTTGCTTGTAAACCAAAATTGCAGTAGTCATACCGAGTTCGTACGGATTTTTTTGAACTAAGCGTCTTATTCTGCCTTTTTATTTCTATTTTATAATTATAACACATTGGCGGCGGAATCGCAACAAAAATATTATTGTTTTTAGCGTTACACTATTTATAGGTTGAGTATATTAGTCTTAAGCACCGTGTTGAAGGTTTTAGGGTGCTAATTTTGAGGGTGTCCATGACAAAGTTAGAACAGATGCAGCGAATTGAAGCGTGTGGTATTGTCGCTATCATTCGTGCGAACAGTGCGAACGAGTTAATTGAAACTGCTGCGGCGATCCATGCCGGCGGCGTTAACGTCATTGAAGTCACGATGACAACCCCGAATGCGTTGCAAGTGATTCATGATGTTTCATCGGCGTATGGCGGGACAGTTCTCGTCGGTGCTGGTTCGGTGTTGGATGCGGAAACAGCCCGCGCCGTAATGCTGGCAGGTGCGGAGTTCATCGTCAGCCCAGTTACAAAGTCGGATGTTATTGAAATCTGTAACCGTTATGGGAAAGTGGTTATTCCCGGTGCGTTTACACCGACAGAGATTTTAGCGGCATGGGAGATGGGTGCGGATTATGTGAAGGTGTTTCCGTCGAGTGGTGTTGGTCCGGCGTATATAAAAGACGTGAAAGCACCGCTTCCGCAGGTGCCTCTGATTCCGACAGGCGGTATCAACGTTGACAACGCTGCCGAGTTCATCACTGCTGGCTCGGCTGCTTTGGGGGTTGGGAGTGCGCTTGTTAATAATCAATTGATTGAAGCGAAGGCGTTCGCGCTTCTCACTGAAAGAGCTGAGAAGTTGGTCGAGGCGGTCCAACGCGCCCGTTCAGGCGTTAAATCCGCTTAAATCCACTGAAAATCAGTTTTTCTGTTGACAATTAGTCTAAATTTTGCTAATTTGGTTGTTAGGGACTGTGTTTTCTCATTCTATTCTGTTCGTATTAAGATGTCATTATGCAGATTGATCAATTGATCTTAGGCAAATATAGATTGCTGGAATATCTTAATTCGGGAGGTTTCTCCTCGGTTTTTCGCGCGCGCGAAGAGATGACGAACCGCGAAGTTGCGATTAAAGCGTTAGCAAAAACTGCGTATCCTTCGAGCCGAATGAAATTTTTGTTGACAGAATTTCAAGCGATGTCAAAAATCTGGGGGCATCCGAACATTGTCTCTATCCATACCGTTGAACCGGGAGAAGATGACTACGTTGCCTGGATCGTGATGGAGTTTGTTAAAGGTAAGAGCCTTCATGAACTTATGCAGGAAGGCGTGCTTAGCCTAACAGATACGCTTAATATCGGTTTGGACATCTGTGGCGGTTTAAAGGCGGCACACGCTCATAAGATTATGCACCGGGACATCAAACCGCAAAATATCTTACTCACGACGGACAAACAGGCGAAGGTTGCGGACTTCAGCATCGCCCGTATCTTTGGTGAAACGACAGAATTCGCGGAAACGATGGCAGGTACTCGGCGTTACATGGCACCCGAGCAGACGTATGGTTCTTATGATTTCCGCGCGGACCTCTATTCTACAGCTCTCATTCTGTTTCAAGCGGTAACGGGACGGTTCCCGTTCTCAGGAGAAAACAAAGAGATAGATAAAAAGAAAGCGGCTGGCGAGATAGAAGAGATTGAGAGATGTCCGGAAGTGCTTCGCAATTTCTTACAAAAAGCACTCCATCGGCAACTTTCAGAACGGCACCAAAGTGCGACTGAGATGCACAACGAGTTGGATCGTATCCGACAAGATGAATACATCAAACAGGCTTCGGAGTTAATTGATGCGAGTGCGAATTCGAGTGGTCCGAAGTTGGCGGAGGCACTTGAACGTTACCGCAAGACGTTCCGTCTGTCGCTTTCGGATGCGGAACGGATAAACCAAAACCTGTTTTTCCAGCGGCGCCAGAAAGAGGAGGGTACCAAACGCGAAAGATTGTTAGCGCAAGTCGAAAAGCATTATACACTCGCTGTCCGCTACATTGAGACCCGAAACTATACAAACGCGCTGACTGAACTTCACAAAGCGAATCGCCTCTGTATTGATGATCAAGGTGTATCCAAGGTTGTTGATAGCCTATTTCAGAAACTTAATACCATCAATGTTCCGCTCTCAGAAAATCCGACTGTTGAAGAAGTTGTTGCCCTGATTCAAAAGTTGCCGGACAGTGAGAGTATGGACCTTCGGACGTGGCTTGAGCATCAGAAGTTGGTGCCGGAGGAACCGATGGATATAAAGCCGATACAACCCGAGGTGAAAGCGGCGGGTAGTTATCGGCATCTCATTGAGGAAGCCTCACCGGAATATCTACTCGATCAGGTCCATAGTGATGTGCAGTATCCGCATGAAGAAGAGGCACTTCACATCTTCCAACAAATCCAGATTTTTGAACAACAGGGTCGCACTCGACAATGGCTCTCACTGTATAATAAGTTAGGCAAGTTCTATCAGAAACAGGCTGGCGGTTTCCTTAGGAAAGACGATTTAGAGCTTGTTGCGAACTGCTACACGCGTGCCCGATTCGCTTACACAGTTGCCGAGAAACACCGTCTGGCGCGGCGTAATGCTAAAAAAGGTGCCGACTACTATACACGACTCGCCCGTCAGTTTGAACTCCAGCGTTCGTGGGAAGAAGCGGGAAAATGTTATATCCTTGCTGCCTTCAATCACGGCTACGCGAATATGTTATCCGAGGTTGAAGAGTGCCACCGAATGGCGACTGTCTGTTATTTCAACGCTGCTGAGAGTGCGCACCTTAATAATGAACTACAGACCGCTTACGACTTTTACCTACTGATCTTAGCGATTGGCGAGAAGATGTCTGTCCCGACGAAAATGGTTAGTGAAGCACAAAAATTGATGTCAGAAATTCCGGTTGTTAGTTAAAAGGTTGTTTAACGTGAAAACATCTTTAAAACGTGGAGAAGTACTTGTTGGGACTTTTGTCCTTGAGTTCGGTGGTTCGGCGATTGCGACGCTCCTTGCGAATGCCGGTGCCGACTTTATGATTGCGGACTTGGAACACAGTTCGTTTTCTATAGAGACTGTAGGACGTATTGTTCGGGACGCTCGCGGTGCGAATCTTCCGTGTATTGTGCGTGTTCCGGCACTTGAACGCTATTTTGTGTCCCGCGTGCTTGATGCCGGTGCTACGGGTGTGATGATCCCGCGCGTTGAATCCTGCGAAGATATCGAAAAGATTAGAATGTGGACGAAATACGCACCTGAAGGTGATCGCGGTGTTGCGTTTGGTATCGGACATACCGATTATGGCGATTTCACGAAACTGGATACCCGAAGATATGTGCGCGACGCAAATCAAGAAATCCTGACTATCGGGCAGATTGAGACTGTTAAAGCCGTTGAAAACCTAAACGACATCCTCAGTACGGGTGAATTGGATGTTGTGTTCATCGGTCCCTATGATTTATCTACATCTATGGGGATTTCCGGTGAGCTTGATCATCCGCGCCTTTTGGACGCTATAAAAGAAGTTATCAGACTTACGCAGACACACAATATCGCTTTAGGCTGTTATGTCAACGATTTTGAGAGCGGTGAACAGTGGTTGCGTTCGGGGGTTCAACTCATTGCCTGTGGGAATGATGCGTTTCTTTTAACCCGTAAATTCGCTGAGGAGCATCAGAAGTTCAAAAACGCCGTGGTTTCAAAGTAAAAATGTACGATATTCTTACCATCGGACGGAGTTCTATAGATTTATATGCGAACGACATCGGTGCCGCGTTTCCAGACATCAAGAGTTTCGGTGCTTTTGTCGGTGGGTGTCCTACAAATATCAGTGTCGGTGTTCAGCGATTGGGACTTCGGGCTGCGTTATTGACGGCTGTCGGTGAGGACCCTGTCGGCGAGTTTTTGCTGAAGTTTCTGAAGAACGAAGGCGTTGAAACTCGGTTCATCCCGTACAAACCGAACCACCGAACGAGTGCTGTCGTCCTCGGTATTGAACCGCCGGATCGGTTTCCACTTATCTATTACCGTGACAATTGTGCGGATATCGAACTTACGATTGACGATGTTCTCGCCGCGCCTGTTGCTGAAAGTCGGGCGGTGCTGATATCGGGTACCGGTTTGAGTAAAGAGCCGAGCCGTAGTGCGACGCTTTATGCTGCTGAGAAGGCGCGATCTGTTGGTCATCGCGTTTTTTTGGACCTCGATTTCCGAGCAGATCAGTGGCATGATCCGCGGGCATTCGGTGTTGTCGTCCGATCTGCGTTGCGTTATATTGACATCGCTATCGGCACGGAAGAGGAGATCAAGGCGGCGACACTTACGGATTTATCGCAACTCACGATTGAACACTCCCAAATCTCGAATCCTACGATTGAAGGAGATATGGCGAATGCTATTAGAACGCTTTTAGGTGCTGGTCCAGAAGCGTTGATAGTGAAACGCGGTATTGAGGGCGCGGATGTCCATCTTGCGAACGGTGAGGTCATTCATGCGGCACCATTTCCTGTTGAAGTGTACAACACACTCGGTGCTGGCGATGCCTTCGCGAGCGGTTTTATTTTTGGTAACCTCAGCGGTTGGGGTTGGGAAAAGTCTGCCCGTCTTGGGAATGCGACGGGTGCGATTGTTGTAACACGGCACGGTTGTGCTAACTTTATGCCGACAATGCCTGAAGTTGATGAATTTGTCGCCGAACGCGGCGGTTGGTAACGTGATGATTCGCTGTTCTTTGGATAAGTCCGGTCCGGTTGGGAAACCGAACCTACCGGACGCAACGAACCGCAAGGGAAATTAAAAAATTATGGAAACACGAAAACTTACGATGGGACAAGCCATCGTTGAATTTCTTCAGCAACAATATGTTGAACGAGACGGAAACGAGGGACAGTTTTTCGCGGGGATGTTCGGTATCTTCGGTCACGGAAATGTCGCCGGGATTGGACAAGCACTGCATCAGTACGCCGATTCTTTTCGCTTCTACCAGACCCGGAATGAACAGTCAATGGTGCATACCGCTGCTGCTTTCGCGAAGATGAACAACCGTTTACGTGCCTTCGCTTGCACGACTTCTATCGGACCGGGTGCGACGAACATGATTACGGGTGCCGCGGGTGCGACGATCAATCGGTTGCCTGTGCTTCTGCTACCGGGAGATATTTTCTCGACCCGTTTGGTCGCTCCTGTTTTACAGCAGTTGGAATCTCCGAGTTCGCAGGACTATTCGGTGAACGATTGCTTCAAACCGATTTCACGCTATTGGGACCGGATTAATCGCCCGGAGCAGATCATCACAGCACTGCCGGAGGCGATGCGCGTGCTGACCTCGCAATCGGAGACGGGTGCCGTGACGTTGGCACTTCCACAAGACGTACAGGCAGAGGCGTACGACTATCCGTCGCAACTCTTTGAAAAGCGTGTCTATACGATTCCGCGTCCTCGGGCAGACGAAGGTCTGTTGAATCGAGCGGTGGCGTGGATTCGTGAGAGCAAACGTCCGTTAATCATCGCTGGTGGCGGTGTTATCTATAGTGAGGCGACGGCAGAACTTGCTGAGTTTGTAGAGCGTACCGGTATTCCGGTCGGTGAGACTTTCGCTGGTAAAGGTTCACTGTCATATAATCACCCACAGAACCTCGGCGCGATAGGTGTGACGGGTACACCGGGTGCGAATATCTCGGCACGGGAGGCGGACTTGGTTATCGCTATCGGCACACGCTTGAGTGATTTTACGACTGCCTCTAAAACTGCTTTCCAGAACCCGGATGTCCGTTTTATCGGTATCAATGTCACCGAATTCGATGCTTATAAACACGCGGCTCTGCCACTTGTCGCCGATGCACGTGTCACACTTTCGGAACTTGCTACCGCTGTCGCGGGGTATCAGGTCGATGCAACTTATGCTGCACAGATTGAGAAATATCGTGCCGAGTGGGAGGAAGAGGTCAATCGGCTTTACCATGCGAAGATCAAACCGATCCTACCCGGTCGCCCAGGTTTGCCGAGCCAAAGCGAAGTGATTGGTGTGGTCAATGAATTTTCACGTCCTGAAGATGTCATGGTTTGTGCTGCGGGTAGCATGCCGGGTGATTTACATAAGCTGTGGCGGACCCGTAATCCGAAACAGTACCATTTGGAATACGGTTATTCGTGTATGGGATATGAAATCGCCGGTGGGTTAGGCATCAAGATGGCGGATCCGAGCCGTGATGTCTATGTTATGGTCGGTGATGGTTCGTATCTGATGTTGGCACAGGAAATTATTACATCGATTCAGGAAGACTATAAACTGATTATTGTGCTGGTCAACAATGAGGGTCATAGCAGCATTGGCGGTTTATCTCGTGCGACGGGTGTGCAGGGATTTGCCACGCGTTTTCGTTACCGTGACGAGGAGAGTGGTGAGCTTTCAGGCGACTTTTTGCCGGTGGATCTGGCAGCGAATGCCGCGAGCCTCGGTGCTAATGTCATTGAAGCGACGAGTTTACAGAGTCTGAAAGCCGCGCTGCATGAAGCGCGCGAAGCACCGCAGACAACGGTCGTAAAGATTGATGTGGATTACTACGAGCAGGTTCCGGGTTATGAGTCTTGGTGGGATGTCCCTGTCGCTGAGGTCTCCGAAGTGGACACGGCACAAGAGGCTTACGAAGCCTACGAATCGGATAAACAGAAGGAACGTTATTTCTTATAGACAATTGTGTTGCTCTAAAACGAGAGGAAATTATGAAAGCTTCAGAACTTTTAGCGAAGGTCAAATCAGGCGAGGCGATCCCTTGCGATGGCTGTGATGAAAAAATTCCGGCGGACGCGGTTTTAGGGTTCGTGTTTAAGTTGGGAAAACTCGCGCCACGTATGGAGAACGTGAACGTTGGTGCTATTACCTGCGTCCAGTGTCAAGCAGCGGACCCGGATATCAAAATTACGCCGCGTGGACCCGATATTAAGTTTGTCCGTGGCGGTTAACCTTAGAGGGCGGATGTTGAATCCGTCCTTTCTTGTTTGAGAATGTCCGAATACATCGTCGGTAGAAATCCAGTTATAGAGTGTCTACAGAGTGGGTCTCAGGGTATAGAGCGGGTCTGTGTCGCCGAAGGGAATCGGCATGCGCGGATCCGCCAAATTGTTGCGATGGCGGAACGGATTGGGATTCCGATACAATACTGTGCGCGGCGTGAGTTGGATAGACTTGAGCCGTCGCTGCCACATCAAGGCGTTATTGCGGTTGTCAGAGCCGCGCATTATAGTGACTTGTCATCTATACTCTCGAAAATACAACGTAGTGAAGACAACGCGCTGTTGGTGATGTTGGACGGTATCCAGGACCCAAGGAATTTTGGTGCGATCCTTAGAACTGCTGAAGCGGCGAATGCGGATGCGGTTATCATTCCGAAGGACCGTGCTGTTGGTATCACGGCTGCTGTTCACAAAGCATCGGCGGGTGCCTCGACTTATATCCCTATTGTCAGGGTAACGAACCTTGCACGTACTTTGGATACACTTAAAGATGCCGGTATCTGGATCGCGGGTGCTGCGGGGGATGCCTCAAGTCTATACACGGATGTAGATTTTAATGTTCCGTTATGTCTGGTTTTGGGGAGTGAAGGGACGGGTATTCGGCGGCTCGTGAAACAGAAATGCGACTACCTTGTGCATCTGCCGATGTTGGGTAAGATCTCGTCGCTGAATGTTTCGGTTGCGGCGGGTATCCTGTTATACGAAGTTGTTCGGCAGCGTCATGCGTTACCTTAGATGAAACCTTCTTCTTTTAGGCTGACGAAGATGCCATCCCCGATGATAACGTGATCTAACACTTTAATCCCGATTTGGTTGCCAGCCTCAATCAATTGCTTCGTTGCTCGGATGTCTTCTTGACTCGGCTGCGGATCCCCGGATGGGTGGTTATGGACGAGGACAATTGAGTTCGCTGATTCCTCGATTGCGAACCGAAAGATTTCCCGCGGATGAAAGACACTGGCGTTTAGTGTCCCTTCAAAAACTGTTGCTTCGGATAATTTTTTTCCCCACAGCACGTCACTATCAAGGTCGCCTGCGATCCCTTTTGTGGTTACGCCGCCCTTCGTATCGAGGCATAAGACGCAGACGATTTCCTTCTGTAGGTACCGCATTTTAGACATCATGAGATCGGCGACATCGGAGGGAGAGGTGATTTTATCTCTGTCGGCGTGGAAGCGCGCGAGTCGTTTACCAAGTTCAAGTGCTGCGACGATCTGTGCTGCTTTCGCTTCTCCGACCCCTTTAATTTTCTCAAATTGCTTGGATTTGTAATCAGCCATCCGTTTGAGATCGCCATCAAGTGCCATCAGAATTTGTTCGCCGAGTTGAACGGCAGTTGTTCCTTTGAATCCACTTTTGAGGATGATCGCTAATAATTCGGAATCTTTGAGAATTTCCGGTCCGTATTTGTGAAGCCTTTCCCGCGGGCGTTCATTTTCGGGGAGGTCTTTAATTCGCACGGAGTGGTAGGTCATACGTTGCATTCCTTTCGGTCTAATAGAGATTTTAGTAGAGATTATAGCGATTTTTCGGAATTAAGACAAGCAAAATCTGATTGCGAGAGATTTTCAGTTGTTAGAAAAATGATTTGAATTTCATGGAGATTTTCTGTATAATTTCCTTAAGAACGGACACTTAATAACAGCAACAAAAACAGAATTCGGAGGTTTTTATTATGCTTTGGGCTTTATTTGACCCACTGTATATTATAATTATTGCACCGGGACTCGCATTATCCCTATATGCGACATTTCGCACAAAATCGACATTCTCAAAATATTCAAAAGTTGGATCGCGTAGCGGGTTGACGGGTGCACAGGCTGCTGAGCTGATGCTGAAGAAACAGGGTGTTAGCGATGTGCGAATTGAACGCTCTCGTGGATGGCTCAGCGATCACTACGATCCGAGTAAGAAGGCATTACGATTGTCTGAGGATGTCTATTCCAGCCAGTCGCTTTCTGCAATAGGTGTTGCTTGCCACGAAGCAGGACACGCAATTCAGGATGCCCATAATTATGGGATGCTAAGCCTACGCACTGCCCTCGTACCCGCGACGAATTTTAGTTCAACTTTTGCGTATATTTTGCTGATAGCAGGATTTTTACTCCATTTCACAGGTTTGATATTCCTTGGCGTATGTCTATTTGCGATAGGAGTCTTTTTTTCACTAATCACGCTTCCAGTTGAATGGGATGCCAGCAGGCGCGCGAAATTGGCAATGGACGAAGTGGGAATGCTTTCACCGGAAGAGAATCGACACGCCAGTAAGGTGCTTAACGCTGCGTTTATGACGTATCTCGCAGCGGCAGTGACAAGCGTGCTGACGCTGGTTTATTACCTGATACAGTTAGGTGTGTTTGGTGGCGATGAATAAAATCGGGTAGATGGCGCGGTTTCAAACCGCGCCTATTGGAGAGATTAGAGCTCAAGCCTTGCTTTCGATATCAACACCGGGCCATTGATCGTCTTGCTCGGTAATATCGACAACGATGCCGTCCGGGTCTTCCACTTTGAAAGCGATTGAGGGCAGTTCATCCGAATTCGGCTCGTAGGGTTTGCTACCGTCCAAGCCTTCCCAAGTGATTTCAAAACCGAGTTCCTCACACCGTTGTGCTGCTTCCCGCAAATTCGGAACGCGGACACCGATATGGAGGTAGTCTAACATTCCACCGACATGTTGGGGACGTTCGGGGCCGCGGTGTTGAAAGACTCGGAAATTGTGATAACCGTCGGTAAGATCGTAGCAACCGTTCATCGTTGAAAAGACCTGCAATCCGAGCGCATCGCGCCAGAAACGGATACTCTTCTCCAAGTCGGTCGTACGGACACCGATGTGTACAAGTGTTGTTGACATAATAAATTCCTTCTGTTACGGCACACGGAGCGTGCCTACTTCTATAGACATGCCGCCGCTACTGGGCTAAAGCGGTCTGCCTCTGACACAGTTTCAGTACAAACATTATCAGAATCAAGTTTCGGCGTGGTTGCGTGAAGTTTTAGAGCCAGACAGTCGGTTCACGATTCTCGGCGCGGTGCTCGTAGAGGACTTTGACATCCTCTGGGAAATTGTCGAAAGTCTCACCGGGAACTGTGGCAGTGTTGACACCGAAGAGTTCTAAATTCAACCACCACGGTGCGTATCTGACGACAACAGCAGTCCGCTTGCCAGCACTCGGATTTTCGGCATTGGAGTGCCATATCCGGCTATCCATGATGAGTACACTCCCCGCGCTCCCGATGGCTTGCATCTCGCCGTCAAGTGGGTTCCGGTCACCGATACCGTCTTCTTTACCTCTCGGATTCCGTAGGTCTATATGCGTTTTCGGTACGATCCAGGTGCCGCCATTTTCTGTTGTAAATTCGGAGAGCATCCAGAGGGTCGTAATGCCGATGACAGCACTCGGGAACGGCTGCGTGATATGCCACTTCTGGTTCAGGTCGTAAGGGAAGTCAGAGTGATATGCACGCACCAATTCATAATGGGGTGGACGGATCTTATACTCGGTCTGCGATATACGCACCTGCGGTCCTAAGAGTTGACGGATAGTCGTCAGGAGTCGCTCATTCGCGAGGTGCTCAGCAAATTTCGGCATGAAACTGATTACATTGCGTTCCCATCTGCCGTGTTCTTTGCTGAACGCGTTATAGTCCGCTTCTGAGGTTTCGACTTCTTCACGAACTGCGTCAACGACATTGGCGGGTATAACGTCCTCTATAACGCACCAACCCTCTTCCTGCAACTGCGTAACGTAGGGTTCAGCTGATTCTAATAAGTTGTCGGTTTCCATTGAAGCCTCCTTGCATGTTATCATTCGCAAGTGGTTTGTCGATCACGGTTATAGCGAACGGCAGTCTTAATGAGCGGTGCGAGGCGCATCACTTTACCGAGGGAACCGATGACACCGATTTCGCGTGTCGTAATGGCACCCATGACGTTGAGTTGACCTGTCCAAAATTTGTGGGCGACATCGCCTGTCATCGTGAGTTCAACATCTGGTCCCGGGGCATCACAGATACCACGGGTAATGCGATACTCGCCATTCGCTGCCGTTAGCGTCATTGTACAATCAGGCGCGGTGTAGTTAAACTGGACGCTCAGCGTCAAGGTTTTCAGTGCCTCACGCGCCTCTGGTAAAGTCGCAATTTCTGAAAACAACTCACTGATATAACCATGGAGTTGTTCAGATGTTTCAAATATAGCCATAATTTGCGGTATAGCATACCGTAACAGCACCCTTAAAGTCAAGTGACTTTTTATAGTGGATGCTGTAATTACCTATACACTCAGCATCGGTGCGGTTAGGAATGCAGATCGAAACCCCCCTTTATCCCCCCTTATCAGGGGGGCAGGCGTGTACGCCGCAAAACTGCGCCTACCGCAGGTTGAAAGTGTATATTTATTTTTGGAATTTACTATAACAAAATTTTAGGAGTTGTAAAATGAGCAAATCAAATTCGTTAGAAACTACCGCCAACGCATTAAGCGGCGATGACAGTTTAAGAAGGTTAAGAAACGCCTTCGATATGCCCGGTTTTTGTTATGAATCCCCTATAGGACAGATAGACCTCATCCCGGAAGAAAACTGTATTTTGAATGCTTCCTTTAGTGAAGTGGAGCCTTCGTCTAAACCTACCGTCCCATCAACACACCCCGTTCTCGCGAGAACGATTGAATTGTTGGACCGCTATTTTGCTGGAGGCTCGGTTGATTTCGCTGAGATACCGGTACAATTAGCATACGGTACGGAGTTCCAACAGCACGTCTGGAAGACGATTCAGAGGATTCCTTATGGAAAAGTCCGATCCTATCAGTGGATCGCCGACCAGATCAGGCGACCGAAATCGGCGCGCGCTATTGGAAATGCGGTTGGCGCAAATCCGGTATCCATCCTCATTCCGTGCCATCGTGTCATCAGAAGTAATGGCGCGTTGGGCGGATACGGCGGCGGATTAGAGCGGAAACGTCGATTGTTAGCACTTGAAGGGCAGGACATCGAAAGATGGAAGTAAGGATGCCAACTTCGCACAAGTATCAAAAGTAGTTTTTGGGAGTTTTATCTATAATGACTGTTAAGAAAAAATTAGGCAAATCTACACAAGCCATTCATGCAGGCGAAAGAGACACACCCTCTACCGAAAAAAGTGGGATACCTCTACTACCGCCTATCCATCAGAACAGTACTTTTCGTTTCACAACAGCCGCAGAATGCGCGGAAGCGTTCCGAGACGAAGAGAGCGGTTATGTGTATACGCGTTGGGGAAATCCGACACAGGAGGTATTAGAAAAGAAACTCGCTGTCTTGGAAGCAGGTGAAGATGCCCTCGCAACCGCATCTGGAATGGGAGCCGTCAGCACGGCACTATTGACCGCCTTAGTCGACGGTGGACATGTCGTCGCCATGGCAAACCTCTATTCCGCTACGTTCCAAATTCTCAACGAAGACCTCCGACGGTTTGGCATTGAGACCACTTTCGTTGATGCCAGCAACCTATCAGAAATCGAACGCGCTATCAGGATGGATACGAAAGTACTCTATCTCGAAAGTCCAACAAACCCACTTCTAAAACTGATAGACTTGCGCGGAGCCGCCGAGATTGCCAAGGCACACGGACTCATCTCAATTATTGATAACACATTCGCGACACCGTGCGGGCAGCAACCGATTACCCTCGGTATTGATGTCGTCGTCCACAGTATGACAAAATATCTGAGTGGTACCGGTGCAGTTGTCGCTGGTGCGATTGTCGGACAAAGCGAATTCATTACGCATGCGAAAAAAGGGGCGTTACGGAACTTCGGTGCAGTCATCAGTCCGTTCACTGCGTGGCTCACGCTTCAAGGTATCACGACGTTACCTCTCCGATTTGCCCGGCACTGTGAGAATGCACTGCGAGTTGCCGAGTTTCTGGAGACACATCGAGCCGTGGCGTGGGTCCGGTATCCGGGTCTACCAAGCCATCCACAGCATGAACTGGCGCGACGGCAGATGGAAGCTTTTGGCGGCATGATAACTTTAGAACTGAAAGGTGGACGCACCGCAGGTGAACATCTTGTTGACCGTCTTGAACGCTGCGCGCTTGCGGTCAGCCTCGGAGATGTGCGGACACTTATCTGTCACCCCGCATCCACAACGCACTCGCACGTTCCGGCAGAAATCCGCCAGCAGATCGGAATTACGGACGGCTTGGTCAGAATCTCCGTCGGTTTAGAGGACATTGAAGATATTTGTGCGGATCTCGAACAAGCGTTAGAGGCCTGCGCTTCTTAGACTTTGGATATGGTTTTCAGTGATGTTATTTGACTGATGCGCTGCCTCTCTATGCGGTTCTGGAAAATCCTTGAGTAGCTTCTGATAGGCGCCTATCGCTAAATCCGTATCGCCGTTGTCCTCATAGATTTTACCGATCCAATATTGCGCTGCCCGCCGGTTATCGTAATCGTAAGTGCCGTTGTCCGCCACTTTCTGATATGCCTCAATTGCGCCCGTTACATTTTCACTCGCGTAAGCGATCTGTGCGATGTAAACCTGAGAATTGGCGGCATTTTCGTTGCGTGGATAGAGTTGTATCGCTTTCTCAAGTCCGGCAATGGCTTCGTTGTATTTACCGAGCCTTTCATAAGCCCATCCCATGTAGAAGTGTGCATCTTGACCGGCTTTGGTTTCTGGATAGAGATCAATGACCTTTTGGTAGCCATCAATCGCCTCCTGATATTTCCCTTCTGCGAGATAAGCCTGCGGGATCCCGAAACTCGCGAAAGGTGACAGGTCTGGATCGCCAGAGTCAACGACGTTTGTGAATTCGACGCGTGCGTTTTCATATTGCTGCATCTTGAGATAAATTTCGCCGGTAACATACAAAATCTGGTAGAGAAGCGGACTGGCACGGAACGGTTCTCGAAGTGCGTCAAATGTTGAGAGTGCGAGGTTCAATTCATCTTTTCCATAGTAGCACATCGCGGTATTAAACTGCGCTTGGTCTGACAGTTCACTGCCGGGGTATGTGACGATTAATTGTTGAAAAAGCGCGAGTGCGCGATCATAGTAGGCATCCAGGGATTCAAGTGTGCCGGTCTTCTTTAGGTCCTCTGCGATCTGATAAGAGGCGAAAGCGATGGCATACATTGAATCGTCTGCCCACTCACTATCAGGATAATTGTTGATGAGCCGACGGAAGAGTGCGAACGCTTCTTCATCGGTGCGTGGGATACGTGAAGCGAGTTGGTAGATGGCATCATCTGCCCAGAGGCTGTCAGGGAATCTGTCAAAAACTTCGCGGTATGCGGCTCGTACCTTCCGTAAACGGGCTGTATCTGGGCTATCGAGTTCTATGGGTGGCTCGTCAAGTGCCTTTGCCGCTGCCCACGCCTTATCTGCGTTGTCGTAGTAATCTTCGTAGCTGTTGCTGTCGCCTGTGACACGCCCCAGCCAGAATCCACCAGCAAGCGCAAGCAGGACGCAGATTTCTGCAATTATGAATTTCTTCATTTTTCTTCTCCTTGCCAAGTATTAGTTCCGAATATATTAGCAAGACTTTTAAAATATGTCAAGTGCAGCTTACGTCTTAGACAGGGTTATTTAGTTTTAGTTAAATTATCGGATTTCAAAGATATTTGATTTTCCTTTTCAGTCCCGGTGCGGTTAGAAACCGCACCTACCGGGCCTGGGTGTCTAAAATTGGAGGAAAAAACCGAAAACTAAATCGTCCTGACATCTTAGAAACGGTTAATTTTCAGTTGCCAGAAGAACGCCTGCTAATCTATTGGAGAACTGAATTCAATATAACTATAGCAATTTTCGTGCCGACCTGAACGAGACTGAATGGATAGGAACTTGATAAACATCCACAATATCCTGCACAAAATAGGGCATACTTTAGTATCCGACTGCACAAAATAGGGCAGCGTTGACAAGACGCTATCGGTTATAATCCTAACCGGTCAATCGAAACAAGAGGGACCCCTTATCATTCTGCTGGCTTCCATTAATTGCTTGACAATATGCCGATAGTCTGATACAATCTATAAAAGGTAATAACGGTTTTGTTTTTTAATGAATTCAGAGCGAGTAAGAACTAAGAATTCAAAGTAAATAGGGATCTGAAGCGTAAAGAAAAGGACACAAATTATTTCCCTTCTTTCCGTATCCTTATGTTTACCCAATATAACTTCAGACATAAATGCGATTTCATATAACTATAAATCGCCATATTTTAACGATCTCTTCAATAGAGGTCACATCATAAAAGAGAGGGTTTTTTCGTGCGTAAATACTTGTTTCAAACAGCTGCGTTAGTTTTAGCAATTTTATTGGTAACACCACTTGTTGCGAATAGTCAGGACAGTATTCTGGACAAAGTTAAGAACCGAGGGAGAGTCATCTGTGGTGTGCATGGTGGTTTGCCGGGGTTCGGTTTCCTGGGTGAAGATGGCAAATGGAGCGGTTTTGACGCGGATTTCGGACGCGCCATCGCTGCTGCTGTTCTTGGGGATCCGAGCAAGGTTGAATTTGTGCCCTTAAATGCCGCCGAACGTTTTACCGCACTTCAAACCGGTGAAATAGATGTCTTAATCCGAAACACGACTTGGACGCTTAGCCGAGACGCTGAGTTAAGTACTGACTTCGCACCACCGACATTCTACGATGGACAAGGATTCATGCTACCGAAATCTCTAAAGATTACATCCATTGAGCAATTAGCCGGGGCAAGCATCGGTGTCACTGCAGGTAGCACAACTGAACTAAACCTTGCAGATACAATGCGGTCATTAGAGCTGGAATTCAATCCGGTTGTTTACGCCGACACTGATACCCTTTACAGTAGTTATGACGCGGGACGTGTAGATGTCGTTACCAGCGACAAGTCTCAACTTGTTGCGCGGCGTAAGGATCTAAAAAACCCAGACGATCATGTTATTTTGGATGTAACTATCTCAAAGGAACCGTTGGGTCCCCTCACCATTCACGGTGATAATAAATGGAATGACGCTGTGAGTTGGGTTGTTTATGCAACGTTTTTCGCGGAAGAGCACAATATTACGCAGGAAAGTGTCAAGACCTTTGAAACTGAAAACCCTGAGATCAAACGTTTTTTAGGTGAATCTGGCGAAATGGGTAAAAAGCTTGGACTTCCTGAAGACTGGGCAAAACAGGTCATTATGGCTGTCGGTAACTATGGCGAAATCTTTGAGCGTAACCTCACGCCGATCGGTCTGCCGCGTGGCGTTAATAAACCGTGGACGCAAGGCGGTTTGCTCTACGCTATGCCGTTCCGTTAGAATCGTACTTTTCAGGAATTCCATCTTGAATGCGCGCTTGTTTTCTATTAGGACTTACGCATGCTGCTCTTTTGTACCACAAACTTCCCAGTTTGTGGCAGGAGACCCTATTTTTTCCGAAAATTCTCATCTAACAGAACGGGCCGAAGTCAAAATTGCGTAAGTCCTTTTCTATATTTCTGAAAATGATATTGAATTTTCCATAATAATATGGAATAATATATTATTATGGAACACAGATTACGGTAAAACCAATAATTAAAGAGACATTTCAGTGATTGAGGAGACCACCCTTTGTAGGGTTTTCCTTGGGTGTTTCTTCAAGGTTACCTTGCCCGCTATGGCGTGTTTCATTAATTCTGAAATCCACTACACTAAAGATTGTATGGTAAAAAGGGTGCAGTTTATTCAAACGCACCTACTTAACGCGAAACTCACGTAAAAGTGAGATTCATTTCTCTTAGGAGATTGAACAATATGAAAAATATGTTCATATTAGCAGGACTTGTGCTGATGATAGCCTTTTGTGTTATCGGTACGATCAACATAGCACAAGCGGAGGAAGTCTTGGGAACAGGAACGGATGAACTGCTCGGAGGCGACCTCACCGACCCAGAAGACGATGGCGATCCTGAAGCAGATGAAGGTTACGATGCCATTTTCACGGCTAACGATGAACCCGGATTCGCGGGCGGGGAATTTGCGTTTAACGTCTTCGATAACCGCCTTGGACCCAGCAATGACAAATGGTGCTGCGGACGTGGCGGCGGCATTCCGGATGAAGGTCTACATGTGACAGCTGAGTTTGAGGAGCAGTATGCCTTGACACACTTCACCGTATCTTCAGCAAACGATGTTCCCGCAAGGGACCCGACAGTGTGGGAAGTTCAGGGATCAAACGACGGCGAGGAATTTGAGACCATCTATGCTCACGATGGGGATAGCTTTTGGGATCAACGACTGCAAGTCGTCCTGTTTGAGGCAGGCGAAGATTACGATGTTCAAAAGGTCGGGTATCGGTTTTTCCGGCATGTTACTTTTGACACCGCATCGAACCCTGCTGGGGCGTACTTTCAAATTGGCGAAATTGAGTTCTTCGGCGATGATAGTTATCCCGTAGAACCTAAGCGCAAGCTCGCAACGACATGGGGACGCATCAAAAACGCCCGATAAGCACAAGCAATATCGGACATTTCCTAAATCGGAAACCTGAATCCAGTAATAACTTGGTTTGGGTTTCCGTTTTCATATCCGCTTGAAACTGTATCGCAAAAGCAGCAAATGATGGAAGATAATACACATAAGATCATATCAGATAAAATCCCATTCTATCGAGACGTTCGGTTTCTGAAAGTCTTTTTTCAGGTGCTTTTCGTTGTCGGCATCATTTTGTTAGCAGTATTCCTATACTCAAATATGCTAAACGGACTCAGTAGACAGGGTATAGAACTGAGTCTGAGTTTTCTAAACACCGAAGCAGGATTTGAATTATCCGAAGGCATTGATTTCGATCCTTCCGAAACATATCTCAAAGCGTTTTGGGTTGGTATTGTTAACACGCTCAAAGTAAGTATTATTGGGATATTTTGTGCGACTTTTATCGGCTTCTTTTTTGGGATTGCTCGCCTTTCGAGCAATTGGCTCATCCGTCAAATAGCATCCGTCTACGTAGAATGTTTTCGTAATGTTCCGCTCCTCCTACAGATTCTGTTTTGGTATGCGCTCACGCGGGTACTTCCTGTTGTGCGAGAGAGTATCAGTTTTTCCAATAATATTTTCATTAACAATCGGGGTGTATACCTTCCCTCCGTTGAACGAGCCGCTGGATTTAACACTTGGTTGTGGTATCTTCTGTCGGGTATCATTTTAGCGATTTTTGTTGTTCTGGGTCTTGCAGCATTCCGTTATCTCTTTCAGTTTCGTAAAATTCGAGAGATCGACCGTCCTTCTTTTATTTCTCATTTAATTTTTAGCGCGAAGTGGACTGCTGCCCCTATATTTCTGATAATCACCATTGCCGGATGGTTTCTAACACCAGAAACACCCCTTGAATTAGAACGACCTGTGCTACAAGGTTTTAACTTTGAAGGCGGGATAAATTTTACCCCAGAGTTCTCGGCACTCTTAATCGGACTCGCTATCTATACAAGTGCATTTATTGCCGAAGTGGTGAGAAGCGGTATACAAGCAGTGGTAAAGGGACAACGGGAGGCAGCCAGGTCCGTCGGTTTGAAAGAATCACAAGTATTGCGTTTAGTTGTCATCCCCCAAGCGATTCCGATAATTGTGCCACCGCTCACGAGTCAATATCTGAACCTTGCCAAGAACTCAAGTCTTGCAATCTTCATCGGCTTCCCTGACCTGTTTATGGTTGGAGAAACGATGATTAATCAGACGGGACAATCTATTCCTATCTTCGCTATGATTATGGTGAGTTATCTCATACTGAGTCTAACGACATCCGCTTTCATGAATTGGTATAACCGTAGAATCACCCGATTTAGTAGATAATAAAGATAGATGTAAAAAAGGATAGAAAAGTGGAAGAACTGACATCAACACAAGAAGTTAAACCCCCAAGTACGAAAAAAGGTCCTGTGAAATGGGTAAAAGATAACCTGTTTAGCACATGGTATAATACCATTTTAACCTGCTTAGGTTTTGTCGTTCTATTCTTTGCTGCTAAGAGTTTTTTCACATGGGCATTCACACAAGCACAGTGGGCAGTTATCCCTGCTAATTTGCAAATCTTGTCAATGGGTGCTTATCCTTTAGAACAGGCATGGAAAATTGCCGTTGTTATATATGGGTTGGCAGTCTTATTGGGGCTGAGTGCTGGCATTTGGAATGGATTGATTCGGCAAATTACAGTCGCTATCGGTTGCCTTGGCGCGATCATCGTTATTTTGCCTTTTTATGTCTCTATTCGAGAACACGCGCTGATCGCGACTGTTATCCTCGCAGTCTGTTTCGCGATTGGACGAAACAGGGATCATTGGAAACGTTGGGTAATAATAGGTTGGGTTCTCTCCTTTCCGTTGACGATGATAACGCTGCACGGTTTCGGTGCGAACACTGTAACGACAACACATTGGGGTGGACTTCTGCTTACACTGATTCTGGCTGCTATCGGGATCGTCGCTTGCTTTCCACTGGGCGTACTATTGGCACTTGGACGGAGAAGTCAACTGCCAGCGGTAAGGTGGGTCTCCACCGTTTATATTGAGACGATCCGTGGTGTGCCTTTGATAACTTTACTGTTTATGGGTAGTATATTGTTACCCATTTTCATGCCCGGTGATTTTCAACTTGATAAAGTTATACGCGCGATGGTTGTGCTAACGCTTTTCTCCGCTTCATATATGGCAGAGAACGTGCGGGGCGGACTTCAAGCGATTCCGCAAGGACAAGTTGAGGCTGCACAAGCCGTGGGACTCACTTACCCGAAAACGATGCTTTTCATCGTTTTACCACAGGCATTACGAGCTGTTATTCCGGCGATCGTTGGACAAAGTATCGCACTTTTTAAGGATACAACTTTGGTATCTATTGTTGGACTCCTTGATCTGTTAGGGATAGCCAGAAGCATCCTCGGGAACCCAAACTGGCAAGGACTCCAACCTGAAGTCTATCTATTTATTGCGATTATCTATTTTGTTTTTTGTTATGCAATGTCCTTCGGTAGCCAGAGAGTTGAATCAGAGTTGAGTTTCGGACACGGAAATGTAGGCATCTGAAAGCACGCGGAATTTTTAACATCAATCCGCTCTAATTTGCTATGATTGAAGAAGGAATCAGAAAATGACTGAAAACGAAAATATCACAAACGATCCAATTATTATATGTGAAGATGTTCACAAATGGTTTGATGATTTTCATGTCCTCAAAGGGATTACCACCACCTTCAAAAAGGGAGAAAAGGCGGTAATTTGCGGTCCCTCTGGATCAGGAAAATCCACGTTTATCCGAACCATCAATCGCCTTGAGGAACATCAACGCGGCACCATCATTGTTGATGGAATTGAGTTGAGCAATGATCTGCGTAATATCAATCTTATTCGTCAGGAAGTCGGAATGGTTTTCCAACAGTTCAATCTATTCCCACATCTAACAAATATAAAAAATATAACCTTAGGTCCCATCCAAGTGCGGAAGATGTCAAAGCGTGCAGCGGAAGAAGCGGCTTTGGCTTTGTTAGAGCGGATGGATATTGCTGATCAAGCGTATAAATATCCGGCAGAAATATCGGGTGGACAACAGCAGCGCGTCGCCATCGCAAGGGCATTGGCAATGGAGCCAAAGATTATGCTCTTTGATGAACCGACAAGTGCGCTTGACCCAGAGATGATCTCAGAAGTGTTAGATGTGATGCGTGAACTTGCACATTCCGGTATGACGATGCTGGTTGTTACGCATGAGATGGGATTTGCACGAGAAGTGGCGGATCGCGTCATGTTCTTCGATGAAGGTGTCGTTGTAGAGGAAGCAGCACCTGCAGATTTCTTTGACAATCCACAGCACGAACGTACGAAACTTTTCATCTCACAGACGCTGCAACATTAAGGCTATATTGCAAATCTGTTTACCAGGCTGCTTGCAGAAGCGTAATCGGAATCGTTTCGGAAATTGAGGGTGTATACAATGAAAGCAAAAGCACATCGCTGACAGGTGGACGCTGGAGAATATCTAAGACAATGTCTCGAAGTTCCTCAGACAATTCGGTTAAGCCGGTGAGCGGAAAACTCCGGGGGCCCATGTCCGTTTTCTGGGCAAGTAAAGAGTACTCAAGGAACGTTAACCCAACAGCTTTACGCTCCTGTTTGTTGAACCGCAATAAAATATGGGAAGTCAATTCAATACCTGTTGCGTGTTCACTGGGGGCAAACGAGACATACAACGTGTCGCTTACTTCATCGTAGTTAGAAACTGATTGCGCCATAATTTTTTTTATCCAATCCTTTTCTGATAAGCTGTAACAATATAGTTATTTGAGATAGGATCGCCATTTGAACTTTCGCGAAACCGGAAAAGGACAATTGCAGTAATATGTGTATTATCTGCTGGCAAATTGACGAAAGCATTAGTATATCGGTACTTTTGCGGGTTCAACGAATCTTGTTTTCGCCTACCATACTGAATTGTGGCCTTTAGTTGCTCTTCACAGTTTGCCATATCTGGATGATTAATTGAGGCAGTAATATGTTGCCACCGTTCATGTGTTAGATAAATCTCGTTTCCATACCGGTCATGGACTTTCCAACGTATGCTAATTGGAGTCATGTATTTCCTCTTCAGGTCTTTAAACGCTAAACGCTAACTTGCAATCTACTTCTTATTATACCATATAAAATAAGTGAAAGCAAAATATGATTTCTCTAAAGGTGAACGCGGTAAATTTTACAATGCAAAAGCCGTTTTTGATATTCCTAACTTTCAAGAAAAAGATACAGGACCAAAAATGCGGTTGAATAACAAAATAGCCATTGTCACAGGAGCAGGACGCGGGATCGGCAAAGCCGTGGCACTTCGGTTTGCTGAAGAAGGTGCTAAAGT
This sequence comes from Candidatus Poribacteria bacterium, assembly GCA_012270865.1. Lineage (GTDB taxonomy): Bacteria > Poribacteria > WGA-4E > WGA-4E > WGA-3G > WGA-3G. The sequence goes on along the minus strand of JAAXHL010000132.1, from coordinate 73,537 downwards.
TGTCGTTGATGATGTAAATGATGCCAACGGCACTGAGACTGTTGCTGCAATCACTGATGCAGGCGGCGAGGCGATGTTTGTTAATGCTGATGTCTCTAATGCTGTGGATGCTGAGAGGCTTATTGCGGAGACTGTTGATGCCTACGGCACGGTTGACATTTTGGTGAACAACGCCATTTGCTCGACTGCCGATGTTCTAAACAACAATTGGGATGCGAACTTGGCGGTCGCGCTCCAAGGGACGAGTCACTGTTCCAACGCGGCTATCCCTGTCATGCAACAGAATGGTGGTGGAAGTATTGTTAACATCGCCTCTGTCAACGGACTCATCGGGTTACAAGGTATCCATGCGTACTCTGCTGCGAAAGGCGGTGTTATCGCACTCACGCGCTCTATGGCAGTTGCACACGGCAAGGATAACATCCGTATCAACTGTATCTGTCCCGGAACGATTCAGACGGAAGTGTGGGAACCGATGATTGAACGGAACCCTCAAATCTTGGACGAGATAACGCCGTGGTATCCGTTAGGACGCATCGGACAACCCGTTGATATTGCGAACGCAGCGCTGTTCCTCGCCTCCGATGAAGCCAGTTTCGCGACGGGCGCGGTCTTCGTCATTGATGGCGGGTTGACTGCAGGCAATCACCAATTTCCAATTTAAAAGCAGTAGGCACGCGCCGTTGTGCCTTCACAAATACAAACTACCGAAAGGCATAGAACAAAATGGATACAAACGAACCCACCCGAATCTCATCGTTGAGTGAGTTTATTGAATGGGTAAAGCAATTAGGTTCCAGGAGTTCGCTCATTTCAAGAGTAAATGCTTTTTACAAGTTTTGATATAAAATTGACAGATTTCAGATTCATGACGAACTCACAGATTGCGATGTAACCGGAGAGAAACTTTTTGTCAACACCGCGAAACGGACAAAGGAAGTTACGAACTGTTGTCCAGACACCTTCAATCGTATTTGTATGGATCTCGTAAAGACCATCACCGTCTGTATCTCTCGCCCACTCGCCATCTTATGACAAACGGTCTCACGGATGAGCTGAATAGAGTTATACCCACGCCAACCATCCGTATACACCGTCGCAGTCAGCAGTGTAAACTGATGAACAAACTCAGAGTTTTCGCAGACTTTCACAACGCAGATGCAAAAGGAAGGGTCCGGTTGAACTGCGCTGGGACGATAGCAGATCTTGAGTGTCCCGGAATTGTCCTGCAAGACGGACAACTCCTGATCATCTACAGCGAAGAGTTGGAGGTTGAAGGCGTTGTTCACTACTCAGAAGAAGAAAAGTTGTGGACAGCCGTGATTGATTGGAATGCTATTCGAGAAGTAGACTCCGTTGTTCCTCAAATAATACCACAAGCGCGTGATATAGCAAGTTAAACTGCTGTGCCCACAGACAGCGTCATTCAGTTCTCTGGTTAGCAGATAACCTGATGTTACACAGGGTGTCAATCTGCGAAATCCGTGTCATCCGTGATAATCCGCGATTTGCGGCGTACTCGCCCAAATGCGACCTGCATTCAGACAATAAGAAAACGTGATCCCCTAACCCTGCCAATTAGAAATTTCCCACTAAAACCGTTGATAACAGACGCGAGTTGTGATATACTTTTCTTAACTATTCAGGACTTACGCAAATTGAGAAAATATTGGACATTTAGAAGCAAAAAGTAGGAATTAACCCCTAAATCCCCCAACCCCCCATATCCCCCTTATCAGGGAGGTAGGGGGACTTTAAGACGGAATGCGTAAGTCCTACTATTTATAAAGAAGAGGTGGCTACCATGAACGACTATAGAGACATTATTACTATTGAACCGGGTAAACGCAGCGGGCAGCCGTGTATTCGAGGAATGCGGATCACCGTTTATGATGTCTTTGAATATCTGGCATCGGGTATGGCAGTCGCGGAGGTGCTTCACGATTTTCCCGAGTTAACCGAGACAGATATTCGCGCCTGTTTTGCTTACGCAGATGAGCTGTACACCAACCAAATTAACAAATGTTAACCGGTAGAATTCGCATTTCATGAACAACTTGAAAACAGACTGAATCCCTCGCGTGCCACAAAGCCAATCAAACACTACACTTGTGGTGCTTTCAAAAGAGATAGAGAAAATTAAAATTGCCAAATTGTTCACGAAAATTTCAGAAACATAGAATTCAAAAACGTCATCAGACCACGTTCTGACTGCGTTCGCTCTGTTTACAAACGAAAAAAAGAATTGTGAACAATTTCGTGAACATTTGTGAACATCCTGGCAAAAAAATTATCGTACACAGAATCTATTGCGCTCACAAACCCACGCCCTGAATGCGTTCACAACCCTATATACTGCGAACACCAAAATTCAACAGATCGCGAATGTTCATGAAAATCCGTGCCATGTTCACGAAATGTTCATAATTTACGTCCGAGAAACCCATTATCCACGAAACGAGAAAAAATTAACAATCAGTTAACACGAATAATCCGTGATTCTGACAAATACACAAACAACATATCACCACTCGACCTCCTCCGCAATCCACATCATCCGTGTCACCCACAATCCAGATTTGTCTGAAAAATTGAGATTGATAAACAAGTGTATCCATGCTATGATTTAATATCAGAGGGACTTTGCCTTTTGCAGGAAGCAGCGGCGGAATAAATTGTTTGAATCAACGGAGGAACATAATGGTAACACAAGAACAGATCGATTTTTTTCAGGAGAATGGGTATCTCAAATTCGGTAGGGTTTTAGATGGCGACGGCGTTGAAGCGATGCGTGCGGGTTTAGATGCAGTTATTGAACTCGAACTCAACGAAGGCGACGATTCTTCACCGGAGTTCAAATTTGGACACGATCGGCGTGAAGATAAACTCAAGCGCGGCAGCGGTCACCCGCGTGCGATTCATCAATACGTGAATATGTGGAAGCGGGAGCCGAGTTATGAGGCAGCTATCCACAACCCCCTCATTGCGGGGACAGCACGTGCACTTCTGAATACCCCCGAAGTCCGACTCTGGCACGATCAGATTATCTCCAAACCGCCGCATGATAACGGGCATTTCGGATTCCATCACGATTTCTTTTTTTGGCCCCTGAGTCCTCCGAATATTGTCAGCTGCTGGCTCGCGCTCGATGATGCGACAGTCGATAGCGGTTGCATGCACGTTATGCCGAAGAGCCACAAAGATGAACGGTTCTCGGTCGAAGCGAGAGCGGCATTCAATGCGGCATCCGCAAAAGCCAACGAAGAGGGGCGGGAACCACCGCCGAATCCGTGGACAGAGAGACGGGAGTTGGACATCAGCCACGGTACCCCAGTAGAATTGAAAGCGGGTGAGTGTATGTTCCATCACTGTCTGAACTGGCACGGCACGCCGCCGAATATCACGGACCATCAACGTAGAGCATTCGTGATGATTTTCATGGCGCAGGATGTCCGCTATAACAATGCGCAAGCACCGGGGCATATCCTCGTTTCAACCATTGAAGTCGAAGACGGTAAGCCACTTGTTGGTGATGGGTTCCCGGTAGCATAATATTGTATGGCATCGGGGTTACAAACCCCTCCTACAGGAAGAATCGGGGTTACAAACCCCTCCTACAATAGAGTTAAGGTTAAGGTTCAAGGATATGAAAGATTCAACGTTTATTACAAGGGTTATTCTGAAAAATTATAAGAGCATTGCTGCATGCGATGTGCAGTTGGGGCCCTTGACGTTTCTTGTAGGGCGCAACGGTTCGGGTAAGAGCAATTTTCTTGATGCGCTGCGCTTCGTTGCGGATGCGTTGAATTTCTCGTTAGATCACGCAATACGCGACCGTGGCGGTATCAATGATGTCCGTCGTCGCTCTCGCGGACACCCAAACCATTTCAGCATCCGCCTTGAATTTACTCTGCCAGAAGGTTTTGCGGGTCATTATGCTTTCCAAATTAGGACGCGTTCATCGGGAGGTTACGAGATTCAGGCTGAAGAGTGTAGCATTCAAAACAAGTCGTGCCTCACGCCAGAAGCATACTTCCGTGTTGAAAGTGGGACTGTAACCGATACGAGTACGGAAGTCGCACCGGCGGCTGCACCGGATAGACTCTACTTGGTAAATGCGTCTGGATTGCCCGAATTTCGACCTGTCTATGATGCCTTTTTTCGGATGGGATTTTACAGCTTCAATCCCGATAAAATTCGAGATATCCAAGACCCGGATCCTGGAGATGTGCTTCTTCGTGATGGGAGTAACCTTACAAGTATTTTCAAACAGTTATCACCCACTGTGAAGCAAGACATTGAGGAGTACCTATCAATAATTGTTCCGGGTGTTCATAGCGTAGAAATTGAAAAGTTGGGGAGCAAGGAGACGTTAGCGTTCAGACAGAATGTAGTAGGTGACAAACACCCTTGGCGATTTCTGGCAAATAATATGTCTGATGGCACTCTCCGCCTGTTAGGAATTCTGGTAGCACTGTTTCAGGGAAATCACGACACTCAAAAACGCGTGTCACTCGTCGGAATTGAAGAACCAGAAATCTCGATGCATCCCGCAATGGTCGGAACGTTACTTGATGAATTTCGGCATGCTGCCCATAAAGCGCAAGTTATTATCACCACCCACAGTCCAGACCTGCTTGAGGATAAACACCTGGATGTGGATTCAATTCTTGCAGTTGAAGCACATGATGGAAATACGATAATCGCTCCGGTGGATGATGTAAGTAAATCAGTGGTCCACGACAAACTATTTACAATAGGAGAGCTCTTAAGTCGAGATCAATTGCAACCAGATCCAGCATTTGTCGTTTCCGCTCAAAAAGCAAAACAACTCCGTCTGTTCAATTTCGAGAAAAGGAATTCTAACCGAGCGAAAAATAAAGAAGAGCACTAATGACAGTCAAAATCGGTTGTATTGTTGAGGGGCAGGGTGATGTCGTAGCTGTTCCACTTTTAATTCGACGCATCGCAGCCGAACTTTATCCAGAATTGGCGATCAACACACCGCGCGCTATCCGTGTTCATAGGAATCAAGTTGTTCAGCCAGGTAAACTTGAGCAAGAAATTGAATTAGCAGCTCAGAGAATTGGTGGGCAAGGTGCTATATTTATCATTCTTGATAGTGACGGTGACTGTCCAGCAGAACTGGGACCTGCACTACTTCACCGTGCATCACAAGCCCGCAGTGATTTGCCTATTGCCGTTGTGATCGCTAAAAACGAGTTTGAGGCGTGGTTCCTTGCAGCAGCCGAATCTATCCGTGGACAAAGAGGGTTAAGAGATAATATTCACCCACCGAACAATCCGGAGGCAATTAAGGATGCCAAAGGATGGTTAAGGGATCGAATGGAGGACAGCAGAACCTATCGTGAAACGCGCGATCAGCCCGCTCTTACAGCACTTTTTGATATTGAACAAGCGCGTCAAGCCGATTCATTTGATAAATGCTATCGCGATATAGTGCGTCTCCTTGAAGAATTGCAAAAAGCGAGTTATCCAACCAATGAATAAATAGAAAGAAAAAATATAGTCTATTACACCAACTTCACCCATGGAATGGAGGAATACTATGGAAAACAGACCCAATGTTATTTTTGTTTTAACGGACGATCAGGGACCGTGGGCTGCAGGTTGTTGCGGCAACGATGAAGTCCGCACACCCTACCTCGACCAACTGGCTTCAGAAGGCACTCGCTTTCCGAATTTCTTCTGCACGAGTCCTGTCTGCTCGCCGGCACGCGCGAGCCTCATGACGGGACGTATCCCGTCAGCACACGGTGTACATGACTGGATCCGAGATGGAAATATGCCGCCTAACCCTGCACGATACCTTGAAGGTTTGACGTGTTATACGGATGTCTTAGCCGATAATAACTATACCGTCGGATTGAGCGGCAAATGGCACCTCGGAGATAGCTTGACACCTCAACACGGTTTCAGCCACTGGTTCGCGCTACTCACTGGTGGCAGTAAGTATAATGACGCAGATATGATCCGAGATGGTCAGGTAGAGATGCAACCCGGCTATCTCACGGATGTCATCACCGATGATGCGTTGAACTTCATCTCAGCGAACAAAGAGGGGCCGTTCTATCTCAGCGTCAACTACAACGCGCCACACACGCCATTTACAGGACACCCACAAGACATCGTTGACTCTTATGACGATTGTCCGTTCAAGACGTGTCCACAAGAGGCACTGCATCCGTGGGCTGTGCAGGGTGCAGCGGCGCACATGGGTAACCGTGAGTCGCTGAAAGGGTATTTCGCTGCGATAACAGCACTCGATTTAAATGTCGGGCGGATATTGGACAGGCTCGCTGAACACGGTATCCGTGAGAATACGCTCGTGGTTTTCAGTAGCGACAACGGCTATTCGTGTGGACATCACGGATTTTGGCATAAAGGCAATGGCACGTTCCCACTGAATATGTATGAGAATTCGGTTAAAGTGCCCTTTATCGTCAGCCATCCGGGTCGTATCCCGGAAGGACGCGTTAGCGAGGCGATGGTGAGCCAATACGACTTCATGCCGACACTGCTTGACTATCTCGGTCTACCGGATCCGAACGACGATATGTCGCCGGGTAGGAGTTTCGTTCCCGCGCTTTCCGGTGAAACAAACGATGCTCAAGATGAGGTCGTTGTATTTGATGAGTACGGTCCCGTCCGTATGATTCGGACGCAGGAATGGAAATATGTGCATAGGTATCCCTACGGTCCGCATGAATTATACGATTTGGTGAACGATCCGGGTGAACGGAAGAATCTGATAGATGAAAAGTCTCAGAATGCTCGTATCGGTGATATGCGTCAACAGATGGGAGCGTGGTTTGAACGGTACGTTCTTCCGGAATTAGATGGGGCGCGATGCTCTGTTACGGGTGGCGGACAAGCAGAAAAGTTAGGAGAAGGAAATTACGGTGAAAATTCCTTCCATCCAAGATATGCTCCGCCTCGACGAAATGTATAGACAATAGGACTTACGCAAACTGAGAAAATATTGGACATTTAGACGCAAAAAGTAGGAATTAACCCCCTAAATCCCCCTTATCAGGGGGACTTTAAGATGAAATGCGTAAGTCCTAGACAACATATCTTCATCTGAACCAGATATGCTGAATGGTATACGCGCATTTAGTGTCGATTCGGTAACATCAAATGGAGAAGTCCATGTCAGATCCGTCGAAAAACCAAAGCCCGAATATTTCGCGCCGGCGTTTTTTGAAGAACGTGGGGACTGGTACTGTTGCTGCAGCAGTTACGCCATCCGTTTTTATTGGTGCAGAGAAAACAGGAGGAAATCACATGTCAAATCAGCCAAATGTCATTTTTATTTTGACAGATGACCAAGGCCCCTGGGCTGCGGGGTGTTGCGGTAATGATGAAGTCCGCACCCCTTTTATCGACCAACTCGCTTCAGAGGGGACACGTTTTCCCAATTTTTTCTGCACAACCCCCGTTTGCTCTCCAGCACGTGCAAGCCTGATGACCGGACGCATCCCTTCTGCCCACGGCGTACACGATTTTTGCCGAGACGGCAGCATGCCACCCAATGCTGAACGTTATCTTGAAGGTTTGACTTGCTATACCGATGTACTCGCTGACAATGGCTACACTGTTGGGTTAAGTGGTAAATGGCATCTCGGCGATAGTCTAACACCACAACACGGGTTTAGCCACTGGTTCGCTATGCCTTTAGGTGGAAGCAAATACAACAACGCCAATATGATTCGAGATGGACAAGTAGAAAGGCAACCCGGCTACTTGACTGACGTGATTACCGATGACGCGTTGGATTTCATTTCCGCAAATAGTGAAAATTCATTCTACCTCAGTGTCAACTATAATGCCCCGCATACACCGTTTAATGGGCATCCGCAAGACATTGTGGATTCTTATGACGATTGCCCGTTCAAGACGTGTCCGCAGGAGGCATTACATCCGTGGGCAGGACGAGGGACACTCCCTCACATGGGCAATCGCGAGTCGTTGAAGGGTTATTTCGCGGCGATAACAGCACTCGATTTAAACGTTGGCAGGATTTTAGAACGACTTTCGGCGTTAGGCATCCGCGAGAATACGCTCATCGTTTTCAGTAGCGATAATGGCTATTCGTGTGGACATCACGGATTTTGGCACAAAGGTAACGGTACATTTCCACTGAATATGTATGAGAATTCGGTTAAAGTGCCATTTATCATGAGCCACCGCGGTAAGATACCAGAGGGACGCATCAGCGAAGCGATGGTGAGTCAATACGATTTCATGCCGACACTTCTCGATTATCTCGGTTTACCGGACCCGAATGACGATATGTCGCCGGGTAGGAGTTTCGTCCCAGCACTTACCAGAAAAACAGACGATGCTCAAGATGAGGTTGTTGTATTTGATGAATACGGTCCTGTCCGTATGATCCGAACGCAAGAGTGGAAATATGTGCACCGTTATTCTTACGGACCCCACGAGTTGTACGACTTAGCGAAGGACCCAAGAGAGCGGAAAAATCTAATAGATGATAAATCGCAGAAAGCATTGATAAGCGATATGCGGCGACAGATGGGTACGTGGTTTGAACGATACGTAGACCCACGTTTGGACGGCACAAGATGCGCAGTTACCGGCAGAGGACAAAAGGCAAAGATTGGAGATGGCGTGTATGGAGAAGATGCCTTCAATCCAAGACAGGCACCCTCTCGAGGGAATGCTTAGCCCTTTCCAGTTTTCTACGTTGACATCAGAACAGACTTCGTATATGCTATGTAACAAGCAACTGAAACTATAAAAGACGTAGATTTTCTGTCCGTTAAGGAGAATATCATGACTGCTATTGCCGTGCAAACCCACCTGACACCTGAGGAATACCTCGCTTGGGAACGCAAAGCACCCTTCAAAAATGAATACCTCGCCGGACAGATACTCGCGATGTCCGGTGCAAGCCTAGCGCATAATCTCATCACAGGCAATATATTTAATGGTCTTTACAACCAATTGATGGAACGAGAGTGCCTCACCTTTACCGGTGAAATGCGCGTGAAGGCAAATCCGTTAATATCTTACTTCTATCCGGATGTTACTGTTGTCTGTGATGAACCGCGTTTTGAAGATGATGTGTTTGATACGCTCCTCAACCCGACTGTTGTCGTAGAGGTGCTTTCCCGCTCGACTGCGGTTTATGACAAGGGAGAGAAATTCGAGGCTTATAAACAGATCGCGTCCTTACAAGAATATATCCTTGTTTCGCAAGATAGGGTAAACGTTGAACGTCATTTTCGCTTGGGAACGCAGTGGCGAGCGATCGGATTTCAGGAGCTGGCGGATATACTGCCTCTGGATTCTATTCGCTGCGAACTGCCTTTGGAGCATATCTATAGACGCGTCAAATTTACAGATACGCCATGATTCTCACCGTAGACTTATTGTGTCAATCCTATTTCTAACTTTAGGTCTCTAAAACTTAACTGAAGTAGCAGACGTTATGCAATTTGCCAACTTTTCAGGACTTACGCAAATTGAGAAAATATTGGACGTTTAGACGCAAAAAGTAGGAATTAACCCCCTAAATCCCCCTTATCAGGGGGACTTTAAGACGGAATGCGTAAGTCCTACTTTTTACAGTCCCTCGATGATTATTGTTGAAAGGAACGAAATGGCGAGAGCTTATGCCCCCGGCAATATCTCGTGTGTTTTCAAGGTTATTCCGCACACCGATCCGGCGCGTATGCACTCGCTCGGTATGGGTTTTACGGTTACAGAAGGTGTAGAGGCTACCGTCTCCGAGGATCATGAGACAGAAGTGTTATTTAATGGAGCACGTATCAACTTCCCGACGGTCCGCGCTGTTGTTAATCGACTCACGCAAAATAGTGGTATTGCAGGCGTAAAGGTAGACCTTACCTCTCCATTGCCGCTCGGTTGTGGTTTCGGACTTAGTGGTGCTGCATCGCTCGCGGTCGCTTATGCGCTCAACGAACTTCTATCGGCAGATAAAGACAACGAAGCCCTCGCGATGATAGCGCATATCGCAGAGGTTGAAAACCGGACGGGATTAGGTGATGTCTGCTCACAATACCACGGCGGTTGCCTCGTCAAGTTGAAAGAGGGGTCGCCTTTAACTGCTGACAGGCTACCGATTGTGGAGCAGCCTATCTATTACCGTTACTTCGGACCGATCCAGACAAGTGAGGTACTCGGAAACAGAGAACAGACGATGCGTATTAACCGTGCTGCGGACGTGGCACTGAACACCCTGCAAGCACTTACTGACGCGAAACTGAGTGACGATCTCTTCAACGCCTGTTGTGCCGTCTCAAAACAGTTTTCGGTGGAGAGCGGGTTGCTTAGCGATGCGCGGGTGATAGATACAATCGCACACATTGAAGCAGATGGTGGTGTTGCATCGATGATTATGTTAGGGAACGGCGTTTTTAGTACGCATCCTTTTGAGGACGCAGTGGAGACAAAACTCGTTCAGAACCCGGCACGTCTTATGTCTTAGAGACCGACAATATCGTTTTTTGGGTGAGGAACAGCAATGAGAACCGTGCTTTTCCTATCATTTTTTTTGGTATCCGTTGCCTTCGGTGTAGCGGAAGCTGCAGATGTGAATTTCGGGTTCAATGGTCGTTACAAAACAGGCACATGGGCACCCTTACGACTCACCGTTCAGGGTCGGGAGCAACCGACACCGTTTACCGGGGATTTGGTAGTGGATGTCCGAAGTTTTTCTTCAGATAGGTATCTTGAACGTTACGCTGCCGAGCTGCATCTCCGCACTACTGCGGAAAAACAGAAAAGTTTCTATGTTTATTGTCCGAAAAATGCGACACAACTCGTCGTTCAACTTGTGCCGACAATATCCTCGAAAAACACAACATTGGGGAATACACAGCCGAGTGTGATACAGGAGGTACCGTTACCTATACCGCTTTCACGTAAAGACTATCTCGTATTGGTGTTAGCACAAAGTGGTGATAAACTCAAACGATTTATTGATAAACAGCAGTTAGCCGGTTCTGATGGCGCGCAGGTACACGTTGAATACCTTCAGAATTCGACCTTATTGCCACGGGACTGGATAGGTTACAGTGCAGTTGATGTGCTGGTCATCCGTAAGACGGTTTTGACAGAGAGACGTATTGCTAAAACACAACAGACAGCATTATTGGATTGGGTGCAGCGCGGCGGAACACTCATTCTATCGGGAGGGAACAACCTTAGTACCCTACGGGGCAGCTTCGTAGAGCCTTTTCTCCCAGTTGAATTGAAAAGTCTACAGAAAACGGATAGACTTCCAGACACCGTGCGTGAAAAACTCGGCTTTCAAGGACTGGGTACTAACAGTACTGTGTTTGAACGTATTCAGTTTGCTCCAAAAGCCGGATGTGAAACGCTGATCGGGACAGAAGAACAGATATACGTCGCGAAACGGAAATTTGGAGACGGACAAATTATCTGCCTCGCGTTTGATTACAATGTGCCGCCATTTTCGGAGCAACAGGTAGGCGAAATATTCTGGCACGGGTTATTGAGCCGCCACGGTAAATCGGCGCGGCACTTTGCGGATCAGTATGCCCTTGCGCTGCAACACGAAGAAAAAATTCACGAGGAATTCCGTTCAACTTCTGTCAAAACCGGTTTGATCGGGGTGCCGCTCGTAAAATTGTTGTTTATTGTCTTACCTCTATATCTACTCAGTTTTGGCGGTTTATTGTTCTATTTTGGGAAGTCAAAACAGAAGGTACGCACCTATTGGATAGGCGGATGTGTATTGGTTCTACTGTCGGTCAGCACAATTGCAGCCGCCCGAAATGTGTTGCCGAACAGCATTACAGCAGATCGGCTGTCAATTTTATCAGTTTATCCTGAGCGGCAGCGTGCGCACTTATTAAGTTACGTTTCCGTTAGGGCTGCAGCGCGTGCTGAAACATCTATCGATTACAAAAAAGGGAGTTTTATTCGTCATCAAAAAGTCGAGGACTCACGCGTGGAAGATCGTCAAAAAATCGGGACACTCTTTCAAGATTCGCAAGTTCAACTACGGGAGCTGCTCGTGGATCCGTGGCATCCTACGACATACATGAAAGAAGTATTTTTGGATTTGACCGAGAACGCGCGCACATCTCTAAATATCGGAAATCGCGTTCTCGGTGAATCCGGACTTCCGCGTATCCTTGAAAATGCGTGGTATGTTACAGGTAAAGAGATGACGTACTTAGGAGATGTTCCGCTTGATGCCGAACTGGAACTTTCAACAGCAGCACGGCAACTGCAACTCACGCCGCAAATACCGCCTGCTGAAGAATTAAGTGGCAAACGGGAATGGTTTGCCCGAATTCTACGGCAGGAGTATGTGTTACGACATCTCGCGGCAAAGGCGGATGCAAGTCTGCCACCCTATTTGATCGGATGGACTTCGCATGGATTTACAGATATAGGAGTAGACGGAAACGTTAAGACAGACGATGAAACTTTAGTGATCTTTCGTCCGACACCTGGGCTTTAGAAAACAGTACGAGAGAAAAATTAGATGTTCTTTACGACGCTTTCTATCAAGAGGTAAACTATGGACGTGCTATCGCTCGGTATTTACGTCGTTGATGTACTTGGACGACCGATAGATCAGTTTCCTGAAAGAGGGAAATTAGCACTTTTCGATGAACTTGAGATACATACTGGGGGTTGTGCTAATAACACAGCTATCGCACTGGCGCGCTTGGGTATTTCTACCGGTGCAATGGGTAAAGTTGGCACCGACACTTTCGGCGATCTGCTTCTGAAAACGCTTTCAGACAACGGGGTTGACGTTGCAGGCATGCGCCAAGGTACCGAAGTCAGCACCTCGTTTACGTTTGTGGCGATCGCGTCCGACGGTGAACGGACTTTTTATCACTACATCGGTGCGAACGGTGAACTCTATGAAGCAGACCTTGATTGGGAACTTATTAAAACCGCTAAAATTCTGCACATTGCTGGGGCACTTGTCATGCCAAGTTTTGATGGTACTCCGATGGCAAATGTTCTCCGAGAGGCGAAAGCACAAGGGATAACCACCTCGCTCGACACAGCATACGATGCCACCGGAAAATGGATGGAGACGTTAGCACCGTGCTTGCAACATGTAGACATTTTTATGCCGAGTATCGTTGAAGCACAACATCTCACGGGTTTGTCTGAGTGCCGTGAAATTGCCGAATTTTTGCGGGACACTTACGATATTGATACTATTGCGATTAAGATGGGTGAGAACGGTAGCTATGTCTCTACACGGGAAACAGAACTCTTTGTGCCTACCTATCTTGTCAACGTCGTTGATGGCACAGGTGCGGGGGATGCTTACTGCGCCGGTTTTCTCGCCGGTACTCTTATGGATTGGGACTTGAAAGCGACTGCTGAATTGGCATCCGCGGCGGGGGCAGCATGTGTCACGGCTATGGGAGCCACCGAAGGCATCCAGAATCTCGAAGAGACCTTGAAAATTAGGCGTCAGTAGTTAACAGTTATAGGTTATAAGTTAAGAGGATTCTTGTGGCAGTAACAGGAAATGTCCCAGACGCAACGGAAACCTAACCTACCACTTATAACTAAAAAAGGAACATTAGATGATCGTTCAAACAGAAAATCTATCTAAATGGTACGGCGAAGTTATGGGGGTGAATGACGTAACACTCGCAATTTATCCCGGAATAACGGGTCTATTGGGTCCAAACGGTGCCGGGAAAACCAGTTTAATCAAGCTGATGACGGGACAACTTAAACCGAATCAAGGCACAGTTAAAGTACTGAACCAAAAGGTATGGAACAATCCGGAGTTGACGCGTCGGTTCGGCTATTGCCCCGATATAGAACTGGCATATCAATTCATGAGCGGATTTGAGTACGTCACATTTTTCGCCACATTAAGCGGATACGACGAAACAGAAGTCAAGTCTCGGAGTCTACAGGTATTGGAAACGGTGGACATGCTATCGGCAAAGGACAAACCTATCGGCTCTTATAGTAAAGGGATGCGGCAGCGCATTAAACTCGCGCAGGCATTGGTACACGAACCGGAACTCCTATTCCTTGACGAACCGCTCACCGGATTAGACCCGAACGGCAGACGACACGTCCTTGCCTTGCTAAAAGACCTCGCTGAGAAAGGCATTAGCATCGTCGTTTCGAGCCATATCCTTTACGAGATTGAAGCACTAACGGAGACGATTCTGCTCATCCATCAGGGACGTATCCTTGCAGAAGGCACCATCTCCGATATTCGGGAACTGATTGACGAACACCCGCATAAAGTCTATTTGAGTACCGACGAACCGCGCCGTTTAGCGCAAGTCTGCCTCCCATTTGCGGATATTCTGAGCGTTACCTTTGTCAATAACGGGAACGTTGTGGAAGAACCAGAAACAGACGCAGCGGGGGATATTGTTATTGAAACTGCCAAGCCGGATGCTTTCTATACTCGGCTTCCGGAACTCCTCATCGAAAACGAATTGAACGTTTCCCAACTTTACTCGCCTGATGACAATCTCTCTTCCGTGTTTAAATACTTGGTTGGGTAGCCGACCGCATCGCGGAAGTAGTTTCACATCTGCCCCAGATTGTCCAATTTGAAATAAGGACTGCCCATTTTTGTGCAGGTTAGGTCCCTTGCAGTCAGAAACCGAATATAGCAGGACTTACGCAATTTTGACTTCGTCCCGTTCTGTTAGATGAGAATTTTCGGAGAAAACAGCGGTTTCCTGCCACAAACTGGGAAGTTTGTGCTACAAAAGAGCAGCATGCGTAAGTCCTATATAGTTAACAATTTCCGAGGTTCGCGTATAAACGCCGAGCGTGTTCAAATTATGAACAATGCTTGGCATTTTTTTATTATAAGCTCGTCGCCTATTGACCATTGAATACGTGAAAGTCAGGGCAGAGTCGTATCTTTAGGGTTCATACATATAATTGGCATCATATTTGCTACGCTATTGCAAAGGATTTACTACCGGAAACCGGATAGGAGAGGAAGGCGAACCCATGAAAAGGATGCAATTCCAAAACATACTAACAAGATGTTCTAAAGTTATTTTATGCCGTACGCGTTTTCTTGCTGGAACTCCGATAAAGAGGTCAATGTTAACGGTCTTTATGGTTTTGGTCATTTTTCTACCGATTGCTTTTTCCCAAAATTACACCCAATGGGATTTGCCTGAAGGGGCTAAGGCGCGTCTTGGTAAGGGAGGTGCGGGCGGTTTAAAGTTTTCCGCTGATGGCAAGCACCTGATGGTAAAAAATTCTGTTGGGATTTGGGTCTATGATGCACACAGCGGTGTGGAACTGGACTTAATCACAGACAAGCTATCAGATTATCTTGCCGTGAGTCCAGATGGTAGTACTGTTGCCAGTTGGGGACCAGACGAGACGGTATACCTGTGGAACGTAGCCGATAGCGAAAACAAAGTACCCCTTAGCGGGGATACCTCGAAAGTTCGGAGAATGACTTTCAGCCCAGATGGTCTCATAGTTGCTGGGGGAACTACAGATGCTAAGATAATCCTATGGGATGCCGCCTCTGGCGCGCACAAAACAGAGCTGATTGGACATACACACGTAATCACTTCAATCGCCTTCAGTCCAGATGGTACGACGCTTGCAAGTGGCAGTTGGGATGAAACGGTGCGTTTCTGGGATGTTGCGACCGGCACGCACAAAACGACCCTCACGGAACATACCGATGGCATCTCTAATATTGCCTTCAGTCCAGATGGTCGCACATTCGCGAGTTCAAGTACCAATGAAGATAAGTTACGCTTATGGGATGCAATCACCGGCACGCACAAAGCAGCCTTTAATACAGATGCCAATTGTACCGCTTTCAGCCCAGACAGCCGTACGCTCGTCACTGGAAGCTGGAGGGGCGAATTACATCTATGGGATGTCGCGAGTGCGACGCACAAAGCGGAGTTCCTCGGGCATCTGTCAGGTATTTTTTCCGTTACATTCAGTCCAGATGGTAAAACCCTCGCAAGTGGTGGTTATGATAAACTGTATCTATGGGATATTGATAGTGGTACGCGCAAATTATCAATCGCCGGTCATACAAATGGTGTGTATTCACTTGCCTTCAGTCCAGATAGCAAAACACTCGCAAGCGGGAGTTCCGAGCAAATCCATCTGTGGGATATCGCCACACGTACACACGAAGCGGCACTGTTTGTAGGAGACTGGACAACTAATGCCAGTTTGGCTTTCAGTCCAGATGGAAATACACTTGTCAGTGAAGGTGGTGGTACGCCAACGCATCTGTGGGACGTTAGCAGCCGGACACATAGGGCAACTATCAGAGGATACGGGCAAACAACAAGCGGTTATGTCAGATACATATCAATTGCTCTCAGCCCCGATGGCAGATTTCTTGCCCGTAGTGCGGGTAACAGCGTGCAGCTATGGTATGCCGGACGGACCTATAAAACGGCACTTATTGGTCATACAGATAGTGTCACTTCGGTCGCCTTCAGTTCTGATAGCCGAACCCTTGCGAGTAGTAGTGAGGACAACACGGTGCGTCTGTGGGATGTTGTGACTGATGCCCATAAAGCAACCTTCACCGGACATACAGATACTGTCGTGAGTGTAGCGTTTAGTCCAGATGGCAACCTCCTTGCAAGCGGTAGCGACGACAACACCATAATTCTATGGGATGTTAACACCGGCGAACCGAGAACCACTATCGTGGCACATACGCACGGGATCAATGATGTTGTGTTCAGTCCGGATGGTAAAACGCTTGCAAGTTGTGGGTATCGGGATGATACCACCGTCAAACTATGGGATGTTGATACGGGTACGCTAAAAACGACCTTCTTTGGACATACGTACGGTATCACTGAGATTGCGTTTAGTCCAGATGGTCAGACCCTTGCAAGCGGTGGTTGGGATGGCATAGTATTTCTGTGGGATATGAACCCAGACGTAGGGGTTAGGTCACCTAACCCCTACGAAACCGCACAACTCGCTGAAGATGTAAATCGTGATGGTGCAGTAGACCTCCAAGATTTGATTTTCGTTGCCTCACACTTCGGGCAGTCTGGAGTAGAAAACGGTGCGGATGTTAACGGGGATGGAACTGTTGACATCGCGGATATCTTGTTAGTTGCTGGTGCCCTTACGGCGGACAACGGTGCACCATCGGCACATTCGCGACCGACAGAATTGCTTACCGCCGCGGAGGTGGAACAGTGGTTAAAGCAGGCACAGCAAGTTAATGACAAATCACCTATTTTCCAAAGCGGCATCGCTGTTCTTCAAAGCCTCTTGGCTGTACTAACCCCGCGAGAGACGATGCTTCTGCCCAACTACCCAAATCCGTTTAATCCAGAGACGTGGATTCCGTATCAGTTAGCAGAGACAACGGATGTGACAATCCGCATCTATGCTACGAGTGGAGAATCGGTGCGGACGCTGGTATTAGGGTGCCGACCTGCGGGTATTTATCAAAGTCGTGGTCAGGCTGCGTATTGGGATGGTAAGAATGCGTTTGGAGAACCTGTTGCAAGTGGTATCTATTTCTATACGCTGTCGGCAGGAAGATTCACGGCGACGCGGCGGATGGTCATACGGAAGTAAACGGGTACGTAGTTTTCAGTACGGTTTTCTGCGAAAACCTTTAAGTTGTCAGTCATCAGTTAAAGAGACCTTGATCCGCCAAAGCATCTCTTAGCTGATAACTGTTAACCGACGACCAATATAGGAGACTGAACCGATGAAAACGATGCAATTTTCAATTTTAATATTACTTCTCATTTCAATCTTCTTCCCCCTGGATGCCTTTGCTCAGGATTATACACAATGGGGGTTACCTGATGGTGCCAAAATGAGACTGGGGAAAGGCAGCGTGTATGGTAATATAGTTTTTTCACCGGATAGCGAGCTGCTTGCCGTTGCAAGCGACATCGGTATTTGGATTTATGATGGATACACAGGTAAAGAACTGAATCTGCTTACAACGCGTACAGGAAGTGTTTCGAGTGTAGCGTTTAGTCCGGATGTTAAAATGCTCGCTGGCAGTATTTCACACGAGTTTTATCTGTGGGACGTTGCCACAGGCGAACACAGAGTTACTCTTACAGGACACACAGCCGACATTACGAGTGTAGCGTTCAGTCCAGATGGGAAAACGCTCGCAACTGGTGGAGATGAGAAGGAAGGGTTGGTCAAACTCTGGGACGTTGATACAGGGACTCTCAAAGCGACACTCACCGGACATACAGCCGGTATCTCAAGTGTGGCGTTCAGCCCAGATGGGAAAACGCTCGCGAGTAGTGGCGATTGGAAAGATCAGATAATCCGGCTCTGGGATGTTGCTACCAGTACACTTAAATCCACACTTGATACCGATGTAAATGGTGTCAAGGAGATTGCGTTTAGCCCAGATGGGCACACACTTGCCAGTTGCGGCGGTTGGTTAGATAGTACAGTAGGGCTTTGGGATGTTAACAGCGGTAAACTGAAAACGACACTCATTGGACATGTAGATGGTGTCCATAGCGTAGCATTCAGTCCGGACGGTAACGTGCTTGCAAGTGGGAGCCAAGATAGCACAGTGATATTGTGGGAGGTTGCGAGTGCCTCTTACAAGACTACGCTCGTGGCACATACCGGAAGTGTATCAAGTGTAGCATTTAGTCCAGATGGTAGGACTTTCGCCAGTGGTAGTGGTGTTGGTGCGACCTTCGGCAGTAGTGGTGACGACACGGTGATATTATGGGATGCTGTGAATTTTGAGCATAGAGCGACAATCACTGGGCATACAACAGGTTTCTCAAGTATCGCGTTCAGCCCAGAGGGTCGAACGATTGTGAGCGGCAGTTGGGATCGAACTGTACGACTCTGGGATACGATCACTGGTAATAACAGAACTACATTTACTGGACACATAGGTCCCATCGAATCCGTTGATTTCAGTCCGGATGGTCGAACGGTTGCGAGTAGCGGTGGTATAACTGTTATCAACAGTTGGTTCGTAGATGACTACACAGTAAGGTTATGGGACGCTGCTACAGGTACACATAAAATGACCCTCATTGGACATAAGGACAGTGTTTATGATGTCGCGTTTAGTCCCGATGGCAGTGTGCTTGCAAGTTGCGGCGCGAGGCGTGACAAGAATGTGTGCCTGTGGGATACGGCTACAGGCAATCATTTAGCGACACTCACTGCTCATAAAGAGAGTGTATATAATATAGCCTTTAGCCCAGATGGTAACACACTCGCAAGCAGCGGTCGCGGGGAAATATATTTATGGGATGTTGCAAATAGGCAGCAGAAACTGAGTCTGAGTGGATATATAGGGGATCCCTGGGCCCTTGTATTCAGTCCAGATGGACAGACGCTCGCAAGTGGTGGTACGGATTCGGACGTGCATTTGTGGGATGTTGAGACTGGCGAGCACAAGATTGCCCTCACAGGACATACAGACAGAATTATCAGTGTCGCGTTCAGTCCAGATGGGAAAACGCTCGCGAGTAGTGGCGGCTGGAAAGACAGAACAGTACGCCTATGGGATCCTATCAGTGGGGAACTCAAATCGACCTTTACGGCGTATGCAGACAGCGTTCAGAGTGTCGCGTTCAGCCGGGATGGAAAAACACTCGCCACAGCTGGGGCTGGTGGGATAATACTCTTGTGGGATTTTGGAGCGACAGTGGCACCCTCGCCGTTGGAGGCGGATGTGAACGGCGATGGCGTTGAAGATGTCCACGATTTAGTGCTTGTAGCCGCGAATTTCGGACAGACAGGTCCAAACGCTGCTGACGTGAACGGGGACGGTGTTGTTGACATCGCGGACCTGATCAAAGTCGCAAGAGCGTTGGCTAACGCGGCTGCCGCGCCCTCCGTTGTGATGCTTAATCCAAAAGATATACAACACTGGCTTACACAAGCACAGCACTTAGACCTCACGGATCCAACGTCTCAAAGAGGTATTCACTTCCTTGAACAGTTATTGGTGATGCTAACGCCGACAGAAACGGCACTACTTCCGAACTATCCGAACCCATTCAATCCTGAGACGTGGATACCGTATCAGTTGGCAGAGGCTGCGAATGTGACGTTGCGTGTCTATTCTTCCGATGGGAAATTGGTGCGGACGCTGGCGTTAGGACATCAACCTGCGGGTATCTATCAGACTCGGAGTCGTGCGGCGCATTGGGATGGCAGAAATGCAGTCGGTGAACCTGTGGCGAGTGGTCTGTATTTCTATACACTTAAAGCAGGCGATTTCAACGCAACTCGCAAGATGTTGATACGCAAGTAATTACCCGTTTTACCTAATCACGTATGAGGGGTTGACATGCTCAAAAAGCATGCCAACCCCTAAATACATTTAAACGATTGATAATACCTTTCGGATATGTTATGCTATAGGTTAACAGTGATAAATATGGAGGGGCATGCCGACAGACACAACGACACAAGACATAACTGAGGAGATACGCGGACTCTTTGATACGGAGATCGGGCATTTCGCCGATAAAAGCGCGAGATGGTTGTTCCGACAGAAAGAGAACGTTCAGGGACTCATTAGAATTCTCGCTGGAGAACTTGAAGAACACCTCGATTTTCATCGGCTTAAGGTGCTGAACAGAAGTTTTGTAGACGACACGCTGCGGGACTTACAGTCCGATATGGTGTTCAGTATCCCATTTCGTGATGCCACTCAAGGTGAAGATGTCACGGTCTACATCCTCATAGAACATCAATCGACGGTTGACCGTATGATGGGTTTCCGGTTGTTATTCTATATGTGCCAAATATGGAACGAGCAACGGGGTGCGTTAGAAAGGTCTCGTGTTCCGAAGAGCCGTTGGCGTTTGCGTCCGATTATCCCGATCGTCTATTACACAGGTTCTCAACGCTGGGAGGCACCACTGTCTTTATCGGCAGTGATGGATGTTCCTGAAGTCCTGTCTCGTTTTGTTCCGCGATTTGACACGTTATTTCTCGGTGTAAAGGAGACGGACCCCGAGGCGTTGACGAAAACGGATCATCTGTTGGGCTGGTTATTACGGGTGCTGCGAGAGGATGAATCAGACACAGGTTCGCTGTACGATGCGCTGCAGGCAGCGTTGTGCTACCTCGATACGTTACCTGCTGCGGAGTCGGTGCAGCATAAGAATGCGATTCTTTACCTTTATCACCTTATTCTTTTCAGGAGACCTGAAACGGAACGTGAAGGCTTGATACAACTGATTCAGTCGCATACAACAGACACGGAGGTTAGAAACATCATCATGACAGGTGCAGAAGCCCTTATTGAACAAGGTGCTCGCGAAGCGACTATTGAAAACATGCTGGCAGTCCTCACAGAGCGTTTCCCGCACGCGGATGTCAACGCCCTAAAGCTTACGCTTGAAGCGATTGCTGACCTCAACCACTTGAAGCAATTGAATCTAAGTGCTTCGTTGGTGCCCAACTTTCAGGCATTCCAACACAGGTTAGAGGCATAGAAGTAAGGAAATTTAAAAAAGTTGTCCTAACTTCACCAGCGCGCTGATATCCGGTTCATCTGCGAGTTTTGCGAAACTTCCGTCATAGATCGCGCGTCGGATGCCACGCATGAGACTGATGTAAAAATGCAAGTTATGTAACGTGTGCAGTTGCGATCCGAGAATCTCATTTTCGATGTGTAAATGCCGGAGATAGGTGCGCGTGAAGTTTTGGCAGGTATAACACGTGCATTCTGGATCCAACGGACTGAAATCTCGTCTGTATTTCGAGTTGCGGATGCGGACGATACCCTCCGTTGTAAATAGAGAACCGTTGCGTGCGTTTCGGGTCGGCATGACGCAATCGAACATGTCAATCCCACATCGGACACCGTAGACCAAATCTTCAGGTGTGCCGACTCCCATCAGGTAGCGCGGCTTCTCTTTCGGTAGCAGCGGCGCGGTGTATGCAAGTGTCTCATACATCAAATCCTTCTCCTCACCGACGCTTAATCCGCCGATAGCATACCCCGGAAAACCGATTGACACCGTGCCGTCTACACTTGCCTGACGTAAATCGCGTTCCATACCGCCTTGCACAATGCCGAAGAGGAGTTGATCGGGATTCTGATGTGCCTCTTTACTGCGTGCTGCCCACCGTAACGTCATCTCCATAGAATTCTTTAGGTACGCATAGTCGTTTGGGAGTGCGGGACACTCGTCAAATGCCATGATAATGTCCGCACCGAGTGCGTTCTGGATTTCGATGGAACGTTCTGGAGAGATAAAGTGTTCGGTGCCGTCTATCGTAGAGCGGAACGCTACGCCTTCTTCCGTAATTGTGCGCAGGGGTCCGAGGCTAAAGACCTGAAATCCGCCACTATCGGTCAAGATAGGGTGCTGCCATCCCATAAAGGCGTGTAAGCCATCCGCCTCTTGGACGATCTCGTGTCCGGGGCGCAGGTAGAGGTGATAGGTGTTTGCGAGGATAATTTCCGCCTGAATCTGGTCGGATAGCATCTGCGGGGTGCAAGCTTTCACTGTCCCGCGTGTCCCGACAGGCATAAATATAGGCGTATTCACAACGCCGTGTGCTGTCTGAAGCTTACCGACCCGTGCTGCAGTGGCTTTATCTTGGTGGATAAGTGTATACATAGAAGGAACCAGTAACCAGTCGCCAGTTAAGAGGTTTTCGGTTAATAGAACATCTCTTTTCTGGTAACTGGTAACTGATAACTATTTTAATGGATAATCTTCGCATTGAGGACGGGACTGTCCTGTACAAACGGTTTGCCGTTGATGGTTGCTGAACCTCGGAATTTGAACTGATATGTCTTATCTTCTAAGGAACCGAGAACTGTTAGCGGCACCTTGACCTCGGTTTCGTTCACCGGAATCGTAACAACTTCCGTGGTGAACCCCTCTGGCAAATCAATGGGTGTCAGCGTGACAACATCCGTAAAACCGCCTTGACGGACGACTGTTAGTGTGAGGATCGCCTCTTTCGTCGCAGGAACTTCGCTTTCTGCCGTTTCGGTCTCCGCGGTTGGGTTCGCTGCAATCGCCACAGTGTCTGTTTGTGGGGTTGTATTTGCGTCGCTATTTGCAGCGACTGTCGCGGGGAAGACGATGCTAAAGCGCAACGGTTCCACCGTTACGATGAATGGAGCCTCAAGGATTGTCAACGGGATAGCAGGTGTCGATTGACTCACCGTCTCCCTGTCAACGCTCGCTGTTCCGACGACAGAGATGTAGTTGATACCGGGTGGTGGTACAACGGAGAACTGTTCTCTCCGCTCAAAACTTCCGGCTCGTATTGAGAGGACTGCCTCATTTTTGTTTGCGGCAACATTAACAGGAGCTGCGGTTACACGCGGTGGTAACCCGACGACTGAAAGTCTGATGGGACCCGTGAAGTCGTCGCGCCTATTCGCTGTTACATGGAGGTTGACTGTTTTATTGTGTGCAACACTTGCGCTAATATCAGCAAGCGTTAATGTGAATTCCGGTGCTTCCATCACGGTCAAGAGCATCGGTGCAGCTGCCCGTTCTACCTGACGGCTACCGACAGCACTGATACCTGCTACGGAGAACGGCATCAGACCGAGTGGTGCGTCCGACGGTGCTGTTACTGTGATGACTGCCTGGTTTTTTCCGGTTTCAATGACAGCCGGACTCACGTCAAACGTTTTCGGTAGTGTAGGACAGTGTAAGCGGATGGGACCGCTGAGTCTATCGAGACGACCAACGTTAACCTGCATCGTAAAGGTGCCGCCACGACTGACACGCGGGCTATCCAAACCGGATGGACGGTTCTGGCTATCAAGCACAACTGCGCTGAGAACGAAGTTCGGTTCCAACGGACGGATATTCAAGCGATATGAATAAGCACCTCCGCCTTGGTTGTTCAGGTCTCGGATAGCGATAGAATATTTGCCTGCTTGCGTGAAGTTCCGCTCAATCCGTGCGTCAGTGCCGCGTGCGTCATCGTTGACTGCCAAAACCTGATCGTTCTCTGCCCCGTAAAGCGTGAGAAGTGCGTCCAACTGCGACGAGAGTCTAAGTGCCTCGACCTCAAAGACGAGCAGTTGCGGCGTTTTTATCTCAAACGAAAACCGATCAACATCCTCAGATTTATCAATTTTCCCGTTGATCGTTATCGGTGTATTTACGGGGTTCGCTTTATCAGCCGAATCGTTCGGTTCAGTTTCCGCCATTTCTGCCAAACTTCCGATAGAAAATGGGTGCGGATTACTCGTCAATCCAGAAGGTGCTTTAACCCGTAGTGATTGCTGACCTGTCTGTGTTTCAGCATCTATCGAAACCTGTATAGCATTCACAGTTTCGAGGTTCGCGCCGGTAACGGCTACCGTCTTATCTGTTCCACGTTGTCCACCGAGCGGAAAAATCGTCTCAAGATAGGGCAACTCCCCGATACTCAAACGGTAACGAAACCCACCCCCACCTTTGTATCGGATATCCCGGATAGAGAGTGTGTATTTACCATCTTTAAGTGCGGTGTAATCGAGGACGGAATCCAATCCGCTGCCCTGTCCACTGTTCGCCACCTCAGCACCGTTCGGGTCACGAAGGAGAAGATATGAATCCAGCGGAGACCCCATGCGTTGTGCCGTTACCTCACAGATAAGCCGTGCATTCTTCTTTAGGTTAAAACTGAAATTGTCCGCATCATCAATAGAAGCGATCACACCGTTGACAGTGACAGGCAATTCCAACCAATTTGACATTTCAGTTTTTTCAGTCGCCTCGTTTTCGCTGACTTCCGGTAGGTTGCCGACGACGAAGTTTTGTGCGTTGGAAACGCCATAAGGTGTGACGATTCGGACCTGTTGTATGCCTAAAGGTGCATCGGGAGCAATCGTTAGGGCGGCGACTAATCGTACATCGGTCGGAACCTGTCCAGAGACACCGGTGCCGTTAAAGAGGACTGCTGATTGTTGGGTTTCCTGCCTGATTTCGGCGGTGATGCCGGTCCCGCTGAACCACACGGCTGTTGCTGTGTCAAGGTTCTTACCTGTAAGGATGACTTCTATGTTCTGTCCCTGTTGTGCCCCTTGTGCGGAGATATTCGACAGTGCGGGTACAACCTGCGCATCAGCGTAATTTACTGAAATAAAAAAGACAGACAGGAAAAGGAAACAGTATGTGATAGGAAGTCGGAGAGCAGACGAACTGACGTGTCTCCGCAATCTCGGAAGTAACTTGTTAGGCATTTTGATCACCTATTTAATGGTTGTCAGTTAACAGTTGTCAGTACGATTTTTCTCCGAAAAATCTTTCAGTTGTCGGTTAAGAACTCGTAGCGGTTACCTTTCCTAATACTGCCACAAGTCTCACTGCGAGGCACTCTTTAACCGACAACCGAAGACTGATAACCGATAACGATTAAAATATCCCGGCAATTGGTTCGCCTTTGACCAATTCACGGGGTTGATCTAAATGGTTGTAGACGATCGTGTGCGGGTCAATACCGAGCGTATGGTAGACCGTAGCGAGGATATCGCGTGGATGCACTGGGTTTTCAAGCGGTGTCGAACCTGTTTCATCGGATTTCCCATAAACTTGTGCACCTCGGACACCTGCGCCTGCGATCAATCCTGTGTAGCAATAGGGCCAGTGGTCGCGTCCATCCGGTGCGTTGCTGTTCCCGGAGGTACTAATCCCCATCCGTGGGGAGCGTCCGAATTCACCGATTGCTAAGACGAGCGTCTCATCTAAGAGTCCACGTTGATCCAAGTCTTCGAGCAGTGAAGAGACTGCGCCGTCTAACTTCGGACAGTGAAGATTTTTCAGCGGACCGAAGTTGGTTGCGTGCGTATCCCACGCTGTCGTATTCGGATCACCGTTCGCGACGGAGGGCCAGTTGACCTGAACGAAACGGGTGCCTGCTTCGACTAACCGTCGGGCAAGGAGTGTGCTCTGTCCGAAGGTATTTCTACCGTAGCGATCGCGCACCTCGTCCGGTTCTTGTGATAGGTCGAAAGCGTTGCGTGCGCGTTGCGACAAGATGAGGTTGTACGCCTTCTCATAATACTCGTTCAAGGCATAGGAGTCCGCTACTTTGTCGATTTCGGGCATACTGGCGTTAATTGTTTCGAGGAGATCCTTCCTGCGTTTCAGCCGGACAGGTGGCACCTCTGGACGTAAACTTAAATCGTCGAGGTTAATCTCCTGGTTCGGGTCTTGGAAGAGGAAGTACGGGTCGTACGCTCTACCGAGGAAACCAGCATTTCCGCCTTTGCCGATGATGTTACTCTCTTGCATCGGACGCGGAAGTTGGACAGCGGCGAGCATCGGCTCATCCGGTGGCTTGTAGTTGGCGATATGCGCTGCGGCATTCGGATGGTCAGCGGGTGAAGGCGGGTCCAGCTGCCCTGACGGTGCGACTTTGTCCGGTGTTTCCCCTGTAACCATCTGATACATTGCAGCGGTATGGTTGAAAAGTCCTGCCGGTGTATAACTTACGGAACGGATCAAGCAGGCTTTGTCCATCTGCTGTGCCAAACGCGGCATGGTTTCGGACAATTGGATGCCTGATACATTGGTCGGAATCGGTTTGAATTCACCCCGAATGTTTGAGGGTGCTTCGGGTTTCGGGTCCCAGATATCAATGTGGCTTGGACCGCCTTGTAGGAAGAGGAGGATGACCGAGTTGGCTTTTCCCCATCCCCCGGTTACACTGGGCGGCTTTGCGGGGTCAATTGCCGTATTCGCGTTCGCTTGGAGTGACAATACCTGTGGCAGACTAATGCCGAGCATCGCCGCACCACCGACACGTATGAATTCACGACGTGAGAACCCGTCACATAAGCGTCCGGGTAATTGTGGTAACGATAACATCTATTGTGTCCTCCGTTTTTGGTAGTTGTCAGTTGTCAGTTGTCAGTTGTCAGTTACAAGAGGTTTTTGATAATCCTGTGGGAAACACCCAAGCAAAAACACGTCTCTTTCTGAAAACTGAAAGATTTTTTTCGCAAAAAAAATCGTACTGACGACTGATAACCATTTAGCGATTGAATAAGAATGCGGGACTGTTGATGAGTGCCCACAGTAAATCTTGTACGCCTTCTTCTCTTGATTCGGCTTTTGCGATGTGTTCAATCGCTACTGCATATTCGTTCTGCTGTGGTAACCGAGAAAATGTTGCGAGATACAGTTCCTCAACAAGGACTCGGTCATCTTGATTCGTTTTAATGAGTTTTGCGACACGTCCTTCAGGGTCAATGAGTGCCTCTGCGACTGTGGGTCCGTTAATGAGGTTCATTGCGTGTGCGAGACTGACCTCAGTTGTGCGTTCACATTCACAGGAGGTTTCGCGCTCCGGTCTGCCAAAGAGTTTCAAAAATCCGTCATCTTTGACCTTGCTATCTGGTAATTGTGCTGCTCGGAAGTTTTTGGGTACCTCTTGGAACCGTGGTCGGCTTCCTGTCGCGACACCGATAGCATCTAAGAGTTGTTCAGCCGTTAAGCGTCTTGCGACGGCGTGTGAGAAGTTAATGGTATCTGACTTGTTCCACTTGTTC
This sequence comes from Candidatus Poribacteria bacterium, assembly GCA_012270865.1. GTDB lineage: Bacteria > Poribacteria > WGA-4E > WGA-4E > WGA-3G > WGA-3G. The sequence goes on along the minus strand of JAAXHL010000132.1, from coordinate 46,032 downwards.
GTCTTGATACTCTGCTGATAGGCTCGTGAACGTGTGATAGTCTTCATGATATGCTTCATGTCGAACCCACTGTCCACGAAATCTTTCGTCAACGCGTCAAGTAGTTCGGGGTTACTCGGTGGATTACTTGTTCGGATGTCGTCAACGGGTTCAATAATCCCGCGCCCCATGAAGTAGCTCCAGATACGGTTCACGCCTGCGCGTGCGAACATTGGGTTATCCTTTGAGGTAAGCCATGTTGCGAGCGTCTGTTGCTTATTATCGACTTGCGCGGTAACTTCACCAAAGGGAACAGACGGGTTAATCACTGCTAATGTTCGCGGGTGTTGCACCGATTGAGGCGTGTAACTTGCGTAGACGACTTCATCACCGGGGAGCTGCCCGGGTTTAATCTTGACATCAGCGAAAAACGCACCGAGTTCGTAATACTGATTTTGTGTCCATTTCTCGAACGGGTGGTCGTGGCACTTGTTGCAAGAGAACCGGACACCTAAGAAGAGTTGGGTCGTGTTTTCCACAGCGGCTGTATATTCACGTGAGACACGGAAATAGTTCGCAGCGGGGTTCTGATATGTGCTTCCGCTTGCGGTGATGAGGTCCCGCACGAATTCGTCATAAGGACGGTTCTGTGCGATAGCCTGATGGATCCACTGCCGGAAAAGCCAGACACCACGTTCACCGAGGAATTTACGGTTAGACTGCAATAGGTCTGCCCATTTATGCGTCCAATGGTCAATGAATTCAGGTGTTTCGACGAGTGCGTCAATCAGTTTTTCGCGTTTGGTTTTAGAATCCGTGGTATCCGTGAGGAAGCTGCGAGCCTGTTTAGGTGTCGGTGGTAAGCCTGTAAGATCAAAGTAGATACGCCGTACGAACTCTTCATCGGTGCAGAGGTCAGATGGCAGGATTTTCATCCGTTTGAGTTTATTGTGTACGTGTGTATCAATGTAGTTGTATTCAGGCGTTTCCACCCATTTGTAGCCGCTTCTGTCACCCATAACGATGATGCCGTTTGTGCTGTATGCGCCCTCGTATCGGGTAAGGATAGCGGTTTCGCCGCGGCGTTCTGCGGTTACGACACCGTCATCAGTGATTTTTGCGACTTCGTTGAGGCTGCTGGTAAATTTCGCTTCACGGGTGACATCCCGTGTTGTACCGTCTGGATAGTGTGCGATCACTATAAGTTGCTGCTTCATCCCCGGCGTAGCGAGTTCAGCGGCATCCGGCATGACCTCTAACCTTTCGACGCGTTGCGTCGTTTCGACATCAGAATTCGCGCCTTCCGCTATCCACTGGCGAATGAGTTCGTAATCGCGTGATTCCGGCACGATGACCTGTCCACCTTTGTGTGGTACTTCGGATGTCGGTTTTAGAAGCATTAGACTCTGTTCAGGGAACGCTCGGTTGAAACGTCTACCGGATATATCTTCAATCAGGAGTTCATAATCAAAATCGGGGTCATAACCGCGGAGTGAGAGTTTGAATCCGTTTTTACCCTTCGCTGCGCCGTGGCATGTGCCGTTATTACATCCGGCATGGCTGAGGAGCGGCATGACATCTCGCACGAAACTGACGGGTTGCGCTTCAACGCTATTGACGGTAACCGGTAATTCAGTGCTTATTCCCTTAACGGTAACGACAATGTTCGTTGTGCCAACGGATTCTGGGAAGATATAGCCATCTTCATGCACCTTTACCGTGGTATTCTCAGGTTTTAGCACTGCCCACGGCGTTACATCTACATAAGTGCCATCTTTCATCTTACCCGACACAAGTATACGCTTACCGTCGCGTGCATGCTCTAATGTCAGTGCTTCCGGATGAACTTTTAACTCCGTTAAAGCAACGCTTGCAATCCATTCCTCAGCTGTCGGTACCTCAGTACTCGCGGGCTGTGCCATCTCACCCCGTGCTGCTAAGTGGAACGCGAAGCAGATAGAGAATGCAATAAGAAGCACTGTTACAAAGTTAGACCTGGGTTTCATCAAAAATTCGGCGTAGGTACTCCCGGCTATAGTTGACGGAAGACACGCCGTCCTCCTTAATTAAATCTTCTGTTGTTTTTCCGATTAAGTTTTCACTCAGGTTTTCTCACACTTTATACGCTATTTACTATCTGACATCTATCGAAAAACGGGTTTCCGCTTAATGTCCACTCAATTTTGGACAATTTTTAAGCATCCTTCTATGTGCTATCTCAATTCTGCGCCAAACTCTATGTAAGATCCCAGAGTAAGACGGAGTTGTCTTCACTACCACTTGCGAGGACCTTTCCATCAGACGCATATAGGACATTCCTGACACTCCTTGTGTGTCCAGCGAGTGCGCCTTTAGTTTCGCCTGTTTCTGCGTCCCACAAACGGACAGTTTCGTCGCGCCCGCCGCTTGCGAGTGTGCTGCCATCTGGTGAATAGGTGACACTCCAGACGTAGCCGACATGTCCTGTAAGTGTTGTAATCAAACTGTTTTCAAACATATTCCACAAGCGAATTGTACCGTCAATACTTGCACTGGCGAGCGTACTTCCATCTGGTGAATACGCGACGGAATTGACGATATCTTTATGTCCTATGAGCGTGTTTTTGTGCCTACCCGTTGCGGCATCCCAAAGGACGATGGTGTCGTCTCCGCTTCCGACGGTGAGCGTGCTGCCATCAGGGGAATATGTAACACATCTGACAGAACTTGTATGCTCTTCAAGGACGTTTTTTGCGTTTCCAGTGGCTGCGTCCCACAAACGTACCGTGCCATCGGGACTTCCACTTGCGACCGTGGTTCCATCTGGTGAATAGACGATGCTTCTCACGGCATCTGTATGTCCTTTGAGTGTGGCTGTCGGTGTCCCGCCGACGGCATCCCATAGAATGACAGTGTTATCTACGCCGCCACTTGCGACTGCCGTGCCATCTGGTGAAAAGGCGACACACCTCACATACTCTTTATGCTCGACGAGGAGGTTAAGTCCTAAACCGCTATCTACATCGTAGATCCAGACACCGATGTCGCAAGCGACAGCGAGTTGCGTGCCGTCGGGTGAGAAGGCGATATCCCCAGTTAGATTTCCTTGATCCAGTCGTGCTTTGACCCCTTTCGGTAGATTCACTTGTGCGTTCATATTTGAAGTATCCAATGCGTATAATATTCCTTCTTAGTATAGCATGCCAGCGCAGACTTGCTGTATTATTGCTTTTGTTAAAATTCTCACCGATATGTAATTTTATAGGTTTTACAGGAGAGTATTCCGTGTTATTCGCGATCTTTCAATTCTCCCCAGACTATCGGCAATTTATCACCGGCGGTAACATCGGCGAATTCCGATTCACTTGCCAACCAGTTGATAACATTTTCTGTAAGTTTCTCTATTTGATCAATACTCTCGTTGTTCTTATGGAAATTCGGGAGTCGCCAGTTCATATTGAAGACTTTACCGTCCCCGGCTTCCCAATAACCGAAAGCTGCAATTCTATCCGTGTAATTGGTACCACGCTCCCAAGCATGCGCAAGCGTCGTAAAATTCTTCCAAATTTTGTCGAAATAGTCACCACTTTTTGGAAATCCAGTTGAATTAACCTGAACCCAATCATCGACTTGCGGTGTCTTTCCATCAACATTCTCGAGCCCTTCTGTCAACCCGAGTTCCAGTGTCTCTTTGAGGACGATAATACCGACATTGCTCCCGTCGTCTTCAGTGGGCCCAAATTGCCGTGGTTCCGCGTCTTCTAATCCCAACGGCGTAGCATAACGGATTGCCCAACCTGTTAGCAGTACTGCACCGCCGCTTTCAGCGTAGTCTAAGAACGCATCAATCTCTGCATTGGACAATGCCCCTGGGTCAGTATCCCCTTCATGCCACCAGACAACAGCGAACTGCTTGAACGTATTGCTCTTCAAATCTGCCTTTGCGAGTTGTTTGGTTTTGAACGTGTTTTCGGCGAACTCCAATGCGGGTGCGGTAAAGTCACCTTTGTCGCCAAGATAGACGAACCCGACTTCTACAGCAGCGTTACCAATACTTATACCAAAACAGAGAAGAAATGTCAAATAAAATACAATTTTCCGTTCCATACTGACTCCTTATGTGTTTACGCAAGGGAACTTTTGTCGGTTTGCGTATTAATAATGCACATTTCAAAAATAGGGTTGATGGACAGTCAGACTTCTCTTCACGCATCTTTGCATAGATAGTATCATATAATACCGTTTTTGTCAAAGTCTATGGCACAAAATTCGTATGCCTTCGCCTATAAAGGCGAATCTGAAGTATTATGGCACTCTCGGAGTCGTTGATTTGCGGCTTTCACGAAATCGGGTTGAATCTCGAATCCGATGAAATCCCGCTGATGCCGCTTACAGACGACTGGACAGGTGCCGACACCAGCAAATGGATCGAGAACCAGATCTCCGGGTGATGAACTCGCCAATACGATTCGCTCGATTAATTTTTCAGGTTTCTGGATCGTGTTAAGTGCCTCTCTGCAGACTAACTCCTTTGATTTATAAGTTAGCTGCTTTATGTCACCCCAAACGTTGCCTGGGTTCTTACCTTTTGCATTAAACTTGGTTTTCCCGAATCTACCATTCGTCACGGATGGTACATTTTCACACCGGAGCCGATGTTCTAACTCAACAAGTTGCGAAACTCTGATAGCGTCAAGGTTATAGCACTTCGGTCTCTCACCTTTGATGAAATAGCAGATGATGTCGTAGTTGTTGGTGTAATTGATTCTACCTTGTGCGAGCCGACTCGGTTGATACCATACAATTTTTGAACGGAGGTTCAAGAACTTACGATAGTCTATGAAGTCGATACAATTGGGTTTGCCGAATAGATAGAGTGCGCCGCCATCTTTCAGTTTCGGTGTGAACCTTTTGATGAGGTCAAGGTTAAACTCCTGAATTGAGGGGATTTTATCCCACGAGTTCTCGGTTACACCATACGGTCCATCACATACGATTAGGTCTACCGATGCATCTTCCACTTCATTTAATAGCGTAAACGTGTCGCCACAATGGATAGTGTTACGTTCAAGCATACTACAGTAAAAATCCTTGCGAAACATAGAATAAAGGCAAGGATATTATTGCGTCACCGCCGCAATTGCCATAGAAATCAAATCCATGATTCCAGGCGATAATATCCTTCCTCGCTTCCAAAGAAACCGCCGGGTGTCAGTAGAAAGACTGCGCAATTGGAGCGTATCAACTGCGGATAACTTTGTGAGTCCATTCGTGTCATCTGGTTCTAGCTTCACATGCCAAATATTATTCGCGAAGTAATCTTTCCATTCCGTTATCGGGCAGACAATAGCAATAGGTAACATACCCACTTCATTCGGGCTCACCACGACAACAGGACGCTCGTATTTGATTTCGTTACCAATGCTTCCGCGAAGGTCCGCCTGCCAGATTTCCCCCCGACTTACATAAACAGGTGTAACCTCATTATCTTTTACTTTCATCAATGAAATTCCGAATCTACAAGTCTGGGTGTTCGTCAGACATTTGTTCATAATGCCCTTTCATTTGTTTGGCTTGCTGTGTTAGAAGTTGCCGGCGCTCCTCTACGGAAAGGCGCATGAAAGCCGCTTGGGGCGACTGTTCATCTACTTCTCTGTTAATCAAATCAGCTAACAAATGATAGGCGATCGGTAACTTGGCTTTTGGGAGTTTCTTTACGAGTTGCTCTACCTGGGTATATGTGACTGTTTTCATCAAATTCTTCGGTGTGGAACCCCAATCTTTAGGTTAGGGATGAAACACCACTCCTTTTTGTAGTTAGTAGCAGGCTTTTATTGCCAACGTGCCTGCCGTACGTTGCAGTATTATTAATATTGCAGCACGGAGGCGACCTATAGTCAGCGGTTTAACTCGTGGAATGGACGTTTGGTGGACGCTGCGCACAGGTTTCCCCTTGCTTTAGCGAGGGGTTTTGGGATCCATTCCATCACAATTCCTCACATCGGTCCGACGCGGCGAGGTCCTATATCCATAGCGAACATAGCCGCGTCAAAATTCCGTTTTAGTAGGTCCGTCTTGATGTCCTGTTTGTCGGGTGCGTGCCAGAGATTATCAAATTCATCTGGGTCCTCAATTAGGTCGTAGAGTTCACCTTCCTCGTGTCCGTGGTAGACTGCTAATTTGTAACGTTTATCTCGATACATTGTTGCATAAGAGTGGTCGCGGCCATTGACAGCGTCATAGTACTCACATCGGACGAAATCACGGTGATAGTTCGGGTCTGCTTCGCCTCGGAGTATAGGCAGTAGCGAGCGTCCGTGCATGCCTTCAGGTGGTGTTAATCCTGCTAATTCCAAGAGCGTCGGTGCTTTGTCAACGAGTTCGACGAGTGCGTCGCTTTTCAGACTGCTTACAAACTGATCCTGCCACGAGAAAATCAGCGGTACTCTGACCAAACCTTCGTAAAAACGACACCCTTTTTGAATGAGTCCGTGGTCGCCGAGCGTTTCGCCGTGGTCGCTGGTAAAGATGATAACCGTGTTTTCCCGTTGCCGTGTCTCGTCAAGTGTTTCGAGAATCCTACCGAGCTGCTCATCAATGAGTTGGATCATGGCATAATAGGCGGCTTTGAGTGTCTTGGCATCCCTTGCGCCGACTGGGTTCGTTTTTCGGCGTGGTGTTTGTCCGTTCATAGTAACGAGTGCGGAACCCGGCAAGATCGGATTTCGGATGTCCAATTCATCTGGTGTCCGGACTTTGGACTGAAAATCGACGGCTTGTAATCGGGCCTGCTGCGCGAGGTCACTGTCTCGGAAGAGTGGTTCAGGCATCTCCACTGCGTTGAATTGCTCTCTGTGTGTCTGCGGTGGATTGAACGGTGGATGCGGATCGTAGATGTTGACGCTCGCGAGCCATGGGCAGTCGCGTTCCTCACGAATGAATTCGATTGTTTTTTCCGCGCACCACGTCGTCTGATGTAATTCGGCTGGTACACCCTCCGGGTTTCGGTTCAACTCACCGAGGATGTATCCTTTTGAACGGACCCAATCTGCGTAATCGTGTCCTTGTTCCCAGTCATCTCGTGGTGCGTGGCTGTATTGCCAGTAGCGGTATCCGTCATCTGTGCGTGGTTCGATTCGACGGTAAGCACTCGCGAGATGGAGTTTGCCAATGAGTCCACAATCATAACCGATGTCAGCGAGGGTGCGTGTCACAAGCGGATATGCGTCTGGGAAAAAATCGTTTCCGTTACGATTTGCGTGTGTTGCGTTCGGGTACATGCCCGTGAGAAAACTTGCCCGACTCGGTGTGCAAATAGGACTTTGACAATAGGCGTGCGTAAACGCGACCCCGTCTGCTACGAGGCTATCAATGTTCGGTGTAGACACGAACGGATTGCCCAGTGCGCCGATTGTGTCGTAACGTTGCTGATCTGTGCAAACCCAGAGTATATTAGGAGCCGTGGCATCCATCGGTTAGCCTCTTCGTCTGTCCTATTTCGTCGTTGCGCTAAACCCGGTCTCTTTGACGATGTTGGCGAGATCGTCCGCGGTAGCCGTATTTTTTCGGACTTTAATGATGGCTTGATCGGGTAGAGAGACTTCAACGCTGATAACATTCTGGTGTTGTGAAAGTGCATCCTGCACTTTTGCGACGCAAGCCCCTCACGTCATGCCTGTTACAACGAGTGCGAAATCTTCGCTTGCAGATGCCTCAATCGGTACGGACATAAAGGCGTTGAGCAGTTTTCCGGAAGCATCGAATATCCGAATTTTTCCATCAAAACCGCCCGTGGCGAGTTGTGTGCCATTAGGGTGGAATGAGACGGCGAAGACACCGACTGTATCGCCTTGCATGCTTGCTAAACGCTTCCCGTCGGCTACGTTATAGATACGTGCTTCACCACCTACACTGCCAGTCGCAAGCCGACTCCCGTCAGCTGAAAAGGCGACCCCTTCAATTGAGCCGGATTGTGCTTCATAGGCTCGGATGAGGTTAAAGTCCGTATTGCCGACATCTCTTCGGATTTCACGGAAGATTTTGTAGAGTCTCGGTATCCGGTCTTCGCCTGCACTCAAGACCTGATCTTCAGTTGGGTGTCGTGCGATCGTGTTGATTTCACCATATCCCTTGTTACTGGAGTTGATGTCATCAACAAAAGAGCCTGTATCTACCTCAACTAATTTGAGAGCGGTATCGCGCCCAGCACTGACGAAATGGGAGCCGTCGGTAGAAAAGACGGTACCGAAAACCCAATCGCTATGGTTATCGAATTTAATGCGTTCTTTTTCGTCTTCAATGGATAGGACGCGCACTGTTTGGTCTGAACATCCGAAAGCGACGCGACTGGCATCGGGTGAGAAAGAGAGTCCGTAAATTGTATCGTAACTGGAACGTATGGCTTTGATGAGGGTGTTGGTTGCGGTATCCCAGAGTTGTACTTCGCCGAATTGTGCGGGAGATCCGCTTGCTACGCCTAACATTTTGCCATCTGTGGTATACGTCAAGGATTCTATTCGACGTGCTTTACCTACCAATCGCGCTTTGAGTTGAAAATTGACTGTGTCATACAATAGAACTTCACGGACCCCTGACACAGCGAGCGTGCTGCCATCGGGTGAGTATGCCAGCGCAGTAACCACCGGAGGTACGGTGTAGATCGGATAGTCTCCATCCCCTAAATCATCGACTTCGGCGGGTGTATCGTCTTGTGCGCCTTCAAGGATCCAACGTCGGAAGAGTTCAACCTCTTCATCGGAGAGCGGTTCCATGTTTTGTGGCATTGCGGGTTCATCGCCAGAAATGAGTTCAATGATGAGACTGTCATCGGGTTTGCCTGGGATGATAGTTGCATCACCTGCCATTCCGCCTTGTTTGAGATCGGTATAGGTTGTGACAATCAAACCGCCGTTTGGATCGCCCGGGTGATGGCATCCTTGACAACTCCGTTTGAGGATCGGGACGATCTGTGAGTGGTAGCTCACGGGTGTGTCTCCAGCGTGGTTGTCTGCTGCTACAAACGGGAGCAGCATCACAAAACAGAGCAGATACACAATTAGATGGACTGTAAACGTTGATCTCAATGTGTTCATATTCGTCGGAAATCCTCCCATTTATCCATTTATCAAGGTGAGGTGCTATAGTTCGCTGTATCAAAATGTTGCACTTGACATATTTTCTTGATAATTATATCACATTTTTATAACGAAATTCAAGAAAAAATCGGATTCAAGCAGGGTGATTTAGTTTTAAACAAATCATCAGATTTTCTAAATTTCTGAATTTTCTTTTCAGTTCCGGTGCGGTTCCAAACCGCACCTACCGGCCCTGGGTGTTCAAAATTGGACGAAAAAACCGAGAACTAAATAGCCCTGGGATTCAAGATAGAGATCGTCAGTTACCAGTATAGTGACTGCATCGCCTTTCAGTTATCAGGATCAGAAATCGCTAATTTTCGTTGACAGGTTTTGAAAAACACGTTATACTTGTTCTGTTTGTGTAATAGACACATTTTTTCCTAAAACTTAAGAAAAAAAGGAGATATTTTCAATGAAAATGGATTTAGGACGGAATTTGCAGGTTTTCAGTATCGGCAGCCTTGTGGTTTTACTACTTCTCGGTTTTGTCGGTATTACGCAGCCTATGGGTATAACGCACTATGAAATTGATACCGTCCATTCAATGATACTTTTCCGCGCAAAACATAATGACGTTAGTTACAATTATGGCAGATTCAACGAATTCACTGGTAAAATCATGATAAGCGTAGACGCTGTGACTGAGAGGACGGTGGAATTTGAAGTCAAGGCAGCAAGCGTTGATACCGGCAACGAAAAACGCGATCAGCATCTCAGGAGTTCCGATTTCTTCAGTGCTAAGCAGTTTCCGTTGATTACCTTCAAAAGCACAAAAGTCGTCGAGAAGGAAGGCAAAGAAGATGTGTTGGAGGTTACAGGCGATCTTGAGTTACACGGTGTTAAGAAATCAATCACAGTAGATGTCGAAATTACGGGGCGCGCCACAGGAAAAGATGGTGAATCTCTCATCGGATTTGAGAGCATCTTTACGATTAAACGGAGCGAGTTCGGTATGACTTATGGCATCGGTCCCGTTAGTGACGAAATCCAACTTATCGTCAGTATTGAAGCGAAACACGCATAGGTGCGCGTGTCCGATGCGCTATGGACGCACCTGCTCTGAAAAAACTTTCGTTGGTGAGGTTGCTTGGGGGCAACCCTCAAGCAAAACGCCTCGCCAACACAGGTATCGGCGATGTTAATATTCAAGCAGCTTGTCCTCGGTTTACTTCTACCAGCCATCGTTGGGGGTGGGGTCTTTGTTCTTGCCGCTAAAAGTGCGCGCAATCAGACTGAGACGGGGAACGGTTTGTCTTTGGGATGGCTTGTCGGTGTTGCGTTGGGTATCGGTTACATCGTCGGATACATCGGTTTAGAAGGGGTTCCACCGTTTCCGCCACGAGAGGGTGTACATTGGCTCTGCTATCTCGCGCTTATTGGACTTATTTTAGGTGTCTTTTGGCATCGCGCGCTATGGAGACGCTTGATTCCACAAGTAATCGTATCTATCGTTGTACCGCGACTGCTGTTGAATTCTGCGTTTAAGTATACGTGGGGGCCGCTTGAAGGGTTTATCTGGTGGGTGTGCCTCGCCGTTGTGTTTTTCATCTTTTGGAACATAGTTCAGCAGAGTTTTACGCTATTGCCGTCGGGTGGCTGGAGTCCGTTTGTCTATTTCGGACTCTCTGGTGGCACTGCGCTAATTCTGGCGATCTCTGGCAGTCTACGCTTAGCACAGCATGCCGGTATTCTGGTAGCACTTTTTGCAGCGATATGGATCATTACGCTTCTTCTAAGACCTGACGATGAAGTGCCCGTGTTTCCGATCGCGGCATCCCCAGTTATAGCACTTGCGTTGGCAGGCATCTGGATGAACGGCTATTTTTATGAAGAAGTTCCGGTAGCGAGTGCAGTCCTGCTATTGCTCTCGCCATTCTTAACACCCGTTGGACAGATAGAAGCAATTCAGAGGCTCGGTGGTAGGCGTTCTGCTGTTGTTCAAGTGGTCGTTATTGCGTTGCCCGTTGTCATCGCAATAGGTATTGCTGTCGCATTTTCTGGACTCTTCGGTGATAACAGCGGTTATTAGACGTGAACAAATCAACGGGTGGACCTGTCTAAATATTTGGAGTTTTTTTACTAAACTTTGCCCGATTTTGTGCAATTGGGTATGGTGTATGCCCCGTTTTGTGCGATTTTTGCTATATACCTTGCCAACAAACCGGGAATAAAATGGCACAGAATTTGCTATAATTTGCTGTATGGTAGGTGTGAATCTCAATTTGATAGTAAAGTCTCCAATAGCGAGGTTACAAACCTCGCCTGCAGTAGGAACACGGAGAAGAATTTTCAAAAGGCAACAACTGGAGGAAAAGATGAACTTAGCACGGAATTTGAATTTTGGCGTATTCTTTAAGCCGACACTCGCTTTTAGGAGTCTTGTCATAGCCTTTTTGCTCGGTGTCCTGTTCCTTTTTAACGGCTGTGTCAAGATGGAGGCGACGCGGAAAGCAGATTGGGAGACACATTTCACAGATCTTCACTTTGTCAACCACAGACAGGGATGGATTGTCGGCGAGGGGGGTCTGATAGTCCATACGGCAGATGGCGGAAAGACGTGGAAGCAGCAGGAAGTCGATACAACAAGCCCAGGGTTTCGTATGCCTGATGCCTCGTTGGATTTCAAAGCGGTTTATTTTACAAACGTGAACAACGGTTGGGCAGTCGGTGATGAAGGGTTAATAGCAACGACTGACGATGGCGGTAAACATTGGACACTGCAAAAGAGCGGTACCTCCGCGATGCTCCTTGATGTCTATTTTGCGAACTCAAAAGAGGGTTGGATTGTTGGCGAAGATTCGGATGTTCTCTATACTAAAAACGGCGGTAAAGATTGGAAACGTTTCGAGTATGTCAGCGAATTTATGCTTAACGGGGTCTGGTTCGTCAATAATTCAAAAGGTTGGGTCGTCGGGACGCACGATAGGATTTTTCATACCCAGAATGGTGGTAAATCGTGGCGAGAACAGAGCAACCGCTTTGAAGGTGAACGCGATCGTATGATCAATGACAATAAGCAGGTCTTTTTCGTTAGTGACAACGAAGGTTGGATCGTCGGCAGCGACGGCTCTATTTTCCATACGACCAACAGCGGTATCAATTGGACGCGTCAAGACAGTCGTATTCCTCTGATCAATGGACACGTTCGAGATACGGTCAATAGCATTCACTTCACAGATGAAAATTATGGGATCGCTGTGGCGGATGTCGGTTTCATCACACGGACGCAAGACGGTGGAGACAATTGGCAATTGATGGAGAGCGGTACCGAAAACAATTTGACGAGTATCCAGTTTACGACACCGACAGAGGCGTGGGCAGTTGGATGGTTTGGTACGATTCTACACACAACGGATGCGGGTGCGACATGGGAGATGACGAGCGGAACGACAGCGAACGATTTACAGAACGTCCAGTTTACGGATGCTAACCGTGCGATTGCAGTCGGCAGGCGCGGCACGATGGCGATGAGTAACGATGGTGGACAGACCTGGACTGAACTCGAAACGGATATCTGGGACGGTATTTGGAATATCTATTTTGCGACAGATAAACACGGTTGGGCAGTCGGTGACCGTGGGCTGATCGTTCATACCAATGATGGCGGTACGAATTGGGAACGTCAACGCGGACCTTCCTCTTTCACGCTCCGTGCTGTTCATTTTGTGAGTCCTGAAGTCGGTTGGATCGTCGGGGATCTCGGTAGTATCATACATACGATTGATGGTGGCAAAACATGGCTGCCCCAGACTGCGACAGGCGATTTTCTTTCTTTGATGCTGAAGGGTGTCTTTTTTCTTGACGAGAAAAGGGGTTGGGCGATCGGATGGCCCGGTGTCTGCCTTGCAACGGAAGACGGCGGTCTAACATGGACGCAGCAGACCACCGGTACCTTCAACGAACTCTATGGGGTCTATTTTGCAGATGAAAACACAGGGTGGATTGTCGGGCAGTTTGGCGAGATTTTACACACAAAAGACGGTGGTCAGAGATGGAACTTCCAACGCAGCGGCACCCAAGAAAATTTGAATAAACTCTATTTCGCGGATACACAACACGGTCTAATCGTCGGTGATGACGGCGTGATGCTGACGACTCTCAATGGTGGGAAGAAGTGGGAAATGCAGGAGAGCGGTACCGAAAACGACCTTTACGGTCTTGCACTCTCGCCTGATGGTGTTGTCGCGGTTGGTAAGGGTGGCATTGCGATGCGCTACTCGGTTGAAGAGGCACAACTGCCTGCGAAATTACCTCCGGTTGCAGAGGAGCCCGAAGTTATCGAGGAAGTTGAGGTACAGATTGAACCTGTTGTCTATCATTGGGACATTATCCGTCAGGCGGCATGGCGCACCAATTTCTCGGATACGCATTTCGTAGATACGGAGAACGGTTGGGCAGTCGGGTCAGATGGTGCCATCGCGCATACAACAGACGGCGGGCAAACGTGGCTTCCGCAACATAGCGGTGTCAGTGAGAATTTGCGTGAAGTGGAATTCGTTGACGCGAAACACGGTAGAGTGCTCGGTTCTGGGGTCTTACTCCAGACCGAAGACGGTGGCGAAACGTGGAAACCGATCCTTCAATCGACGAAGCAGAACTTGCCTCGCGTTAGCACGATGTATTTCTTAAATGCTAACGAAGGATGGCTCGGTGCCTCGATTGGTCAAACCCTGCATACGACAGATGCCGGAAAGACATGGAAAATCCAAAAAACTGGCACGACAACAGCGGGTATCACCGACCTACATTTCATCAACAGTCAGGTAGGTTGGGCAGTGACACCTCAACGTCGAGATGGCGGGTTCATCCTGCATACTGTTGACGGGGGTAACTATTGGAAAATTCAGGCGAAGACGAATCAACCGGGTGTGGCTGTCCACTTTGCCGATGAGAACAATGGGTGGGTGGTTCTCGGTAACGGGAACTCTTTACTTACTGCAGATGGTGGGGAAACTTGGCGGTTGCAAACCACATCAGAAAGCACACGCGGTTTGCAGCGTGTTACCTTCCGTTCGGATACGGACGCTTGGGGCCTCGGCGGCGGTGGTGCCTATATCACCGAAGACCGAGGCGTGACTTGGAAATCTGTTCCTGTTCGTACAGGCAGCAATACCGAAGATCATCTGTTCAGTATGTTTATGGAACAGGCGAATCCGGAGTTCTCTGAAGAACCTGAGGCAGAAACAGAAGAAAAGACGGAAGAAGATGTTACAGAGGGACCGACGTTAACTTATGACGAAACGCCAGAAGAGATTCAAAATCGAGTTCGAGCGGAGAGACAACGTTCGGGTCGTCTCGCGCCTGAGGGTGAACTCCCGCCGAATGCTGAACGTGCGAACCCTCCGCCGCCAAGACAGCAACAACCGCCACCGCCTCCTGAACCTCGAAGACGTAGACGCGGTGGTGATCGCCGCATTGCGAGTGTGTACTTCCTTGATGCAGAACACGCATGGGCAGTCGGGAGTGCCGGTAGTATCTATCGTTCCACAAACGGTGGTGAGACCTGGGAACGGCAACCCGGTGAACAGCAGGCTAATAATTTCCGAGAGGTGCTCTTCTACGATGATAAAAACGGTTGGATCGCAGGCGACGGTGGCGTGCTATGGGAGACACAAGACGGTGGACAGACGTGGGAAACGATTCTGACTCGGACGCGTCAACGTCTCATCGGTGTACACTTCGCGAGCTTAGAACCGAAATGGGGTTGGGCAATGCAACGCGACGGCACCGTGTTGTATACGACAGATGGCGAGACGTGGACAGCAGGTGACACACCTGAACGTCCGCCGTTTATGGAAGGCGATCCGTCGGGGAATTTCTCACTGAACGATGTCGCTTTTGGTAAATTCTCTGAAGGTTGGGCAGTCGGTCAATTTGGGGATATTATCCATAACAAAGACGGCGGTCCGACATGGACGCAGCAGCGTACGACTGCGAATGACAGGCTCCTGAGTGTGGATATGAAATTCGCGCCCCTCGGTTGGGCTGTCGGACAAGGTGGTGTGGTCCAACGGACTATCAACGGTGGCGCGTATTGGAAGATGCATGAATCGAAAGTCACCTACGATCTCAACGCTGTTTCATTTATCACGAAACGGAAGGGATGGGCAGCGGGTGAGTCCGGTATTGTGCTAAGGACGACCGACGGTGGCTTCACGTGGGAACCTAAATTGACTGGCATTCCGAAAGACCTTCACGGTGTCGTTGCGATCTCCGAACAGGATGTCTATGCGGTCGGCAACGAAGGGACCATTGTGCGCTCAACCGATGGCGGTGAGACGTGGGAACAGGAGCATACCGATATTGATAATAATCTGTATGTTATCACGCGTTCCAAAGATGGCAAAGCGTTGTGGGTTGTTGGGCAGTGGGGTGTCGTGCTGCGTCGGAAATTGAAGACGAAAGAGCAGATGTCAATGCGGTAGATGATGCCGTTTGGATGTGTATAGGCGGGTTTTGTGCCCACCTATGTTTGTCATGTCGTGTACAGAGACATTAGAAAATTTGACGCAGTCGATAAAACATGCTATACTCTATGCAGAATGGACAAATTTAACTTCATTGACCTCTTTGCTGGAATAGGTGGGATCCGGATTCCATTTGAGAAGTTGGGCGGAACATGCGTGTTTAGTTCCGAATGGGATAAACACGCCCAGCAGACTTACACATATAACTTTGGCGAGACACCTGCGGGTGACATAACCGAAATTAAAGAAACCGACATCCCGGACCACGATATTTTATTAGCAGGTTTCCCGTGTCAACCTTTTAGCATTATCGGGGATAAGCAAGGTTTTGAGGACACGCGCGGTACACTGTTTTTTGACATCGTTCGGATTTTGAAAGAGAAGCAGCCGAGTGCGTTCCTCCTTGAAAATGTCAAGCAGCTGCTTACACATGATAAGGGGCAAACCTTCGCGGTTATACAAGAACAGTTGTCACGATTAGGCTATACCACCTATCACGCGGTATTGAATGCTCTGGACTTCGGACTGCCACAAAAGCGGGAACGGATTTTCATTGTTGGGTTTCTCGACCCGATAGCATTTGCGTTTCCGAAGTCTATTGGCTCGTACAAACCACTCTCAGAGGTATTAGAACCTGACGAAGCAATTGAACCGAGTCTATTTGCCTCAGAGCGTATTCAAACATCGCGACGTGAAAAATGCAAAGGCACACCGTTTTTCCCATCTGTCTGGCATGAAAATAAAGGGGGCAATATTTCGGTTTTACCCTTCTCGTGTGCGCTAAGAGCCAATGCCTCCTATAACTACCTTTTGGTGAACGGTGTTCGGCGGCTCTCGGGTAGGGAAATGCTTCGTCTACAAGGGTTTCCTGAAGACTTTGAAATTGTGGGCAACATGATGCAGATTAGAAAACAGACCGGAAATAGTGTCGCTGTGCCTGTTGTCCACGCCATTGCAGAAAAAATGCTGGAGGCACTGCGACAACGTAAACCGATGATACGACTTGAGGAACAATTGCTCCTTTTTGAAAACCAAATCCATACTTATACCTAATGGAGAATAAAATAGCCAAAGATCACCTTGACACTGTTATCAGGAAAGCCAGAGTCCATTTCTATAAACCGATACAAATTGCGGAGATACTTCGGAGAGATAGGATTGAGCGAGACATAGACCTTGGCGACTTGGAAACTTACCGAACACCTTCAAGAAAATGGCGAGATGCAATTTCTCTCAGGTTTATTGGACGGGTCTCTACATCAAGTGCAAGATACCAAGATGACCTTTTTAATTCTAATGCTGTACCTCCAACAGTTTTAAGGCAATTGGGGAAAATGAATCGAGATAATAATGGTGCAGTCGAAGTTTACATTTATACTGCGCTAAGAAATCGGCTTTCCCAAATGTCATCGGGTCTATCTATCGTTTTACAAGCAGATAGGACTTCTTTTTTCTTAAGAAATTTTATAGACAGTTTTACTCGGGACCCCGGGCTCTCACGAAGCGTTGATAAGATATTTGAAATTGTAGTTTATGCCTTGTTCTCAACACTGTTGGAGGTCCTTGACGTAAAAATTGGAGTGCATATCAACAACATCAACAATACCATTCTTAGCGAGTTTTCTGATTTTACGGAAAAGGTACTGGGATTGTCCGAAGATACGCCAGAACTATATCAAACAGCAAAAGTTTATCGGGTAGGTGTTACTAACGCAGCGGACAGAGGTCTTGATATGTGGGCAAATTTTGGAGTGGCAATCCAGATAAAGCACATATCTCTAACACCTACAACCATTGAGGATATAAGTAGCACGATTTCCGCAGATCGAATAATCATTGTCTGTAAAGAATCTGAGAAAGATATCCTTGTATCTGTCCTACAACAATTTGGCAGTGCCAATCGAATCCAAAGTATAATAACCGAGGATGAACTCGACGAATGGTACGAGAAAGCCTTGCGTGGACAATCGTCTGAACTAATTGGCAATAAAATATTGCAAAAACTCGCAAATGAAATAAAGATTGAGTTCCCTTCAACCACCTCAGAATTTGACGATTTTTTTAAAGAACGTGGCTATGATCACTTATCACCCCTTGATTTTTGGTAACCTTAGATTTGGTAATTAGAAAGTAAAAAAATGAAGTCGAAATCCAGTAAGGCGTTCCTTATTTCAGTTCTATTACACCTCGGCGTTGGGGTGCTTGGTCTCTTCTATTGGTTTGGCACGGCACCGATGCGTGAGGATTCAAGCATCAATGCGCTGTTTGTCAGGCAAGAGAAACCGAAAGTCAGACGCGTAACGCCGCCGAAACGTGCGCAAGTTGTCCAGAAAAGGACGCGCGAAGTGAGCCAGCAACGCCTCAAAATCCTCACAAGTAATGCACCTGTCAGTAACCGAGGTGTGGTTTCTGCGGCGGATCCCGCGCCGTTCCAGCAATTTGAGAGCGACACCTTGGGTGAACCTATCGGACCGACAGCGACAGCGGTCGAATTCAAAGATGTACCGCGCGTCCAGAAAGTCATCGACCGTCCATTTGTGAAAGAGGAGAAAGTTGAAACTCGGTATAAAAGTCGGTTAGTGAAGTTCATCGAAGCGCAAGAGGGAGCACAGCGGATTATCTATTGCGTGGACTTGTCAAACAGTATGCAGGACCTCCCACCGTATAAACTTAAGAAGGTTATAGATCTCATGCGGGACTCGCTGACTTTCCTTGAACCGCACGACAGTTTCAACATCATGGCATTCAGCACGGAACTCGTCGTTTATCAGGAAAACTTTGTGCCTGTGACGGATCAGGCAGTTGCTGCGTCGTCAAGCTATCTCGCGGACATCCAATCCCAAATCCACAGGAAAGGGACGGACCACGATATGCTAACGGCATTGACAAAGATCGCTGAAACGGGTCCGACGCTTGTCGTTCTCTTCAGTGACGGCATTCCGACGACTATTGAGGGACCGGATCTGACGCTTATCGGTGAATACGCGACAGGTAACGGGCGCATCTTCGCTATGGGTACCGGGATGTCTCCGAATTTCCCGGGTGCCGTGATGCTGAAGCGTCTCGCCACGGTCAGTCAGGGAGATTTATGGTTGGTTGATAGAGGTGAGTGAAGGGGCAACTGCATGCCTGATGACACCCGTAAACATGCTGAAGAGATTGCTACAGGCTTGTATCCACATCAAATAGAGGGTATCGCCTTTCTGCTGGGTCGCCGTCGTGCGCTTCTCGCTGATGATATGGGACTCGGCAAAACGCGTCAGTCCGTTATTGCGATGGTTGAGTCGGAATCTGAGGGACCTTATCTCGTGATTTGTCCTGCCTCTATCAAACGGAATTGGGCACGTGAAATCGAAATCGTTTTTCCGGATGCCGAACCTGCCATCGTTGGTCCCGCACCACTCCCCCCTATAGAGTACCGTGGTTGGATTATTATCAACTATGAAATCCTCGGTAAAAACCTTGACCAACTCCTTGCGTTTGACTGGAAAGGCGTTGTTTTTGACGAAGCACATTATCTAAAAAATTATCAGAGTCAGCGGAGTCGAAACGCCTCCAAACTGGTTAAGGAGATAAAACGTGACCTTGTCGTGCATGCGTTAACCGGTACGCCGATGACAAGCCGTCCGCGCGACCTTTTTCCGCTGTTGCAGATTCTGGAGCATCCGCTCGGAAAGAGTTTCCTCAGTTTTGCCAAACGTTATTGTGAAGCGTATCAAGGCGATTTCGGATTGGTGGCAGACGGTGCAAGCAATATCGAAGAATTGACTGTCCAACTACACGGGGTCATGCTGCGTCGTACAAAAGATGAGGTGTTAGACCTTCCACCTAAGGTACGAACATGGATGGAGGTCGAACTGCATCCTTATGCCATCCAGCACTTTAATCGATTGGTACAAAACTTCATATCCAAATTTGACACGCCTGAAGCCATTGGTGAGACACCAGAATCCGTGGGACTATCATCAGAACACCGCGATGAATTAGATAACTCAATAGACACTACGGATTTAGGGACTGGGATGGGCAGGCTAACGCAAGTGCGTCGAGCGATTGCCTTTGTCAAATGCCGTCACACCATTAAATTCGTGGAAAATGCGTTGGAACAAGGCGAAAAGGTCATTATTTTTACATCTTTCCTGAATACGATGCAGCGTTTCCAAAGGCATTTCAAGGAGCGAGCGGTTTATGTTTCCGGTGAAGTTCCTGTCCACGAGCGACAAAATAGGGTGGATCGTTTTCAAAACGATGATGATCTGAAACTTTTTGTCGCCAATATGCACATAGCAGGCGTTGGTATCAATCTCACAGCAGCGCGGCAGATCGTCTTTAACGATTTAGATTGGGTACCTGCCAACCACTGGCAGGCAGAAGATCGCGCCTATCGTATCGGTCAGACAGGGACTGTTAATGTTACGTATATGATTGCGACTGGAACTGTTGATTCGTTTGTTAAGACGGTATTAGAAACAAAAGCAGCGTTGATGGATTCCATCATCGAAGGATCGATATTAATACCGGGTGGCGAGGCGACTCTTCAGTTAGATGTTCTCAGTGAACTCAAGCGTATGATGAATGCCTTGTCTATCGAAACGACTGAACTTGAAGAGTCCGAAATCCATGATGTGCTTCATAAAGCAGGGGAAACATACCTTGAAGAGAACGCCGCCCATCTTCGCGAGGCGACACGTGCGCGGTTGCGTCCGTATTCGGAAGAAGCGATTCGTACTTTAGCGCAAGTCCTTGCGGGTCCTGAGCGTCGGGTCTACCGTGCTGAGAGTTCATCACAGCAAGGCAAATTCTACACGCTGGAGGTTGTCGGTGTAGATATAACGTGCGACTGTCCCGGGTTCACACACCGCGGTAGCTGCCGACACGTCCGTCCGCTGAAATCTGCGCTTGTTGCTGATAAACCGTTACCGAAAGGTTATAAGAAAGTTGACTCCGATTAGAGAGTTTAAACCTACCATTATCAAATTCTCACCATCCAAATTTTCTGCTTGACTTCTGGCTGGAAATCTCTTAAAATGAGGTAAGCCAAATCTAAACAGAGAGAGGAAAGCAGAGATATGCCACAAGACGCAAATCAACCGAATGTTATCGTTTTTTTTACTGACCAACAGCGGTGGGACACCTCCGGTTTGCACGGTAACCCACTCGATCTGACACCAAATTTCGATCGGATGGCACAGCGCGGGACACATGTCCGGCGTTCATTTACGTGCCAACCGGTCTGTGGGCCTGCGCGCTCATGCCTTCAAACGGGATTATATGCGACACGCACGGGCTGCTTCCGAAACGGTATCCCCCTATCCCCGAACCTCAAGACCCTCGCACATCATTTCGGTGAAGCAGGCTACGCTACCGGATATATCGGTAAATGGCACCTCTATAGTCGCAGTGGTGCTGGACCGGGACCGGTGCCTGCGGAGCATCGCGGCGGTTATGATTACTGGTTAGCATCCAACGTCCTTGAATTCACTTCCGATGCGTATCAGACGACACTCTATGATAACGACAATAAACCTGTTGACCTTCCGGGTTACCGCGTAGATGCGCTCACGGATGCGGTTATCCGTTATGTTGATCGGCACCAAAACGATCCGTTTTACCTCTTTACCTCATACATCGAACCGCACCATCAGAACCATTTGGACGATTACCCACCACCGGACGGGTACCGAGAACGGTATACCGCGAAGTGGATACCGCCGGATCTCGCTGCGCTGGGAGGTTCGACGCATCAGCATTTAGGCGGTTACTACGGTATGGTGAAAAGGTTAGATGAAGCACTCGGTCGGCTTCTCGATGCACTCAAAAGTCTCCACTTGCTCGACAATACCATCATCCTCTTTACCTCCGACCACGGGTGCCATTTCAAGACCCGTAACAGCGAATACAAACGTTCATGCCACGAGAGTTCTATCCGTGTGCCGACTGCGTTTCACGGTGGCGATTTCATCGGCGGTGGACAGATTCAAGAACTCGTTAGTCTCGTAGATCTCCCACCGACGCTCCTCGATGCAGCAGGTTTGGAAGTCCCGGCTGAGATGCAAGGTAGGTCTATTATGCCGTTGGTACGTGGGGAAACGGAGGGTTGGCCAGAGGAGGTCTTCGTTCAGATTAGTGAAGCGCAGGTCGGACGTGCCGTGCGGACACAACGTTGGAAATACGGCGTGGACGCGCCGAATAGCAACGCGGGTAGAGACGCTGGGTCAGACCAGTATGTGGAACAGTATCTTTACGATCTTCAGGTGGATCCTTATGAGTTACGGAACCTGATCGGACTCCAATCGCATGAACCGGTTACAGAGGTAATGCGGGAGCGGCTGATTCGGCGGATGCTGGAGGCGGGTGAAGAGGCTCCAACGGTCGAACCGGCACCGACACAACGGAGCGGACAACGCAGTGTAACCGAAGCGGAGGCGAGAAATTAATATCATGAAGATTACAGATGTCAAAACCCTTGTCATGGGGACGAGTTGGCGGAACTTAACCTTTGTCAAAGTTGAGACCGACGAAGGTTTGACCGGTGTCAGTGAAGTCCGGATGAATAACCGCACAGACGCACTTGTTGCTTATATTGATGGTGCAAAGAAACGACATATTATCGGGAGTGACCCGTTTAACACGGAAGACCTCTACCAACGACTCTTTCGCGATGATTACGGTCGTGCGGGTGAAATCGTTGCCACCGGCATTAGCGTCATTGAGATTGCGTGCTGGGATATTATCGGCAAAGCGTTGAATCAACCGGTCTACCGGTTGCTCGGTGGTGCCTGCCGCGATAAGATTAAGGCGTATGCTAACGGTTGGTATCGCGTTGAACGCGCACCCGAAGAGTTCCATGATGCTGCCAAAAGGGTGCTTGAAAAAGGGTACCGAGCACTGAAGTTCGATCCTTTCGGAGCAGGCTATTATGAACTCTCTTACGAAGAGAAGTTGAAATCCGTAGCACTCGTTGAAGCCGTACGTGATGCCGTCGGGCCTGATGTCGAAATCCTTGTTGAGATGCACGGTCGGTTTAGCCCGTATACGGCAATCGAAATTGCGGCGGAATTGGAAAAGTACCAACCGAGCTGGGTTGAGGAGCCTGTGCCGCCGGATAACATCGCTGCGCTCGCGAAAGCTGCCGATAAGATTAATACGCCTGTCGCCACGGGTGAACGGCTCCATAATAAGTATGAGTATCGTGAGTTGATTAACCTACAAGCAGCGGACATCTTACAGCCGGATATTACACAGACGGGCGGCTTCTTAGAAACGAAAAAAATCGCAGCGATGGGGGATATGTGCTATATGACGGTTGCACCGCATAATGTCGGCGGACCGGTCTCTACAGCAACCGCCTTGCATTTTGCCGCCTGTACGACGAACTTCAAGATTCAAGAACATTTCAACGATTTCTCTGAGGCGTGGGTCAAAGAGGCAGCGACGGGGTGTCCAGAAGTCGTTGACGGCTATTTTAGTCTACCGAATGGACCTGGACTCGGTATGGAGCTCAATGAGGACCTCATCGCTGAACATCCGTATCGGGAAGGTTCATTTAACCTCTGGGAAGACGACTGGCACAAACGCGAATATTAGTCTGAACCGTGATTTATGTGATACTGAACGGGGATAATTCCATAAATCTCGGTTCTGACAGATGAGACCTTCGTGTGGAAATCTTGAGTTTCGGAGCGTTTTGTGGTATGCTTTAATAGGAACGTAAAAAACAAAACATCATCACTTGACGATTCGGAAATATTTCTTGATTCATCTGGCTCTATAGGAGAAAGAAAATGAGACATACAACAGAAATTGAACTCGCAAATCTGGAAGATATGGCTTTGGCAAACAGAGGCATTATCACCCCGGAAGAGGTTCGTCGCGTGACTGTTAAAGACGCGCTCGTTGATACCGGTGCGACGCGCTTATCTTTACCGAAACCGATCATTGAACAACTCGGTTTGGCACCCTTCGGCAATGCTAAGGCGAGAACCGCCGCTGGCATCGTAGACCGGATCATTTATTCAACGGTTGAATTCACAATATTAGAACGGAAAGGATCACTCCCCGTAACAGATCTACCGGAGGGTGCACCTGTCCTTGTTGGTCACATGGTTTTAGAACAATTGGACCTCTGCTTAGACATCAGAAAAGGGCTCATCTATAATCCAGACCACGGTGACGACTGGATTGAAGAGGCTTGGTAAAATATTTATGAGTTTTCAGTATAAAGACGGGTATCTCTACTGCGAAAAACTAAAAGTTAAAGACATTCAGGAACAGGTACCCTATAGTCCGTTTTATCTCTACAGTCTCGCGCAGTTGGAGGCGAACTACGCTGCATATCAGGAAGCACTTGAAGGACTCGACTCTATTATCGGTTATGCGATTAAGGCAAATAATAACCTTACACTCCTCAAACGGCTGAGTGCGCTTGGTAGTGGTGCGGTTCTTGTCAGCGGAAACGAATTACAGATGTCGCTCGCGGCCGGATTCGATTTGAAACGAACTATCCTAAACGGAAATGGTAAGACGCTTGAAGAACTAAGCCTTGCTGTTGAACACGGCGTACTCATTAACATTGACAGCGAATTTGATTTGGCGCACATCCAGCGAACAGCAAAAGACCTTGATAAACCTGCCAATGTACTTATCCGCATCAATCCGGATGTGGACCCACAGGTGCACCCCTATGTCTCCACGGGTATGAAAAATTCCAAATTTGGCATCCGCAACGAGCGGCTTAATTGGTTTTTAGACGAAATCCGCAAAGATCGCTTGTTGAACTTAGTCGGTGTGCACTGCCACCTCGGTTCGACAATCAAGAAGGTGCGTATCTTCCGAGATGCGACCGAAGTGATGCTCGGTTTTATCCGTGCTATTGAAGCGGAAGGCTTCTCGTTGCGCTACTTGAATATCGGCGGCGGTTTAGGGATCGACTATGAGCGTACGGGTGAAGAGATTCCGACCCCCTCCGATCTTATTGATTCCATCCGTGATCTGCTGCCTGAAAATATTACGCTTATTATTGAACCGGGTCGCTCGCTTGTCGGCGACACCTCTATTTTTGTCAATCGCGTTATCGGCGTTAAGACGAATGGGAACAAACATTTCATCGTCACTGATGGCAGTATGTCGGAACTCATCCGTCCGAGTCTCTACGATGCGTATCAACATATCGAGTTGATTGAACCTGTTGACGGTGCGGTAGAGATGTACGATATCGTCGGTCCCGTTTGTGAATCTTCGGATTTTCTGGGGAAAGCGCGTTCGCTTCCGACCCCACACGAGGGAGCAGGACTTGTCGTCTGTGATGCGGGTGCTTATTGTCACGCGATGAGTTCTAACTATAACCTGAAGATGCGTCCGCCGGAGTATCTCGTTGATGGGGACACCCTTACTTGCATTCGCCGCGTTGAGACGTTAGACGATTATCTGCGGTTGTTTGAAGTGTAGGCGCATAGATGTGTTGTGCGCGGGTGGTTGCTGTTTAGCTCAAATGGTATCATAATCGTTCCTGCAAGAACTCGATTCCGGTTTCCAGATTGATTTCATGCTCACCTTGAAAGTGATCCAAAACTAATTGATCGCCTCTTCCTGATGCAGTGTAGATTTTCTCCAGTTGTTTGAAGGAGGCTAAGGCATCCGCCTCAATAAAACACATATCGTCGGAACCGATTTGCGCCATACAAGCCCGTGGTGCGATGAGCCCTGCCACATCAGCGATGTCGCCTGCCTTGCGTAACCCGAACATAAACTGTGAACCACATGTATTGCCGCGTCCGCGGTCATTGAGTGCGTCCGTGAGTGTGCTGAGATAACAGACGATAACCGCCGCTTTGACGCGTTGATCCAAAGCAGAGATGTAGGTAGTCATCGTGCCACCAAAGGAACACCCCATACATCCCAAACGATGACTGTCAACTTCAGGACGCGATTGGAGGTAGTCCAAACATCGCTGTCCATCGGAGACGTTGAGTCGCAGGAGTTGGTATCCGAAGTATCCGAAAGCGAGATAGGCGACGTTGCATCCATCACGGCTCGGTCGTCGGACCCATTCATCACGGTCTTTTCGCTCACCGAAGCAGCGCCAATCCGGAGCAAGCGTTACAAACCCACGCTTCGCCAATTCAACGGCGTACTGCTTTTGATAGTCATCCACAATCCCGACTGCGCCATCTTTACCGATACCGTGTCCGTGTGCGCAGAGGACCGCGGGGGCCGGATTTTTTGCATCTGCGCCATCTGGTGTCAAGATGTATGCGGGGATTGAAGAGAATGGATCGGGGTTAAAGATAATTTTTTCACGCGTATAGCCGTCAAGTTGTATCTGTTCCAGTGTTTCAACTTCTAACGGTATCGCTTCTGGTGAAGGTCCGAGGTCCTTCACGAGATTACGTCGGAATTTCTTTCGCCATTCTTGCCATTCTGTTTTGGTCGTCCCATTGAAACGGAGGGGTGGGGTTGCTTTCAGAAGGTGTTCGACGCCCTGCTCTGCTGTCAGAAAACGCTGCATCGCCATAACGGTCTCCTTTCATGATCATCCGATCTATATCGCGTTATTCGCTTATCGCCTAAAATTTTCACTTCATTATCTATACCGCAAATGTGAGAAAAAGTCAAGTACTATCTTTTTTCAAGCAGGGTGATTTAGTTTTAAACAAATCATCAGATTTTCTAAATTTCTGAATTTTCTTTTCAGTCCCGGTGCGGTTCCAAACCGCACCTACCGGCCCTGGGTGTTCAAAATTGGACGAAAAAACCGAGAACTAAATAGCCCTGTTTTTCAAGGAAAAGTGTCTACTTAATTGTAGGTTTCACTATAATTTGCTATAGTTTGGACAGCTTCTATAGATATTCCGCCCCGCTGGGGCTGCTTTTTGGTATATCCGAGTTTATTTTTATGCAAGCTGTATTTGTGTGAAGAACTTTGAAAGAGCATAGGGAAATAGAGCGATTTAGTGAAAGTAACAAAATACTTTACTTTCGGACTACTATTCGGTATAATAGACAAAACGGAAGAGAAAAGCGGAGGGTTCCTCCGAACTTAACGGAGAAAATATTTTATGGAACTTTACGAAGCCGTGAGTCCACTGGATTTCAGATATTATGGCGGCGATCCAGATTTTATGAAACGACTGCTGCCTTATGTCTCTGAAGCGGGATACGTTACGTATCAAGCGAAGGTGGAGGCGGCGTTGGTACGGACTTTGGCAAATTATGGTGTCTGCTCATCGAGGATCGCTGATGAGGTAGAAGCGGCAGTTGATATGGTAACAGCGGAAGAGGTCTACGAGGAGCAGTCACGGATTCGGCACAACATCCGTTCGCTCGTTAATGTCATCCGTCGAAAGATTAGTCCAGAAGCGCGTCCTTATGTGCATCTATTCGCAACCTCAGCGGACATTCTGGATACCGCCACGGCGTTGCGATTCAAAGCGTTGACTGAAAATGTTATTGTCCCGGATCTGATTGCGCTGGTGCAGCAACTTATTACGTTGGCGCGCGAACACGCAGAGACGGTGCAAATCGGTAGAACACACGGACAACACGCGGAACCGATAACGTTTGGTTATTCTTTAGCACTTTACATCAGTCGTCTTGGGACTCGGATTGAGAAGATTCACGAAGCAGGGCAAAATCTGCGGGGTCAATTCTCAGGTGCAGTCGGCGCGTTTAATGGACTCACGCTGATTCATGAACACCCCGAACAGATTGAGGCGGATTTCCTTGCACTGCTCGGTTTGAAACCGTCCGATACGCACACATCAACGCAGTGTGTCGAACCGGAATTTATTTCGGATTTGGCATATCAGGTTACGGCAGCGTATACGGTGCTTGCGAACTTCGCAGATGATATGCGGCACCTCTACCGTACCGAAATCGCGGAGGTGGGTCGGAAATACAATCCGCAGCTGGTAGGTTCGTCAACGATGCCGCACAAAGTGAACCCGGAAGCTTATGAGAACATCAAAAGTATGTGGAAGGCGTTTGTGCCGCGTATGCAGACTGTCTTTATGGATAGTATCTTAGAGCATCAACGCGATCTGACGAATTCGGCATCAAGTCGTTTTGTGACGGAACTGTTTACGGCGTTTGATTATGCTATCTATCGACTGCGACGCGCGTTAGACGAGATGGATGTCAAGGCGGACAACATGCGACGCAACCTTGCACTCAGTGCTGAGGATACAATCGCGGAACCGATCTATCTGCTAATGGCGTATTACGGATTCCCGGATGCGTACGATCACACTCGAAAATTAATAGGACAAGTACATCAGACAGGAAAAAGTCTCACGACGTTATTGTGGGAAGATGAGACGTTCCAACCTTTCTTGGAAAAGTTGACGGAACCGCAGCGTGCTGCACTGCAAGATCCAACAAACTATATCGGTGCTTCGGTTCGGCAGACGCGCGCAACGTGTGATGAATGGGAGAAACGGATTTTTAATTTACCTTGCGGTTAAACAGCGTGTGTTTAGATTTTTGTGTGCGTTCCTTAAGTCCGCACTCCACTTCGTTACGTGCTACGGTTCTTGAATTTTTTCTTTTAATTTAACCTTGAATTAATCAAAAACCTGCCCGTAAGCGTAGCGGAGGGCAGATCAGAATCCAATAGTTAAAAGATGTTTGATATTACCTATTTAGGACGGCGATGTTTCAGTTTCATTCAACGCCATCCGCGTCTATCTACGATTGTTGGTTTATTATTGGTCTTCAGTCTCGGTATTTGGGCAGGTCGGACGGTTGAGCTTAGGAAAATAACCGGCTACTTCCGTTCCTACACCGACCCAGAACAGAGCGATGTGACCAACACGATTGCTCAAGGGATAGTACATCGCCAGATATTAGACAACGGTGTGCTGACGAACATCCTTGCGGTATCCGCAGATGCGGTGGATATCCGCCCCTACCGTGCGCTGAGTGCCGGTATCGGTACAGAATCGTTGGTATCGCTTGCACGGCGACACAAGGCGTTCGCTGCTATCAATGGCGGTTTCTTTGAAATGGTAGGCACGTTTCGCGGGGAATCTGTCGGTGCACTAAAGATTGATGGCGAATGGGTCAGTGAACCGGAACAGGGTAGAGCCGTCATCGGATTTAGGACAGTTGATGGGAAAATTGAGACGCACATCGACAGGATCGTTCTACTGTTGGAACTCGTCCTGCCGAACGGAGAGACGTTGCGGATTGACGGTATGAATCGGAGTCGCGGTAGAAGCGAATTGGTCATTTACCGACCCCATTTCCATGCGGCAACGTTGACAATGCCCGATGGTATAGAGGTTGCGGTAAGAAATGGTGAAGTAACCGGTATCTACGATAAACAAGGGAGTTCGCGCATTCCGGCAGACGGTTATATCCTATCCGCAAGTGGCAGGAGACGTGCTGAACTATTAGGACATCTCAAGCAAGGTGATGTTGTCGAGATTCGTGAGACGGTCATTCCGGAACGCGTTGGTGACAGTAATTTGTGGGCAAGTTTTGTGCATATTATCGGCGGCGGTCCGTTGCTGTTGCGGAATGGAGTTGCTTCTTCCACACAAGCGTACGAGCGTGAAGGGTTTGACCAAGCGTTTCACAGTTTTTGGCATCCGCGGACAGCGATCGGTAAAAAGGCAGATGGCACGCTCCTTTTTGTCACAATAACGGCAGCGAAGGCAGGTGTCCGGCGCGGTGTTATGTTAACACGCCTTTCGGAACTGTTTCTGGAATGGGGTGCCACGGATGCGCTTAATCTTGATGGCGGCAATTCATCAATGTTGGTCATTCAGGACGAAGTCGTGAGTGTCAAGAAGTCGGATCCTGTTAAACCTGATGCGAAGAAACCATCAGAACAGATTTCACGTGGCAGACCGACTCGAGGCTCTGTGGAAGGTCCCCAACAGGCTTCGCGTGATAAACCGACTATGGACGGACCCCAACAGGCTTCGCGTGATAAACCGACACCTGAACGCGCGCGAGCGGCGCGAAACACGAGACCGGCGCGCGGGAATCGTCGAATTCGTCCGATGCCACAACAACAGGGACGCGCAATTGCAGATGCGATCTTGATTTTTTCAAAGTCTTAGGTTATAATAGAGTTAGGAACATTTCAGAGAGCATAAGCCATATTGTGGATAATTATCGTAAGAAAACACACATCCTTCTGTCAAGCATTGATATGATTGCCAAGCAGATTAAAATGGGAAAAAATAGATCGGAATAGGAGGAAAAGCCGTGTTAAAGAACAGTAGACCCTCGGAATTTATCGGAACGGACCAAACATCTGGCGTGGCATCAAACTCAAATTTACTATCAAGACGCTCCTTTTTCAAAGGCTCTGTTGGACTTGCTGCCGCTGCGATTGCTGCGGGTGGACTCATTTTACCTGCCGAGGCTCAGTTTGGTGGTGGGTTCCGAGAATATATCCCTTATGATGCGACACGCGATATTCATTACGGGACACGCTACGGCGTGATTGAACACCACTATCCTGAGATGAATCCGACTGGCGAGAAGTTCACTTTTGTGCGTCTCAAATACCCGGGCGGCGATTGGTACACCAATATTGTCAACTATTACCGCTGGCCATCGGATCACAAATTCACCGAGATTCTTGCTGCAAATACGACAATTGACGTTGAGGTACGCGATCATCCACAATACGTCGATATAGATGACGAAGGACTCTTTGCGTATCCGTTCCTCTTTATGACAGGGCACCGCGGGATCCGGCTTTCCAACGAACAGATACGTAAACTGCGAGATTATTTTGAGCGTGGTGGTTTCCTTCACGTTGAAGATTGTGACGCGCGCTTGAATAGCGGACGTGGCGGTTTGCGTCCGCACGTCCATGCGATGATGCGCAAAGTTTTCCCGGAAAAGAAATTGGAACGTTTGGATATAAGTCATCCGATTTACCACACACTTTATGACCATGATGAGTACCTCGGCGGCGATAAATTTATTCCGGGTATCTGTGATCACGATGAAGCGATTATGGACGGTGATCGCGTGATTGCCTATTTCTGCCCGAGCGATCTGAATTGTGCGTGGGAAGGTAGGGACTGCAGCCCGGGTCGTGAGGAGCAGAGAGTCTGGGCATTTGAACAGGGGATGAACGTCGTTGCCTACGCGCTGTCACGATAAATAGCAGTCAACTGTTAGCAAGCAGCAATCAATTATCCTCTTATAGCGTTCAATGTTCTTACAAATCTTGATACCACAACAAGGTGATTGATGGCTGATGGCACCTCTTGCCGAAAACTGATGGTTTCCGATGGTTTCCGATAGCCACTACGATAACGACTAAAAACGAGGGAAAAATTATGAAAAAGCATTTTAGGTTGTCCTGTAAGTTACACCAGAAACGGACGTTGTTCTGTCTCGTGACACTGCTCATTTTTCTTGCTTTGCATGCCAATGCGCAAGAACTATTCTCCGATGCGGTGGGTACGGTTCCGGTTCAAGAAGTGACAGCGATAACGCCGCTGGTAGTGCCGTATATCACATGGGGTGGCGAAGCGGCACTCTTCCACGCCAACGGAGGGTTGACGACGCGTCCGGGTACCGTCATGGCGGAACTCGGTATGAACCTCAAGTTAGTGCCGGGTGATAATTTCCAGCAACAGGTTCGCGACTATCTTGGAGGTAAAACGCCATTCTTACGCGGTACGTTTAGAATGATCGCACAGGCGAGCGAAGTTGTAGGAAAGGACCCCCGCACAAAGCCGGTTATCTTCGGACAACTTACTTGGTCAGCGGGTGACCATTTCGTTGGTCGTTCTAACATCCGTAAAATCTCTGATCTCCGCGGTAAAAAGATCGCTATCCAAAAGGGCGGTCCACACGTAGGCATGCTCTATGATATGCTGAAGACTGCGCGTCTTTCAAAGGCACAGGTAGAAATTGTCTGGGTTGACGAGTTAACTGGGGCAAAAGGACCGGCAGAACGCTTCCGAAACGACGCGACGATTGCTGGCTGCTTTGTCATCACGCCGGATATGATTGGATTAACAGGCGGTCCCGAAAACACGGGTACAGGTGCTGAAGGTACCGTGGCAGGTGCGCGGGTTGTCGTGAGTACGGCGACGCTTTCTCGTTCTATTGCCGATGTCTACGCCTGCCGCAAAGATTTCTACGATGCTTACAAACCGTTTGTTGAACGCTTCTTCGCAGGTTACCTCAAAGGTGCCGAAGAGGTCGTGACGCTGAAAAAAGCCTACGAAAAGGGTGGCTCGCAAAAATACACGCAGCTCCTGACGATGATGCAGAACATCTACGGTAAAGAGGTCCTGCCCACGCTTGAGGAGGATGCGCACGGTTTAATCGCAGATTGTACGTTCGTTGGACAACCGGGCAATATATCCTTCTTCAATGATCCGAGCAATACGATTACGGGGTTTGAAGGCTTCAATAAAGCCGGATTGGATATGGCAGTCAACTGGGGTTTTGCGAGACAGAGATATGCGATGATTCCGTCCGATTTAGATTTTAACGCATCGACCTTTAAGAATCTACTAACGACGACCATAACGGCTCCCGCGCAACTGAAACAGACGCGTTTTAAAAAAGAGACGGTTCGGGCAGAGATTGAGTCGTTCAATGAAGATGCTGTGTTAGACGAAAAGACGCTTATTTCGTTCACGATTCAATTTGATGCGAACCAGGATACTTTTAGTGATGCGACGTACCGCGAAGAATTTGATAGGGTTGTTGAATTGGCTTCAAAATTCGGGAATGCTGCGATCGCCATAAAAGGACACAGCGATCCGTCTCGGACGCTGAGTATCTTGGTTAGAACCGGGCTTAGTACAGGTATTTTGCAACGGACGGGCACCCGGGGCAGCTACAAATATTTTATGGACGGCAAACCGTTTAGTTTGGAAGACACAGCGAACCTGATCCGTCTGATCCAAGAGAAGAAGTTTGATGATGGTACGGATGTTGAAAGTCCGTATCAGGTAATGCGAGCTGCCCTGAAACTTTCTGAGCAGCGGGGTCAAGCGGTTAAAGATGCGATCATTGCGTACGCGCGTCGTAAAAACGCACGTATTGATTCAGAACAAATTGTGCCAGTAGGTGTCGGTATTAAGGAGCCTGTTATATCAAAACCGACGAGTCCAGCGGAAGCAGCAGAAAATCGGCGTGTCGAATTCGCACTGATTAAAGTTTCAGCAGAAGCTGTGGCAGTGTCGGACTTTGACTTTTGAGATTCATCAGAACTCCGTTATCAGTTAGAAAAGACGCTGAAAACTTCGACCAACAACTCGTCTACCGGTACTTTTGCTAAGGTGCGAGTTGTTGGTCAAAACGACTTCTCGGATAGGGCTTTTTTATGAAATTTTCTATTATCACAGCCGGTTCCGGCACGCGATTTATTTTTCTACTGAGCCTGTTCTTCATTTTTAGTATCCAGATTTGCAGTGCTGAGGATGACATTCATAAAGATAACATCGTTGTGATTCTTGATGCGTCTGGTTCAATGCAGGACAAGTTTAGTGGTGACCAGACGAAGTCGAAGATGGAAGCAGCGAAGGCGGCACTATTGGAGGTTCTGTCGAAAGTGCCGGACGATATACACATCGGATTATTGGTGTTTAGCGGTGCTAATATCCAAAACGAATGGGTGTACCCGTTGGGCGTGAAGGACACACAAAGATTGACGGCAGCGATTCAGTTACCACGACCGAGCGGTAATACACCATTGGGGAGGTATATCCGAATCGGTGCGAACCGCCTCCTTGAACAACGCGAAAAACAGTATAACTATGGGAACTATCGGCTATTGGTCGTCACAGATGGCGAGGCTTCGGATGCCGACAAAGTCAGACATTACACGCCTGAGATCCTTAATCGTCAGATTCGTATTGACGTGATTGGTGTCGATATGCAAACCGATCACATGTTGGCAAAAGTTGTAGATAGTTACCGCAAGGCAGACAATCCGGGTGAGTTGGTGGCAGCGGTCTCTGAGATTCTTGCGGAAACAGGTGGTACGGGGACAGACGTTACTGGTGAAGACGCTTTTGAATACATTGCGCCGCTTTCACACGAAATCGCCGCTGATCTGATTCAACGGCTCACAACGCCGCCGAGCAATATGGAAATCGCTATAAAAGCCACGGAGAGGCCCCCTTCACAAACAGCAACGCCGAGACAAACGTCAACTGCACAGCAACGTAATACTGAAAGCCAGGGTATGTTATGGTTTGTTGTCGTCCTGGTCATCATTGCCGTTGCCGGTTTCTTGGTTTTCAGAAATAGGAAATAAAACTATGGACGCAGGTAAGAAAAAACGGTTCATTATCGCAGCGGCAAGTTGGCTGATTATCATTGGTATAATCGGGTTGGTTTACAAATTTGTTGTTGAACCGTGGCTCCGCGGTGATCTCGTTAAAGAGACGAGTACACAACGGTACGCCCACACTATTAAGGTCGCACACGACTCGTTTCCGGGGTATGCGATCCTTCGTTCTCCTGCTGTTCAGAATCTTTTGGATCGTCAAGGGATTAAACTTACGTTCGTTGATGATAAAGCCGATTATGTAGGTCGAGCACGCGCGCTGAAGAGCGGTAAAGTTCAGATGGCGGTGTTCACTATTGACGCTTACCTAAAGACAGGTAGCGTGATTGGCGAATTTCCGGGTTCCATTGTTCTTGTGATTGACGAATCTAAAGGTGCGGATGCGATCGTTGCGTACAAGCGTGGTGTCCCGCAGATACCGAATTTGAGCAATCCGCGAGCGCGTATTGTGCTGACACCGGATTCGCCGAGTGAAACGCTCGCTCGGATTATGATCAACAAGATGAGCCTTCCGAGTTTACCTTCTTCGTGGGCAGTGGAAACAAACGGTGCTGAAGATGCCTACAAGAAACTTAAATCGGCTGACCCGGATGACCCTTATGCCTATGTCCTCTGGGAACCGTACGTAACCAAAGCACTTACTATTGACGGTGTCCATCTGCTGCTGGACAGTTCAAAACTGAAAGGCTATATTGTTGATGTGTTAGTGGTTCAGCGCGAATTTTTGGACTCGCAACGTGAACTCGTCACACATGTCGTCCAAGCGTACCTTCGAGCAAACTATGACTACAACAACCAGCCGGACGGTTTAGCCACCTTGATCCAAGCGGATGCGAAGCAGTATGGTGACCCGCTTAACCGAAATGAGACAGATAAATTGGTCAAGGGTATTGAGTGGCGGAACACGGTTGAGAATTACGCGCATTTCGGTGTGATTCCGTCCACAGAATCGAAAGGGACAGAACGGCTCGAAACGATGATCGCTAAAATTACGCAGGTGCTGGTGCAGACGAATTCGGTCTCTTCGGATCCGGTATCAGGTAACTACGAACAACTTTTCTTTGAAGGTATTTTGCGATCACTTCATCACGATAAATTTCACCCGGGTATGTTGAACGCGAGTGGGAACGATGGGTTAGATGATATTTTCGCTGGAACAACGCCAATGGAACAGGTTCGAGAAGAAGAAGTGCTGAATCCACTTTCGGATACAAACTGGAATACGCTGGCACCTGTCGCGGCGATGAAAGTAGACCCGATCCAATTCGGACGGGGGAACGCTCGGATTCTTCCAGGGAGTGAACGTGCGCTGAAAGAACTCGCTGCAAATTTGAAATCGTTTCCGCAGTACTATCTCAGAGTTGTAGGACATACGCGTCAGGAAGGGGACCCAGCAGCGAATCGGGTGCTGGCTTCACAACGTGCTGAGGCAGCGGCACAATCTTTGAAAGATTTTGGTATCGCAAGCCATCGTATCCGCGCTATCGCAAATACCCGGACCTCCAACCAGATGCGTGGAGGAGCAGCACAAAGCGTCACGTTTGAACTCCTTGGAAAGCCGTATTGAGGAATAGTTGCCAGTTTTCAGTTTCCAGTTTCCAGTTAAAGAGGGTGTTTTTGCTTAGGAGAAACACCCAAGTAAAAACGGTGTTTCCGCTGATTTAATCACAACACTCTTATAACTGGTTACTGGTTACTGGTTACCGATAACTAAGAAAAGAAATTGATTGATCGGAAATTGTTTCGGAAGAAATTCTTACTCCATCTTCTCGGTAATCCTTCCGTTGTCTTCCCTTTTGCTGGGGGAGTCTCTATCGCCTTTGCATCTTGGATACTCAACTTAGAACCGCAAATTCTTTATCTATTTGGTAGTGCTATTCTCAGCACCTTAGTCCCTATCGGTGCGCTGATTAGCAGGTGGGCAAGTGGGACGGACGATATAGCGAAACAGGTTCATCGCGAGATCCTTCAGGAAGTCCAGCAGACCCAAGAGAGAGAACTCAACACGCTACACGCACAGCTTGAAACCGATGGCGATGCCCGGACAGAAACGATGCTTGGCGAACTCCGTGTCTTGCATAAATCCTTTCAAGAAGAAGCCGGTGGCGACGGATGGATGGGAACACTCCCCATTAACGTTAAGGCTGACATTACCGACAAAGTTTCAGAACTCTTTACCCAAGCCGTGGAGTGTTTGAAAGACACCCTTAAAATGCATCAAAAATCAACAGACACGCAATTGGGGACCACTGTTAAAAATGTACTGCAACAACATCGCGAACAACAGATTAAAGACGTTCAACAGACGATTGTTCAACTCTCACATCTTTATGCACGGGTTCTGACACTCAACCCTGAAAGCGATGAGACTGAACTCACACGCTTGCGC
This sequence comes from Candidatus Poribacteria bacterium, assembly GCA_012270865.1. Taxonomy (GTDB): domain Bacteria; phylum Poribacteria; class WGA-4E; order WGA-4E; family WGA-3G; genus WGA-3G. Next base: position 9,798 of record JAAXHL010000132.1, on the reverse strand, counting down.
ACCGAACTTGATGAAAGTCTCGCTTTTGCGAAACAGGTTGATGCGAAGATACGTGAATTAACACCGTCACAGGATTACGATACAATTCAGACGGAAGGTGAAGAATAAAGGACGAAATTTATGGCAATTCACATAAGGCACTACGAAAACATACCGAGTTACTGGGAACCTGTTTTAGAACGTTTAAAGCGATTGGAAACTCTCGCACAGCAGATTAATAAAACAAAAAAGGAACAACAAAGTACTTCAAGCGAGACACTCAAATCGTTCTATACACAGCATGATACGTTGCTGGCGGACACGCGTTCTCGTTTGCAACACGTGCCATCCGACTGTGATGAAGCAATTTTAGATACCGCGTTTGTTGAGGCAGTTTGGCTGGCTCTCGAACACTATCCTGCTCTGGTGCATCATCCAGAAATAGAAAATTTAGATACCGCCGGTTCTAAAATTTTTACACTCTTTACACCGGATGCCCCAGCATCTTCGGAGCTGCGCGAGAAATTCAAAAACGCGCTCCAACAAACATTCAATCTGGATTCGGAAACAGTAGACAGGCTTAACGGGGACCTGTCTATACGCGTAGGTCCACTCCACCATCGGCATCAAATTATGAAGAGTTTAGAGACACGCTTCAACTTGGTGTCCGATAACCCGAAATTGGACGCGGATATTTTACAACTCTTTCGGGCTTTATATCCGGGTGCGCCGTTTGAAGCCGGTGAGGTAAGGTTGGTGAAAACATCTTCAGCACTCTATTTTTGTCTTCCGACTGAACCGATAGAAAAGCCACAAGAATCCACACAGGATGCGGAAAACAGTACGTTAGAACATTCTAAATCGCATTATGAAAAATTTCTCCAAGAAATTTGGGAGGTTGAACCTTTCGCACACTTCCCTGTGTTCGGAACCTTCAACGCAGAAGATTTAGACCTAACCTTGCGTCAGGAGATTGTCGCTGACACCGAACTGCCTCTGGAATTAATCACGTCAACATTGACACGGATGATAGGTGTGCTGCCTTTAGCAGAGCTTGATAAATATCTCATCCACGATACTTGGGGACACCAGTGGCAGGAAAGTTTACTCGATTTCGAGGTGCCTTACACGGCATTGACACTGTTCCAGCGTCCACTCTCTTTAACGGAAACGGCATCTGTTTTCGGGAAGCAGACTTCATTCGCCGATACATTTGTCAAAACAGCGGCAGGAACCGTAGAACTTGATCCTGTCAAACTACAGCAATTTATTGATGCTGAATTATACGAGCGCGAAATCATAGCCTTTACACCTATTCTCGCAGAAATGTTGGCGGATGTCGTAGAATATAAGTTCTTAGAGCTTTATCCTGAACAAGAACATCTGCTGCCGAGTTCTTCCTTACTCAAAGCGTTTCCGAGTAAACTGGATTTGACCCTCACAGATTTGCGCACCTGTTTTGTACATGCTTCTGAAGTTTTCCAAAATTGGATTACCTCTGCATCAACACAACAGGATTTACATGCGGAAATCTGCGAGAAACTTGATATTCCAAACGATGCCTTGAAACATAAGGAACTTTCGGAAGTCCTTAGCAGAGCGGTTGAACTCTGTAAGGCGCAGCTGCAGGCTTTTTACCAACCTGAATGGGCTTGGGAACGAACTGAAGACGGTTACTTGAAACTGAATGCGTTTAGCTGCGCTGGACTGAACTTTTTACGAATCCACACTGCACTTATCCAGACATACAAAGCACTGTCAGAGATTGAGACAGCGTATGGTTTCAAAGATATTCTGGTATTGTCAATGGGTACTTTTTTTGAAAGAAATCCGCAGCAGAACATTTGGCAGCTTGACAGTTTCTTAACAGATGCGTTTCTTCCACGCTGGGAAAAAGTGGCTGCGACGGAACTGAGCGTTTGAATGAGTTGTGCGCGCTTGATAGGGTAACTGCGGACTCAGGTCAGGGATTGTTTCTGAGATGTGGGTGTAATTTTTTCTGAAGGCGTTCGTAGGCGAGGTTGGCACCAGCGATGTTGCCGGAAGCAGGTCCTATTTGGAGTTGCGCTATCGTACCGGAACAAAATAGATTCTGGATCGGTTTGAGTTGTAAATCGTCATCCAGACAGGGTAAGCCACGGACGAGCGGAATTTGGTGTTTTGCGATTAATTCCGCCAAAAATCCGTAACGACGTAGATCAAATCGATATCCTGTTGCTAAAATGACGTGAGACACATCTGTAATAGTGCCTCGCGTCGTTTCAATTTGTAGCCTTTGTGCTGATGGGCATTCTTCGGTCGCGATGATGTTACGGATACAGGTTTTAGAATAGAGATCAATATTTGAAGCACGCATCAACGTCTCCATAATATCGGGGGTAATGCTTCCTTCACCCCTATTTTGCTGAATGATGTCGTAACGTCGCCGGAAATCGGTCTCGTGTGCGAATTCGGCGAGTGCCTTGGGGCCCAACCAGATCGGCGGAAAATCAAACTGCTCTGTCTTCAACGCTTTCCGTGCAATTAACACCATACGATGCCCGCGCTCGCTGAGACTTTTGGCGAGTGTTCCCGCCGTTAATCCACCGCCAACGATGACAATTTTACTCCCACTGTCTTGCTTACCTTCAGAACCGACTGTAAATTGCGATGCGTGTAGAACCGTTTTAGGATATTGACGTTGCCACTGCTTAAATTCCGGTGGTATATAAGCGCAATCGTCGGCACCGATAGCGAGGATGACACAACTGCTCCGAAACCCTTCTTCGTTGGTTGAGATGAGTCGGAACGGAAATTTGCCTGCGCCTTTGTCCCACCGTAATTTTGCTACCTCAAATTGATGGTAGATGTTATGCCTCGGCGGGCAGGGAGACCCTGCCCCTACGGACGAGGGAAAACTTATCTCTCCAGACGGGTAGGGAGACCCTGCCCCTACGGACGAGAGGGTATCCGCGCAGAAATCCCAAAAGAGCTGCGTAGAAGGCTGCGAGTATGGGGGTGCCAACTCATCCGTTCGGTTATGGCGTTCTGCGTATTCAACAATACCGAGTGCATCCGGTGTGATATGATGAACAGCGGGTGAACGGAGGAAGGTCATCCCTTGACGTTCTGTTTTGCGTCGCCACTGGGTAAGCGGCAGCAGATGGCAATCAACGATTGCGAGACGGTTCGCTGCTGTCGGTACTTCACGAAGTAATCGGAGGGCAATAGATACGCCGTGTATTCCGCCACCGATTATGGTAATCGGAATGTTGCGATGTGCAAGGGTTTTCATCACTCTTCGGGATGGAAGAGTGGAAGGATGGAAAAAGAGTCTTTCGTCAATCTTCCAATCTTCCAATCTTCTAATCTTTTCCTTCTTATTCTAATCGGTATTGGGTCCGGGTAGATGGAAACTTTTAAGGGCGTAGGTCTCTGAAAACAACTCGTCAGTTGCGCGATAACGGCTGTATCTATATTGGACGACACCGATGGCGGGGGCAATCCAATAGACCGCTGGCGGACTAATCAAGAAAATCGATGGGTCGGCACTATCACCGTAGACGACCTCTTCGTGAACGACATACGTCGTATAACTCCCGGCGGGAACGGTAACCTGTACATCCTTCTCTGCGACATACCGCGTAACTTCAACAGGTATCCCTGTGGTTTTCTCAAAAACGACCCACTGCTTTCCGACTTGTAACGGAAAGTCCCAGAGACGGCGCGGCGGGAAATGTTTCTCGTGTTGGATTGTAACGGTATTGGCAGAGGAGGGCAGGAAAATGTCGAAGGCGGATTCCTCGAAGGCTTGCGCAGTTTTAGAGAAGTAGGTCGCAAAAACCGGGAACGGGAATACATCCAGAAATTCAGCATCTAACCGAAGGTAAAAGGCGTTCGCGACCAAATGGTCAATAGCCTGCCAGTTGAATTGGTCTTCGTTGACGGGGTTGAGTTCGCTGACAGTCATCTGCCGATGTGTTGTTCCACTGATATCGCGTGTTCCTTCAACGCGGAGCGTGAATTCCTGATCGGTGTCCACGTTTATGTATGTCCATGCGGAGCCTGTATCCGTTGGGAAGTCAATCGCGTGGAGTCGTCCGGTTGTATTCAGCGGTGGCAGCGTGATTTCACCGTGCGGGTCAACGAGTCCTTCGTCGCCACAGGCTACGAGAAATAGGAAGAAAAATAGGAGAAAAATGGCTTTCGGAACCCTTCGGAAACCTTCGGCTTTCAGTGATAGTGATGGAAGCGTGGAAGCGTGGAAGCGTGGAGGCATCTGCTTCCATTCTTGCCTTCTTCTGTCTGTTTTCATCGTCTGCTGTCTCCTGACTGCTGACTGCCATTCTGCTGATTGCTGACAACCGATAACTGACAACTGATAACTGTTCATCATTTCACCACACAGAATTTGCCGGTGCTTTGGAATCCGTTTCCGTCGGTTGCCCGGAAAAAGTAGAGTCCGGTGCAGACCATTTCACCGCGTGCGTTTGTGCAATCCCATTCGGAAGCGTTGTCGACTACTTTAATCAAGCTTCCGAAAGCGTCGTAGATTTCAACGGTTAATCCCTTTGGATAGAACGACAGATGTTTTCCTTGGGCGACATAGAGCGGGTTGGGCGCGACTGTGACAACCCGTTCAGCACTATTCGCGATATAGTTGAAGGTTTGCCCTTGCCAGATTCGAGTGCCTGTTACGCCAGAGGGTGTCTGTCCACTAATTTTGTAAAGATAGATCCCTGTCGGTGGAAATCCGTTAGTGCGAAGCGTTCCGATCCATTTCGTTGCCGTTTCCTGCCTGAGAAAGACGGTATAATCATCTCTATTGGGACTTTCCACCGTTAGATGTGGTGCGCGTTGTAGTGGCTGTGTGCTTTGCACTTCAACCTGCCATTCACCTGTGCCGCGCGGTTGCGTCTGAATGAAAAACGCGGGTGCGCCGTTCGCTGCGTCAATCCTCGGAACGATGCTGTTCGGCACAATGCTCGGTGTTCCCATAATCCCCATTGCGTTAACAGGTACAACGGCGTAATAATAGGGGGCCTCGCTATCAATATCAATCGCTTCAAAGACAGTTGTGTCTTCAAATCGGGTTTGTGTGCTTCCGACGCGTCCGACGATCTCTATATCGTTTTCAGGGATACCGTTTCCGTCTCGATCAGCGGCGGCGAGGACTTCATCGGCACTCTGGAAAGGTTGTGGCACATCCGTTTCGCTTTGTAGACGGTAGCGTTTTCTGACAATCACCACGTTACGAATGTCGGTCGGGTTGTCAACGTCCCACGCCACGACGGGTCCAGTGCTACCTTGTGAGACGGTAGCGTTGGAAAGCATCCCTGTTGGGGGCGCGCCTGCCGTATAACTGACAGCACCTCCGAAAGTTCCGCCGGGAACTATAACCTGCTCGACATCGGGATGCATATTGATGAGAACGAGCGTAATCTCCTGAATATCTCCGCCGAAATCTTTGAAGGTCATCTGTGCTTCTTGCGAACGTTGATAGGTGAACGCCTCTCTGATTTCCGTTGTGCCGTTCCGTTTCCTGACGATAAATTTTGCAGCCCATCCACGCAATCCGGTAAACGTGTGTCGATCTAATTCGGACTGAATTCTTTCTTGATCGGTATGTGTTAGGTTTCGCATATCTATCGGTGCGAGGTCTGCGCCATCAATTTTGACTGCAAACTCTGGCATAACGCCTGTAGGTCGGAAGACGATGTACCTTGATGCGAAATGTTCAGGCATTTGTTCAGAATCGAAATCTGCATGGATCGGATAACTGGTATGGACATCGTTTGGATGAATAGCCACTGGTGGGAAACGATGTGCAAACTTGTAGCCGGGCATATCGGTTGCCGTGTTCGCGCGGTTGTGGGTGAAATAATTCCACACGGTGAAGGTCTTGAAAGCTTCAGCGAGTGTGGTCCCGTTATTCGTAAAAACATCGTAGAAGTTCCCCATCTCTCGATAACTGCCATCGGTGGTATTTCCGTAAAACTGGCGGATAATATCGTATCCGAATCGTTCTGCCATATACAACGCCCAGATAACAGAGCCGTATTCATGGTCGCCGATGCGACTTTCAAGAGAAATATCCGGTATTTGAAACCAACGCCGAAGTTGATGGATGTAAAAGTTATAGGAATCGGTTTCGTTGGGTTCATCAGGATCCGGTAGTGTGTCGCCGTCATCAATGCGTCCGCCGTCGTAGGTCATGACTTCTATCCAAGTTGCGGATGCCTCCATGAACCATATCGGCATATAGGCGTTGTATCCGAATTGGACACCGTGCAGGAATTCGTGGGTGCAGGTTGTCTCCAGATAACGGATGCCTTCGGATTTCCCGACATAATCGTAGATACGGGAATTAATCATGAAGTAAGGGGCGACGGTCAGTGCTGTAGATAAGACGCGTCCTTCAAACCAATCCGCTGTGGTGATACCGAGTGCGGGGAACGTGAAGAGATAGACATCATATTTATGATCGCCGCCGTTTTGTGCTGCCCAGAAGTCGATATAGGGGACTTTGAATCCCATCAGGTCGATTTGGACGTGATAGGCGCGTTCCATTGCATCGGCACAGAGGTCTACATAATCAGGGACACCGTCTCGTGGATGAAAATCTTCAAGTGGCGGTGCGTGGGGTCCGACGCGCGTGTAGTGGAGTCTGAAGTGCGGTGTGGTAAATTTTTGTGGCAATTCCACATCGCCGAAGAAGCTGCCGGGGAGTCCGGGTCGTAGGAAAATCGGCTTGAATTCCTGACGATACATCGCCGGTAAATTGTGCCAATTCTTGGCGAGTGTGACAAAACTGTCGGTCGCACATTCAGTGATTTCGTTGTGGGTGTAACGAGGTTTCAGGTTCGTGAACTTCCGAGCGGTTTGGATTGCATGCTGGAGTTCGGCATCTGGTGGAAGTGCGTGTGTCGTAGACAAACACGTTATAGAGAGCGCGATAATGCAGATAAATGACAATTTCATGTTTTTAGTTATTGGGTTTTTGCTCGTTTTTTTTTATATTTGACAGGACTTGTATATTCGACACCGATGTATATTATACACTGTTTTTGGGCTTATGTGCAAGAGAACTTTGGAGGTTTTTCCGCATGCGTAAAAAGGCGTGGCAAATTTCACAGTTTTCAACGGACTGTGAGATTTTATAAGTGCGGGGACTATCAGAAGTTTTAAGCAAAATGGGTAGGTTTTCCATCAAGGCTGGTGTGGTTGGTCTCTTTCCAATACGTCTCCACGCCTTCCTCGCCTTTCTTGGTTGCCCATGCGTTTAACTGTTCTCTTTCACCGATATAATTATAGAGCGGGACAGCCATTCCGCACGAAGTTTGTACGAGGTCAATGGTAAGATCAAAGATTTGCCTCGCACCGGGTAGTGGCGTGAATAACGGGAAGAGTAACCCCCATTCAAGATCGTCTTTGTGGATGGCTCTTGCGGTGCCGTAGAGTCGGAGGATTAAAGGGTTATCCTCAAAGGCAGTGAACATAAGCGTCATTCGTGGGTTTTCTTGAACGTGTGCGGCGGTCTCGTTTCCGCTGCCTGTTACGTTGAGCCAAGCGACACGGTTTGGGGCAAGGACGCGCAAGGAATCCATGCCTTTCGGAGATAGATTAATTCTACTGTCGGCTGTCGCGGTTGCGACGAAGAAGATTTTTTGGTCTTCGATAAATTGCTGTAATTTGGGTGAAATTTGTTTGTATAATTTTGCCATTTTACCGACTCCTCCTAAAACGATTTGAGTGTTGCCCAAGTCGTTGTTAATTTGTTTGACGGTTCAACTGCGTGTGGTTCGGCACCCTCAATGTCGCTTACATATTCGCCTTCGTAGAGTCGGATATGGTCAAGCCAGACATCGACTTTCTCTGCGCCCATGATGATTCCAGCCCGTGTATTGACATCATCAGCTGTCATTTTGAAGGTGATGAAGAATTCCTTCCATTCTTCGGAGAGGTTAATTGATTTTCGGGCGTATTCATTCCATGGGGCACCTTGATGGAGAATACGCATTACGACGCTTCTCGGCTCTTCACTTTTTGCCCACAAATTGTAGGTATAGGTGATGTCTTTTTCCAAGGTAAAGGGCTGCTGATAGAATTGGATGTGCCATAACTCGCCTGCCTTGCTGATTTTGATGTAAACAGCGTTTTTTCCGGCGATGGGTTCCGCTTTTCTCCCTTCGATTTGGAAAAGGGCAGCAGCATCGGCATGCGTCCAGTGGTGCCATCCTTGAAGGTTAAGGTCGAAATCGCCGTTATTGAGGATATTTTCGGGCGGTTTCTCGGCGTATATCAGCGTTAGGAACCCGAACAACATGACTAAGGTGAATAAGAATTTCATCTTCTGTTTCTCCGCAAATTGGATACACTTATCTGAGTACTTGAGTAGCTTGGCTGAACCATCGGAAAAAGCGGCGAATCGGACCAGGTTCGATAGATTGAATTTCAGAAACGTCACGGATAACTACTGTTACCGATTTCCACTGTCCATCAGCGTAATCTGGATTATGTTGATGGAAGGCGATATCCCTTGGTTGAGGGATTGATTCATTATAAAGCAACATACCCTCAATATGACATTGAATTGCTTCGGCGGCTTGACTTTGTGCGTCATCAAGCGTATTCCCTGCGGTTATACAACCGGGCAGATCAGGAACAGTTACACAGTAGTCGGTATCTGGGTCTTTGTGAATAACAATGGGGTAGTGTGTGCGCATAAAATACCTCACGTTCTTCGGTTCTTCTTTTTCCTCCAAGTTGGATCCCAACTGTCCCAACCTGCTTGCGAACAGATGCTCGACAATGTCTTTTGCCGTAAGTCTTTCTTTGGATGTGGAACAGTCACTTTGCCAGGCTTGTTGGGATGTCTGTAGTGGTGATGGCTACCAACCACGTGGATTATAGTAAAATCCGAAAATAAATGAACACTTGTCCGAAGATAACCCCCCTAACCCCCCTTATCAGGGGGGAATAAGATGGGAATTACTTCGATTTGATGTGTTTAAATAATTATGGGCTTTGCTATAATATCCACTTCTCTTTCTTTAACCTTCTAATCACTTCACGACTTGAAACTGGCATACTTCACATTTACTCACAGGCGGATATTTTCGGACAACTTCACAGTGTCTACATATGTATCAAATTCGCTACCATGATGTTTATTCATAGTTTCCATCTTCCTCATCAAAATCTCCGAGCCATTCTCGCACGGGTTCACGTCCTGTATCGGTGCGAAAGAAGATGACATTAAGCATAGCGGCTCCGGTTAGAAAAAGGAAGGTAGACAGATATTTTCAGTATGGAAATTGTAACACAATGTGAGGTGGCAAGTCAAGAAAAATTCAGGGTATGGGTTGGAACTGTAAACAAACAGGGCAGGTTTCAACCTGCCCTGGGAGAGGGATTCCGGCAGTGACCTACTTTCCCGCGGGGTCTCCCCCGAAGTATCATCAGCGCAGAAGGGCTTAACTACCGTGTTCGGGATGGGTACGGGTGGGTCCCCTTCGCTATAACCACCGAAAAATTTTTTGCCTGCTTCAGCGATTCGCGGGTTTTGGTGCGTATCTACTGAGCGTTTGCAAGAATATTTGACAATTGTATAGGTGTGAGGGGTCGGTGGAAAGAAAAGAAGTTATCAAGCCCTCGACTTATTAGTACCAGTTAGCTGAACCGCTCACACGGTGTACACATCTGGCCTATCAACCTTCTTATCTCGAAGGAGTCTTACCAACTTAACGTTGTGGGATATCTTATCTTGAGGGAGGTTTCACGCTTAGATGCTTTCAGCGTTTATCCTCTCCGCACATAGCTACCCAGCGGTGCCACTGG
>JAAXHL010000131.1 GCA_012270865.1 Candidatus Poribacteria bacterium | reverse complement strand
ATTTATGAAACACCCTCAAATAATTAAACTTCATCACCCCCCCTGCAACAGGGATATGTAGCGTTTTAAATTGGTACGCTTTGTTTGTTAGACGAGATAGGATCCAGTGAGTCATAGTCTGCTTTTAGCATCCCGTATCCTATTAAATCCTCGCATTGATTTTGTTTTTGTACAAATTTTTGGATACGACCCTCATAGTGCATCCCGGTTTTCTGTAGCACCCGTCCGGATGCGAGATTGTTCTGAAAATGATAGGCACAGATTCGATCCAGTTTTAATACTTCAAAACCGTACGCGACGATAACCTTTGCTGCCTCGGTGCAATACCCGCATCCCCAGTGCGGTTTCCCTACCCAGAAACCGAGTTCGCCATTCTCCATCTCTGGGTCGAGTCTGATCTCAATCGCGCCGATAAAGTTCCGGTCTGTTCTGAGTGTAATGGCGAAGTTTAGTGCCTTGTTTTCTTCAAACTTTTCGGAACAGGAACGAATCCATTCCTCTGCCATACCATCTTCGTAAGGGTATGGCATATTAGATAGCGTTACCGCGACATCGTATTCCCCAGCAAGCCGTTGAATATCAGGAGCATCTTCAAGCGTCAATGACCGAAGTAGCAATCTTTCTGTAAGGAGCGGTGGCGCGGTTCTCATTTTAATTCTCTGGACGCATCTGTGGAAACAGAATTACGTCACGAATAGAGTATTGGTTCGTGAGTAGCATTGTCAATCGGTCAATACCGATACCGAGTCCACCTGTTGGCGGCATGCCGTATTCTAACGCTCGTAGATAGTCTTCATCAACCATGAAGGCTTCGTCGTCGCCTGCCTCTAAACTGCTTGCCTGCTCAAGAAAACGTTGTCGCTGATCGACTGGATCGTTGAGTTCACTGAAAGCGTTTCCGACCTCCATGCCACAGATGAAGAATTCGAAGCGTTCAACGAACTCCGGGTTATCGGGTTTCCTTTTTGCGAAGGGTGAAACTTCAATCGGATAATCGGTTATGAATGTCGGCTGAATGAGTTTCGATTCCACAAATTCGTCGAAAAGTTCTGCGATAATTTTCCCTTTCGTTTCGTCACCAGCCAAGTCGATGCCGGCATCAACGGCTGCCTTATACAACTCGTCTGCTGACAACGGTACGGGGTCTATACCGCTGTACTTGCGCACTGCATCAATCATGCTTAATCTCTCCCACGGGGGTGTGAGATCAAGTTCATGTTCCTGATATTTAACCTTTGCTGTTCCGTGAACATTTTTCGCAGTATCAGCGATTAGCGTTTCGGTGAGTTCCATTATCTCGATATAGTCGGCATAAGCCTGATAGAGTTCAAGCATCGTAAATTCAGGATTATGGTCTCTATCCATCCCTTCGTTTCGGAAGTCGCGCGAGAATTCATAAACCCGATCGAACCCGCCGACGATTAATCGTTTGAGATAGAGTTCGTTGGCGATGCGTAGGTAGAGCGACTGTTCCAAGGTGTTGTGATACGTCGTGAATGGACGCGCGTTCGCGCCACCATAGATTGGTTGCAAGACAGGTGTCTCAACTTCAATGAAATTTCGAGCGTTCAGCATATCACGAATCGCTTGTACAATTTGTGTTCTTTTAAGAAAAACGTCTTTTACTTCAGGGTTCATGATAAGGTCGGCGTATCGTTGCCTATAGCGTGTCTGTTTATCTTGGAGTCCGTGCCATTTTTCTGGGAGCGGTCGGACAGATTTCGAGAGGAGTTCTATGGTATCAACAAGGACGGTCAATTCGCCGGTTCGTGTGCGGAAGATCGTGCCTTCAGCCCCGACGATATCGCCGGTATCGAACCGTCGATAGATTTTATAGGGGTCAGCACCGACTTTGTCGCGTCGGACGTAGATTTGGATTTGCCCTTCGCTGTCCTGAAGATGTGCGAAGCTGCTTTTGCCGTGATCGCGTTTGGTCATGATTCTACCAGCGATGCGAACGGTCTGCGCGTCGTCAGATGGCTCTTGGGTGTCGGCAAAATCTCGGTGAATTGCGGATGTTGTGTGTGTCGGTTCGTACTTGTGTGGGTACGGCTCTACACCGAATTGGCGAATTTCGTCCAACTTTTCGCGACGTTGCTGAATTAAGTCCTTTGTCTCTTCCACGGATAACTCCTCCTTTTGTTCCTATTTTTTTACAGGACTTACGCAATTTTGACTTCGGTCCGTTCTGTTAGATGAGAATTTTCGGAAAAAACAGCGGTCTCCTGCCACAAACTATGAAGTTTGTGCTACAAAAGAGCAACATTCCTAAGTCCTATTTTATTTAAAGCATTCCGTTTTTTCACTGCTTTGAAGTTGTTAATAATTATACTTTAGATGTGCAAGTAAAGCAACCTAAAATATCAGGGTTATTTAGTTTTAGATAAATTGTCGCGTTGTCTCAATTTTTGGATTTTCCTTTTCAAGTCCGGTGCGGTTAGAAACCGCACCTACCGGGCCTGGGGGGTCAAAATTGGACGAAAAAGACGAAAACTAAATCGCCCTGCCTAAAATATACGGATGGTTAGTTAGGAATCGCGAGCGACAAGAAACACGCAAGCAAAAACACTGGCTTCTACTATCAGAGGTTTGTTTTTGCTTTCATTTTGAGGTAGCTTTCGATAAACGGATCTAACGCGCCATCTAAAACGGCGTTAACGTTCCCTGTTTCGACGCTTGTTCGCAAATCTTTGACCCGTTGGTAAGGGTGCAATACATAGGAACGGATTTGGCTGCCGAAGTTAATCTCTAAACGTTCACTGCGCTGTTTGGCGAGTTCTTCTTCCCGCTCAGTCCGATATTTTTCGTGAAGGCGCGATCGGAGTAGCTTCATAGCGATCTCGCGGTTCTTATGCTGAGACCGCTCATTCTGACACTGGACAATAATCCCTGTCGGTTTATGTGTAATGCGGATTGCGGAATCTGTGACATTGACGTGCTGTCCACCGGCGCCGCTTGCTCTGTAGGTATCTATGCGTAGGTCTTCCTGTTGAATGTCCACTTCCACGGTGTCGTCGATTTCGGGTGTAACGTCCACAGCGGCGAAAGAGGTGTGCCGTCGCTTGTTAAAATCGTAAGGCGATAAACGGACGAGCCTATGCACGCCGGTTTCAGCTTGGAGGTATCCGTAAGCGAGTTTCCCTGTGACAAGGATCGTTGCGCCTTTGATACCGGCTTCGTCTCCGGGGGTGATGTCAACGATTTCTGTCTGGTAGTCGCGACCATCGCACCAACGGAGGTACATCCGCATCAACATTCCAGCCCAATCTTGAGCGTCAACGCCGCCTGCTCCGGGGTGGATATTGAGGATAGCGTTGTTTTGATCAAATTCGCCTCTCAACATCAGCCCGAGTTCCATCTGCTCAAGTTGGCTTGCGACGTTGTCCAATCCGTTCACGATTTCTGTCTGTAGACTGTCGTCGTTTTCTTCATCTGCGAGTTCGACAAGCGTCTGAATGTCCTCAATTTTCAGGTAGAGTTGTTCGTAGGTCGTAACTTCGTCACGGAGTGTAGAGATTCGTTGATTGGTCTCTTGGACGCGCTGTGTGTTTCGCCAAAAGTCTGGTGCAATCGTGGTCTCTTCGAGTTCCGCTAATTCTTTCCGTTTTTCATCCAGGTCAAAGATAACCTCCGAGTTCTAAAAGACGGGTTTGCATTTCTTCAGCCTGGTTTTTTAGATTTATAATCATATTTTATATCTCTCCTTGGTGGGGTTAATGAAGTTTAAGAAAATATTTCGGTAATTTCTTTTACAAGTCCGGTGCGGTTCCAAACCGCACCTACCGGCCCGGGGAAAATCGGAATTACCGGATTAATAAATTAATCTTTATCAAACCCCGCCTGCAAATGCTAAGATTTTTGGTGTTTTCGTCGTCTCACAATTAGGGTAGCGAACCATCCGACACAGATGATTGTGCACAAGATCGGGAACCAATCACCGTATCGGGTATAGATCGTTTGTCTCTCATCCGTAGGTGAACGCAGTGGTACCGACGCGACGAGCGTCTCCTCCGCCGTATCGGGTGCCACTAAAGGGGTCGTTATTCGCCCAAATTTGTCTACAACGCCGGTAAATCCGCCGTTGGCACATCGGAACACGGCTATTCGGTTCTCAACTGCTCGGAACGGAGCCATTGATAGATGCAATTCAGGGAAGGCAGTACCATCAAACCAAGCATCATTCGTGAAGATTCCCATCACTCTGGCACCTTTTTGGACGGGTCTACGAAATTCGTCCGGGAACACCGATTCAAAACAGATGGATGCCCCGATGTCTATCTGTTCGTAGGACGGACGCGGCGGGTTTATAATGCCCTCTAATAGAGGGGTTTTAGGCGGTTTAAATAGTTCTGTATCCTCTGTTAAATTTGCGTGCGTTCTATTCTTAGTTCCTGTTTTATCTTTAACGACAAACACCGGTAAAAGGTTTACTGATTTTCCGTGTGCAAAGGGTTCAAACATAATAAAGTCGGGGATAAAATCGGGGAGAAGGTGTTCCAAGGGTACGTACTCACCAAATGGTACAAGATGCATCTTCGCGTAGTCGGCGTGTATTTTTCCATCTGGAGATATTGAAAGGACACGGTTGAATATGGGTTCGCCTGTTTTATCGTTAGTTTTGGAAAATTTGCCGATTACGTCGTCTGTATTTCCTCTATTCGCTGTGCCGAGGAATATAGGTGTTGCCGTATCACGGAGCATTCGAGAGAATCTATCGTAGTAGGTCGGCCACCTACCTGTCAATGCCTCACTTCGGATCGCTGTTTCGGGCCAGACGATTAAATCCGGGTTCTCTTGATTCGCCTTGTATGTTAGATTGATATAACGTTGTAAAATTTTCGGAAACTGGTTTCTATTCCACTTTTCAAGTTGGGGGATGTTGCCGGGGATGAGTGCGACACTTACGGTTTCTGTATTTGCATCGGCGTTTCTGTTTAGCGGTTCGGCGTTCCGAAGTTGTAAGACTCCGTAACTGAGACAGAAGATCATTAAAATTAGAGGTAGGACGACAGCGCGGATTTCTTGTCGCCACTCGTGCCGATTGCAAATCAGGGTTGCGATACCGGCGTTGAAAAGGACAATGACAAAACTGATGCCGTGTACACCGATAACAGAAGCGACCTGTATGCCGAGCAGGTTGTTCCACTGTGAGTAACCGACGCTCCCCCACGGGAATCCGGTTATCAGCCAACTCCGCACCCATTCGAGTGCTGTCCAGATACAGGCGCAAGCGATTGGGAACAATATACCGGAATTCACACGGACAAACTTCAGCAGTGCTGCGAAGAGTGCGAAATAGAGACCTGTATAGCCGACAAGGAGCAGATAGCCGACCATTGTCGCGAAGATATTCGCGTAAGGATAGAGGAGCGCAATTGCGGGGAGCAGACCTGCGAAGAATAGGAAACCTGTTAGATAGCCGACCCAGAAAGCGGATTTCCAGTTCGTTGTCCGCGCGAGTGCTATGAATAACGACACCAGCGCGATCCAAGCAAACGGAAATAGGTTTAGCGTCGGAAAGCTGAGAAACAGCAGGATCGCTGAAAGTATTGCGAGTAGATAGTGTTGATAGCGGTTCAAAAAGTTTGCCGTGGCAGTGTCCTCCAGATTTTTCAATTTTAGCAAGTATTGCTTGAACTCACTTTTAATTTTATATGATAGAATTTCTGCTGTCAAGGAAATATGTTAGTAGTTGTCAGTTTTCAGTACGGTTTTCTGCGAAAACCTTTCAGTTATCAGTTACAACTCTCACTGTGAGGGATTCTTAACCGATGCCTGGGAACTGTATGATTGTTAACATGAGTTTGATAATTAAACGTGGGCTGGAGAATAAAATACAAATATCAATGTAGGTTGGGTTGAGCGGCAGGGCCATTTAGCAGGGTTATTTAGTTTTAAACAAATTGTCGGGTTGTCTGAATTTTTGGATTTTCCTTTTCAGTCCCGGTGCGGTTCCAAACCGCACCTACCGGGTCTGGGGTGTCAAAATTGGACTAAAAAGTTGAAAACTAAATCGTCCTGGTTATTTAGTTTAGATGATTGACAATAAACGCGAAAAACTACATAATAAGGGATAAAGTTAGTTGTAAGATGGAGGGTATAGATATGGATGTAGCAGTTCTTCCGTGGCAGATGGTGCTTTTGTGTGGATTGTCTCTGTGTGTTGGTTGGGGGATACGTGGTAACTTCGGTCATGAATATGGTGCGGCACTGCCGGGTGCGCTCGCGGCGATGGCACTCGTGCTGCTATCGGGACGCGAGGATTGGTGGCGGCATGTCCACTACTTTGCCCTGTTCGGTGCGATCGGTTGGTCGTTCGGTGGCAGTATGTCGTACATGATGGTCGTCGGGTATAGCCATTCGCCGCACCGGTTGACGGTGTTTTATGGATTCGCGAACCTATTCGCTATAGGCTTCTTATGGGCGGCTCTGGGGGGTGCCGGTATTGCGCTACCGGCGTTTCTGACGCATGCGCAGTTATCGTTGTTTTTCGTGCCGATCGCCGCTGTCTTCATCGGTTGGTCGCTTCAGGCGGTCATCATTGACTGGATTTTGACCCCGAGACGGATGCAACGGCATGAAAGTCCGTTGTATTGGTACGATACCGACTGGGTGGCTGCAGGGGTCGCAATAGTTTCAGCTCTTATTGTCGCACTTTTCCGGGGCGGTTTAGATATGGGTACGACGCTTGTCCTCTATATGGGTGTCGGTTGGTTCGGTGGGTTTTTGATATTGGTCAACGTGTTTCGGCTTCGTATGACACCGCCGCGCGCTGATAACTGGGCGGGTTGCGTCGGTATGGTCATCGCTATTTTGGGATACTGCTGGCGTTATGAACTCAGTGGCGTGGCTTTTGCGACCTTGATGACGGGGTTCGCGGGTGGCGTTGCGTTCTCGCTTGGACAACTGCTTAAACTTATCTGCATCCGAACGGGACTCCAGACGAACTGGCACAGTGTGATGGAGCAGACGCAAGGCTTTCTCTTCGGAATCGGACTTGCGGTGGCATTCGGGTTCATTCTCAATCGCGCCCCTCTGTTAGAGGTCGGTGCAAGTTTTCCGAATTGGATGGAGATATTCGCTGTCTTCTGTGTGCTGATTCTATTGACGTACGTGAATTATCGGAAAGCGGCAGGGACGTGGGTGGACTTGGTCGAGAGTTTACCGGAACGGTTTTTCGGGATCCCGGTTGTCGGTTGGTTCCGCCGTTCAAGGGGTTGGATAGGATGGTTTGAACTTTTCTATATCGGTATCGGAATCGCTTGTGTCTGGACTTTGTCAACGCATTTCCGGGAACCGATTGCTCTTATTCCGACGAGTTGGTTAGGGAAAGGTCAACTTCTCTATCTCGTCTTGCTCTGGTGGATGGTGATATTTAACTTTGAGCGCGCTTTGGTTAGCTTCAGTCCGCATCGGATTGTAACAGAAGGTA
Source organism: Candidatus Poribacteria bacterium (assembly GCA_012270865.1). Lineage (GTDB taxonomy): Bacteria > Poribacteria > WGA-4E > WGA-4E > WGA-3G > WGA-3G. The sequence continues at coordinate 6,391 of JAAXHL010000131.1, read as the reverse complement.
CGATTATACTCAATGCGATTATTTGCACTGTGTTAGTGGCACTCGGTCCGCAGGTGATAACGGAGCAGACAGGTAGCCTCTTCTTGTTTAACAATTGGATTCTACAGACATTTATCTGGGGAATAGTGGTGCTGGTCGGCACGACGGTTATTTTTGGGTTTATGAAGCACGTGCTTTATGGAACGGCGCATGCACCGGGTGCGGCGTTGCATATCCGTTTTGGAGCGGATTCTAATGCGCCGAAAGCGAAACCGCAGGCGGGAGAACCGCATCCGTGATGAAAGCCGTCAGCGGTCAGCAGCGGTGAGAGAGAACGGGCAATGAATTGCCCTACTACGAACCGATTTGAACGGACAATGAATGGTTTCCCTACTACGAGCCGGTTTGTAGAAATATCAACGGGCAATGAATTGCCCTACTATGAGCCGGTTTGTAGAAATATCGACTATAAACTCTAAAGCAAACCGTGTTGGTATCATAATGCGTTGGGTTTCACTCGGTTTTTGATGATTTCAGGTTTCTCTGTTCCTTGAAAACTCTATGTTGTATGCGATTTTTTAGTGGATCCCCGTTCAACCCAACCTACAAGACTTTAACTACAATCTTTAATGGTGTGTGTGGTGTTGGCGATAGATTTGTCCGGCTTTGATGACGATGATCGGTTCTAACTTCTGTTTACCCGTCCTTGCTTGACCGCGCGCGTCTATCAACTGGAATTCACCTTCGCGGCGTTCAAACACGACCGCGTCTCCCCAAGCATCGACAGCCAACGTCCCGACCTGTCCCGGCATCAAGATGGTTTCAGCGGGGATACTCGTGACCTTCGCGAGTGCGTCGTCAAGCGACATACCGAGATGTAGGAATTTGTTGACGACATTGACGAGATCGTAGACGGGGCCGTTGACGTTATAGGTGTGCAAGTCAGAGGAGATAGTTGTCGGTTCAACGCCTTGTGCCATCGCTTTCTGAACGACCTCCCAACTGAAGGAGCCTGCGCCGTGTCCGACATCGAAGATGACACCGCGTTGGATTGCAGCGTGGACGGCATCTCGGACCTTGCCGTTTTCGTCTAAGATACCGCACGGCATATCGTGGAAACAGTGCGTCAGAATATCGCGTTCTCCCATGAGTGCCAATATATCGTCGATGGACTCACACCACGCGTCTTGTGGATGTACCATTATTGGGAGTCCTGCGGCATCTGCGGCTTCGCGCGCCCTGTGCAACGGCAGCATACCCGCCCTCTCACCGACGATACTCTCCCGCGTTAACCGGACCTTGACCCCTAAGATGATGTCGCGATGCTGCTCTATCATCCGACACGCTTTGCCGACATCCGCATAATCAGGGTTTTCTAATTCCCCGATCTCTTGTGTGAGCATGCCTTGTGATGAGATGTTCAGTTGTGCGAGGATACGCGTATCGCTGACATCAATGACGTATTTGCGGAACCCTGGAAACGTGTCTGCGCCAGCGGAACCGGCATCGACGACTGTTGTCGCCCCGCGTGCTAAACACGTCGGGTCGGGTTCAATCCCGAAATGGCTTACGCCGTAGAAGACATGAACGTGTAAGTCGATAAGACCGGGCGTGACGAAGCATCCTGATGCGTCGAGTACTTCCCTCGCTTCGGAGGTCGGGATGTCATCGCTGACAGCCGAGACGCGTCCGTTGGCAAATGCTACGTCTTTACGGGTATGGATGCCTTGTGCCGGATCGACAACGGTTCCGTTTTTTATGAGGAGTTGATGGGGCATTTTAGGGTCCTAATGTGGAATATAGGCGGGGTTACAAACCCCGCCTGCAACGGTTACGGACAAACCAGGCGGGGTTACAAACCCCGCCTGCAACACAGGGGGCAAATATAGGGGTTTGTTAGTGCGTGCTTGCGCGGTTTGTAATCGGGCACCATCTTGCCATGAGCAGGTAGTCAAAGAGTGCAGTTTCTGCTTCGATGGTATCAATACGCTTCAGTGCGTGGATAGCGTTGTCGCGGACATAGCGATCAGGGTCCCTCAGTGCTTTCGCGAGTGCTGGAACAGCGTCGCTTGAAGCGGGTCCGATCTGTGCTAACGCCAATGCGGCTTCAAAACGCGCCTGTTTATCTTCATCGTTTTCGAGCATATCAATGAGAGCGGGTACAGCCGTTGCGGCAGCGGGACCGATACCACCGAAAGCCTCAGCGAGATAACGACGGACTTCATCTGCTGTGTCTTTCGTGCGTTCTATCAATGCGGGAATAGCGTCTTGAGCAGCATTGCCTATTTGTGCTAAGGCATAAGTTGCTTCAATGCGGACAGCATCTTCGGTGTGCTGTAACGCTTCATTCAAGGCAGGTACCGCTGGTGCGCCGACTGCAGCGAGTGCGTACGCTGCCATGCGCCGTGTGGGTCCGTTTTCGACACCGAGCGTTTCAATGAGCTGCGGTACTGCGGGTTCGCCGATTGTACCGAGCGAGTATGCGGCGTTCAAACGGACAGGTTCATAGCCGTCGCTTAACGCTTCAATGAGTTGCGGGATTGCGTCTGCTGCGGATTGTCCTAAGAGACCGAGTTCATCCGCTGCACTGGCGCGAACGGCACTATCATCGCTGCCTAACGCTGTGATGTGATCTGCAAGGTTTCCGTTGCTCGGTTCTGCGTTATGTCCGTTGGATTCGCCTGCGATCCAGTTCCAGACATGTCGCCACGTTCCTTGATGCGCTGGGGTCGCTGGATGGATACCTTCGGGTTGCCAATGCGGGTCCGTCACGTTCCACTCAGGCGTTTCTGGAGCGTCCATCCGGATGAACTGGAACTTCATCATGTAGCGGGTTTTGTCTGTCAGGTTTGCCATGGCGCGGTGCCAGAGATCGAAATGGATGATTGCGATCGTACCAGCCTCACCATTGAGTCCTAACTCGCCATCGTTAGCCTCAGTAATTCGCGTGCTATAGTACTGCGTCCCCGGTAAAACTGCCGAAGGTCCGATTTCGAGCGGCGAGTCTTGCGGGTAGTAGAACGCCATCGCCCAGCGCGGGCAGTGATGTCGGACCTTCTGATACCCCCAGTAGCTATCCTTGTGGAATCCTTGTCCGTCACTGTGTGGACGGTTTTGGTGTGGATGCCGATGTGAGTGCATGACGTAATTCTCGCCGAGAATGCTTGTGAATGCGCCACGGACGGCGGGGTCCTCAAAGACGGCTTGCAATTCGGGAACACGCGGTAAGATGTTGTTCCCTAAATTCCCCTCTTTTTCCGTGTATTCCTGTGTTTTACGGTAGATCGTCTCGTGAACACTACGCGGCAGATCGGTTTTGACGGTGAGATAGCCGTTGACGATAAAATCCCGCATCTGCGCGTCTGTTAGTTTGCAGTCGTCGCTTAAACGTGAATTCGGTTGCATGGTCAAATCTCCCTTTTCAAGATAAAGCTGCCTTTATTTTACCTGAGACGCATTTATTTGTCAATTATAGTTATCAGTTTTCAGTACCCAGTTTTCAGTTAAGAGATTATTTGTGGCGGTTCATTTTTCTGCTATTGCCACAAGAAACCTCTTTAACTGCGTACTGCGTACTGAAAACTGTGTACTATTTTGTCTGAACTGTGATTTCTGTGATTCGTGATAAGAGGGGGTTGGTTTTCAGTTACGGTAGATTAGCCATCAGCCATCAGCCTTCAACAAAAGTTATTGTGGCGAGAACCTCTTTCGCTGATAGCCGATTGCCGACTGCTGATATCTACCTCGTCTGAACTGTGATTTTTGTGATTTGCGTGATTTGCGTGATAAGAGGGGTTGGTTTCCAGTTCCGGTCTTGATGCAGGGAGGGAGTAAATATTTTGTCGAATGTCGTCTGAATCACGGATTTTCGCGGATTTCGCGGATTTCGCGGATTGGGGATACTTGACACAGCAAACTCTAATAGCATAGGTCACAAGTGCCACAGGAAGCCAACGGGTACATATCTTACAGGGTCGTTCTTTTAATAATCGCGCGCCAAAAACTTTACATACTCGGCGGGGAAGTTATCAGTAGAAGTTAGAACGCATACTCAATCTGAAAGGAAACTCACATTTCTCAGGTTTTGAAACGCATTACAAGGTTGTTGGACATCCAAGGCACAACGAATTGCGTTGTTACGAACTATGTTTTCGATAATGAAAAGCGATTATTCAGAAATGGTGTCAGTTATGAGGAGATGCGGGTTGGAGATAAACCTCTTAACTGGTAACTGATAACTGGTAACTGAAAACTATTTCCCAATTCCCTTTGTTGTCTGAATCACGGATTTTCGCGGATTTCACGGATTTCGCGGATTGGGAATACTTGACACAGGAAGCCAACGGTTAACTATTGAAACGCATAACAAGGTTACTGGACATCTAAGATGCCATGAATTGCGCCACTACGAACCGGGTTTTCGCTAATGAAAAGCGATTATTCAGAAACGGTGTCAGTTATCAGGAGATACCGGTTGTAGATAAACCTCTTAACTGGGAACTGGGAACTGACAACTATTCCCCAATTCCCTTTGTTGTCTGAATCACGGATTTTCGCGGATTTCACGGATTTCGCGGATTGGGAATACTTGACACAGGAAACCAACGGTTAACTATTGAAACGCATGACGAGGTTACTGGACATCTAAGATGCCATAAATTGCGCCACTACGAACCGGGTTTTCGCTAATGAAAAGCGATTATTCAGAAACGGTGTCAGTTATCAGGAGATACCGGTTGTAGATAAACCTCTTAACTGGGAACTGAAAACTGGTAACTGACAACTATTCCCCAATTCCCTTCAAACGGGAAGGCACATGTAAACTCAAGGAACGGTACAAAGAAGGAATTGTTGGGAGTGACGAAGTTTCAATTCCCTTCAAACGGGAAGGCACATGTAAACTATGCCAATATCAGTAGTTTACAGCTTCGCTGATATTGTTTCAATTCCCTTCAAACGGGAAGGCACATGTAAACTAACCGACGCTGCGTCAAAACCGAGAAGTCTAAACGGTTTCAATTCCCTTCAAACGGGAAGGCACATGTAAACGAGGTCTTTACAGAGCAAGACACATGCGTTGTCTGCGTTTCAATTCCCTTCAAACGGGAAGGCACATGTAAACCAGATTTAGCACTTATGCGACCTATTGGATAACTGAGTTTCAATTCCCTTCAAACGGGAAGGCACATGTAAACAGTAGAAGTCGCTGGCATGACTCATGATCATGTATACGTGTTTCAATTCCCTTCAAACGGGAAGGCACATGTAAACGAGCCCGCAACGGCAAGCTATTATAGCTTGCTAAGAATAGTTTCAATTCCCTTCAAACGGGAAGGCACATGTAAACTTTGAAAGTGGATAAGGCGACGTTAGTGAAAATCCATGAGTTTCAATTCCCTTCAAACGGGAAGGCACATGTAAACAATTCAGAGGGAAAGACCGATCCGGCAGATTCTTTGTTTCAATTCCCTTCAAACGGGAAGGCACATGTAAACGAAGCCCCCGATACGACCATCGCAGTTACAGTTAACTGGTTTCAATTCCCTTCAAACGGGAAGGCACATGTAAACCCAGATGTTCAGTCAACAGATTGAAAATCTTGAAAAAACGTTTCAATTCCCTTCAAACGGGAAGGCACATGTAAACCACGACCAGGAGCAAGTCCATTACGGTTGGGATGAAAACGTTTCAATTCCCTTCAAACGGGAAGGCACATGTAAACTTTTACGGACTTCCATATTGCGATTGTGCCGAATGTGTTTCAATTCCCTTCAAACGGGAAGGCACATGTAAACCCGAAGGTCTCAAAACCCTGTTCCTTGCGGATGTCAAAAGTTTCAATTCCCTTCAAACGGGAAGGCACATGTAAACTAACAGCTGCGGCCGGCGACGAAGAAACCTTGGCTTCCGCAAGTTTCAATTCCCTTCAAACGGGAAGGCACATGTAAACGAGTGTGGACCGCTTCCCATTTGCGTTCAAAAGGGTGTTTCAATTCCCTTCAAACGGGAAGGCACATGTAAACCCTATCCATTCTGTCTTTGAAGAAGACGGCTCTTGTTTCAATTCCCTTCAAACGGGAAGGCACATGTAAACTGTTGCTGCAGAAGACTCGATAATTTCGGTGAATTGTTTCAATTCCCTTCAAACGGGAAGGCACATGTAAACATAAAAATCTCAAAGCGCCTCCAAACACTTTCCGTAGAGTTTCAATTCCCTTCAAACGGGAAGGCACATGTAAACCCTATCCATTCTGTCTTTGAAGAAGACGGCTCTTGTTTCAATTCCCTTCAAACGGGAAGGCACATGTAAACTGTTGCTGCAGAAGACTCGATAATTTCGGTGAATTGTTTCAATTCCCTTCAAACGGGAAGGCACATGTAAACACAAAAATCTCAAAGCGCCTCCAAACAC
>JAAXHL010000171.1 GCA_012270865.1 Candidatus Poribacteria bacterium | reverse complement strand
ATTTGAGAAATATCAGATAAATTAAATCCGAGTTCCTCACTCAAACCGTTAAGGCGATCCAGAAGATATAATCCTGAACCGTCTGCTACTTTTCCCATCAATCCAAGCTGCGGGATAGCATTGCCCGTAATCAGGATAGAGATAAAAATAGCAGGCACGAGAAACGCAAAAATCAGTACACAATATTGCGCGACTTGCGTGTAGGTAATGCCCTTCATTCCCCCAAGCACTGCATAAAAGAACACAATTCCCATGCCGATCAGTACACCCGTTTCAACGTTGACACTCAGAAACCGGGAAAAAACGATACCGACACCACGCATCTGTCCTGCGACGTAGGTAAAGGAGACAAAAATTGCACACACCACCGCGACGATTCGAGCCAATTGCGAGTAATACCGGTCACCTACGAAATCGGGGACGGTGTACTTACCGAATTTGCGGAGATAAGGTGCCAATAATAACGCAAGAAGGACATAACCGCCTGTCCATCCGAGCAGATAGACGGAGCCGTCGCGCCCCATAAATGAGATAAGTCCTGCCATTGATATGAAAGATGCGGCACTCATCCAATCTGCTGCTGTCGCCATGCCGTTGACAACTGGGTGTACATTGCTCCCGGCAACATAGAAATCGCCCGTTGAACGTGCCTTCGACCAGAGCGCGACACCGATATACAAAGCGAAGGAGAGTGCCACCATTACAAAGGTCCATGCTTGTACGCTCATGATTGCTCCTCACGCTCCTCGTCTTTTTGCTGCTTATATTTTTTCTCCAAACGATTCATCAACCAGGCATAGACAAAGATAAGTTCAACGAAAATCCAGATGGATGCCTGTTGTGCAAAATAGAAACCGAGTCGGTATCCGCCGAATCGGATTTTATCAAGCTGCTCGACGAATACGATTGAACAGAGATACGAAGTGACGAACCATATTCCGAGTAGGATAGCGAGATATTGCAGATTTTTCCGCCAATACGCCTTATTTCTTTCCGATGATTCCATAAATTGTCCTCCTTAGAGCGACCGAGATCACAGATTGCTTGCTATAGATCGTTTTGTTCTTGTGAAATGGAGATAGTCAGATTCAGATTTTTATTGTAATGAAGGTTGTTCTTGCAGGACAGGAATCACGTAACTCCGTTTTTGACGCGGCTGATGAAATCGGTAATCTCCTCGGTGCGTGGAACAATATAGTGATGCTCAGGACGGACGCGCCCCTCGGTTCCAAAACTTCTCATCCTCGCCTCCTCAAAAGTTCTCAGCAATTTATCGTATCACATCGCGCCCTGAAAATCCACTGTTAATTTTCACATACAGTAAAAATCGACTATACATAGTTCTCTGGGAACATCAACCGTTCAATATGTTCAATCAAAATGTGCAGGACTTTGATATGTATTTCTTGAATACGGTCAGCCGTGTCGCCGGGTGCAATCAGGCAAATATCACAGTATTGTTTAAGGTTGCCGCCATCACCACCGAGGAGTCCGAAGACCCGCATCCCGCGCGATTTTGCAACTTCTGCTGCACGGACAACATTTTCGGAGTTACCACTGGTCGAGATCGCCACGAGCAGATCCCCTGGATGTCCGAGTGCCGATAGTGGACGTGCGAAGACCTCTGCGAATCCGAAATCGTTTGCGGTGCAAGTAATGTGTCCGGCATCGCTGAGTGCGATCGCTGGAAGTGGTGTCCGCGCGTCTCGAAACTTTCCGGTGCATTCCTCTGCGAAATGGATGGCATCGCACAAACTGCCGCCGTTTCCACACGTGAAGATCCTGCCTTGACGCTCAAACACGTCTCGCATCATCTCTGCTGTCTCCGCGATGGTTGCGATATTCTCAGGATTTTGGACGAACCGATTCAGTACGTCCTGTGTCTCTAACAACGCATCGCGAATGCTATGCAAAATGTTCATTGTGTTTTCTCTTTCCAAGTGTAAGTGTTTTAGGTTGTCTAAATCCGGAAGATTTCGCCTAACTTTCCGCCGAGTACACGTCCGGCACCGAGGAGACACGCAATCAAGATTAACATCCCTACGACACCCAACGCGCTTGCCGTATAGGGACCATGATCAGGACGTTGCGAAAGTGCATAAATTGCTTTTGTAATCGGATAATATTTGTCCTGCATCGCTAAGATGAGGCTATCGCTAACCTCTAACATAGAGAACGAGAAGACAAGGATCGCACCCGCAAGGATGTTCGCGACGACTAAGGGTAACGTTATTTTATACAAGGTACGAATCGGTGTCGCGCCCATGTTCTGTGATGCCTCTTCGTAGGTCACGCTGGTCTGCTGGAGTCCTGCATAGATAGAACGCAGCATATACGGCAACCGCCGTACCGCGTAACTGATAATCAAAAGAAACGTCGGGTTCTTCCGAGGGTCTATGACAGAAACGAGTCCATCCGGGAAATACCGGAGTAAAAGCGTCGTATCGGCGAAGCTGCCCATATACCCGAACGCTATCGCAACTCCCGGCAACGCTAACGGCAACATCGCAATAGCATCCAACAAATTTTGGAAAGGGAGACGTTTACGCGTTAATAAATAAGATACCACAACACCGATTAAGAGAGCTAATAAGGTGCTAAAGATGCTATATTTTAGACTGTTGAGGATACTCGGTAGCGTATCTTCATGTGTGAATGTCTCAATATAGTGTGCGAAAGTCCATGATTTGGGTAGCACGCTCAACTGCCACTGACTCACATCCGGCGTTAAAGAGACAAGGATAACACTGATATGTGGTAAGAGTGCCATAAACGTCAATCCACCAATAAAGAGGTAGATGATGGTGCGCATACCCCATCTTGCATCCGTCTCACGTGATGTAACATGTCCTCTGCCGAGCATTTCATAGTGCTTGCTCCCGGTCCAGCGTTTAGAAACATAAAAGGCGAGTGCTGTTAGGACGATGATTAGGACAACGAGCGCGTATCCCATCGGATTTGTGTTCGCCTCGGTCACTTGTCGAAAAATTCGGACCGCGACAACGTCATTGTAATTAAACATCAGGGGTGTACCGAGATCCGTAAACGCCCAGATAAAGACGAGAATCGCACCTGCGAAATAACCCGGCATCATCAATGGAAGTGTTATCTGACGGAAGACTTGGAAGCGCGATGCCCCCATATTCTCTGCGGCTTCTTCTAAACTCGGATCAACGTTTGCGAGTGCAGCAACGATATTGAGATACATTATCGGATACAGATGGAGCGTTGAGAGCATCACGACACCCCAGAATCCACCAGCGAACCAGTCGATAGTTCCAGCCATATCGATGAGTCCGAGTTTGACGAGAAACATGTTGATGCTTCCGTACAATCCGAACAACTTTTGCATACCGATCGCGCCGACAAAGGGTGGCATAATCATCGGAATCAAGATGACAGAGCGTAACATATTGCGCCCGGGATACCGGTAGCGCGTCAAGAAATAGGCGAGGGGTAGGCTGATAATACTCGTTACGATCGTGACCATTATGCCGATATTGAAACTGTTGATAACCAGTTCTCGGATATTCGGATCGGTCGCCATCAGCTTAAAGTATGCGAACGTGAATTTATTTTCTATCCAGAACGCTTCTTTGAAAACGTAGAGGAGGGGATATATGAGGAAGACCACGAAGAAGAGCGTGGTCAATCCGAGGATAAGCGTGATTGACGGTGTTAAATCGTATCTTCTTTTAATTTTTTCCATTAAAGACAGATTTGTAAAAGGGTTTTCTTCTGTCTTCTGCTGATTCAGCATCGCTTTCTCCGACCTTCTACGTGCAGAGAACATTTCACGTTCTGTGTTTGTAGGGTGTTTTTAATAATTATACCCTATAGACTGCCGAATTGCATCTATTTTTTGCTATAGCAGCAAAAGAGGTGTGATGGCATTCGGCAGAAAGCCTACGCACCATCACACCTCGGTTTGTCCGTTTGGCTCATCTCAGAGAGATTAGCACAGGTACCAAGTTTTGGGTCCTTCATTCATGCCCATTTGATGTGATGCTCCTACCTCGGAGGCACACCAACTCTGGCACTCTGAAGGAATTTACTTCATTATCAGCATTTTCCGAGTGGCAGCGAAATCCCCAGCAGTCAACGTATAGAAATACAGGCCGCTTGCGACACGCTCACCGACAGCATTTCTACCATCCCAATACGCTGCCCGCGACTTGCTCTCGTAAATGCCTGCGGGTTGATGCCCGAGGGTCAAAGTCCGTACCAACTGTCCAGAAGCGGAATAGATGTTCAGTGTCACCTCTGCCGGTTCAGAAAGATGATACGGTATCCATGTCTCTGGATTAAACGGGTTCGGATAGTTTGTCAACAGTGCCGTTTGTCCCGGAACCATCTCTTGCTCCAACAACGTAGCTAACAGTTGTTCAAGCACGGCAATACCCTTTTGGAATTTCATATCTGGATTGTTGCGCAGCTTGGCGAGATCAATCCATTGACGGAGACTTTCAGCAGTTGATGCCGTGCGTGGCGGTGCCCCAAGAACTTCCACTACTGGGTCGACTTCCTCTTCCAGCGCGTCTAAAACAAGGAGGATATCTTCTCGATCTACAACGCCATCGCCATTGACATCTCCTTCGGCATTTGTTGTACCGAAATGAGTGGCGACTTGTACGAGGTCATCTACATCTACGACACCGTCGTTGTTGACATCCGCTGGATCACTTACAACACCCGGTGTGAACCTTGAGTGAATCGCATACCGTCCGGTTTCGAATCCTTCGATTGCGATATAATGCGTTCCGGCCCGGACATTAGCACTTATGTGGAAATTCAGGGCGGCACCATCATCGTCATCAGTGCCCAAGATGTTCTGGTTTCCATCTATGAGGGTACCAAAGGTGTCAATGTCGCCAGTTGTCCAGACTTCCAAAAGCCCGCTCCCTGGAACATCAATGCTGAGGTAATCTACATCATCAATGGGGGATATCTGAAAGTCGTCTCTCATGCCATCCAGAGCCAAAATGGCAGCACCAGTCCACCAACCGTTTGTATCGCCTGCATTGGGGGACCGAGGCAGATCATCAGAAGGAGGAGGACCAGTCGTGAGCTCTGCGTGAACAGTATAGTCTCCCGTTCCAAATGCTTGGACGGCAACATAATATGTCCCCGCATTCACATTGGCTTGTATGAGAAAATTAAAGTCAGTTCCACCGTCATCATCAAATTCTAATACATTGCCGTTACTATCCGTTAGGAATCCGGTAGTGTCAGTGGAGCCGGTCGTCCAGACTCTCAAAGTCCCATTACTTGGCACCACCAATCGGAGCCAATCTACGTCACATTCGGGACTTATTGAATACCCAAGTGTACCAGGGATATCTAAATCGTCTGCATCCGTCCGTGTACCATTACTATCGTTCGGATCGGGACTATTGTTCAGGACGGTTGGATCACAGCCACCACCACCACCGGATTCTGCGTGAACAGTATAGTCTCCCGTTCCAAATGCTTGGACGGCAACATAATATGTCCCCGCATTCACATTGGCTTGTATGAGAAAATTAAAGTCAGTTCCACCGTCATCATCAAACTCTAATACATTGCCGTTGTTATCCGTTAGGAATCCGGTAGTGTCAGTGCTCCCGGTGGTCCAGATATTCAAAGTCCCATTACTTGTAACATTCAATCGGAGCCAATCTACGTCACATTCGGGACTTATCGAATAGTCAAGTGTACCAGGGACGTCTAAATCGTCTGCATCCGTCCGTGTGCCATTACTATCGTTCGGATCGGGACTATTGTTCAGGACGGTTGGATCACAGCCACCACCACCACCGGATTCTGCGTGAACAGTATAGTCTCCCGTTCCAAATGCTTGGACGGCAACATAATATGTCCCCGCATTCACATTGGCTTGTATGAAAAAATTAAAGTCAGTTCCACCGTCATCATCAAACTCTAATACATTGCCGTTGTTATCCGTTAGGAATCCGGTAGTGTCAGTGCTCCCGGTGGTCCAGATATTCAAAGTCCCATTACTTGTAACATTCAATCGGAGCCAATCTACGTCACATTCGGGACTTATCGAATAGTCAAGTGTACCAGGGACGTCTAAATCGTCCGCATCCGTCCGTGTGCCATTACTATCGTTCGGATCGGGACTATTGTTCAGGACGGTTGGATCACAGCTAGTAAAATAGCTGTATAAATCATAACGTCCAACCGCACCGTTCAACTCATGAATTCTAATATAATATCTTCCCGGGGATAGATTTCTTGCTATATAGAAATCAAGGTCCCCAGCCGAATCATCATCATCGTCTATCCAATTTAGGTTGCTATCGTAGAGGTTGCAGTACATGTCAAGGTTGCTGTCCGACCAGATTTCAAACAGTCCGGCAACTGCGATATCGACGTAAAACCAATCGACATCACCTGCGGGATCCATATTATTGCTCCATTCACCAATCGGAGCTAATTCACCCGCGGTGTCCCAAGTATCGTTCGCCAAGGAAATCGACTGGAAACCGCACACCAATAACACAATGCTAAAAATTAGCACCTTTCTTAAATAATTCATAACGAGCTCCTTTTATCACTATAAAAGTGTAATCAGATTATTTGCTGAATATCTCTACAGTTGATTTAGGGTTATCATCTGTAACACAAAAAGCCCGCGCCGAGGTGCTCGGTGCAAGCCGTAACGCGCGCAGGCATGCCAAAGATAGAACAACCCTGAAGGTTATACTATCTTGTGAAGTATAATACTTATTAAATATTAAGTGGGGGGGGGGAAAGGGCGTAACCATGCAGAGTTACCTCATAACTAATAATACACGAAAGCCGCGAACATAGCCACACGCGGCGCACAGCAACACAAACACCATAGAGCCGGTGTAGCCCTAAAATCCGTTGGGTGCTGTTCATAGCAATCTGTCTGCTTTGCATGATCGTCACCTTTTACAGTCTTGAACAGCCGTCAGAGGGTTGACTTGATGATAATTAACCCAAGTTGCTACCTTGTCGCTCAAACTCAAGTTTGGGCATCTGTGGAACGCAAACGAGAGTTTACGTCAGAAAATATGGGCTAAGTATCAGCATTTTTTCCGAAAGACGGTGTTTCCATGTCTAAAAACTTATAGGGAGCAACTTATGTTAATAATTATACGAAAAATTGCAAATAATGTCAATATTTTTTAAAAAGAAAAACGCGATTCATGCTATACTAAGGCACAAACTAACGGTTTCCTATGCTACAAAAGAGCACGCCGCGTAAGTCCTGAATAGATAAAACAGTAGAAGATCTATGGCGACAGTAAAACTCGAAAACATCACAAAACGCTTCGGCGACCTCATCGCACTTGACGACATCACGCTTGATGTCCAAGACCAAGAATTCTTCGTGCTGCTCGGGCAGACCGGCGCAGGAAAAACGACGACGCTCCGTTGTATCGCTGGCTTGGATAAACCGGAGGACGGGACGATCTACTTGGACAGTGTCAGCGTCAACGATAGAACGCCTGCAGAACGTGATGTCGCTTTCGTCTTCCAATCGCATATTCTCTACCCGCACCTGAGCGTCTACGAGAATATGGCGTTCCCACTGCATCCGAGAAAACTTTCGGCAGAGGAAATAGACCGGCGCGTCAGAGATATTGCACAGATGCTCCACATTGAACATTTGCTCATGCGGACCCCGAACCAGTTGAGTGGCGGCGAAACGCAGCGAGTCGGACTCGGACGCGCAATGGTACGTCGTCCGCAAGTCTTCCTCATGGACGAGCCGATATCGAATTTGGATGCGAAACTCCGGACGGAGATGCGCGCCGAAATCCGTTGGCGACAACGTGAACTCGGCACAACTACCTTCTATGTAACACACGACCAGATTGAGGCGATGTCGATGGCGGACCGGATCGCCGTCCTCGAAGCGGGGAGAATCCAGCAGTTAGGGACACCTTCAGACATCTATAACCACCCTGCGAACCTATTCGTCGCAGGTTTCATCGGCAATCCGAGCATGAATTGTATCTCGTGCGACATCTCCAGTGCCAACGGTGAGCTTCAACTGACATTAGCAAACACCACAGGAAACGACAACACAGTAACAATCGAAGCCGAACAGATCGTCAAAGCACTCAATGAACGTGCTACAGATGACGGGACTGTTTTCGGGACGCATGCTGAAGATGTTATTGTGAGTCATCAGCCTATTCCGAACGCTTTTCAGGCTGAAGTCTATAGTGTTGAACCCCTTGGTGCGGAGACAATCGTTGAGTTGACTCTCGGAGCGGATGCAGCAGGCGCGCGGACGATCCTCAAGGCAGTTACTGCACCTAACTTTGCAGCAGAAATCGGACAACATCTCTATGTTTCGTTCGTTTCGGAACGGATGCACTTTTTTGATGAAACTACCGGTAGCACTATCCTATAGGCGTAATCCTGATTTCTTTACCCATTATGAATTGGCGACTTAAGCTCTTTAATCTTATCCCAAATTATCTAAAACGTGTCGGCTGCCAACTCCTACGCAGATTCGGATACGATCCTGACGCGTGGTTAGAAAATTTTCTTAAAGAACACAAAGGAGATTGACACGTGAAAGGCGGAGATATTCTCATCGAATGCTTGAAAGCACAGGGAGTCTCAGCGGTTTTCGGAATGCCCGGCACCCAAAATATCCAGATTTACGATGCCTTGCTGCGGCGAGGCAGCGGTACGATTGATCACTACCTCGTCCGACATGAATACGCTGCGACACAGATGGCAGACGGCTTCGCTCGCGCAACGGGAGAAGTCGGGGTCGCTATCACTGTACCGGGTCCAGGTGCAAGTAATGCCTCTACCGGAATTTTGGAGGCGTTCACCGATTGCGCACCCGTTCTGCTCATCACCGGACAGAGCGATTCCAGTCTCTATAGTAAGCATCCGAGCAAGATGTTCCACGGCTTGGATCAGATGCGGTTCTTTGCGTCAATTACCAAGTACTGTGCTATCGCCCGGACCGTCGCCGAGATTCCCATCGTTGTCGAAAACGCTTTTAAAGCGATGCGTAACGGGAGACCGGGACCAACAATGTTGGAGTTCCCGATGGATGTCGTTACAGGCGAAGGAGAGGTACGAATCCCGCCGCGTGTGGAGCGGGACGAGTTACCACCACCCGACGATGTAGATCTCAGCACTGCCGTTGAGACGATCCGCAACGCTAAGATGCCCTTGATTTTCGCTGGTTCTGCTGTCTTTCATTCAAACGCGCGAAATGAACTCCGTCTCCTCGCCGAAAAATTAAATGCACCTGTCATCGTCACCCGTAATGGAAAAGGTGTCTTATCAGAAGACCATCCGTTGGCGTTACAAATCTGCTACGGTTACCTCGGACGTGAGGCACTTGAGCGGGGCGACTGTTTAATCGGCATCGGACCGCGTTTTACTTCTATTGATACCCGAAATTGGAGCCTGAAACTGCCGCAACCGTTCATCCAAATCGACGAGGACGCGGGCGAAATTGGGCTTGAATATCCGTGTGATGTAGGGGTCGTAGGCGATTTGAGACTAACGTTGCAGGCACTTATTGAAGATGTCCCGCGCGGCGAAAATGGATGGGATGATATACTTGCAGAACTCCGAAAGAAGTTTGATGCGCAGCCGTCCCTACCGGTCATTCACGAATTACAGGATGTGCTTCCAAGAGATACGATCTACGCGATTGATGTCCACGCCCTCGGTTACGCTTCTTTTGCTGAATTTCCTATCTACGATCCGCGGACTTTTCTCTATCCGAATATCGGTGTAGCGTTAGGGCACGCGTATCCGGCGGCGATCGGTGCGAAGGT
The DNA here is from genome assembly GCA_012270865.1 of Candidatus Poribacteria bacterium. Classification (GTDB taxonomy): domain Bacteria; phylum Poribacteria; class WGA-4E; order WGA-4E; family WGA-3G; genus WGA-3G. Next base: position 31,367 of record JAAXHL010000171.1, on the reverse strand, counting down.
CGCATATCCCGACCGTCCAGTTATCTGTTTCAGTGGCGATGGTGGGTTTCTGATGGGTGCCGTAGAGATGGCGACTGCTATGAAATACGGTATTAACGTCGTGGCGATTGTGGTGAACGACGGTGCTTTGTCTGCGATTAAAGGGTCTCAATTGAAAGGGTGTGAGGGACGGACGATTGATACTGACCTGTGCAATCCTGATTTCGTCGAATTCGCAAAGTCTTTCGGTGCATACACTAAGCGGGTTGAGGATTTAGGCGATTTCAAGGCGACCTTACAGGACGCGCTCGCCGCTGAGAAACCGGCACTCATCGAAGTAATGTTACAGGAACAGCAGGACGATATCATCAACGTAATCGGATGGTTGATGTCCGAACCGCTCCGAAAAACGGGTTTTTAATACTCTTGGGTAACGCCTTTGTCTCATCGGAGGTAGCAGAACCGTGGTATTGCTGCCGAAGAAGCCTGCCACTATGGTGCGTCTTGTTCCTACTGGGCAGTAGTTCCTAACGTTGACTGCACACAACGAAAGCCGTAATCGTAGATTGTGTTTGTGGGTGAAAGCAGTAAGCGATGGGTGACGCAGATGCTTTTTTCCGTGGCACTCCAACCACCCCCTCGTAACGCCCTTATGGGGATCGTTTCAATGTCTGTGAAATTGGCTGTCAACCAACCGATCTCATTTGTTCCTGCGCGTGGATTCTTCCGAGGCGTGGCGAAGAAAAAATCATCGTCGTAAAGGTCCAGACACCATTCCCAAACGTTGCCAGTAATATCATACAAGCCGTAACCGTTAGGCGAATACTTACCCACAGGGGTAGTATCGCCTACATTTCTATCATAATTCGCTTTGGTATTATCGCTCGTATCACCCCACGGATAGTTCTGGTTGGCAAGCCCCCCGCGTGCAGCGTATTCCCATTCAGCTTCTGTAGGGAGTCGTTTCCCTGCCCACAAAGCGCAAGCCATCGCCGCAAACCAACTGATGTAGACAACAGGGTGATTCGCTTTTCCTTCGGGGTAGTTATTGCCATCCCAATGCTTTAGGTAGTCCCCATCGTGAAACCTATCCTTAATCTGCGATTTTTGCCACTGTCGGTTTTCAACCAGAAACTGCTGGTATTCAAGATTTGTCACGGGGTGCGTGTCAATATAAAAAGCGTTGACGCTTCCGATATCAAGATTGCCAGCGGGTATTAACACCATGTTTTTCATAAAAAACAATCCTTGGACATTATAATAGTTTATAGGACTTACGAATTTCCTCTTAAAGTCCCCCTGATAAGGGGGATTTAGGGGGTTTAAAATATAGCAAATACCGCTTTTTTGTGTCCAAATCTCTGATAGATGCTCAGTTTGCGTAAGTCCTATTTCAATCTCACGACACCAATCCGTCACTTTTTTGATACTCTGCCAACTTTTCAAGAAGCAGAAGTTGTTCGGCTTGCTCTGTTGGTTCTTCGTGTAAATGTTTAGGCGTGAAATTCATCACCAACGCCTCAAGCATCGGTTTCCTATTTTCCGCTTTCGCACCGAGGTGATAGAAGTGCTCCTTTGTTAGCACCTGAAAATCCGACCACAGTGTTTTAAGGAAGATGTTCTCTCTGTGCTGGTTGCTATGCCAAGTGGATAAAATAAATTTGCAAGGAGATTGATTCAGAATCTCGAATAGGTATCGTTCGTTTTCCTCGTTCCAACTATCAAAATAATCGACGTGCCGTCCAACGTAAGGCGGATCACAGTAGACAAAATCGTCTTCAGAAATCTCTTTGAGTGTTTCCTTGTAATTTTGGCAGATAAATGACCAATTGGAATGCCTTGACATAACATAAACGTAGTCAACTTGGTTCACAATTTTTGTGATGTATGCTTTGGAAAATCGCTGTGGTTTGTGTCCGAAAGGTACATTAAAATCGCCTTTTCGATTGAACCGAATCATGCCGTTGAAACAGCAGCGATTTAGAAAAAGGAAATCTAAAGGTTCGCCCCTTTTATTAAACCGTTCTCGCACTTCATAATAGTAATCCTGCCCGAATTTTGATAGTATTTCGCCTTGTTGCTCAAGGAATTTTCTCACTATCAAGCCATCAATCTTTCCCTTCGCAATTGCGTTATAGAAGTTAATCAGATGCGGGTTGCTATCTGCAAAGACAGCATTACGCGGTATGATATTGAAACCGACAACACCCGACCCCATAAACGGTTCAATCCATCTGCCTTCAAAAGACCAATCCACAGTTCGCTTTATAAAAGGAACAAGCTTGCTTTTTATCCCCTGACACTTAATCGGTGGAATCATAACTCTCATCATTGGTTTCGACTCCTCTGCCCTGTTTTTCTTGCTTTGGGTATAATTAACCCAACATCTCCGTCCCTATACGTGACAAAGTCTTTCAAGTTTCTAATCTGTTTTGTTTTTCCATCGTCTTCCGTGACGGTGATCTTACCATAGTTCATCCAATAATCATCAAACCAGTTCTCACCTAAGTCCGAGAACATGCCACGTCCTGAAACTATATCGGTAATTTTATTTATACTTCCGATATTTGCGGTATTGCCACTACCACTTTTGTCGCTCGCTATCTTCCATTTTTCTGCGACGAAGAATTCAAAGTCCTTTATTACAGAAGAGATAGAACGAAGTTCTTCAAACCTATAAGTGCGGGTTTCATCTACTATATGCCTACTGTAAATGATCCCTAAACAGAAATGGGCTTGGTATTGGCTATAGGGGAATTGAATGTTCTTTGAGCTGGTTCTATTTACAAAGTATTCGCCGCGGGATCCCAGTGTAAATCCGTTGCAAAACTCTGGAGAGTCCGGCAAACGGTAGGTCGTCTTGAAATCGACAGCAAATTTGATGTCTTCATTATCAGCACGCACGAAAGAGATGTCTGGATAATAATTCTGATGCTCTGCTAAAACCACTCGGTATCCAATCTCCTCCGCGAAACCGAGGATGCGAGGGAAAAGATGTATTTCAAGGATCTTTGATATTATTTTGGTATCCGAAGAAATTGTATAAATATTCCGACACACATCAATAAATCCCTTGATACTCCATTGCCCGTCGTCTGTACTAACATGTTCGTCAAGTGATGAAACAAACTGAGTAAGTGTCTGAAAAAACTCCTGTTTAATTTGAAAATCTTGATTCATGCGCCATTCCCTTATCTTGGTTAGCAATATATGATTAATACTCTCCGCGGGCGTTCCAACCCGGGTACTGTTCTTCTAATGCCTGCAGTGTTTGCAATGTATAGTACGGATGACCAGCGGGTGGGAATCGAAAAACTTCACGCTCCGCTGCCGTTAACGTACCGATGAATTTCGAGAATGTCGGATTTCGTCCTTTATCTGTATAGTGCCGAAAACCTTCCCAATAGTGGTCTGCGCGTCCTAAACCGAATCCCCAGGTGAAGCGTTGTCCGTCTTCCCGCAGATAATCGCTCGCGGAATGCAGCGTGTAGTTGTTGAAGATACAGAGCGTTCCGCCTTTACAAATAAGCGGTTCGTATTTAGAGGTATCGCGTCCGTGTTCCTTAGCAAGCAGTCTAAGCGGTGCTTGGTCTGCGTCAACATCCTCAAGGTGTACCCAAAAACCGAGTTGCCCAAATTCACGAGCACTCTCGGACTGCGGTAGCAACGAGTTGTTGCCGTTATCGATGTGTAAATTGCTCGGATCGCCACCGACACCCGGGCCTTTGAATCCGGGATAACGAGCAATCATACATCCCGCACGAAAATGAATATGCTCCGTTTTCAGAAATTTACGTGCGAAGTCCCATGCATCGTGGTCCACGATTGCACGCAATAAAGCCATTTCAGCGGGCGGGAATTCGGTCAAAATTGCTCTACCGGGGGGTGGATCGTCCTTGACTTCTTCCCATGTCGGGAGTACACGGCGTTGGGCAGCCTGCATCTCCGCAAGTTGTTCACCCGAATAGTAGTCGGGTACAATTAAATAACCCTTCGCTAAGAGTTCATCGAGCTGTGCATCGGTAAATTTCTTAGGCATATTAGCCACCGTCCTAAATTGGTTTTTTACAATGTATTACAAGCCGAATCCGATCCTGTAGATGGAAAACTTCGCTCTCTCCTATCTGCAATTGGGACATCACGTGTATCGATCTGGTTTGCGTTGGGGATTTCAGCACTAAGTCGTGTTCATCCATTGAATAATTGATGAGTGAGATGGCATCCGGGAACTTTTGGCTGATGTCCAGAACAATCATGGCTTTATCGGGGCCGATGAGTACTGTCACGCCTACTTCGTTGAGATCAAGGTAGTTTTCGTTGTCAGCACTAAGCGGCAGATTGGAGCAGCTATCAAGTCGCATAAAGATGATTAGACTTCCAACAAGCACAACTGAAAATATAAAAGTGAAGAAGCGATTTTTTCTCATTTCCAATACCTCGAATAGTTAGGCAGTTTACCGAACGGGGGCAAAATGCAATCTTCGGCAGCGGCGGTGTCAAACCTTGTTCATTAAGCATCGGACTTTACTGTAGTTTGACGGAACCCTTAAAAATTTTTGCTGACGAACCTTGACAACCCAAATGAATGGCAAAGCGCGTCAGCAAAATTAAGAACTCCCCCAGACGGACTCGAACCGCCGACACGATGGTTAACAGCCATCTGCTCTACCGACTGAGCTATGGGGGATTGTTAATGTTAATTATAACCTATCTCATCAGCAATTGCAAGTTAAATAGTGGTTTTTGCTGCAAGCGAAATAGACTGATGTTAATTATACATTATCTTATCCGCAGTTGCAAATTAAATTCTGCTATCGTATTTAACACCCGCATACAACCTCATTTCCCGGAGCACCGTGTTCACCCTTCGTTTCATAACCGTCGCGTTTCCACCAATCCAAACCGCCCATCAACTCCTTAACACGGAACCCCAATTTCGCCATATTCAAAGCACCTTTGGTAGAGGCATTACAACCGATGCCGTCACAATACGTGACATACACCTTAGATTTATCGAGTTCGCTCGTGGTCGTCTCAGACATTGTTCGATGCGGGATATTTATGGATGTCGGTATGTGTTCAAGTGCGTAAGCCTCCGGAGAACGCGCATCTATGACGATAATAGGTTCTCCGTTATTAAGTGCTTCATACAGATCCCAAGAATCTGTTTCGTAATTGAGTTTCGCTTGATAAAATTCGATATGATTCATAATTTCCTTTCAAAGATGACCTGTTTTTTTAAGTGTGTCGTTTTCTTAACCATCTCCAGGGATCTAACCTTCCTTGCAAGAAACCCCAGATACCGCCAACAGCAATAAAGCACCAACCACCTATCGACCCAATTCGCCAAGCAAAACCATAAAATTCCGCCGCTCTACCATCGTAGCGTTCCTCCCTTGGAACCGTAGTATCGTAGAAATGATCCAAAATGTCAGGTGGAGACATCATCCCGACATCCATTATGATATGAAAAAGATACGCCACAGCAAAGAGCCATAAGTAAGCAACCACGATTCCCAAAAAGAACCTTAGCAACAAGATTCCAAGAAACCGAAGGCAGGCTTTGAATTTCTGCATGAACATAGTTTCTATCTCCAGCGAAATTCGGGAAACACAGATGTTATAGGAGAAGGTATGTAGAGTGTTAGGTATAGATCTTAATTTCTTCGGGGTTTACAGCGACGATACGAGAAATATGCTCCAATTCGTCCTCCGATAACACTTGGACGATATCTGCCCAGATTCGATCTTCGCGTTCTGAGCGAATGGTATCACTTCTGTCTCCCATGGTGTGTCCATTGAATTTTCGGCTAACAATGACAATATGGACATGGTCAGCGGAACCGTCGGAAACATCTACAAAATCTTTTGCATCGCTGAAGTATCCACCCCTGAGCGTATCATGAATTTTTTGCTTTAATATTTCGCATGCCATTCTGGTTTCCAATGTATGTAGAGAACCTTTATAATCCATATCTATAGTTACAGGACACCGGTTCATATCAGCGATTATAACTTAAAATGGAACGTCATTCACAACCTCAAGTCCATAAGTTGTTATCCGGTAATATCCTGTTCTGGTTCGTTCTATCAATCCTTCCTTCATCAGATGTTTCTCTACCTGTCCAGTTTTGCTTATGTAACGCCTTTCGTCATCATCCAACGAGAAATGTTCAGTAAGGAGATTGATCATCTCCACTCGACGGTGTTCTTTTTTGTCCGCGAAAAGTTCAAGTGCGGGTTGCCCCATCTCTTGAACTGTGGGCAGAGATGTTCTTTCATAAGAGGGTCGTATAGATTCCGTTAAGGCAGAAGAGAGTTGTGTGGATGGTCCTAAGGGTTCGTCATCTTCTTCCACCCATGCCTCAAAATCTCCTGGAGAGATTATTATTTCCCAATAATCGTCGTCTACTTTCTCAACACTCCATCCCGCGTCCCGCATCTCCTCTTTCCCTTCCGGTCCTAGTGAGTGCCAGTAGCGCCAGAAACTTTGGGTAATAGCATCTCCTGTAACACAGTACTGATCGCAATGTTTTGTAAAGGTGGTGCCGTGGAAAATGATAGAATCAGGAGGATTATCAGCGGGCATTGGATCGTCTGTTGGTAATGGTGGAAAACGCTTCTTGTGAGCAGCGAATTCCTCTTTCACATCAGCCAACTCTGCCTTCGCTTGTTCCAGAATCTTGATACGTTCGTCACTTTCTGCTTTCAGTTCAGCGTTCTCCGCTTTTGCTGTGTTCAACTGATTAGACATATCTTCAAGTTGCTTTTCAATCTCAATCTTCTCTTTTTCCACCGTGTCTAGAAGTTCTGCATATTCAGCCTTTTCTACTTCCACTTCTGCCAACCGATCTGATTTAGTCTTGAGTTGTTTCTCCAATTCAATTTTCTCTGCTTTTGCTACGTCACGCTGTTTAGTTATATCCGCAATGCGTTCATCATTATCATCAGGAAAGAGTTCATCTAAAATAGTTTCAATTTCACGTTTTGCGTCTGGTCGATTAATCTGGCTAAGTACATCAGAGATCAAAAACAAGTATGTCCAAGTATAATCTAAATCTAAATCTTCTGTATCTAAATGCGCACACTGGTTTCTACCGTCCACTATCAGGCTAATCACGCTTCGGACATTTGAATAGGGATTAAACTGTTGCTCAAAGACATCACCCCAACGATTTCTGATAATGTGTGGGAAAGTATTAATGTCTATTGAGGCTTCAATGTTCCCTTTGTAAAGATGTAGGTCTTGCTCAAATTTATCAGCTGCCTTATTGTTCAAAGAGTCAACAATGAGCTCCTCAACACCTTTGGGGTGAACCTTCTCCAAACAACAAACAATGAAAGAACGCATTGCAGATCTATATATGTTGAGTGCTTTATTGAGCCCTTCTTGATTAGGAAACTTTGTCATACTTACGCAATAAACCTCCACGTAGATAAATTTTCAAAAGTGTATCACATTTTTCCATCTCTGTCAATCACAAATGAGACTTAGATCAGGTTCGTTTAGTTTTCTCTTTTGTAGCGTATCCTGTTAGGTTGAGCTCCTTTAGGCACAGGCTAACAGCCTATGCTACAAGGGATTCTCTGCACATCAGTAGCAAGGATTTGCGTTGAAAATAAGTTTCCAAACCATAAAACTAAATAGTCCTGAGGCTTAAATTATTCCACGGAAAACACTTCAATTTTACCAGTATCCATCCATCTTGCCATCACACTTCGTCCAGGAATTACCAAGTCACCATATTCAAACGCATCCGTTCCGAAGTTTGCGAATATTTCGACTGTATCACCGAACTCGGTGCGTTGAACGAGTCTGTCAGCGCTTAGCCATTCAAAATCTGTCATCACCTGTCCGCCGATTTGCCGATGCAACGGCGAAAAGAACGCATAGTACCGCGTGATCCAGGCTTTATGTTTTGAAAATTCTTCTATGTTCAGATGGTATAACGGTGGCACATTGTAGAGCATCTCCAACAGTGCCAACGTTCCGATGGTGTTCTCAAACTTGAGGCTGCCAGAACCCCAATGATGCGTCGTTATCACCGAATTGTGGAACACAATCTGATAAAGCGGTAAGCGGAAACGCGGATCGTAATAGTGATAGAGGTAGTTCGGTTTGAGAGGGACCTGCTTTATATGGATCGCTGGACCTTCGGGGGGCCAGTAACCACCGACATAGTAAGGCGAGGTCTTAGACTTCATATCCGGATCACCCCACCCGATGACGGGAACCGTCATGCCGTGTGCGAAATGGAGCGTTGGTGCCGAATATGCAGCACCACCTTCCGAACCGACGACCATGTTGTGCGTATCCCGAATCCACACCATACGTGCCAAGCGCGCGTTCATATCGTCTAACTGCGTTGCAGGATGTGATGCTGAATAGTCGTCAAAGAGTTCACCGTAAGCGTCGCAATCAATAAACCATGTATTGAAGCCTGATGACATCTGTTCGAGGATACCGTTGACACGATTTTCGACATACGGTTGCGCGACCAACGGACTTAAATGGTATCCCTTCTTTTTAAACCCTCGGTTTTTCGTGCCGTCTGCATTGACAATCGCGCCCGTCTCATAAAGGGTCAGATCGAACTGTGCGGTCTCCCATGTCTCCTTTTCGTCAGGGTGATGGATGCTGTGGTAGGAATCGTAGGGTCCGATGAGATAACCGAGTTCTGCTGCCTTCGCGATAGCGGTCGGATGCCGAAACCCCTCCTGCCATGAGTCCACACCGAGCCAGAGGCGGTCCAATCCATTTTCGGCAAATTGTTCCAATAATTTTACGGAGAGACCGTCACCCCATTCGTCTGGATGCCGGAGGATGTCCGAAAACACGGCGTAGAATACAAGGCAGTTGCGGCGATAAAGTTCCGTGAGCGATAGCGTGGATACGTCTCGCGAGATTAAACGCTCCGCTTCTGGTGTAAGTGGAACCTCTGTCCAAAGAGATGAGTCGTAGAAATTCTGCTTTTCAAGTTGTTCACTTATCGCACGACTTACAACCCGTCGGACATATTTAGATGCGTAATCCGACTGAACAATCTCTTGTAAGGCTTCACGGGTTTCAGTATTCAGTTGTGTCCATATCCGTGCCGCAATCTTACTATTACTTTTCAGCCTTGTTGCAAACGTTTTCCAATCCGTAACGTCGTGTTCACTGAGGAGTTTGCCACCCCACAAATAGACGTGCGCGGCACCGAGCAATTTCTCCGCCGCAGGTGTTTTCTCAATCTTTTCAGCGAAGGAGACGAATTCAGTGTTCTGCTTCAACCAGTGTCGGTACTGTTTCGCAGGTGCGACCGGCGATGCTGCACCGAGTGAGATACGCAATCCGTATCTTTTCTGTTCCCAATTCGGTGTGAAAGCGTGCGATACCTCCATACCTAACGCCGAAGATGTTGACTTATTAAACCGGATTTGGTTGTTAAACGGATTGGTCAAGATGTAGGTAAGCGTCCGATCAGTGAGGTCTAACCCCCAAAACGGCATTGAGAGACCCGCAGTCGTGTTTATCGGGCTCCGTTTCGATAGGAAATCTTGCCATGTGATGTCATCTTTCGGGACGTAACTCCCCTCAAAAAGGGGCAGAATATAAGCGCGGAGAGATTCGGAATCTTCAATAACGGGCCATGTTAAACGCGGTGTGTCGCTTGTCTGTTTATCGTGAACGAATTCCACGGATAGCGATTCTTTTATCAGTTCAAAACGAACAGTGAGAAAACGATTTGGAAATCGCCAACTGACAGTGTTGCCGTCTTGAGAGAATTCCGCTACATCGCCGAGTCCTATCTGTCCTGATGAAATCGGTACCCCTTTTTCCGTATCTGTAGGCTGCGCCTTCATCGCAAGCGAGTGCGGAATAATATCAACCTTCCACATAGAATTACTAAGATGGACAGTTTCAGGGGTTGCGCCGACATTGATAGCACTCAAGAGAAGTATCCCTATAGATAAAATGTAAAATCGCGATCCGAACAATGGTGTCTATCCTCATTTAAAAAGTTGTGAGATGTTACACGAAAATCCTTCGATGATATCTGCACCGGTAAGCGTATCTTCGCGTGTAAGGAATTCCTCAAGCGTCATATCGGTTTCTATCGGGGTGGGAGGGATTATAACCTGTTCATGACCGACTTTTGGAATATTCATTAGAATGCCTCCTTATTATCCGGTTAATTCTTCCCACAATGCCCGATAAAAATTCATCACGCGCACGGGGTCAGAACTGCCAGCGATCTCGGCGAGGGTGTACCCGGTATAACCGGATTCCTTCAACAGCGTAAAGAGTTGCCGCCACGGATACTCGCGTCGGTGGAGCTCCGTGATATGAACTAAACCGATTCTGCCTTTGACATAGTTAAAGTTGTTCTCAATGGAACCGTCTTCGACTTCACCGAAGTTGGAATTCCAACAGACATAGACATTATCATGGTCAGCAACATCGATAATCGTACGGATATGTCGGAGTTCGGAGGTGCCGCCCCCGTGGACTTCTAACCGGATCTGCACGCCGAGGTCAGCGGCGAATTCACCGCACTCACGCAGTGCTAACCCGATCTGTTCGAGCGTTTTCTCGACAGGTACTTCACTCGGCAGCCCATTCGGACGCACCTTAACGCCGGGGGCACCGACATCTGCCGCCAGTTGCGAGTATACTTTTGTCCCTTCTATATTCTGTCGAACAGCTGCTTGATCTGTGGAATGATAGTCGAACGCGGAACCCAAGCCAGCAATCTCAATCGGGGAGTCGTCGAATTGTTTTTTTACCGCTGCGCGCTCGCTTGCAGAGAGCTCGACTTCAACGCCGTGTGCATGCGTCGTCCGCAGTTCCACACCCGCAAATCCTGTCTCCACACACCGTTCAATGATTGTTGGGACATCCCAATCTTTTGCCATATTATATGTAACTAAACCAAGTTTCATACTTTAGTTTTACGGGCTTGCAAGCTTCGCCCGCCTCCTCCTTATTCAAAAAGTTGTGCGACTTGACACGAAAACCCTTCAACGACATCTTCACCTGTGAGTGTATCTTCATAAGTCAGTACCCTGATGTCTGTTTTAGAACGATAGACCATTACTGTCTCCGATACAGGCTTGAGCACCCAGACCATCCGGGTCCCTGCTTCGAGATATGCAAATGCCTTTTCCTCAACACGATGCAATATGTCTGTCCGAGAAACGACCTCCACGGCCAGGTCCGGCGGTATGGAGAACGCTTTTTGTCTGTCATCAGGCAGTCTTGCTGTAGAAACGAACGCGATATCGGGCATCAACACCCGTTCACCGATCTGGAAACCGGTGTCGGCTATATACACACGTCCCAGTTGATTCGCGCGAACGTGTGAGTATAGGTGCCAATGTATATTAGAACTAATTTCGCCATGTATGCCTGATGTCGGTGGCATGGGTATTAATTCTCCTTTGACGTATTCGTATCCTTCTAAATCACTCTCAAGAAATTCTTCCAACGTCATCTTCTTTGGAGGTGGAAGTATCTCTTGGGTGACTCCATGAGCGTCTTGTTGTCTCATTTTCATTCCTCCATATTTAGTTTACCTTGTTTCAATACTCTCTATTCAAAAAGTTGTGCCACTTGACACGAAAACCCTTCAACGACATCTTCACCCGTGAGTGTGTCGTTAATTCCTAACACCCTGATAGGTTTTTCGGATCGATACACTCGTACCGTTTGTGAAGTAGGTTCGACAATCCATACGATCTGCGTACCGGATTCCAGATAGGCGAATGCTTTTTCAATCACACGTCGGAAAACATCTGATGGCGAAACCACCTCCACGGCAAGGTCTGGTGGCACCGGGAATGCTCTGCTTAAGTCGTCAGGCAGTTGTGCTGAAGAAATAAAAGCGATATCCGGTTTCAAGACGCGCTCGCCGACTTGAAAGCCCGTGTCCGGCGTAACCACCTCGCCAAGTTGATTCTCACGCACGTACAAACCTAAGCACAGAAAAATCCGCGCGCTGACTATTCCGTGTTCCCATGATGCAGCTGCCATCGGTATTAACTTTCCTTTCATGTATTCATATCCCTCTAAATCGCTCTCAAGAAAATCTTCTAATGTCATATCAGTTTCCAGCGGTGCGAGGGATATTGCCGCCTGTTCATAACCGTTCTTGGGAATGCTCATCAGTCCCTCCTATTTCGATGTCCGTTATTTTCAATTGTATTACACTAAACTATTTGCTATAATGTTTTTTAAATCAATAAAGTAGGGAGAAAACCACCATGGCATATTCACTTGAAGACGAATTTGGTGACATCATCGGCAAAGCCCGACGCGGGCAGAACCTATCCGAAAGCGAAATCGCAACCGCTGCGGGTATTACAGAAGCAGAACTCGCGCGTATGGAACAGTATACCTTAAAACCGACAGAAACGCAAGTTTTTCGTTTGGCGGAAGTACTGAATTTAGACGGTGCCAAACTGCTTGATATTGCGACTGAACAGTGGGAACCCGAACCCTCTCAGCAGACGGACGACGCAAACCTTGAAGTGGTTACAATCAGTGCACCCGTCGGTGGTTGGCCCGTCAACGCTTACCTCTTGATCTGTAAAGCGACCGGCGATGCCGCGATAATCGACACCGCCGCACACCCAGACCTTATCTTGGAACAACTCGATGCTCGCAATGTGAATCCCACTGCGATTCTGCTGACACATTCCCACGGCGATCATACCAACGGGTTGCCGAAACTCCAAACCGAAACTGGGTGCGACACCTACATCCATAAAGACGAACCGAAACCGCAGAGCAAAAGCGCGTTACGTGAAGTCGTCCACGGCGATGCTCTCTCCATCGGTGAACTGATGGTAACCGTTGTCAATACACCCGGACATACGACCGGTGGGTGTAGTTTCCTCACGCAGAGCGTGGCATTCGTCGGCGATGCGATCTTCGCCGGTTCGGTCGGTGGTCCTAATATCTCCTATCAAGATGAGATTGAGAGCGTCCGAGACAATCTGCTCTCACTTCCAGATGCGGTGAGGCTATTTCCGGGACACGGTCCCTCTACAACTGTCGGCGAGGAAAAATCACACAACCCATTTTTCTAAATTTTTCGTTCGCGGACTGGCTGACACTATCTCATATCTAATATAAAAGTCGTTCTTGACGGTTTAAAAAACAAAAGGTTAGACGTTTGCTCTCATATCTACTTCAACGTTTCCTTTCAATCGGTTTATCCCTTTTAGCGGTATCGCTTCTCGTCTTTCTGATGGTGCATCTCATTCCCGGCGATGCCGCTGTCGCTATTTTAGGTGAACGCGCAACCGAAGCCGCATTGATAGAACTCCGAAAGGAGATGGGACTCGACAAACCGCTGTATCACCAATACGCCAAATTCTTGTGGGATGCCGCACACCTCGACTTCGGGCACTCCTTTAAAACGAAACAGCCTGTCGTCGATGAAATCAGACGCTATTTTCCCGCGACGGCTGAACTAACCCTCGCGGCTATGGCGTTTTCGATTTTCTTCGGGATCGCAGCAGGCATTATCGCAGCGATCTTTCGCGGAACCTTTCTCGACTATTTCTCTATGTCGGTATCCCTCGCTGGAATCTCTATGCCAATCTTCTGGTTGGGGTTGATGCTGATTCTCCTTTTCTCCTACTTCCTCCCTATACTGCCGAGTACAGGACGGTTGGATGTCGTCATAGGTTTAGATGTCGAATCCAAAACCGGTTTTTACCTGATTGACACGCTGCTCGTCGGGAACTTTACGGCTTTCTGGGATGCCGTTGCGCATCTCATTCTACCAGCGGTTACATTAGGCACCATCCCGTTAGCAATCATCGCTCGGATGACCCGCTCAAGTCTGCTTGAAGTGCTAAACCAACCCTACATTACGACGGCTTATGCGAAAGGTTTACCACGCTGGAAGGTCATCAGTAGGCACGCAATGAAAAACAGTATGGTACCGGTCTTGACGGTTATCGGTTTAGAATTCGGCTACTTGTTGGGCGGTGCGATTTTAACCGAGCATATCTTCTCGTGGCCCGGACTCGGTTCATGGCTGCGCGCCGCTGTTGAGGCGCGCGATGTCCGTGCCGTACAAGGCGGCGTGCTTTTCGTCGCAACCGTTTTTATGTTCGTCAACCTTATCGTGGACGTACTCTACGCCTACTTTGATCCGCGTATCCGAGTGGGGGACGAAACGAGATGAGTACACCGACAACCAGTAGTAGCCAACAACACACGCTTCGGAAACTCTTACGGCATCGGTCCGCAACGATTGGGGCATCAATCATTATATTTTTTCTTATCGTTGCCATCTTCGCACCGCTCATTGCGACACACGATCCGAGACAGGCAAATATCGTTGAACGCCTTCAAGGAGTCTCCGCTTCGCACTACCTCGGGACCGATAAAGTAGGACGCGATATTTTCAGTCGGATTGTCTACGGGACCCGTATCTCTTTAAAGGTCGGGTTAGTCGCAATGACCTTTTCGGTCGGTTTCGGCACACTCTTCGGTGCCGTTGCCGGTTATTACGGCGGAAAACTGGACAACGTGATTATGCGGGTGATGGACATAATGCTCGCGATGCCGAGTATCCTCCTCGCGATGGTTATTGTGACGATTCTCGGTCAGAGCCTTACAAATGCGATTATCGCCGTGTCTATCGTCTATATCCCGCAATATGCTCGTATTTTGCGGGCTGCCGTCCTGAAAGTCCGCGAGTTAGATTATGTTACCGCGTCGAAGGTGATCGGTGCGAGCAACAACCGTATCCTCTTCACGACTGTGCTGCCAAATTGTCTTGCCCCGTTAATCGTCCAAGCCACTTTAGGTATCGGTGCTGCGATCTTGGATGCCGCAGGACTCAGCTTCTTGGGTCTCGGTGCCGAGATCGGTGAACCGGAATGGGGCGCGATGCTCAACGAAAACCGAGACCTCATCCGCCGCGCACCGTTAGCAGTTACCGCTCCAGGGATTGCGATCTTCCTCATCGTCTTAGGCTTTAACCTGCTCGGCGACGCACTTCGCGACGCGTTAGACCCACAGATAGACTAAGAAAATGGCGGCTTATACTACAAGAGGAATACATACACGTAAGATTTTTTTTGACATCCGCGATTCTGTGTGGTATAATTGAAAGCAAATTTAACCTATTGAGTTTTAGCATTTTATGAGACCCGATTTTTAAGGCGTTATTATTGAAAATGAGTCTCAATATCAAAAAATGGAGTTAACGAAGGGGTCGCAGATCGCTTTCGTTTTTTAACTTGAATATGAGGAATCCACGATTTACATTTTACGCGCTTCTGATATTTATCGGTATGACAATGTCTCTCTGGACGGTTTCCACCGACGGAGCAGTTCGGGAATATTGGATCGCAGCTGAGAAAGTTGAATGGAACTACGCACCGAGCGGGAAAAATCTGATCAGACCAAGTATGGGGTTGGACGTTTGGGGCAAAGCACTCGTCTATGAAAAATATCGATATATTCAATATACCGATAGCACCTATACAACACAGGTCGAACAACCGGTGTGGATGGGGATTCTTGGTCCGCAGCTGCACGTTGTCGAAGGCGATAGCGTTCGGGTGCATTTTCTCAATCGCGCCGATAAACCGCTCAGTATACATGTACACGGGTTACAATACGACGAAGACAACGAAGGCGCAGATATGAAAGGCTCCGGTGCCGCTGTGAAACCGGGAAGCATGTTCACCTACCACTGGGAAGTGGATAGCGATGCTGCTCCCGGTCCGAACGATCCATCGTCCATCGTTTGGGTTTATCATTCGCATGTCGATGCCGTTACCGAAGTCTACGACGGTTTAATCGGAACCATCGTCGTTACGAAAAAAGGAATGGAACGGGCAGCCGACGATCCGCGCCCTAAAGATATTGATAAATCCTTCACAACACTGTTCCTAATTTTCAACGAAAATGACCGCAAAATCGTTGAAAGCGGACAAAGCGAGGCTTATGACTCCCCTGAAGAAGCTGAAGAGGGAAACCTCAAGCACGCTATTAACGGGTTCATCTTTGGCAACTTACAGGGGTTGGAAGTCGAACAGGACGACAGGGTGCGTTGGTATCTTATCGGGTTAGGTACCGAAGTTGATATGCATACTGCACATTGGCACGGTCAGACCGTCCTAAACGCCGGACAACGAACCGATGTGGTGTCACTCCTACCGGGGTCTATGGTCACCGTAGATATGACAGCGAAGACACCGGGCAACTGGCTGTATCACTGCCACGTCGCTGACCATATCACGGCAGGCATGAATACACGCTGGAAAGTCGTTCCAAAACGTTGACAGAACTGTACACTTGGATCTGTGCAAGAATCCCGAACTTTTGGCTCCCGTATCTGACAAAATTTAAACCGACATTGATCGGGTGTACACCATTCCGTTTATCGATTTATTAAAGGAGACATAATGTTTAAGAACCGAATCCATCTGTTTAATTATATTTTGCCGATTTTGCTCTTATTTACCGTCCTTGGGACAGTTCACGCCGAAACACTAACGATCTACTCTGGACGCAGTAAGAGTCTCGTTGAACCGATTATCAAACAGTTTGAACAAGAGACCGGTATCGAAGTAAAGGTAAGTTATGCCAAAACAACACAGTTAGCGGCGACACTCCTGACAGAGGGTGATAAAAGTCCGGCTGCACTTTTCTGGGCACAAGATGCAGGTGCCCTCGGTGCCGTTAGTAAGAACGGGATGTTTGAAAAACTCCCGAAATCCGTATTGGGCAAAGTGCCATCGGATTTTCGCGATGCAGATGGACTCTGGGTGGCGACCAGCGGTAGAGCGCGTTTGCTTGCCTACTCACCTGAACGCGTTAAAATGGAAGAACTCCCCAAAAGCATTTTCGATTTAACACAACCGATGTGGAAAGATAGGGTCGGCTGGGCACCAACAAACGCTTCATTTCAAGCATTCGTGACCGCGCTGCGCATGCAAGCCGGTGAAGAACGGGCTGAAGAATGGTTGCGCGATATGAAAGCGAACGGCGCGAAAAAGTACGCCAAGAATACACCTATTATAGAGGCACTCGCTGCTGGCGAAATTGATCTCGGACTACCAAACCACTACTACCTCCTCCGTTTCAAAAAAGGGAATTCCAGTTATCCGGTGGCACAAACTTTTTTCAAGGCGGACGATCCCGGAAATCTCGTTAACGTTGCTGGTATCGGGGTGTTAAAGAGCAGCGATAACAAGAAAGCAGCATTGAAGTTTGTGGAGTTCCTGTTATCAGCAAAGGCACAGCAGTACTTCACGAGCGACGTATTTGAATATCCTGTCATCGACGGTGTCATCCCGAACGCGAACCTTTTACCGTTGTCCGAGCTGCTTGAACTGGCTCCGACGTTTGACCTTAATCAGATGGATGATCTTGATGGCACAGTCGATTTACTGCGACGTGTCGAAATCCTATAGATATCGCAATTGTGCTTAGAAAGTGAGACTCCGGGAACTGGATGCTAAATTTAAGGACAATCAGGGCGCACCGTTATTTCTCTATTCCGGCAGCCGTAGCAGGCATACCGATTCTCGCTGTCTGTATCGGCGGTCTGATCCCGCTAATCTATCTATCAATTAAGGCGTTTTCAGCGGAAGGCACTGCTCTGATGCAGATTGTCTTCCGTTGGCGAAACGCGAGGCTTTTCCTTAACACGCTTCTGCTGACCGGCGGTGTCCTTGTCCTCAACTTGTTGTTAGCAACCCCCGCAGCGTGGTTAACGAGTAGAATAGACTTAAAAGGCAGACATCTCTGGACGGTGCTGTGCGCGCTCCCGCTTGCGATCCCCGGTTATGTAACGGCTTATGCGCTGTTGGCACTCGGAGGCAACACAGGTATTGTCGCGCAGTTCTTCGGCACGAGCATTCCGCGTCTGGGCGGATATTGGGGTGCGCTCCTTGCACTCAGTGCCTACACAAGTCCATATCTCTTTCTGAACTTACGCACCGCTTTATTAGGACTCGACCCGAATCTTGAAGAATCCGCACGCAGCCTCGGTTACAACCATTACGAGGCTTTCTTCCATGTCGTCCTTCCACAACTCCGTCCTGCTTTCTATGCAAGCGGACTCATCATTAGTCTACACGTACTCGGCGATTTCGGCGTTGTGTCGTTGATGGGTTATGAGACCTTCAGTTACGCGCTTTATATAGAATACTCGGTCTCCTTCGATCACATTTATGCGGCGTGGCTCGCGCTCATGCTTCTCGTCTTTACCGGAGGGTTGCTCTATCTTGAGACGCGGCTGCTAAGTGAAGTGACACTCCATCGTGCTGGACACGGCACCTCACGTCAACTGCCGCTTATTCAACCCGGTGCGTGGGGCAGTCTCGCGTATCTATACCTCGGTTTGCTGATATTTTTAATGGTCGTTGTCCCGGCTGGTGCTGTCTTTCTGTGGATATTTAGAGGTTTCGATGTAAGCGCATTGGGCGGACTTTTAGAGGCACTCATCGGTTCGTTCTCAGCCGCCATACCGACCGGAATTCTATGCGCACTGCTCGCAGTCCCGTTCGCTTATATAAGTGTTCGCCATCCATCGCGTATCTCGAATGCTTTGGGACGAGTCGCCTATATCGTTTATGCCATACCGCCGCTCGCATTCGCGCTATCACTCATCTTTTTTGTCTTAAATGTTCTGCCTTTTATCTATAAAACACTTCCTGTGTTAATTGCCGCGTGTGTGCTACATTTCTTAGCGGAAGCGATCGGACCGGTGCGAAGTTCGCTCTACCAGGCACCTCCGAACTTAGAGGAGGCGGCCCGATCCCTCGGATATTCACGCCTACAGGCGTTTTTTAGAACCCTCTTTCCGATTCTGATGCGCGGTATACTCACCGCGACTGCACTGGTTTTCCTTGCAACAATGAAAGAACTCCCACTCACCTTCCTCTTATCTCCTGCTGGATATGAAACGCTTGCGCTCAACGTCTGGAGTTACACAACAGAGGCGATGTTCGCTGAAGCCGCGCCTTATGCTCTCGCTATTTTGGTCTTTTCCGGGGTGTTTGTCGGTATCCTAATCTCTCGTGATGAAAGTCCCGAAAATAGATAAATATCTACGCGAGGGAACCGTAAGGGTTGGGGAACCCGACCCCTACGGTGGCTTATTTTCGGAATTTACTATAACTGTAGCAATCCGTATGTTACGGGGATATAGGCAATTTTCCAACAATTTCTCCACATATTTGTCAAAGTATGATAGACTACGTATAAATCTTCAATTGGCATAGTAAATTTGAATGAACACACTACTCGATTTTTTAACGCTACCTCCATTTGTAACACTTGGAGTTGATGCCCTTAGGCTATTACTTTCATTTGCGCTCAGTATTTTTATTGTTAACATCTACCAGTGGACGCACAGCGGGGTTCCGCAAAAATCTTTTACAGACACATTGATGATTCTGTGTATGCTGATTTCAGTGGTGATGGTCATCATCGGTGATAGCATTGCGCGCGCGTTTAGTTTAGTCGGTGCGCTCTCTATTATTCGGTTTCGTACCGCTATCCAAGACCCGCGCGACATCGGTTTCGTCTTTTACGCTTTAGCTGTCGGTATGGCAGTCGGTGCCGGAAATCCGTCGGTCGCCATTTTGGCTACCTTTCTCATCGGTGTTATCATCCTTGCTATCTACCACTGGCATCAACGTTTCGGTAACAACAACGAATTTAGTTTAGAATTCTGCCTCCCGCCCGACCAGAATCCTGAAACCATTTATCGTCCTATTTTCAATAAACATCTCGTTTATGAACGCTTACTTGAACAACGGGTCAAAAAATCACAGTTAGTTGAACTGACGTTCCGGGTCAAATTAGCGAACCCACAGGAGTGGCTCACGTTTTTTAATGAACTCTCAAGCATTGAAAATGTCACAGAGGTAAAAATAGATAAAGAGTAAATACAATAGGTTCGGAAAATCCGAACTTCGCGCTACCAGACGCATCTAAAACTGAAAAGGAGACCACAATGAAACATTTTAAAGTAATAGCAATTTTTACGTTAATTATCATCAGTTCGATCCTAATGCCTGCCGATGCCCAAGACAACGAAAACAGTGAGAAATCGGCGAAACTTTCGGAGGAACAGAAACGGTTTGACCTCAATAACGACGGCACCTTGAGTCCTGAAGAAGGGGATCTCATGCTCCGAGTTACAGGTTTTGAAGCGTTCACAGGCGACAAATTAAGCCGAGAAGAGATTGAGCGGATGGGACGCAATATAGGACCCGGTCGCGGTTTTCAACCCCCAGATAGAGGCTCACGCGGAATGCCGCCAGGGGGTTTCGGTGGCGGACGAGGCGGACCGCGTCCGCCGGAAAAACTGCTCAAACAGTTCGACACAGACGAAGATGGAAAATTAACAGGTGCTGAGCGACAAACCGCACTGGAGGCCCGCGGCGGCGGAAGTGTTACTTTGCTGAACGAGGAAACCTTGCGCGACGGTGTTCAAAGCGACGTACAGGCAAGCCTCGCCGCTGTACCCCAAGATTCACCTTCACTCTACGATTCACAAACACTCCGGACCCTCTACCTCCGATTCCACCATGAGGACTGGTCGGAACAGATGAACGCATTTTATCGCACAGATATCGAAGTGCCAGCAGACCTCATCGTTGATGGAAAGGTTTATCCAGAAATCGGCGTTCATTTTCGAGGCACATCTTCCTATTTTACAGTCAGATCGGAAAAGAAATCCTTCAACATAGCAGTCGATTATGGTGAAGATGGTCAACGTCTCTACGGCTACAAAACGCTTAATTTGCTCAACGGACATGTTGATGGTTCTTTTCTTCGTGAAGTTCTCTACAATCGGATCTCACGAGACTATATCCCCGCGATGAAAACAAATTTTGTTAAACTGGTTATCAACGGCGAAAATTGGGGTGTTTATATCAATCTACAGCAATACAACAAAGATTTTCTGGCGGAATGGTTCGACACAAAAGCGGGTATCCGTTGGAAAGTGGGACCCGGTAGAGGCGGGGCATTGACTTACGCGGGTGAGGATCCGACTGCCTACCAAGAAACATACCAACTCAAAACCAACGGTGTTGAGGATCCTTGGACAGACCTCATCGCACTCAGCAAAATGCTTAACGAAACAACCTCTGATGCAGAACTGAGGGAACACCTCCCGTCGAAACTCAATATTGATCAGGTGCTGTGGCAGCTTGCAGTTTCAAACGTCTTTATGGATGATGACGGTTATATTCACAAGGGTGGCGATTATGCTATCTATCAAGATGTCAACGGCAGGTTCCATCTCATACCGCATGATAATAATGAGAGTTTGAGATTTGGTCGAGGTGGTAGAGGCGGTCGAGGTGGTGGCGGTCCCGGCGGGAGTTGGTCGTGGGGAGACTTAGAAAATGGGATGGTGTCCCCAGTCACGCACGAAGGCAATGCGGAGCGTCCACTTATTAACCGATTGCTTTCAAACCCAGCGTGGCGCGCGCGGTATCTCGCACATGTCCGTACCGTTGTCAATGAATGGCTCGATTGGGAGGTGTTGGAACCGATTATCAAGGAATACCAAACGATTATTGATTCGGAAGTCCAACAAGACGACAAGAAACTCTACAGTTATCAAGATTTTACAACCAACGTACCGGAAGACCTTAAGCGTTTCGTAACACAAAGACGTGAGTACCTGCGCAACCATCCAGAGCTCAACAAACCGACACCGAAAATTACGGCTGTTAACATCAGACGTGCAGTCGCCAATCAACCTGTCGTGGCTTCTGGCTTAACGCAACCTGCGAAAACAGTCGCCAATCAGCCTGTCGTGGTTTCTGTCTTAACGCAACCTGCGAAAATCGGTAACAACTCAATTACTGCACCTGATTCGGTTTTGTTGTATTATAGTCCTGACCGGCATGCCGTTTTTAAGCAGATCACGATGACAAAGGAAGAGGAGAGTTTTGTTGGACACATCCCAGCTTTTCCAGCAGGGACCACAGTCTACTATTATATTGAAGCGAATGCGGTGAAGACACACGGCACAACGACCTTTTCACCGGCACGCGCGGAACAGGGCGCGGCAGAATACCGAGTCAACGCACCTGTCGTGAAAGAGAGTCCTATTGTCATCAATGAACTCATGGCACTCAATACCAAGAGTCTTACCGATCCACAAGGACAATACGAAGATTGGCTCGAACTGCACAATCTCACCAACAAGACAGTGAGTCTCTCAGGGATGTACCTGACGGATAAGGTTGACAACCCCAAGAAATGGGCATTTCCTGAGAATACCACAATCCCCGCACACGGCTATCTCCTTGTGTGGTTAGACGAAGATGGTAATGCCGAATCGGGACTTCACGCTAACTTTAAGTTGTCTCGTAACGGTGAAATTGTGATGCTTGTTGATGCTGATACACGCGGCAATCGGGTGCTTGATCAGGTGGCATTTGAAAAACAGGAGAAGGATGTTGCCCTCGGTAGATGGCCGAATGGGAGCGGTACGCTCAAACCGATTCAAACGACACCGGGTAAAGAAAACGTGCTTAAATAGTACGACTTACACAGATCCCTTTGCAGGTGAAGTTTGTAACCCCGCCTGCAGCCCTACCGGGTAAAGGAAACGTGCTTAAATAGTACGACTTGCGCAGGTC
Source organism: Candidatus Poribacteria bacterium (assembly GCA_012270865.1). Classification (GTDB taxonomy): domain Bacteria; phylum Poribacteria; class WGA-4E; order WGA-4E; family WGA-3G; genus WGA-3G. Next base: position 8,756 of record JAAXHL010000171.1, on the reverse strand, counting down.
CCGTTGCAGGCGAGGTTTGTAACCTCGCTGCAGCCCTACCGGGTAAAGGAAACGTGCTTAAATAGTACGACTTGCGCAGGTCCCGTTGCAGGCGAAGTTTGTAACCTCGCTGCAGCCCTTGTTTTAAAAATGTGTAAGTCCTAAAAAAAACAAAACGAACTTTTTATTTTTTCGTATGTCTAATTCGGTAAGAAAGCCGTTCGCTTTCATCTATATGTTGCGGATTGGTGTCCTGCTTGTATTCGCAACACTCCGAACATCACGGTTCTCCGAGAATTGAAGGGTTCTGGATTTGAGAAGCACGCCGTTTATCCAAGCGGTTTGGAGAGTAAGGTATGTCCGTTACAACCGTTACAGCTGCTATGCAAACTCATTCAGATATCGACAACACACAAGAATTAGATAGTACGCAGGAGCGTGAGATTGTTTTGCGCTGTCAAAAGGGTGATGCTGATGCGATGGGCATTCTTATCATTGAGTACCAACATTGGGTTTACAACATCGCTTACGGCATACTCGGTCATCACCAAGATGCCGAAGATGTCGCCCAAGACGCTTTCCTCTCCGCATGGGAGAACATAGGCAACTTTCAGTTCCGTTCCCGATTCTCTACATGGCTTTATCGTATCGTAAAAAACAAATGTCTGAATCACATTGACCAGTACCAACGTCGGAAAACTGACCCGACAGAAATTGATGACTCACAACCGTGGGTGCCGCTTGATACAGTAACGCCGGAAGAAGAGGCACTCCGAAACGAAGAAAAAAATATCGTCCACGCTGCGCTCGCGAAACTCAAAGACACCCACAGAGAAATTCTGGTGCTCAGAGAATTGCGGGATCTACCTTACGAAGAAATAGCAGAGATTTTAGGATGCACATTGGGCAGGGTAAAGTCTCGTTTACATGAGGCACGAAAAGCGTTAAAAGAAGAACTGGAGCGAGTTGAGTGGTAAAATTTCTTACTGCTATGCTCGAAAAAATATGAACCACAAAAGCATTCAAAACGACCTATCGGCTTACATTGATAACGAATTAAGCCCAGACAGGCACAAACAGATTGAAGCGCATCTGCGTTCCTGTGAAGCGTGTACTGAAATGCTGTCGGTGTTCGAGAAGAACCGTCAAATGGTTGTCAACCTTTCGCATCCCGCTCCTTCGACGCTTAAGGACGCGGTGATGGCAACAATACACACAGAGTTTCAAGACGAACTTTCGGCTTATGTTGATAACGAATTAGCACCTGCTCTGCGTGATCGGATGGAAACACATCTTCAGACCTGCAGCGAATGCTCCGATATGGTGTCAGCATTCCGTGAAAATCGTGAGCGAGTCAGGCAGCTGGAACGTCCGGCACCCGCATCTATCAAAGATGGAGTGCTGGCAAAAATACGCGAACAAGCAGGAGCAGCAGACGTTGAGAAACCCGCGCCGACACCGTGGTTACCCGATATTGGAAAATGGCTTCCGGATTTAGGTCGTTGGTTCTTCCGACCTGTAACGGCAGGTGCGACGGCTGTCCTGACGCTCGCCTTGATTCTCGGAGCACTCTACTTCCAACCGAACACTTCACAATACGACGAGACACTCGACTTCTATTACGGACTCCATACAGAACAACTTACAGATAATCCCTTGAAATCAAACGTCGGCAGATCATTCGGTGAGGAATCCTCGTTTGTAGAACCTATTGACAATACTGAGGAACTCTTCCTGGACCTCTATCTGGAAAATGTAGAGCCTTAAACTTCCAACAGGTAAACCTATGCGAATACACGAATATCTAATCAAGAGTTTCCGATTTAAAGGCGTTCCGCTTTGGTTCACAGTTTTAGCCGTCTTTCTGTGGGGTCCCCACGTCCTTATTGCTGATACCACTGTTCTTGAACGCATCGTTGAAGCGGAACGTACAGTCCACTACATCGGTGCCAGTTTGAGGACATCCAGTTCACCGAGAGGCGTGAGAACTTTTGAAGAACACGTCATCCACGTACCGGGGGACGCTTCTTATAGGAAACTGCTCTCTGTCGTCGGTGAACGTAAACCGTCCAACGACCCGCAAAATAGAGACGAACGCCAAAGAAACGATAATCGAAGAGGTGGCGATGAAAACAACAGAAATAACCGACGGAGAGGACAGCAAAGATGGCGGCAGGTAAGAATCCCATTTTCCGAAAAAACGATTAAACTGATTGGACAGAACTATAACTTAGAACATCGTCCATCAGACGAAAAAATCGTAAATCATGAAACAGACCTTTTAGTCATTAGTCCCCAAGTCGCCGGTAGACCTTCAAAACATATCTTCTTCGCTCGTAAAAACGGGGTTATCCTGCGGGTGGAAGATTACGATGCCGACGGCGTACTACGCGAGATATTCGTCTATACCCGAATCAGTTTTAATGCGGAGGCTGTTAATGCCAAGTGGGAAGCCATTCAAAAAGATATTAGACCGCAGCAGCGGCGCAGCCGTCCGAGTTCGCTCGAAGAAGCCGAAAAAATTCTCAAAACGAAACCGGTACAACCTGAATATGTGCCATCCGGATTCCAGTTACAGGAAGTTCGTAGTATAAGAGGTAAAGAGAGCAATTCAGTTCTTCTCGAATACACAGACGGTTTGGTAAATTTCACACTGATTGAAATAACAGGTAAACCGCCGCGAGGGCGCGGAGAAGAGACCCCTATTCAACTCGGTGGAATGACTGTATATAAACGCCGATTCGGAGCAACGGATGCTTTCAGATGGTCAGATGAGAAAATCCATTTTCTCCTCTTCGGTGCTATGCCTACGACCGAAATGCAGAAGATAGTGGAATCCATTATAGGTAGAGCAAACATCAAATAAGGAGAAACTATGCAAATATTCAGTGCCGCTATGGTTGGCATCATGGTTACAGGTCTATTTTTCGCTGTCGGTAATGCCGGTGCAGATGACGAGAAGGCTGAACTCGAAAAATCACCGCGCCACGGTGAATGGGTCAAAATCACAACCGCCAATGAACGGGTCGTCAACGCGTTTATCGTCTACCCCGAGGTCAAAGAACCGGCTACGTCAATCATTGTCATCCACGAAATTTTCGGATTAACCGACTGGATCCGACTTGTCGGAGATCGACTTGCGGCTGAAGGGTTCGTCGCTATCTGCCCGGACCTATTGTCTGGTATGGGACCCGAAGGCGGCGGCACAGAGAGTTTCGAGTCCGGTGATGATGTTCGACGCGCTATCCGAGAACTTCCCGCCGCGCAGGTCGCATCGGATTTGGATGCTGTCCAGAAATATGTCCGAGAACTTCCCTCGACCAACGAAAAGGTTGCAGTCTCAGGCTTCTGCTGGGGTGGCGGACAAACGTTCAGTTACGCCGTCCATTCCGATACGATAGCGGCTGGCTTCGTGTTCTACGGTCGCGCCGCAGCACCTGAAGACATCCCGAAAATATCGGCACCGATATACGGCTTTTATGGCGAGAGCGACAACCGCATCAACGCCACGATTGATGCAACCAAAACGGCTGCGGATGCTGCGAACGTCACGTACGAACCTGTTATCTATGAAGGTGTCGGACACGCCTTCTTGCGACGTGGTATGGGAGAGGACGCTGACGAAGCAAATAAAGCCGCGACCAAAGCCGCATGGGAACGATGGGTATCCCTTCTACAAGGACTATAAGGCACAGACATGGCAAACCGACTTAAAGATAAGATCGCCGTTATCACAGGTGCCGCGCGAGGCATCGGCGCGAAGAGTGCCGAACTTTTCGCACGAGAAGGCGCAGCTGTCGCTATCTGGGACCTCAACGCCGAACGCGGCGAACAGACGACACAACAAATCCAAGACGCTGGTGGTAACGTCATCTTCTGTCAGTGCGACGTAACCGATACCGCACAGATCGAAACGGCTGCTCAGCGTGTCACGTCTGAACTCGGTGCACCGAATGTACTATTTAACAATGCGGGTATTGCTGTCGTCGGTGAATTAGAAGAAATTTCTGAAGCAGACTGGGATCGGCAATACGCCGTCAATGTGAAAAGTATCTATCTCGTCTCTCGTGCGATAATTCCGTTGATGCGTGCAGCTGGTGGCGGTTCGATCATCAACATGGCGAGCGAGTCTGCTTATGTCGGGTTTCCGATGCATCCCGCTTATACCTCCTCAAAAGCCGCCGTCGTACACCTCACACGGAGCATGGCAGTCCGTTACGCGGAAGACAATATCCGTGTCAACAGTCTCTGTCCGGGTACGATTAACACTGAACTCTATCAAGAATTCCTATCACAGCAGCCCGATCCGGAAGCGATAAACAAGGAAATTAAAGAGATGCACCCACTCGGTATCGGCGAACCGGAAGACATCGCTTGGGCAGCGGTCTATTTAGCCTCTGATGAATCGAGATACATGACCGGTGCACCGATGCTCGTTGAAGGCGGAATCTTGTCCCTCTAAATAGCCTCCGACAACTTCTCCAAGGCACGAGAGATAGATTGCCACACCTCGTCTACCACAATTCCCTTCATACAAATATTGTCCTTACATTTATCGGTGAACTGTTTGCAGGGACTGCACGGTACGTCGTGGCGGATGGTTTGATGCATTGCACCGAGGGGTTGAAAACGGATGTGATTACCGGGACCGAATAGAGACACAGTAGGTGTCCCGACCGCTGCAGCGATATGCATCGGACCGGTATCGTTGGTGAGAAAAAGATCGCACTGCTGAATACAGGCGGCTAACTGTCGAATCTGAAGATTACCAGCAAACGGAATCGCAGGCGCGTCCATGAGATCCACAACGGTCTGCACGAGTTCTGTCTCCTTTGGTCCACCAAAAACCAAGACGTTAGCGTTGAACTGCGTCACAAGTCTATCCCCGATAGCAGCGAATCGTTCAGGCATCCATTCGCGTAACTTCCATCCGGCACCCGGAAAGAGTCCGACCTTTAAAGCGGTTTCACGAATACCCGCGGTGTCAAACCGTCTTACCGCGTCTGTGCGTTCAGATTCATCAAAAAACAACTCCAACCGTTGATCCGCCGCGGGTATCCCGACTGCATGTAACAGGTCGAAATAGTGTGCCGTTGCGTGTTTGTTTCCTTGCTCTTGGACCCGGATGGTACAGAGTCTCCCTTTCCCCACACGTTCGGTGGCACCACTGAGATACATGAGCAATTCAGTGCGAAACTTCCGTTGGAGATCAATAACCATTGTGAATTTGCGTTCCCGTAGGTGGCGGATAATTCGCAACATCTCACCGGTATCCTTGTCTTTTGCCAATCGGTCATAAGTAATTATTTCATTGAGGTGTGGATTTTCACGAAGGACATCTGCAGACTGTTTTGCGACAAGCATCGCGATGTATGCATCGGGGAAATGGGTGCGCACGGCGCGAATCACCGGCGTTGTGAGTACAACATCTCCGAGAGAACTGAGTCGAATGAGCAGTATATTTTTCATGGGTTTTCAGTTTTCAGCCATCGGCTATCAGTCCAGAGAGTGTTATCGCAGATAAGGACGTTGTCCGCCACAAACGGTTCCTGAAAACTCAAGCCTGATGACTAACCACCACTGTCTCAAGGTTATTCAGTGCGTCTTTAACCAATGCGTCTACATCTAAACCGGATTCTGCGTCCTCCAACTCAGCCAACGACGCGCGTGTCGCAGGATGTTTCGGTACGAAAAGCGAGCAACAGTCCTGGTGAGGACGCGTGGATACATCAAAGGTCCCTATCCGTTCTGCTTTTTCAATGATTTCAATTTTGTCTTCACCGATCAGTGGACGAAGGATAGGGATTTCAGCGATCGCTTCAATGGTTCGGAGGTTCGTGAGCGTCTGCGAAGCGACTTGTGCAAGACTCTCACCTGTAACGAGAGCTTCCGCGTCAACCATAGCAGCAACGCGCTGTGCGATACGTGTCATCATCCGACGATATAACAGGACGCGAAACGGTGCCGGTGTTTCGGCAACAATGGTTTGCTGAAGGTCAGCAAACGGCACAAGATAGACGGTACTCCGATAGTTGGATACCGCTAAAATCTCGGCAATTTCAATCACCTTCTCCAAAGAAGCCTTATCCGTATACGGGTAACTATAGAAATGTATAAAGACGGCTTTCGCACCGCGTTTGATCATTTGCCACGCGGCGACAGGCGAATCAATCCCACCAGACAACATAACGAGTACCTTACCACTGACACCGACCGGTAATCCGCCGATCCCCTGAATTTTCTCTGTGGAGATATACGCCGCGTCGTGCGTTATTTTTACCCAACAGGTCACGTCAGGGTTATGCATGTCGGCACGTGTGCCGGTCTCCTTGATAAGATACCCACCGACCTCGGCACTCACCTGCGGAGAGGTTAGCGGGAAGGTTTTGTCTGCACGTCTCGTTTCAACTTTCAGGGATTCACAAGAGAGTCTTTGGATTTGTTGCAGTGCCGCCGTTTTAATCGCTGTGATGTCGCGTTCAGTACGACAGGAGATCTCAAAATGTGCGATACCCATGACCTGATGTAGACGTTTCTTAATCTCGCTGATATTGGCGTGTTGTCCAAGATGCACGAGGATTCTATCGTGCAGCCGTTTAACTTCCGCGTACCCTGTACCGCGGAGGGCAAGTTTGATGTTGTTCGCGAGCCGTTTCTCAAAAAAAATCCTATTCTTTCCTTTGAGTCCAACCTCCGCGTAATGAATACTGAACAATTCTTCCATAATTTTCCCCGTACGACAAAGATTTAGTAGACGCACAAGATTGGGACATTTTCTACGAACTTTTGGCGAGATTCACGAAGCACAGACAGCGTCCGTTAAATTAAAATGGAGTTTCGCGACTTCTTCTAACGCCTGAGTGCCGTGCATCCTGACGAATTCTTTGCCTGCTTCCACAACCTGATACGCGCCCCTCGGTAACGTAATCTCGTATGTTTCGGACAGCGTATCCATTCCCTTCAAAAAAGCGTCGCGAGCGATAATAGAGGCTGCGGCGACAGCGGTATCCCGTTCTGCTTTTGTTACCTGTCTTATTTCCATTCCCAGTGACGTACGCCGGTCGAGCTGTTGAGGGATAAGATGGTCCTTAGCAAATTTATCAACAAGGACGTGTTTCGCATCTACCCGATTCGCTAATGTGCGGATCGCTTCGGCATGGAGCGATGCAAGCAGATGATTCAGGTTCTGTCCACTTCTGCGGAGTCTGTCGTAAAGCGAATTGTATTCAATCGGCATCTTTTCTACGACAACGATATACTGTTCATAATCACTGAGCATTGATTCGGCGATACTTCGGATACGGCGATTTGACAAGGTTTTCCCATCAGCAACGCCTAAATCTGATAAATTTTCAAGAAAAGCTGCGTCCACATAGACCCCCGCGACAACGAGCGGCCCGAAATAATCACCTTTTCCTGCCTCGTCTGTACCGATCCATGTGTTCCAGTTGTGTATTGCGTTCATCTCACCTGCCAGAATCTATCTGTTTTAAGTTGTTGATTTTTTCGGGTTTATACCGAATTCTGAAGTGCAGCGAACTCTGTGACCTGTTTGCCGACGGCTTTGACGCGTTCTGATAACTTCGGGTCGTGCAAATTACCGTTCGCATCAAACGCCTGCGATGCGTTCGGAATAGATGCGTCTTTCGGAACGACCCAAGCGCGTAATGCAGTGCCGACCGTGCGTAACATAGAGATCGCGTTTACGGCACCCTTCCGTCCGCCGGAGACACCGACGAGTCCAATGACCTTATTCTCAAATTCATCAAACCCCATCAGGTCGAGCGCACTTTTAAGGACACCACTGAAACCGCCGTGATATTCGGGGGAACCGAGGATTATACCGTGCGCGCGTTTCACCTTCTCGCGTAGTCTGAACACGCCTGCGGGATAGTCAGTTTCGTTAGCAACGGAACCTTGAAAAACGAGTTCGTACTCGTTTAGCCGAAGCAATTCAACCTCAGCACCGGCATCCTCCGCACCCGAAAGCGCGATCTGGAGCGCAGCATCCGTTGAACTGCCTTCCCGTAGGCTACCACAGATAGCAACAACATAGATAGATTGGTCACTGGAACTCTTCATTTGGCGTATCCTTTTCAGAATATGCTACCACGTAACAGGATTAGAAACACGGATAGACGCTTGTTAACGGAATGTTTCCGAATCGCATCTTAGCATAGCATTACGAGAACGGTCTGTCGAAGGGTCTTAACCGTTGCAAAACGTGAAAATATGCTACTATTATAGCACATCCGAAATCAGACATCATCTATTTTTTTATCCGAACCAGAAAATTGGAGAATTAGATTTTTGTTGACATATTTAACGCTTTTTTTTATGATAAAACCCGTTTGGCACAGCAGGCAGTTGCTTTCATACCGACTGCGAAACACTATGATACACTTGTGCACACTTACAATATCCGAAAGCTGAGAAACAATCAACGAAGCGATTACGATAGCACCGAATGTGGATGCTTATGATAAACTGATATTTCTCAAATCTATCAAGGAGTCAGTAATCATCAATAGATCGTAGGTATAGCCGTATGAAAATGCGTTTGTTTTGAAAAAGTTTCTTGATTTTTAGAGCATGAGATGGCATCCTAATGACTCAGAAAACCACTTTTGAGTCAACATCAGGAGGACATCTCATGCGTCATAAGATTAGCAAATCTACACTCTTTTTTCAAGACCTTCTTTCTTCTTTCTTTCACCGGATGAGGCAGCAAGTCGTCGAGACGCTACTTCTGCTCTGTGTTTGCCATCTCTTTGGAC
>JAAXHL010000186.1:5910-6181 GCA_012270865.1 Candidatus Poribacteria bacterium | reverse complement strand
TGACCGTCAATACGGTAGAACGCACATGGCGCATCCGAAAACCGGCACTCGAAACGATTTACGTCCAACCCGCAAACAGAGGACGGATGTTGCTGAAGTTTTCACCTGCGGGTTTATATGATGCTGCAACCGAGGCGTGGGCAGGCACCGACCTCAATGGTATCCAAGATTTTTTCAGAGCGGCGCAACGCCACCGACAGGCAGTCGTCAATCATTTTTATGATGAAAAGATATTTGCGTCCCGGCAGTGGTTCTCTTCCGATCAGGGTGC
>JAAXHL010000186.1:5024-5881 GCA_012270865.1 Candidatus Poribacteria bacterium | reverse complement strand
TGTTCCTGCTGCTCATGATGAATGTCTTTCTCTTTATAGCGATATTTCTGGTTTTTATCAGAAGTGAAGTGTAGAATGGCTGTCAGCGGTCAGGTCGCTGCGCTTTCAGCAATCAGTTAAGAAACCTATGTGACGGTTGCTCGTGTGCTCGCTCCTACAAACTGCTGATTACCGACTGCACCTACTAATATAGCACAATTACTCTTTGCTGAAGGCTGAAGGCTGATAGCCGACAGCCATAAAAAAATGTGGCATATTGCGAAACGCGAACTCTATAACAACCTGAATAGTCTCCGATTTGCGTTGACAACCGTGTTGCTGCTTGCACTGATGGTAACCAACGCCGTTAGACATATCCGGGAGCATCCGAAACGGGTCCAGAAGTATCACGACGCTGTTACTGAATACGTGAACCGATTAACTTCTCACGCCGACATCAGTCTCTATACACTGGCACAAAAAGGTCCCGGAGACCTCTACAAAAAGCCATCAGCCCTGCATTTCTGTGCAGAAGGCGGAGAAACGCTTTTACCAGATAGGATCAATGGTGGTGGATTAGGAAGTGTACAGTTCTGGGCACTGGGCTATCCAGATGCCAACGTAAATATGATGAACGTTGGACCCGAAGTTTCCCAAGTCGATTGGGCATTCATCATCGGTTATATCTTGAGTCTGATAGCACTTATTTTCACTTTTGATGCGATCTCCAGCGAACGCGAACACGGCACGCTCCGATTGACATTAGCAAATGCAATTCCACGGCGGACAGTGCTTATGGGTAAGTTTCTGGGGGCACTGATCAGTACGACTATTCCCTTCATGCTTGCTGTGTTGGTGAACCTTTTGATGCTTTCTAC
>JAAXHL010000186.1:0-4951 GCA_012270865.1 Candidatus Poribacteria bacterium | reverse complement strand
TTGTTAGTCTCGGCGCGTGTACAGCGGAGTGCTGTGAGCCTTGTGATACTTCTGTTGACTTGGGTCACTTTAGTCGTTTTTATGCCGAGTACGCTCGCTTCCCTTGCGAGAGACGTTTCATCATCTATGTCTCGCGATGAATATTGGGACCGATACGGTCAAAGCGATCAGAAATTTCGGCGCGAAAACCATACTTGGGCATACACAGAGGGGGTAGACGACAGAACGCTACGGAAAAGAGGTGAATTTTTCACCATAATGGCAGCAAACGCAGAAGACTTGAACGAGGGGTTCTTAACCTTTAAAATTACCCAAGTTCAACGTGCGCGTGCGATCACCAGCATTTCACCTGCGGTGCTTCTTCAGCATCTACTTGAGGCGTTCGCCGGAACAGGTCTGGATCGGCATCAGCAATTCATTGAGAATGTTCAGCGTTACGCCCGTGAATATCGAGAATTCGTCGTAGATATGGATAGAGGCGATCCAGAGAGCCGCCATATCATGGGGGTTCGCGAGGGGATGTCCCAGAAATCTGTCAGTCCAGAAGCAGTCCCTAAATTTGAAGATACCCTCAACCTGAGTAAGGATTTCAATACCGCTGCAACAGAGCTGCTGTTGTTGATACTGTTTGTCGTGGTTTTGTTGGCGAGTGCGTATCTCGCGTTTGTGCGTGTTGAAATCTAATTAATTTATGCTGAATTTTTAGCATTTTTTCTTGACATCAATTTTTGTAAGTGCTAAAATATTAGCATATTATTTAATTTATTGTCTTTATAAGGACTAAAAATATCAGCACATTAGGAAAAGAAAGAGGTGATAAATATGGAAGATTACCAGGCTGTCAAACTGAGTCGGCGGGAACGACAAATCATGGACATCGTCTATCAGCGCGGGCGCGCTTCTGTTGCCGATGTCCTTGAAGACATCCCGGATCCACCAAGTTACTCTACAGTTCGGGCACTGTTGCGAATCTTGGAGGAGAAGGGGTATCTCACCCACAAAAAAGATGGTAAACGCTACATTTATCGTCCGACGCAGCCACGCCATCAGGCAGGACGCTTCGCACTCAAACAGATTTTTCAGACTTTTTTTGATAAATCCATTGAGAAAACGGTCATGACCCTGGTTTCCGATGCTAACCTCTCGGATGAGGAACTCGACCATTTAAGCCAACTCATTGAGCAAGCGAAAAAAGGAGACACCCCATCATGATGCAATTCATTGAGACGCTCTATGCGGATCCGCTGCTGAAATTTTTCGTTGATACGACGCTGAAAAGTTTCGTGATTTTTGCTGTTGTGGGTTTATTCGGATTCTGTCTCCGGCGCAAATCGGCAGCAGTGCGCGGCTTCGTCTGGAACATGGCAATTGTTGGATGGCTCATTGTCCCGTTGTTTTCCTTTGTCCTTCCGAAGTGGGAGGTTAATGTCTTACCGCAAGCACCCGTTGAATATGAAACGTATCAGTTGGCAGAAATATATCAGAATCCTGTCGCTTCTACTCGAACCGTTGTTGATCCTTCTTCAATTGCACCGAGCGAGGTGCCAGCAAAAACAGAGGCATCAACGCAAGCCACACCTACACCATTTCAACCGAAAGTCGAGACCCGTAGGAACGATATGCCGGCCACAATCCCTTGGACAAATTGGATAGGGATAGTTTGCGGCTGCGTTAGCGCGTTCCTTCTTGCTTGTCTGATTTTTGGGATCGGTGCGGTTTGGCATATATCCACTCGTGCGCATGATTTTAACGGCACGATTGACCCGCTGCCCTCCACTTGGCATCAAAAGTTCAATGTCCGTCTCAGCGACAAAATCACAGTCCCAATGGTATGGGGCATATTTCGTCCTGTGATTTTGCTACCAATTGGGGCAGATAGCTGGCGAACGGAGCGGCTCCGCGCTGTCCTGTTCCACGAATTGGCACACATTAAACGACGGGATTGGGTGATGCAGATGATTGCACAGGTCATGTGTGCAGTCTACTGGTTTAACCCGCTTGTGTGGTTGGCAGCACGTTGGATGCGAATAGAAGCAGAACGAGCATGCGATGACCATGTGCTAAATGCTGGATATCAACCGACTGACTACGCCCAACACCTGCTTGATGTTGTGCGAAATGTGAAGGTTGCCAGTTTTGCTTCTCGCGCGGCTGTGGCAATGGTACACCCATCAAAGATTGAAGGACGACTCCGAACCGTTCTCACGCAAAATCTGAATCGGCATCCGATAACGAAGGTTACCGTCGGGATAGGACTGCTCATCCTCATCTGTTTTGCTGTCCCAATAGGTGCGGTCCGTTTGGCACAAGCGGTGAATCCAAAGGAAACACTGTCCCAACAGATTCAAGAGGCATCCAAATCGCAATCCACACCAAGCGAGCATCCTTTTGACCAAACGACGAAGGCTGTACAGGTTGACGAAAATGTTGAAATCTGCAAAGGACATCTGCTCGAAATTGGTAAAGCAATCCAAGCCTATCAGAAGGAACACGGTGATTTTCCAGAATGGCTCTCAGACCTCCACCCGCAATATTTGCCTGACGCGAATATCTTACTGTGTCCGGCAGATGAACACGGTGGCAAGCCTTATTTTCTTATCAATACCGACCCGAAAATGTCCGTGAGTTACGACTACCAATTTCACCCCAGGTATCAAGACACAAAAACTGAAGAACGCCTCATGTATGGAGACGTTTTACCGATTGTCCGGTGCCGACATCATACAAATCAAATGTTTGAGTGTCTAAACTTGAGTTTCGCTTTTAAAATCTATTGGTCATCCGGCGTATATAAACCCGATGAGATGTATGAAACCACTGAGGAAGCCATTGAAGCCTTGGAAAAAGGACTCCAGCGAGAAACCGACAATGAACAGTTCTTTCACGTCTATCGGACGCTCGTGCATCTCTACATTGAAATTGGACGCGAAGAAGATGCTGAGCACCTCATTAACCGTTTCAAATCGATTATAAAACCTGATGATCTGTCAGCACATTTAGTACTTGGCACGATGCTTGGGATGGCGAATCAGCATGAAGAAGTGCTTAAGGTCTTTGAGAATCTTGAGAAGCGACAGCCAAAGAATTACCGCGTTCTTGATGAACTTGTCCGAATTCATGAAAGGCTCGGTAATGCCGAACTCGCGGAAGAGTATCGGAAAAAGGCGGATCCGATGTCAACACTGATAGGGAAAGTTGTGCCTAACTTTTCCGCAACTGACCTTGATGGCAAACCGATCTCGCTTCAGCAATATCGAGGAAAGGTCGTCTTACTTGATTTCTGGGCGGTTTGGTGCGGTCCCTGCCTTACAGAGATACCGAATGTCAAAAGGGTTTACGATACCTATAAGGATAAAGGGTTTGACATCATCGGGGTTAGCCTTGACACTGATGAGACGCGGCTGCGTAATTATCTGAAAAAGAATAATATCTCTTGGCGGCAAGTATTCAGTGGGCAAAAATGGAAAAGCCCCCTTGTGCAACAGTATGATATTCGCAGTATCCCCGCCCCATGGCTCATTGCGAAAGATGGTAGGCTCATCTCACGCGAAGCCAGAGGCGTGAAGTTAGAACGTCTTGTCGTGGAAGCACTCCGGGGCAAAGTCGAGAATGAATAGTTAAACGAGAGGGTTCGCTTAAACGCAAATAAGTTCCGATAGATGAGGAAATGTTCAACATTATTCAGTAAGAAATCTGAAAAGGAGAATACTGAAATGAAAGAAATTTTGACTGTGGCAATGGTGATAGGTTCACCAATCCCGGCTGTGAATGCCGATACACTTACAGAAAACCCAACGGAGGCCTCATGATGAAACAACACGAGCAAAACATTGAACTTTGCACGCAAAATTTGGTTGCAATTGGCGAGGCAATTGAAGCCTATCAGAAAGAACACGGTGATTTCCCTGACTGGCTTTCAGACCTTCATCCGAAATATTTGCCAGATGCGAATACCTTGATCTGTCCTGCGGACGAAGCGGGTGGCAAGACAATCTTTTCCATGAACACGGACCCGAAGATGCCGGTGAGTTATGAGTATCAGTTTCATCCCGAATACCGAGCGGAGAAAAGCGCACAACGCGAGATATACGGGGATGCTATGCCACTTGTCCGCTGCCGACATCACGAAAGCGAAGATTTTGATTGTTTGAACTTGAGTTTCTCTTTAAAAATCTACAAGTCATCCGCCGTTTGGGAATCCACACCGGAAGATCTTTACGGTAGTCCCGAAGCAGCGATCGCTGTTTTTGAGGATGCCCTTGCGCGAGACCCAGATAACCAGCGTTCCTTTGAAGCCCATCGACAGCTTATCAGACTCTACACCAAAGTAGGAAACGAACAATCTGCGAATGCCGTTATAGAACGCCTCAAGTCAATCACAGCAAAAGACCTTGATTATTATCGAATGCTATTCGATGTGCTTGGGAGAGCCGAGCGGTATGCGGAAATGCTTGAGGCTTTTAAGGAGGCGGAGCAGCAGCACCCGGATGCCGAACCTATCCTCTGGCGAATTGCCTACATCTATAGGAAGTTAGGAAATATTGAACTCGCTGATGTATATGACCGCAAGGCTGATCCTACGTATGAATTGTGGGGAAAACCTATGAAAGACTTTTCAGCAACCGACCTTGATGGGAATCCGATTTCGCTGCAGGACTATCGTGGCAAAGTTGTCTTGCTCGATTTTTGGGGCGTCTGGTGTGGTTTCTGCATTAACGAAATGCCCAATCTCAAAAAAGTCTACACGACCTATAAGGATCAAGGATTTGACATCATCGGTGTCAGTCTTGATGATGAAAAATCGGCACTGCGGGACTACATTAAGGAGAATGACCTCCAGTGGCGGCAGGTTTTCAGTGGTAAAACGTGGAGAGACGATCCACTCGCGCAGCAGTATAATATCACGGGTGTTCCATCACAGTGGCTCATTGATAGAGATGGCAAATTAATT
>JAAXHL010000017.1 GCA_012270865.1 Candidatus Poribacteria bacterium | reverse complement strand
TGTCCAAAACTACTTATTGCGAAAAAGTAATCTAAAACCTCAAAAATACTGATTCCGTAGTTAGGAGTTCTATGTTGTTCAAACGATGTGAAAAAATCCGAAACTTCATTAATTTTTTTTCGATAGCCAATATCAAGAGAATAATTGGAACATTCCCCCATTGGAATTATATAAATCGGGTCAAAATTATCTAAATACCCTGTAACCATAGTTTGGAAATCAGGGCTGTCGGTCATCTCATTTTCCGATGTCAGAGTTGTCTCTCCATAAGCAGGGATTATTGGGTTATACGTTCCCCCCCACAGAAGTGTGTTGATTTCTATGGCTTTCAGCAGAGACTCCTTATCATCAGGGTGAACAAGAAATGCTAACTTAATTGGGCGTAACTTGACATCAACAGTGCCACGTATCATAAAATCTCCTATAGTGTCCTTGACTATTCGATTAACTTCATACCATCGGTGTAACAGATGAGTTGAAATTCCTATTTAGATATGCACTCGCGAGTAGAAGTTCATACAAACCGATTTTCCGAGCTCGCGTTCTATGTAGGTTTGCAAGTCTCTTTCTTTTCCCTCCCCGATCTGCTTTTCCGACCATATCCTTCCGACTACAGATAATCTCATTGAGAAAGTTGAGACAAGGAGGTTGCTCCTATAAAGGAGGGAGAACGCATCAGGGTTAAAAACCTCACAGCAAGTCCCAAATGATTATTAACTAAAGAAGGTAGCAGGATGCAACCTTCACACTCTGCCACCTTTTTGTGAAACTTGAAGGGGACGTTTGTTTGGCTGTGTAACCTTCGCAAATCTAATCTAAACCTCATTGTCTTTGTCGTCCTCTCGTATTACCCGTCCACCCCCTCTATACAGTATTCCGTCGGGGCCGGGCATTCCAGCCTCAATTCTACCTACCATTTGTCTCTCGACCATCTGACGCTTTAGATCCCGAGCTCTCCATATAGGGTTTTTACCTTCGCGTCCCAATTCATCAAAAGCAGTTTGATGTAAATCCTTAAATCGCTTTTTTTGGAATTTAGTACCAAGTTCTTCAAAGAATTTCTTCTCAGTTTCGGCGGTATGGACTTTTCGGTGGTCCCAACCCTCTGAGAATAGGAGCAGCATTCTGTCCTTTAGTATATCAATCCTATTCTTCCGCATCTTCTCGCGATAACTTGGAATTCCATACAATATAGTAATAGGGGTGCCTAACGCAATAATTATAGTTGTGATGTTGTCAATCACTGATTTCTTCCCCTTGTGTGTCTCATCATCCTGAGAGGACGTGATGCGTTCCAGCAAAGGCTTGCCCTTTCCATCACTACCCATGTATTCTCCGATGTAAAGCAATGCAAGGACACCAGTAATCACAACGGACAAGATAACGAAAAAAATTATGTTGTCTTTGGTTGTCATGTGCTTCAATTCCCTTAAGTTTCAAGTCAAACCTGCTCAAGTGATAAATAGACATAATTACTCCAGACGATTGCTTCTCTTATATAGTCAGTTCTGTCTGTTTATCTCCGAAGTGACGCTCCAATTTGTGTGTTGATAGCACCCTCCATTCTGCTGGTAACTGGAGAACGGCATTGATCATCTCTGGGTTTTCAAAGTAGGCATCGTCTATCTGCCAAAATTGGAAACGTGGGTATCTCAGCCCATTATGCTCAAAAGTCCCCATCGATGTCGCTTCTTGGCGCATACCTGCTGTAATCGGCTCTATTGTGATAAAGATACCAACCTGTGCCTCGTTTCGCTCCATCACATGACAGAAAGAGCGAACCTGTGTTAGTGTAGGTTTGCCTGTCTTGACCTCAGCAAGTACTCGTGCTTCTGTCCTTTCCATGCCTCGCGGTGTCCACATCATGAAATGCCCGACACCATCATGCCCACCATCACCGGTATCTCTTGTTGGCTGCAACCCCAATTGCGTAACAGCCCAATTTGAAAAGTCGTGGTATCTCTTTTCATCGCGAACCAGTTTGGTAACTTCCTGCATGTTCGTCGGATAGCCGTGGATTTCATAGTCTTTCGAGGGTTTCAGGTTGTGCCGGTCCTCCAATCGTTGACGCATCGGATCCAGAGCTAAAATTGTTAAGTCAATCCCTATCCACTGACGCTTGAGCGTATGGGCTGCATCAACCGTCGTGCCACATCCGCAGAATGGATCAAGAACTATGTCTCCTTCGTTACTGGAGGCTCTAATCATCCGTTCGTAGAGGACGCGCGGTTTTTGCGTAGGGTAGCCAAGGCGTTCTTTGGAGGATGGGGCAATTACACTTATTTCCCATACATCTCGAAATGGCACCCCTTTAGACTCTTTGCCTGTTATTTCAGAAGGTATACGTTTTCCGTCTGGCGTGTAGGCACTCTTGATTTCTTTGGTGCCAAACCTTTTAAGGGTTGATGCGGGTCGAGGTTCATACAGTTGATTCCACGTCGCGTTCGTGCCTTTTGAATAACGCAAGATAATATCGTGCATTCTTTGGAAGTTGGGATGTTTTGCAGCCCAACGTCGATATGACCACACAATTTCATTCCGAAAAAACTCATTCCTATTTCGGTTTTGCTGATCCCATATAGCATCCATAACCCCCTTGAGATAGTGGGATGCAGTCGGATCGCAGTGGAGATATATAGTCCCATTTTTACTCAGAACGCGGTGCATTTCTGCAAGTCGTGGTCCCATGAAAGCGAGATAAGCACGCATTGCCCCTTTGTTGCCAGATACAGAACGCCGAAGCACGAGGTCATAACCCCGTAGGCATTCCTCAAGGGCTTTGTAGGTGTCACAACTTAAGGCACGCTGTTGAATATCCGTTCTTGATTCCTCAGCAGCAGTGTCCCATCTCCAGATATCGGTAAATGCTTTCTTTTGAGCAAGAGAGTCGCCGAGAAACGTGTTGTAATCGCGACCACTGTTAAATGGTGGATCGGTACAGATGAGATCCACACGAGCATCGTCCATCTTTCGTAGGATCTCAAGATTATCGCCGAAATAGAGTTTATTCATCTTGCTCTTCCCCTATAGTGATTTCACTCATGTCATTAAGAAGCCCTTCAATATAACCTATAAGCCTTAAATCCCGAGACTGCTCAGCCAAGGGCAATGCTGTTTCGAGATCTTCCCTCGCTCCGTCTGAATTTCCAAGTCCAAATTTCGCTTCTGCCCGATAGTAGTATGCTTCTACATAGTTAGGGTTCAGACTGATAAACTTGTCAAAGTCAGAAATAGCAGATGAATACTGTTTTTGATAATGCTTAGCAAGTCCGCGCTGGTAGTATGCTTCTGCATAATTGCGGTCTTGATCAAGTGCCCTATTACAATAATCAATAGTTTCCCCATAATTAGCAATACCGAATTGTTCTTTAGCAAGAGCCGTATATTCATAGGCACTGAGTTCCGTGTATGGAACACCCACCCCACGTAGGCGGGCAAAACCATCAAAATCAGGAAAAAGCATTGCTTCAGTGATACCTGATACTTGCTCCAATTCAATTAGAATCTCTTTCTTACTACTTCCTTCAATAACACATTCGTCATAAGCATCAAATTCGTAACGCCCAAATAAAAAAACAGATTGCTGTGCAATAATACGATTGTTCTGTTGCCGAGGTTGCCAATGATACAACTGAGAGTTTTCTTTATCTTGGAGAAAATCATCAATTTTCTTTTTTAGATCATTTGAATCAATACCTTCAAAATCATCAGGCGAACGGTGATGCACCGCGAAGACTTTACCATTTAAAGGAATTTCTGAATCTTGAGAAGCCTCACAATCGCAATCTTGAGAAGTCTCACAATCACAATCTTGCGAGGTCTTAGAATCTGGTTCACAAGCAAACCAGAGTGCAACCTGAGCACTGTAACTAAAGTCTATAAGACAGGTAGCTGCCCCATAGTGTTGAAGCTCAGCAAGTATTTCTAAATCCTCTAATTGCCGCCCATCCCTTTCGTGGTATCCCCGCAGTTCTGCTTCATCAACCAAATCTTTATTAATTTTTAGGAATTTATCAAAATCTCTGTAACTTTTTTTTTGGACGGCGATAAGCAGATGCTTGTATGCCATAGGATTCATTGTTGACACCCCGAAATACATATTTTCCCGGAACAAAATTCTTTGCCCATTTCATAAACTCAGCAAGTGTCTTGATTCGTACCGGTTTTATAACCCAAACGCCACGCTCTGGATTCTCTGCAAACTCCAATTGTTTCATTCTTGCCAGCGCGTGTGTGACAGGACGATCAGCTCCAACTGTAGGTAGTTGTCCACCACGTTCCGTGTGTGCTTCATCTACTGCTCTTACGATTTCTTGCTTTCGGACAGTCGCGCCTGCGAACAACTCTATGATGAGTTCTTGAGCCACGCTTGGCGTGAGAACCTGTCCTTCCTGATTATTCATAAGCAACACCTACTCTATTGGATATTTCCATTCCATTTCTACTACTGCGAAGATGAGAAGGTCGCAGACATACCGCGCGGTATACTTCATAGTGCCACCATAGGTGTCAATTTAGCGATTTTCTGTAGCGTTTTGTAGCAGTGCCTCTACACATGCCACCCTTACAGGGCTTAGGCTTTTGCTTAGAAATGCTGCTATAAACATATTGAAGAAATACCCAAGCAAATAAACCTTACAGGACTGAAGAGGTTTTTGAAATCTTCAAGGTTTCCGTGTAGGATCCGGTTCGGTTGGAAACCGAACCTACCGGATGTAGGTACCCAAGCGGTTATTTTTTTTAAAATTGACACTTATGGTATACTTCACAATACCACCCAAATTGTTAAGGTAGTATATCATATAAGTGACGAAAAAACAAAATGATTTCAGGTTCTCTTAGAACCATTCAGTATTAAGAAAGTGTTAGATTTAGCGTCTTTTTTGGATTGGGTGTCCTTTCCCGGAACAAGTGTCTTCCACGCACTATCCGCTATGGGACCCCAGTTAGGAAACCGGACATGGGAATAGCGGGGTTGCAAACCTCGTCTGCAGGAAGCGAGAATGGATAAAAAGCCTTATGACACAAGTAAGCGATTCCAGTCGTGATGCGATTTGGCGACGCTGTCTGGGTTTGCCCGGCTCCGCGCGACGAAACCGGGAACGTGTGCGCGACCGGTCGGTAAACCGATCTGACTGTAACGCGTATCCACACTCCATCGGACAGTATCGGAACGGTTCGGAAGCCCGCGATGGACGACCCGTTCACTCGTTAGCAAGACATCACCTGCCTCAAGTTCAGCAGTGACGATGTCCCCCGGTGGCAATTCGACATCGCTGATGCCTTTGCCGCCTGTATGACCGGGTGTCGGATCTTGATAGTTGTGTCCAATTAGATTGAAGCGGTGTGAACCCCGGATGACTTGCATGCACCCACTTTCTTCAGTCGCTTGAACAAGCGGAAGCCAGACATTCACGACCAGTGTATCGCCTGCTTCTTCCGGTATAAGATACGCCAAATCCTGATGCCACGGGATGACGGTAATATCTTGGTTCGGCAGTTTGGCACGGTAATTAAACTGTGGGTGCGCCAAAATCTCGTCACCGATAAGCGATTCAACGACATCAAGGAGTGTAGGCGCGGTTCGGAGTGTGAACATTCCAGCAGTCCGAATCTTCTGGTCCCGGAAATAGTTGCTCCAAATCCAGTTCGGATCGGAACAGGCACTCGATACCATCCCTAACCTCTTCTCAAAAGGCTCGTCATCGTACGTATCCGACGGGTCAAGGATTCCGTGTTTGACTGCTGCGCGAGTACCATCATCCACCCGTTGTGCCAACTCATCAATCAAGGGTTGGAGTGCCGCATTCGGCAGTACGTTTTGGACAAACAGAAAACCGTCCTCGTGAAACTGCTGCTTCTGTTGTTCGGTGAGTCCGACTTGATTGTGTTGTGTAGACATTGTCTTTCTCCGTTTGGAACTATGAAATCGGTTTGATTGCGACGGCACTGCCGATTTCACTCGATTTCATCGCAGCATCGAGCATCTGCATCAGCATCACCGCCTCGGTTCCCGAATTGAGTGGTGTATCGTTCTCTCGAATCGCTCGGATAAACTCCCGTGCCTGAAGCGTTATATCATCTGCCTTTTGCGGTGCCGGTTTCATAGATTTGACTTTAACACCGTCCGGCGTTCCCACCAGCAGTTTCCCGTTTTCGAGACCTGCCTTCGTGCCGTAGAGGTGAAACTCCTGCGTCTCACTTCTGACGAGATCGCTCCCTTCTGCCGGCGTGTGTCGGTTTGTTGTATTCAGTGAAAACGCGACGGCGAAGTGTAGGGTACATCCGTTCTCAAAGCGTACAAACCCGCACGCGGCATCATCTGCGGTATAGGTCTGTTCAGCGGGTGCGAGATGGGCGAAGTTGCAGTATAATCCCGCCATCGCCTCTGTAGGACGTGGACACCCCATCATGAACCAGACGTTATCAATGGCATGGATACCGAGGTCGAGGAGTACCCCACCACCTTTGGCTTTGTCGTGCCGCCAACCGCGACCGGAACACCACCGCGTGCGTATCCACCGCGTTTCGGCGTAGTATACGTCCCCGAGCTCACCGGCTTGCACAAGTCTACGGCCTTCCATCAACTGCGCTGTGAACCGAGATTGCCGGACAAACATGTAGGTTAGCCCCTTGCTTTCGGCAAGTTTTGTGACCGGTATCAACTCGGTTGCATCGTTTGAAGGCGGTTTTTCGCAGAGGACGTGCATCCCACGCTCCACCGCTTCCAATGAGACGGGAGCATGCAACCACGTCGGTAGTCCTATGCAGACAGCGTCTAAATCGCACGCGTCGAACATCTCCTTATAATCGTCGAAAACGCGGACCCCTTTAATATCGCCTAAGACCCTTTTCCGACGAGCCGGATCCATATCTGCCAGCGCGACAAGTTGGACATTCGGCTCTCCATTGAGAATCACAGTCGTACTGCTGATTGTCCCACCGACACCGATGATCCCGACTCTAACCACTTTTTTCATTATGTTCTCCATTACGCTATAAAAAAAAAGATTGACATATTTTGTCTGTTTTTATAGAATATATCCAAACCTGATAAGATCCATTTACAACACTGTAATTGGATAGTGCCTCGCTATCAATCCACTTCAAAGGCTATTTTCAGGTTCCCCAGATCACAAAAATACAATCCAGAAGGAGGAAACTCTGACTATGTATCGTCACCTTTTCTTACCGATTCTTGCGTTACTACTCTTGACAAGCACTGCTATGGCTGCAGGCGAAAAACTGGCACTCGTTGGGTCGGGTGCCCCGGATCCGAAGGATAATCTCCTTATAGAATACCTTGAGGATTGGGGTTACGTCGTCGAACCGCATGAGCATTTAGCGAAACATCCTGTCAATCTTGCGGATGTGGACCTCGTCTTCATCTCAGAATCAACGTCGAGTGGCAACATCTTAGACGCTTACAAAGATTCGAGCGTTCCTGTTGTCAACGCCGAGACGTGGACTTACGACGATATGGGGTTTGCCGCAGACGGCACGTTTAACTCCGATGCAGGCGACAAACTAACCATCGTTGATACCGAACACCCGATAACGGCAGGGTTTAAAGGCGATATCACCGTCAGCAACCCTGCGGCACAGCTGATGACCTGTAGCGGTTTTGAAGGCGATATTGATATCTTAGCCGTTCGCGCCGACAACGACGATCTCGTCGCGATTTCCGTTTATGAGGAAGGCGCGAAAACGATGAACGGCACAACGAAAGCGATACACATTAATATTTGGCCCCACTCCACGGCTTGGGCACAAGTAACAGAGGACGGATGGGAACTCGTCCACCGTTCAATCCTCTACGGTTTAGGTCAGATTCCAGCTGATGTTGAACCACAAGAGAAACTCGCTGTTACTTGGGGACAGATCAAAACGGCACGCTAAATATCGCGGCACCTAAGCCTTTACAGCAAAGAAGCGGAGCCTGCGTCGAGAAATACTGTACAATCCGGATGCGTCTGTAAAATAGAGGCGGGGTGCATCGGTGTTATCTCACCGTGTAAGCAGTTTCGCACCGCCTCTGCTTTCCGTTCATCTGGCACCGTGCATACGATTGTCTTCGCCTTCAGAATTTGGCGGATAGACATCGA
Organism: Candidatus Poribacteria bacterium; assembly: GCA_012270865.1. GTDB lineage: Bacteria > Poribacteria > WGA-4E > WGA-4E > WGA-3G > WGA-3G. The sequence goes on along the minus strand of JAAXHL010000017.1, from coordinate 10,371 downwards.
AATCGCTTGGGTCGGGACAGCGTCAAGTCCTGAGAACCATCCCTCACCGACCTGTTGAAGACGACACGCCTCATCCAATTCGACGAGGATATACGGGTCTTCTGTCTCAAAATCCGCGGGTGGATCGTTGAAGGCAAGGTGTCCATTCTCACCGATACCGACAAACGCCACGTCAATTTCATGCTGCGAAATAATCCGATTGAGTCGGTCACACTCGGCTTGCGGATCGTCCGTTTCGCCATCGAGAAAATGCACCGTGCCGGGATGAACGATGTCCACAAGACGTTCTCGCAGGTATTTTCGGAAACTGGCGGGATGCGTCTCAGGGATACCGATGTACTCGTCGAGATGGAACATCGTGGTGTTGTTCCAGTCGATTGTCTCATCTGCGGTCAGCGTCGCAAGGAAATCGAATTGTGATGCCCCCGTCGCAACGATGAAACTCGCGTGTCCGTTGGTATCAAGCGCGTCGCGCAGTTTTGTGCCAGCGACGTGCGCCGCTGCTTCACTCGTTTCTCGTTTGGTCGTCGCTGTAAAAATATTCATTTGTTTAGAATTTTCGTGAAATCTCGTTTCCAACTCGGTGAAAGTGCGGGTTGTTTTCTCGCTTGTGCGATCTTTTCGTGGTTATCTGTATCAAAATAGCGGAGGCTGAGTATCTCCGTGACACTCATCGGTTGTATTGCGGTCTCAATGCGTGCAATCGTATCATCAGCAGTGATCTCGCCTTCTTCAAGTACCCTGAAATAGAACCCGACGCGTCGGCTCTCTAAGAATTGTTTCGGGAATTCCGGGAGTCCCATCTTGTGTGCCAATTTGAAACACGGCACGCGCGGTTGCGTAATCTGCAGTTTCACTGTTGAACCGATCTGAAAGACATCGCCGATGTGAACCGCGGTTTCCAGCAGCCCTTCAACGGTGAGGTTTTCACCGAACTGTCCGTATCGCAAGTCGTCGCGATGCAATTCCTGCTGCCAATAGGTGTAATGTTCAAACGGATACCCGTAGATGGCTTTATACGTCCCACCATGTACCCGCAGATCGCCTTGTCCATCGCCGTCAATGTTCTTTTCTCGAAGCATGACGGTCCCTGATACCGGTTCTTTGAAGATGCCCGTATAGACGGTCTTACCGCCGTATTGAATAGGTTTCGGTTTTGAAACGTTTATAGATAAGAGTTTCATAACGCCAAAGTATACCGATTTTTTGAAGTTATGTCAAGTGAAACATTTCGGATGGCAGGGCCATTTAGTTTTAAATATCCACTTTATCTATGTGAATATACTTCCCCGGTAGGAGCGAGCTGTGCTCGCGATTTTTGTGAAAAAACGTTAACTTATGTAAACGGAAATCAAAGTCAAAACCGAAAACTAAATCGGCCTGTTTCGGATGGTTTTTAAGAGTCAGTTAATTTGTGCAATTTTTTTTCTCGCTATGCAACCTTTAGCATTTTAAATCGCGTCATTAATAGTAACAGCAGTACCATAATCACGCGTTCAAACCGCGCGGCTATATTCTACGTAGGGGAAAATTGATGAAAAATGAAGATGCACAACTCGTCAACCGCTGTTTGTCAGGCGATGAGAATGCCTTCACCACGTTGGTGAAAAAACACCAGAAGAGCATCCACGCACTCGCATGGCGGAAGGTCGGCGATTTCCACATCGCAGAGGAACTTACACAGGATACCTTCCTCAAGGCGTACCAGAAACTCGGAACGTTGAAGAATCCAAACCAGTTCGCTGGCTGGCTCTATGTGATCGCTGATCGGCTTTGCATCGCCTGGCACCGAAAGCAGAAACCACCGATGGAATCCTTGGAAACCACGAGTGGAGAAGAGATAGAGGAATCGTCTTATCACCACTACGAAGATAAACAACGCAATGCGGCATCTGCTGAATACCATCGCGGATACATCAGAAATCTCTTGGAAAAACTACCAGAGAGCGAACGCACAGTCGTGACACTCCACTACCTCGGCGAAATGACGTGTCAGGCGATTGGCGAATTCTTAGGTGTGTCCGCAAATACAGTTAAGAGTCGGCTTCAACGCGCACGCAACCGTCTAAAGGAGCAAGAAAACATGATTCGCGAAACCCTCGGCAGTGTCCAATTACCTGCCAACTTCACTGAGAACATCATACGGCAAGTTGCTGACATCAAACCGATGGCCCCGACCAGCAGCAAACCCATCATACCGTGGGCAGCCGCTACCGCAACAGCGATCCTTATCTTCCTAATAATGGGTGTCGGTTCTCAACACCTTACCCGTTTCCAGAGACCGTATAACATAGACGCGCAATCTGAGACGACTGTTGAACTCATTGATGCACCCATCGTTCTTGAGACACAAGCGAAACGGGATTTACGGAACCAAGCCGGACGGTTCGATGCGATTGGTAAAAATATAGGCGCGGGTCCGCAAGTTTCGGAGCCCGTTCTACTTGCTGCTGCACAGAAAGACAAGGAGCCGCGTCCATCAACAAAACAACAATGGGTCCAAGCAAGTGGTCCAGAAGAAGAGCGTTCAGTATCAGGTTTATTGGTAAGTTCTTGGGGAGATGTCTATGCGACTTCAAAAATCGGCATCTACAGATCAACACCCGATGCAGCAGCATGGACTTTCATTAGCCCAATTCCACCAGAAGCATCTGTAGATAACCACGGAATAAAGATGACAGAACGAAACAACACCCTCTATCTTATTTTTCCGAATGGCGTGTTCGCTTCAAAAGATAGAGGTAAGACATGGACAAAACTTGGTGAGCGTCCAAACGGAGTCGCTGTCGGTCTGGTGGTAACAGATGAGGCATTATACCTCGCGCTTCGAGATGAAGGCATCTTCAGGTCTACAGATGCCGGTAAAGAGTGGACTCCACTGAACTATGAAATAGAAGACAGCCGTATTGGTGCAATAGCTGCTGTTGAAAACACAGTGTTTATCGGGACGAACAAGGGACTCTATCGCTTACATTCAGAGACGTGGGTAAAGTTGCCGGTTACCACAAAAATGATTCACTCTTTGTCCGTATCAGGAAATAATCTCTATGTCGGGACCGGACGCGATCTTTCTCAATTAGAAGCACCGGAAGGAATGCAAGCGCACATAGATGAGGTTATGCGCAATATCAATTCCGATGTCCGGACATGGGAGGTTTTCTATTCAACCGATTTGGGCGATTCTTGGACGGATATAACACCGACGAGCAAATCCCAGATGATGAAAATTTCCTCGGGTGTTAAAGTCTTGGCAGCTGGAAAGAGTATTCTGGTATTAGGAATGGTAAGTTTCCACTCAACCGACGGCGGAAAAACGTGGACAGAATTGGGTCGGGATTCAATGACGATGCTGAGTTGGATTCCCGCAGTAGCAGTGGATGAAAAAACCTTCCTCAAAGTTGAAGTACCTGGGCTGACACGCTCAACCGATGGTGGCAAATCGTGGCATTCATTTACGAATGGGATAATCGGCACTTCGATACGCAACTTAGTAGAACTGGAAAATGAGTTTTACACAAGCACCTCCAAAGGTATTGCAAAATCCACTGACGGCGGTGAATCTTGGAAAAATCTTGACGTGAATTTCGGTGAACTCACTCTGAAACCAGCAGAGAAACCCCAGAGTATAGGTTTCCCCAAATTAGCAATCGCTGACGGTATACTTTATGGATCCGCAGCGACTTTAGTCCCTGGGCATAAATTGCACATTTACCGTCTCTCTGTGAATCGAAATGTGTTCGTCTCTATCCAAGGGGTCCCCGCTCTTGCAGATGCGCCCTCCATCATAGATATGGTGGATTGGGCAGATAAAACGACCCTATATGAATCATACCCCAGCGCGTTCGCAGTCAGTGGTGAGACATTCTATGCGGAATACATGCGGCAGCTGCTCCGGTGGAAACGCGGTGAAGCGGAATGGTTTAACACCGGCCTCATAGATACAGACGAACTCTCCAACAATAAGGGTGACGGTCCGAAGACTCTCAAACTTGCTGTTTCTGATGAAACCGTCTATGCAGGAAAACGTGATGGTCATCTTTTTCTATCGCTCGACGGTGGTAATACATGGAAAGATTTGACTTTAAATCTGCCACTGCGTTTTGAGAGTTTCAATGATATAACCTTCGCAGGTTCAACCGTGTACGTCGCTACCGACACGGGGGTGTTGACATCAGAAGCCGGTGAACGTTGGCACATAATCGCGGATACGGAGGGAACACACACTATCATCAACCAAATAGTTGTGGATAACGGGATCGTTTATGGTGCAAGTGACGAAGCGGCTTATCGCTTGAATCATCGCGACGAATGGGAAAAGATCACGCCAGAAGTACCAGATAGTGTTACCGATCTCGTGGTTAATAACGACAGACTTTATATCACCACTGAACATCGAGGGATGTTCCATATTTCTGTTGAGAAAGAAGAATAGGAAATCGGATTCGGCGTAGATACGATGCTGTTAACTCTATCTTCGGCGATTTCAAACCGATCTTTCAAGCATTCGGAATGATGCTCGGCACGTAGCAGATACCGTAGACCGTTTTTTATAGTAAAATCCGAAAATAAATGAACACTTGTCCGAAGATAACCCCCCTAACCCCCCTTATCAGGGGGGAAGAAGATGGGAATTGCTTCGATTTGATGTGTTTAAATAATTATGGGCTTTGCTATAACTCGTCCACAAGGTTTTGTGGACGAGTTTTTTTTGGAAATACCCTTGGAAAATGCTTGGTGTAGAAATAGAAATTGCGCAAACCACAATATGATATAATATTGTAATCAGAATTATGCACCCATTTCGCACCTAATACGCATCATTATAAATCAATCGGAGGTAACACTGTGAAAAATAATGATGTTGAACTCGTTCACCGCATTCTTGATGGTGATGATAGTGCTTTCAGTGAACTCGTGAAAAAATATCAAAAACCGGTTCACGCACTCGTGTGGCGGAAAATAGGCGATTTCCATATCGCCGAGGAAATTACACAGGACACGTTTCTAAAAGCGTACCAGAAACTCCCGACATTGAAGAAACCGCAGCGTTTCACGAGTTGGCTCTACGTCATCGCCGCGAATAACTGTAAGATGTGGCTGCGTAAAAAGCATCTACAGACAGAGTCTCTTGAGGAGACAGATAGTGAGCTCTTAGAAAAAGCGACATATTCTCAGTATGTGATTGAAGAGCACGAGCAGACAACGGCTGAAGCGAAACGCGAGGTCGTGAAACGGCTGCTTGCGAAGTTACAAGAGAGTGATCGGACAGTCATCACGTTGCACTACTTCGGTGATATGTCGGCTGCAGACATCGGTGCGTTTCTGGGTGTCTCTGTGAATACGATTAAGAGTCGGCTCCGCCGTGCGCAGCAGCGATTGAAACAAGAAGAGTTGATGGTCCGAGAGGCTTTGGAGCATTTTCAAATTACGCCGCATCTCACAGAGAACGTTATGCGAGAAGTTTCGCGCCTGAAACCCGTCGCCCCCTCTAACAGTAAGCCGTTAGTTCCGGTGGCAGTTTCTGCCGCAACAGCACTCCTTATTTTCCTCATGATGGGTGTCGGTTCTCAATACCTTGTCCGCTTCCAGAGACCCTATAACATAGACGCGCAATCCGATACGACCGTTGAAATCATTGACGCATCTATCGTGCTTGACACACAAGCGAAACGGGATTTACGGAACCAAGCCGGACGTTTTGAGACAACCGGTAAGCGTAACAGTGCGGGTCCGCAAGTTTCGGAATCTGTTAGGCTCGGTGCGGCGCAGATAGAAAAGGAGACGCAACCGTCAACACAACAGCAGTGGACACAAGCAAGCGGTCCAGGGAGTACTATGGTGTCAGGCTTGTATGCAAGCAGTACAGGAGACATATACGCCGCTTCACCCGTTGGCATGTATAGATTGGCACCCAACGCCTCCGCATGGACACTCATCAACACAACCATAGCGATGAGTGGTAGGACCCAGATGGCTGAACGAGATGGAACACTCTATCTCGCCTCTACCGGTGAAGTGTTTGCGTCGGCAGACAGGGGTGAGAACTGGCAGTCGCGCGGTGAGCGTCCAAAAGGAGATATTACCGGACTTGTAGCAACCGATGATGCACTCTATCTTGTCCTCAAGACTCAGGTTTTCCGATCTACGGATGCTGGTGAACAGTGGATGCCATTCGCTGATACAGTAGAAAACAGGGTCAACCTTGCAATCGCTGTTATTGAAAATACAGTATTCGTTGGTACAAACCGCGGACTCTATAGGATACATGCGGGTACGTGGGAAAAATTACCGATAGAAACTACCAAAGCCATTCACTCCTTGGCTGCCTCTAAAAACCATCTCTATGTAGGAACAGGGCCCGACACTACGCAATTGAGGACCCCTGAAAGCAGGATGGCGTATAAGGCGCAAATGATGGAAGACGACAATTCAAGGGCGTGGGAAATTTTTCACTCCATCAACTTAGGAGATTCATGGACCGAGATAACACCTACAAGCGATTCGCCTTTGATGAAAACTTTGATGAAAATCTCACCAGGTGTCAAAGTCATGGCAGCCGGGGAGACGCTCTTGGCGTTAGGCGTTATGACGAATTTCCGCTCAACGGATGCCGGAAAAACATGGACAGACCTCAGTTTCAGTTTTGATACGCTTGAGACAGAGACATTCGACATGAAAGCAATGATGAATTCAATGATGATAGGTGCATTTCCTGCCGTAACAGTAAACGAAAATACACTCATCAAAGCAGGGATTCTTGAACTGACACGTTCAACGGATGGGGGTGAATCGTGGCATCCATTTATGAAAGGCATCGTCGGTACAATGATATTTAACTTAGTCGCAGACAAAAATGCGATTTACACGAGTACCATTACAGGGGTCTCCAAATCCATTGATGATGGGGATTCTTGGGAACCGCTTCCGCCCAATACCGGTGAATTCACACTGCAACCCACAGAGAACGGCTATCAGTCCAATCTGTTAATGTTTCCGAAGTTATCGGTTTCTGACGATGTGCTTTACGTTGCTGCAAAAGATTTAGTTGCAGAAAACAGATTGGGTATTCTCCGTTTTTCGGCAGATGATAATATGCTTGTTCCGATCCAAGACATCCCAGTTTTTGCGAACGATATCCAGACGCAGACACAAGGTGCCGAATCGCCGATAGTCTCAAAGCAAGACATAACCGATGATTCCATAAATGTAGAGCAGCAGACAGATGTTGAGAACCGATTTGAACTATCGCCGAATGGGTTCGCAGTCAGCGGCAATACATTCTATGTGGAATATAAGCAACGGCTTCTCCGGTGGACACACGGAGACTCTGAATGGACAGACACTGGGTTGATAGATACCACTCAACCGGTTGACAATCCATCTGACAGCAGCCTCCAAACAGCCGTTGAAAATCCATTTGACAGCGGTCTCCGAATAGCCGTTTCAGAGGAAACCGTCTACGTCGGAAAACGAGATGGACATCTCTTACGATCCCCTGATGCTGGGAACACATGGAAAGACTTAACGCCAAACCTGCCACTTCGCTTTGAGCGTTTCAACGAAATAGCCTTTGGTGGTTCAGCAGTATACGTCGCAACGGACACAGGTGTCTTGACATCGGTGGACGGTGAGCATTGGCAGGCAATAACCGATAATGATGGCACGCACACCGTCATAGACCGAATGGCTGTGGCAGGGGCGACGGTTTATGGTGCCGGTGATAAAGGGGTTTATCAATTAGATAACCGAAATAGATGGGAACAGATTTCACCGGAAGTTCCTGATACAGTTACCGCACTTGTTGTCAAGGGTAACAGGCTTTATATTGCGACTGACAAGCGCGGGATGTTCCACATCTCGCTTGAAAACGAAAACAATTGATGTTTCAGAATATTAAAAACACTGGAGGTTTCTCATGAAAAATCGTCTGTTTCCGATTATTATAGGTCTATGCCTTGTCTCGCTTGTATGTGTGGCATTTTTACACATATCACGCCCAAAAACCGAAGTAACCACTAAAACAGAGTCGGTTCAAGAAAGTATTGAATCAGCCGATATGTCCGAAAACAGTGGGGCAAACCCCCTTACTGAAACTGATGCGTTCTCCCGAGCATTTGGGTCAGACGTAGATGTCGAGAAACTCGAAGCGGAGCTCTCCGAAACGCTTGGGTCAGATGTAGATAGAGACAAACTCAAAGAAGCACTACGCTCAAAAGACTTTGAAGGTCTTAAAGAGGCTATGAGTCCAGAGATCGCAGCCGGTATGGAGTACATGATGGAAAAGATGGAGGGTTTGGAAGAAGGCGAATTTCCCGATTTCAATATCCAAGAGCTCGTGAACATTTTTGCGGGTGAAAACGGTCCCAAGATTGATTTGGCAGAAATTTCGCAACAAGCTTTCCGAAGGCATTTTCCCGAAGGCGAGCCTGCGGATTATGAAGCAGAAATGGCGGAACGCATCCATAAAATCGTTGCCGACACACCCGGCGACTTTCACAAAGTAAGGGCTGCTGTTACGATGGGCCTCGCGAGAGAGCAGGATTTCCAATTCTGGGCACTTGCTAACTTTAAAGGTGAGATCGGTCAACAGATGAAATGGATGACAGATCAGATTCTGGTGGCAGGCGAATTGGAAAACATCCAGTATACGGTCCCGGAAGATATGTCCACATTTTTTCCGGCGTTTACAGCACCTGAAACGGAAGTTTCAATAACACCGACCCCAAAACCCGAAACCACAACATCTACTGCGGAATCAACTCAGGTGTCGCCTACCCGTTCAAATGAAAACAGTGTAGACGCGACAGAGAAATCCCAAACGGAACCGCCGCCACCAATCTCGGTAGAGCGAATGAATTCTATCAGAGAACTTTTATCTCAGCACGGGACGGATGCAGGTCTATTGAAACTCCTTGAAACCGATAAGGAGGCAGCAAAATATCTTTCTGAACGTTTTAATTCACCGACTGAAATAGAAGCGTGGCTTTCCAAACAAGCGACGGAGGTACCACCATCAAAATCCAATCCGCGCGAAACCCGTCCGCAACCTTCACCATCGGAGGTCCAACCGTGAAACGATAAATGAGAAGCAATTATTCAGGAAGCGTATAACTTGTCCACAAGCACTTTGTGGGCAAGTTTCTTTATTTGATGTGCTGCGTCAACTTGCTTGTTTAATTTAGCGTTACAATGCCCAATTTAGACGCAAAATAGAAGAGGTTTATCCGAGGCATCGTTTCGCTCACAGCAGATATGAACAGAGTCCACTGGTATATCAGGTACCAAAAGAAGATGGAAACAGAAACTTAAAAGGTTGCAATCAGATTGAAAAAATGCTACGATAAGAACATAACCCCAACTTAAAAGGAGCGTTCCAAGTGAAAAAGCCTATATTTCTGATTCTTATCGGTATTGGTGTTGTGTTGCTTGTTGTCGGTGTCGCCTTTGTGGTGCCGTGGTTCGGTCGAATGATGGAGGAGATGGATCAATTCCACACACGGCAAGCAGAACATAGACGCGAATTAAGAGCGTCCGCAAACGAGCCGTTGGACGAAGAACAAGAACAGCTTCTATCACAACTGCTTGAAGTTTCAAACGAAATGGAGACATCTCAAAGTCCGAGCGATTTAGAAGCCATCTTATCAAGTGAACTGTATCTCACTTACCTAAAAACGCAAGTCGGACAGGACTACGCAAGTTTTTCAGATTACGTTGACGCGATGCCGACAGAAGACATGAAAACTGTTGCGCTCTCCAGAATTGAAGCGGTTCTCGGTACAGATAAAAGCGATGAAGAATTACAGATTTGGCAGAACCACTACTTCGTCGTCCGAGAGTGGGGGACAACGGTGGAAGATCCGCTTGATAACATGAAAGAACTCAACGAACTCCAGCAGACACATCTGATAGAACCACTCATGGAGGATAATCCAGAGGATTTGTCTTCCAAAATCCTACAAATTGGTATGTCTTCTATGTTTATGACAGACGATAACAAAGTCTTTCAAGAGATATGGCGTGACCGCTTAGAGACACACGGGGAACAGGAAGGGATGCTGAGATGTGCTATCGCATCGCCGGGTGAATTTGCGTTGATGCGCTCGTTTTTCGCGAATATGAATGCGTTCCAAACATGGATACTTACACGTCCTGAACCTGAAAATTAGGAATTCAAAAATGAAGTTCGTTAAGCAATTGGCACCGGGTGAGTCGAAAAAAAACGCTCATCAGGTGCCGGTTTGTTTGCAGAGATCGTTTCCTTCCGTTCTTAAAATTCCACGTTTTTCTCGCAAAGAATTACCGATCTTTTCTCTCCTTATCAGTTATAGTAAAGTCCACAATTAATTGGCTGATATTTCTCAGAAGTTATTG
>JAAXHL010000026.1 GCA_012270865.1 Candidatus Poribacteria bacterium | reverse complement strand
CTGATCGTAGCGGATCAATGTTTGCCTACTTGCGAACCATTGCGGATTCTTGCCGTCTTCGCCTTTACACACCGTTTTTACTCGTAGCTTGTCTCTACGTAACACAAACAACAGCCTTGCGGTCGGTTTTTTGCTGCTGGATTCACGACTGCCCACTTTGACAACGGGTGCCATCCTAGAAGTTCCTCCTCCTTCTGCGAACGATGTTTGGGAGCCCATCGCATCTGACTAGCGTTCTGGACGTGCCGTCCTTTGCCTTTTTGGCCGCGCCTCCGTGGTCGCGGCCGTTAAATAAGCGTTTTCAGCCGAAGAAACTACATCTACAATGAGCGTTCCGGCAGCCTCAAGCGTGGCTGGGGGCGTTCCCTCGACGTTCGTTTGCATTCTCAAGCGTTGGATCTGGCTGCGTCTAGTCTTGGTTTCCCACCAATTTCTGCTACCAGCATCGGATCGGTTAACCAATTGCACGGTAGGCCAAACTTTGTTGTCCCTTCTTTGTGTCAACTTTTTTGCCCCCCGTATCGCCCGTTGCTCCTTCGCCCCGAGCGTCTAAAAAGCCAAAACGGCGTATGGACGATATTGGCGGTTGGCTGGAAGCCTTTTCAGTGTATTGTCTCGTGCTGACGTCATTTTTCCCCACTGCTGGAAGGATCTCTTACTTTATTAGCTGTTGATCTTGCGGACCTATGGCCAGTTCACCGGCCGGGTGTGGTTAGCGTACGATCGGGCCTCCGCAAGCATGCAGCCGCAACAAATTTGAGACTGGTAAGCTTTTAATGTCCAGGCGTTCTACGCCTTGCTTTTTAACTCAATTGCATTGCGTCATTATTTAGATTAGAAATGCGTATCTTGCAATTACCCTCGCGAAACTCGATGTTTTAGTAGCGTCCATCAAGTTAAGCCCTGTCGGGCGGGGTTAGGAACTGGTTGGGCGACCCACTGCCAACATCATCGTGAAGGTCCTTGCTTTCTTCTTTCTCTTATTTTTCTGCTGTTTTCCATATTGTATGGTGTTATGTTAAAAGTGTATTAGAAAGCATATTTAGCATTATGTCGGGGGCCATATGTAAAAAAAAAAAAAAAAATACAACCACCAGGACAGTACAATTT
>JAAXHL010000077.1:110169-134656 GCA_012270865.1 Candidatus Poribacteria bacterium | reverse complement strand
GCCGAGCAAGTGTGAGAAATCCCAGTATAATAAGGTGGAGAAGTTTGCTCGAACCAAAGTCCCCATTCTTATTACAGGCGACACCGGTGCTGGCAAGGAAATTATTGCGCGGGAGATACATCGAACGAGCGACCGAAATAACAAACCGTTCATAGTTACCAACTGCAGTGCGCTTCCGGATAACGGTCTTCTGAATAGTGAAATATTTGGTCACGAGAAAGGTGCCTTCACTGGTGCGGCGCAACAACGGAAAGGTCTGTTTGAGTATGCCGATACTGGAACACTGTTTCTTGATGAGATCGGTGATATGGGTCCTGAGGTGCAGCCGAAGTTTCTGCGTGTGTTAGAGGAACAGAAATTCTCAAGGCTGGGTGGTAACCGGACCATTGAAACAGATGTTCGTATTATCGCTGCGACGAACAAAAATCTTAAAGCTGGCATAAAAAATAAGACCTTTAGAGAGGATCTGTACTACCGTCTGTCTACCTTTGATATTCATATCCCGCCGCTGCGAGATCACAGCGAAGATATACCCCCTTTAGTGGACGCTTTTCTCGTAGAGTTCAGTGCGATGTATAGAAAAAACGTTTTGAAGGTTTCGCCTGAAGTTCTCAATTTTTTTAAACATGCTGCTTGGCCCGGTAATATCCGGCAACTCAAGCGGACGGTGGAAAGGGCAGTGGTTCTAACGCAGACAGAGGAAGTCACTTTTAGTGATTTGCCCTCTGATATTGTGATCACACCCCAGATAGAGATCTTTGAGAGACCCTCAGATTCATGTAAAGGTTTTGATATTCCGTCGGAGGTGCGTCAGATCCTGACACAGGTTTCGGTTACAGAGTTCGTTTTAATTTTTGGTGGGGTCCCGAATGCTGTTTGGCGGGGTCTCCCTGAGAAAATGCAGCAATTGGTGATTCGAGAGGCCTCCTTTCATTTATCAGCCCTTCTCGGTGAACACGAAGATTCGATTCGGATAAGTGGAATGGATCGGAATCAAATCCTTGAAAAGGTTGCCCAGCGCCGCATAAAGGAACACGGGTCTATGACGCGAGCAGCAAAGTCGTTAGGGATAGACCGGCGGACCCTTAAGTCGTACACAGAAACGGATGATGCGGCTGAATGAAGCGCGGTGGGTAGATGCCTGTCCTGCCCACCGTCGATCGGAATATAGAGAGAGACACGCATTTAAGCTGGGCTAAATGTGCGTTCAAGATTGTTCTTGAGCCGAGTTATAATTGCTTCTTCTAATTGCTCGGTTGTCTCGGTGTTCTCGTCAGTCAATGCGGTTATGAGTTCTGCGAGTTCGGTCCGCTCTGCTGCATCACAGGCTTTGAGCGTTCCCATAATCTCACTCATCTGGGGTAGGACATAAGCTCTGAAACAAGGCGTTGCGAGTTGAAGTTCTTCGGTAATAGTGTCCAATTCTGCAACATTTTCTTTTAGTTGTGATTCTAATCCTGCCAAATTTTCTTGTAGGCGTGCTGCAGATGCTGTGTCGCCATTGGTAGCAGAAAGTTGTAGCACAGACTCTCTCGCCGCCAGGACTTTGTCTTCCAAAGCGACCAGTGCCCGAAGTTTTGCCACGATCCCGTCAGCACGTTCCATTGCTTCCCTCATCTCTTGGTCAGTCATCTGTCTTTTCCTCCTGTCAAGATATTCCACAAAAGATCGAGCCATTTAACCGGATATTCTCAATTAAACAGGACTTACGCAATTTTGACTGCAGCCTATTCTGTTAGATCAGATTTCTCGGAAAACCCAGCGTTCTGGGGACACAAACTAACAGTTTATGCTACAAAAGAGCAACCTGCGTAAGTCCTATTATACATGGTAGGACAATTTTTATCAAGTTTTTTTAAGGGAAATAGTTGTCAAAAAAATGGTTATTAGTTTTCAGGACGATTTTTTCTGCGAAAAAATCTTTCAGTACTCAGTTAAGAGGTATCCTATAACGGAAGCAACACTCACAAAAGACAGGGTTGCAAACCCTGAAGAAATACGCGGAGATACTCAAGCAAACCCTGCAGTATGAGGGAAGAATTTGATGGTAAGGTGGTTACAGTGTTGCTAACTCTGGTAATTCTATCCACTTTCGGGTCTGCCACGATTCCATGCCTTTATCTGCCAACTGCACGCCTTTGGCACCTGCGAGGAGTGTCCATGGGAACGGTTCATCAGCGACGACGTGTCGGAGGAATAGTTCCCATTGCGCTCTGAATGCGTTCTCGTAGGTCTCCTGCTCCGGGACCTTGAGCCAACCGTCAAAGAATTTGATAGGTTGTTCGATGTCAGGGTTCCAGACTGGGCGCGGCGTTCCTGAGAGCGGTTGAATCCAGCAATCCCGCAAACCGGTAACGGCGGAGCCGTTCAAGCCGTCCACCTGTATCGTTAGTAGGTCATCCCGGCGGACTCTGACTGCCCAAGACGAGTTGAAGTGTGCGATGATACCGTTCTCGAGTTCAAACGTGGCGTAGGCAGCGTCTTCGGCGGTACAGGCGTACGGTTTTCCTTCTTCATCCCAACGTTTCGGGAGATGCGTCGCGGCGATGCAGGAGACGCTTTTGACGGCACCGAAGAGGTTGTCGATGACGTATCGCCAATGGCTGAACATGTCGAGAATAATGCCGCCGCCGTCTTCGGTGCGGTAGTTCCACGAGGGACGTTGGGTAGGGATTGCATCGCCTTGGAAGACCCAATAACCGAACTCACCGCGGACAGCGATAATTTTTCCGAAGAAGTCGGCATCTATTAGACGTTTGAGTTTCTGGATGCCGGGTAGCCAGAGTTTATCCTGAACGACACCGTTTTTGAGTCCTGCTTTCGCTGCTTTCTCGTAGAGGCGATATGCGTCTTCGGTTGTTGTGGCGGTCGGTTTTTCACAATAGATGTGTTTTCCGGCGGCTATTGCGGTTTCGACGGCATCAACGCGGCGTGAGGTAACCTGTGCGTCGAAGTAGACGCTATAAGCGTCGTCGGCGAGGGCAGCGTCGAGGTCTGTGGTCCATTTTTGGACACCGGTGGTTTCGGAGAGTTTCTCGAGTTTCGCGGGGTTCCGTCCGACGAGATACGGGTCGGGCATGATAACTTCACCGTCTGCGATGGGGATACCGCCTTCTTCTGCGATTGCTAAGATGGAGCGGATGAGGTGTTGGTTGGTTCCCATCCTCCCGGTAACGCCGTTCATAATGATACCGACGCGGTGTGTTTTTTGGATATTATCAGTCATGGATAGTCCTTTTATTAGTGGATGTCTACTGCGTGGGTTCAGTGCATTGGGGGGCTGCGCCTTCTGGGAGTGGTGGTGCTTCGACACCGGCTTTCGGGAGCGTGCCAGCGAGTTCCTGTTTCCAGTGTGCGACATCGCCTGCGGGTCCGTAGCAGTAGACCATCTTCATCGGTGTATCGCCTGTGTTCGTCAACTGGTGGAAGACCCAAGACGGGATAAAGACGGTCTGACCTGCGGAGAGTGTCTGACGTTCTTCACCGAGACACATTTCGCCTTCACCTTCGACGATGAAGTAGATCTCTTCCTGTTCGTGGTTGTGCCACGGGACTTGTCCACCGTTGGGTTCTAAGACGACGAACCCGAGGCAGAATTCGTCTATCTGGATCGGGGATGCGCCGCCGACAAGGTTTTTGGTGCGTCTACGTGCAGGATAGGTGCGCCCTTCAATTTCGTTTATATCTGCGATTAGCATATATGCTGTCCTTTCAAATAGACGGGGTTTTAAACCCCGACTGCAAAAGTCCGTTTTTGCTATTCAAAAAGTTCTGCCACCTGACAGGAAAACCCTTCAATAACGCTTTCTCCGGTGAGGGTGTCATTTCGTGTGAGGAGTGTGATGTCCATTTCCGAACGATAGACTGTTACTGTTTTGGATCGCGGTTTGAGCACCCAAACCAACTGCGTGCCTGCCTCAAGATAAGCGAACACCTTTTCCTCAACCCGATATAAAACATCTGTTGGCGAAACGACTTCAACGGCGAGGTCTGGCGGTATAGGAGATAATTTACTGAGATTATCAGGTATCCGTGCGTTTGCAAGAAACGCGATATCCGGTATCAATACCTGTTCACCAACTCGAAAGCCTGTATCGGATATGATAACACGCCCCAGTTGATTTTCACGCACATACACGTGTAGCAGAGAACTTAGGTTCGCACTAATGTAGCCGTGTTCTACTGACGTTGGTGGCATCGGTATTAATTCTCCTTTAATGTATTCATGTCCCTCTAAATCGCTTTCAAGGAACTCCTCCAACGTCATCTTGATAGGTCTAAGCGGGAGTCCTTCTTGCGAAAGTAGGGCATCGGGGTTTCCGTCAGCAGGGAGTGCGCCAAATTCTTGTGCGTTCATGGTATCACCTCATTAGAAAGTTAACAGTTAACAGTACTCAGTTTTCAGTTACGACCTTGTAGCGATTACCAATTCTACTACAACCACAAGAACCTTCTTTAACTGTTAACTGTTAACTATTACCAGCTAGGACTTACGCAATTTTGACTGTAGCCCGTTCTGTTAGATGAGATTTCTTGGAAAACCGAGCGTTTTTGTAGCACAAACTGGGAAGTTTATGCTACAAAAGAGCAGCTTGCGTAAGTCCTACGAGACTAATCTTCTGCCTCAATTACAGCCTGTGCTGCGGCGAGACGCGCGATCGGGACACGGAACGGGGAACATGAGACGTAGTTGAACCCTAATCCGTAGCAGAATTTCACGGAATTCGGTTCGCCACCGTGTTCACCACAGATCCCGACCTTCAGTTCGGGACGCACTGAACGACCTTTTTCGGAACCGATCTGTAATAGACTGCCGACACCTTCCTGGTCAAGGACCTGGAACGGGTCGTATTCAAGTACGCCGTTTCTTACGTAGTCGTCGAGGAATTTCGCGGCATCGTCCCGGCTCATTCCGAACGTTGTCTGTGTGAGGTCGTTGGTGCCGTAGGAGAAGAATTCGGCTTCAGCGGCGATTTTGTCTGCGGTGAGTGCTGCGCGTGGCAGCTCAATCATCGTTCCGATGAGATATTCGACGCGTGTACCACTTTCTTTGAAAACGGCTTCGGCGGTGTCAACGACGACTTCACGTTGCAGTGAGAACTCGTTGATATGCCCGACAAGGGGAATCATAATTTCTGGTAGTACGGTGATCCCGCGTTTGGTGACATCAACGGCGGCTTCAAAGATAGCGCGCGCTTGCATCTCGGTTATCTCTGGATAGACGATGCCGAGTCTGCATCCTCGGTGTCCGAGCATCGGATTGAATTCGTGCAGTTCTTCGACACGTTCAGAGAGCTTTTGTGCTTCGACACCGAGTCGCCCCGCGAGCTCACGGATTTCGGCTTCGTTTTTCGGTAAAAATTCGTGAAGCGGTGGATCAAGGGTCCGGATTGTGACAGGATAACCCGCCATCGCCTCAAAGATCCCGATAAAGTCTGCGCGTTGATGTGGTAGCAGTTTCGCCAACGCGGTTTCGCGTTCTGCCGTTTCATCGGCGAGAATCATTTCTCGGACTGCGTCGATACCTGTGCCGAAGAACATGTGCTCGGTTCTGCAGAGTCCGATGCCTTCAGCTCCGAACTGCCGTGCGTTTTTGGCATCTTCGGGTGTGTCGGCATTCGTGCGAACGTCTAAGGATCGGACTTCGTCTGCCCATTCCATAAGTACTCCGAATTGTCCGCTGAGTTCGGGTTGGATGAGTGCGACCTGTCCATTGAGTACATCGCCTGTGGAGCCGTTGAGCGTGATAAAATCGCCTTCGGCGTAGCGTTTCCCCTCTGCGTAAAATTCGAGTGCTTCTTCATTGATAAAGAGTGCGGAGCAGCCGGCGACACAGCATTTTCCCATCCCGCGTGCGACGACGGCGGCGTGGCTTGTCATACCGCCGCGTGCTGTGAGGATCCCCTCTGCGGCATCCATCCCGCCGATGTCTTCAGGTGATGTTTCGGATCGGACGAGGATGACTTTTTCGCCAGCAGATGCGAGTTCTTCAGCCCGAAGTGCGGTAAAGACGACTTTACCGACAGCGGCACCTGGAGAAGCGGGAAGCCCTTGTGCGATGACTTCAACATTAGCACTCGGATCGACGCTCGGATGCAACAGTTGATCCAAGTCGTTTGCTGGTACACGTGTCAAGGCGGTCTCTTTATCGATTAATCCCTCTTCAACCATCTCAACAGCGATGCGGACGGCGGCTTGACCGGTGCGTTTTCCGTTCCGCGTCTGGAGCATGTAGAGCGTGCCATCTTGGATGGTGAATTCGACATCCTGCATATCGCGATAGTGCTTCTCAAGGTTTTGACCGATCTCCACCAATTTATCATACACATCGGGCAATATATTTCTCAATTCGATGACCGGAAGCGGGGTACGGATGCCGGCGACGACATCTTCTCCCTGTGCGTTAATGAGGAATTCGCCATAGAATTGGTTTGCGCCGGTTGAGGGGTTCCGCGTGAAGGCGACTCCGGATCCGGAGGTGCCGCCCATGTTTCCGAAGACCATTGCTTGGACGTTGACGGCGGTGCGTCCGAGTTCTTCGGAAATATCGTTGAGGCGACGGTAGGTAATCGCGCGGGGGTTCCCAGAAGATTCAAAAACGGCATCGCGTGCCATGTCTAATTGTTGGCGCGGGTCATCAGGAAAATCGTTTCCTGTATGCTGTTTGACGGCGTTCTTAAATTCACCAACGAGTGCTGCTAAGTCATCAGCTTCTAATTCAGTATCTAATTCAACGCCTTTCGCTTTTTTCTTTCCCTCAAGTAGATGCTCAAACTCATCGTGATCGACATTGAGTACAACATTGCCGAACATCTGGACGAAGCGCCGGTATGAGTCATAAGCGAAACGTTCGTTTCCAGATCTGGCGATAAGTCCTTTGACGGCGTTATCATTCAAGCCGAGGTTGAGGATGGTATCCATCATACCGGGCATTGAGACAGCGGCGCCGGAACGGACAGAGAGTAAGAGTGGATTTTCGGTATCACCGAATTTCGCGCCGAGTGCGGCTTCTAATTTCCCTAAATTCTCGTCAATCTGTTTGTCAAGTCCGGCGGGATATTGCTTGTCGTTTTCATAGTATAATTTGCATACCTCAGTGGAGATAGTGAACCCTGGCGGGACTGGCACACCGAGATTGCTCATCTCAGCGAGATTTGCCCCTTTTCCGCCAAGCAGCATTCGCATCGTAGCGTTGCCATCGCTTTCACCACCTCCAAAGAAGTAGACGTACTTCGGTTTTGGCATCAAAAGCCTCCTGTATTATAGTTTTCAGTTACCAGTTTTCAGTTATCAGTCACAAGAGGTTTTTGATAACCTCTCATCTTCTTTTATTTTCTACATTCAAAGGAGGATTCTGAAATTGAAGCCTCCTCTTTAACTGACGACTGTTAACTGACGACTGTTAACTATTTAAATTGAATAGATCGTGCGACTTGCTTCGTCGAATTCTGGTTTAAATGGATCCGTTGAAAGATAAAGGATCTGATACGGTTCATAGAGTTGGATATAACTCCAGTTGACACCGCATAGGATTTTTCCTTCGTTAACTTTCTTAATAAATTTGCCTCTAAACTTTGCGCGTGTCCGTTCAGGCGGAAAATGTTCGGCGTGTCGAATCTGTGTGTCTCTGACGATACGTTCGACTTCTGCTCGTCTTTCGAGTGTATAGTAGAGACTCTCCTCCTGTCGGACGTTATGGTATTTTAGATCGAGGTGTTTAACCTGTGGTGAATCCCAATCGTAGCCACGTTTTGCGAGGTATGTCTGCAGCCATTTCCACTTGATGACCCAATCCAATTCACGTTCTAACTGCATCGGATCGGTTTCCAAACAGGTGAGGACGTATTCCCAGCGTGCCATAATTTGTGCTGTCGTTGGGTCAGATTCGGCTTGCTCAAGGTAGCGTTTAGCGCATTCGAGGTACTGCCACTGTAAATCGACGGCGGAGAGGCGTTTCCCGTTTTGGAGTTCGATCTGATGTTTACAGGTAATATCGTCAGAGATTTCGCGTATCGCCTTGACGGGGTTCCGCAGTGCGAAGCGTTGTTGGATGAAATTGTCTTCAATCATCCGTAAGATGATACCTGTGGTGCCGACCTTCAAGAACGTCGAAAATTCGGACATATTGGAATCGCCGACGATGACGTGTAAACGTCTATATTTTTCTCTGTCTGCGTGGGGTTCATCGCGTGTGTTGATAATCCCGCGTGCCGTTGTTGTTCCGATAGAGATTTCTTCTCGGATGTGCTCGGCGCGTTGTGAGATGGCGTAATAGCCGCGATGGCTGGGTTTGATTTTGCCTGCGCCTGCGAAGACCTGACGTGTAACAAAGAAGGGGATGAGTTGCGATGCGAGTTGTCGGAAATCGACGTGCCGTTCCATCAGATAGTTTTCGTGGCATCCGTAGGTATTTCCGGGTGTATCCAAGTTGTTTTTGAAGATAGAGATTTTTCCGTAGAACCCATCATTTTTCATGCGTCGTTCTGCGGTGCTGGCGAGGCGTGTGATAATGCGTTCTCCGGCTTTATCGTGTGCGACGAGTTCGGCGACATCATCACATTCGGGGGTCGCGTACTCTGGGTGGCATCCGATGTCTTGATAGAACCGTGCGCCGTTTTCGAGAAAGACATCTGGGTACATGCGCCCGGCAACGATTTCTCGGAAGAGGTACATCACAACGTTCTGAACAGTAAGCGTTTTTTTGCGGGGTCCGTCTGGTGTCCAGATGATTCCGAACTCAGTTTCGAGTCCATAAATTCTACGCTTCATAAGATGTCCCCTTTGTCGTTGCTGTTCCGACAAAAAAATAGGCTTTTGACGACAGAAAAGCCGAGAGGTGTTCGAGAGTCAAGAGGTTAGGACAGAAGTGCGGTGACTTCATCCGTAGAGAGTCGTCGAAATTTTCGTCGTTCAACTGTCTGCTCCAGGCATGCCACCTCTATCGTCTGTGGCGTTATTTGATAATCGTCTTCAGCATCTGCTTCGATGGTCCGAAAGGTTTCTGTCACGAGTTGTAGTGCTGCGGACAGGTCTAAGGCATCGGCGTAGTGTTGTTGCAGAATTTCTGTTATTGCGGTGGCGCGTCCGCCGATAACGGCATACTTTTCCTCTTCCGAATAGATACCGTCGAAGGCGATGTGGTATATCCGATTGTTCCGTAGTGTTGAACCGTCGGGTGCGTCTGTTGTCCCCAATTCACAGACGAGGAGTTCTATCTCCAAGGGTTTAGTATCCCAGGCTTGTGCGACTGCGCCCATGTGCTGTGAATAGAGGTTTGTCAACCATTTTGCTGTGACATCTTCGCGGTAGTAGCGGAATCCTTTAATTTCGGCTTCACGGATTCCAACGACGCGTAGTATCTCATATTCAGCGATCCTGCCGGCGGCAGCGAATGCAATCCGGTCATAAATTTCGGAAATTTTGAAGGTCGTTTTTCGTGGATTCTCAGCGACCATCAGGAGCCCTTCCCGGTATTCTATGACGACGACTTCCTTGGCTTGTGCGATGCCGCGGCTGACGAAGTCTTCCTTATCCTGACGGATCTGCTCCGGTGAAACGTAGTACGGTGTGGACATATCTGTTTTTTAGTAGTTATCAGTTTTCAGTACGATTTTTTTCTACGAAAAAAATCTTTCAGTTTTCAGTACGATTTTTCTGCGAAAAATCTTTTATTCTGTCCAGTACGGGTTTAGGATTACCCAAAACCTCTTGTAACTGTTAACTGAAAGCGCAGCGTACTGTTAACTGTTAACTTCTGTAACTATTCTCCTATAGCTGCGCTATGAATTCGCGATAGAGTGCCTCAACGGTTGCCTCTGGTACTTCGGTGACACCGTCTTCAGTAACGGTGTAAAGTATTGGAAAAATTTTTCGGATAAGATCGGGGCCGCCCGTTGCGATGTCTTCGTCGGCAGCGTCCCAGAGTGCTTCGATGACGATCTCTAAGGCGGTTTGCCGGTTAATTTGTGGCGTGTAACGTTTTTTAAGAGTCGATCGTGCGTCTTTACCGCCGGATCCGATTGCGTAGTAGTCATCTTCCTCGTAGCGTCCGCCGATGGCATCATATTTGAAGATTCTACCGCGTTGGCGTTTGACATCGTAGCCTGCAAAGAGTGGCAAAACGATGAGTCCTTGCATGGCGAGTCCAATGTTGGCGCGTACGAGGTGCGAAAGGAAGTTCGCCTGCCCTTCAAGGCTGAGGCTCACGCCTTCGGTTTTTTCGTAGAATTCGACTTCAACTTGGAAAAGTCTCGCCATCTCAATACAGGGACCGGCGGCACCTGCGACTGCGATAGCCGAGTGCCGATCGACGGGATAGACCTTCTGAATGCGTCGCTCGCCGACCTGATATCCCTCAGTTGCCTGTCGGTCGCCCGCCATCACGACCCCTGTATCGTAGACCACAGCGAGGACAGTTGTGCCCTCATAGGATCGGAACGCTGATTCTGGGACCTGCGGATTTGGGACGACATCAGACGAATTGAGCGTCGTGAGCAGTTCGGGGTGGCGACGCTTGAGAATTTGAAAGAAGTCGGAGGTGCCGTAATCACTGATGTCAAGCACTCCTATTGCCCTCCCCGTTGAATGTAGTTTTCAACGAATTCCTGTGAATCTTCTTCCAAGATTTCATCGATTTCGTCAAGAAGTGAATCTAAATCTTCGACGAACGCCTCATCCATTTCGCCGTTTCCAACCTCGGGTTGCCCAACATCGGATTGCCCGGCTTCGGTTTCATCGATATGACGTTTGAGGTGTTCCTGTTGTTTTTCTGTGGACATTTTTTTCTCCTGATAGTGCGTTGTCTGGTTTGTGATTTCCAACGCAGGTTAACGCTGCTTTGAAGCATCGCCTCGAATTTTCTTAACAAGTTCCTCTGCCGTACAGTTGTTCAGCAGTTCGCCAATAATTTTTTGTGTCCCGAAGTGGGGACGATCCATCATAATTTTATCAAGCCCCCCCGATTCATTGCTAAAAATCATTGAATTCCAACTGGCACTATAAATGTGCTTGCGAAACCGCCTTAGGCAGGTGCCTCTAAAATAGGCGCGTGTGTCTACTGGCGGGTAGTGCATCGCATGCACGATTTCTTCATGGCTGAGTAAACGTTGCACATGTCCGTTCTTCAGTAATCTGATATAGAGTCCTTTGTCTGGACGGATATCGTGATATTGTAAGTCCATCATCCGCAGGTGTGCGTCGTCCCATTCGTATCCGTGTCGTTGACGGTATGCGTCGAGCAATTTCTTTTTGATAATCCAGTCGAGATGTCGGCTGAGCCGACGCGGGTCTATTTCGAGATTATCAAGGACGTATTGCCATTTTTTGAGTACATCCTCAACGACGGGTGTCCGTTCTTCAGGTGTGAGGTGTTGTTGCGCGAGTTTGAGATATGCGCGTTGTACCTCTACCGGTGACAACTGCTGTCCATCGGCGAGTTCTATGGGTTCTTTACATGATAAGTCCCGCGAGATGGATTTTATTGCTGCGACTGGTTCTTTCAAGTTGAACTGTTTTCCGACGACCCCTTTTTCAATCAACTGAAGTGCGATTGAGGTAATTCCGAGTTTAAGATAGATGCTGAGTTCGGACATATTGGAATCCCCGACGATAACGTGTAAACGTCGGTAGAGTTTTTCATCAGCATGTGGTTCATCCCGCGTGTTAATCAAGGGTCTGTTGACCATCGTGCTAAGTCCGACCTCTTTCTCGAAGAAATCGGCGCGTTGTGAGATCTGATAATCTGCTGTCTCACTCCCATTTTCGGTGCCAACTTTGCCGCTCCCTGTGATGATAATACGGGTAACGAGGAACGGCATCAACCCATCAACGATAGCATCAAAAGGTACTTTACGGGACATGAGAAAGTTTTCGTGTGCCCCGTAACTGTGCCCCTTATAATCGGTATTGTTTTTATATATTATAATTTCTTGATTGTCAAGTAATAAACGTTCCGCTGCGATCCGACTGACTTCTAATATTAATTCGCCAGCCTTCTCATATAGGAGTAGGTCGCGTGCGTTTGCACATTCGGGTGTGCAATATTCTGGGTGTGCGTGATCCACATAGTAACGTCCGCCGTTAATCAAGATGTCATTGACAGCACTGCTTGTATCGGTTTCAGAGATGGGTGTCTCTGCCTCTGCGAGGAACCCGCGAGCGTCCATAAGCGGACTCTCTTGGTCGTAATCCCATGTAACAGCAGTCGCTGTACTCGGGATATCGTCCCTACAACTTTTATAGGCGTTGACCACCAAAGTTGAGGCAGCGACCGGATCTTGTTCACGTGCGTTTTTGACTGAGATGCCGTACTCAGTCTCTGTTCCCATTATGATTGGTATTTCCATATTGCTCACGAAACTGAAACCGGCAATCAATTATACAGGACTTACGCAATTTTGACGATATGGTGCTTCGTCAGCAGGTAAACTCTTAAAAAACAGAGAGGTTCTCATGGCACAGGCTGACAGCCTATGCTACAAAAGAGCAACCTGCATAAGTCCTATTATAGAAAAGTGCCGCCTCGGGTGATTCGGACATCCTGTCTTTTCTCTTGTGCGGGTTCATTTGTCAATGCGCGAATATTAACGATTTTTTCGCCTTTGCGTCCTGATATTTTTGCCCAATCGTCGGGATTCGTTGTATTCGGGAGGTCTTCATTTTCGTGATATTCCTCTCGGATAGCCTCCTTGAGATCGTCGAGACGCATTCCTTTATCTGTTCCATCGGAACCGATAAGACGTTTTATGGCTGTTTTCTTCGCGCGTGAAACGATGTTTTCAATCATGGCGCCGCTGACGAAGTCTTTGAAAAAGAGGGTTTCGCGTTCACCGCGTGCGTAAGTTACTTCGATGAACCGGTTTTCATCTGTCGCTGCGTACATTTCCTTGACGGCTTCATCAATGAAGTGGTCGGCAATTGCCTGTGTGTCGCCATCAAATTGCTTTCGAGCGGCTTCAACGAAAGGCAGATCGGCTGTTAGATAGATTCCGAAAATGTCTCTGGCACCGTCTAAGTTGGGACGATCAATCTTGATTTTGATGTCGAGCCTTCCGGGTCGTAGAACGGCGGGATCGAGTAGGTCTTGTCTATTGCTTGCGCCGATGACGATGACATCTCGTAAGTTCTCTACGCCATCAATTTCGGAGAGGAACTGTGGTACGAGTGTAGATTCCATATCCGATGAGATTCCCATCCCTCTTGATCGGAAGAGGGAGTCCATTTCGTCGAAAAAGATGATGACAGGGAACCCTTCTTTTGATTTCTCGCGTGCTTTTTGGAAGACTTCTCGTATTTTACGTTCGGTTTCACCGACGTATTTATTTAGCAGTTCGGGTCCTTTAATATTAATGAAATAGCCGCGAACGTCATCTCGTCCACTCTCTTTTCGGACACGTTCAGCGATACTGCTTGCCACAGCGCGCGCGATCAAGGTCTTACCACATCCGGGGGGTCCATATAAGAGGACACCCTTCGGTGGAGAGAGGTTAAATTCTTCGTATTCTTTTGGATAGAGATAGGGTAGTTCAATAGCGTCTCGGATTGCATTGATCTGTTCATCAAGCCCACCGATGTCAGTGTAGCCGATGTCTGGTACTTCCTCAAGGAGTAGGTCTTCAACCTCGCGTTTTGGAAGTTTTTCCATGAGCATACTGGTGGTATGATTTAGGAGTACGTTATCGCCTATTTTCAGTGTTTCGCCTTTAAGGGATTCGGCGACCCTGACGACGCGTTCTTCGTCGGTGCGGAGGTTAACAATAGCGAGTTCATCGTCTATCTGTTCTTTGATTTTGACGACATCGCCGTGGCGTTCAGCGTTCTTTATGTCAACGACGTTCATGCCGCTATTGACGACGACCTCTTGCCCTGCTTTGAAATCCTGATTTTTGAGTGCCGGATCAATGTTGACGCGCCATTTCCGCCCGCTGATATCGATATCAACGGTTCCGTCGTCGTTTGCGCCGAGGAAGACGCCGTAGTTGTTCGGCGGTGCGCTGAGTTGATCAACTTTTTCCTTTAGGATTTGCAGTTTCTCTTTTGCCTCTTGCAGGGTGCTTGTGAGTCGTCTATTGCGCCGATGCGCTGCCATCAATTCACGCTGTGTTTCGTGGAGTTGCGTTTCAAGGTCCTTGACATATATGGCATGCTGCTGTCTTCGCATGCCGTCAAGTTCATTTTCGAGCATGTCGATTGTTCCTTGAAGCGCGCGCATCTGCTGCTCATACCAGACAACATCAAATTTCTGTTGCCCTTCAAAGGTATCTTCGGAATTTCCTTTTTTGATAGCCATACGTGAAGTTCTCACTTTCCAAAAGGATGTCTCCAACCTCACTCGTGATGACGTGAGTCAGGTAAGCAGATTATTGGGTTGAATCAAGTTTTCAGGCTTGAACCCAACATTTTATTAGAGTATAGCATCTTGAAAAAATTGTGTCAAGAAAAAGTTGATTTTTTTACAAGCGGTCAGCAGTCAGCAAACACAGTCGCAAGGTATAATTAGCAGATTTTACGGATTTGGCGACTTTGTATAGCGAGGCATAAAACCTCGCTATACCAGTTCTGGTGTTATTCTACTGCCTCAGTCGTTTCGTGAATTTCGTCTTCACCTTCGTCTTCGGGGATCGCTCCTGCGACGGCATCTGGTGCCATCTTCAGTTTTTCACGTATTTTCAACTCGAGTTCGGCGGCGATTTCGGGGTTGTCCTCCAAATATTTCTTGGCGTTCGTCCGTCCTTGTCCGATGCGTTCACCGTTATACGAGAACCATGATCCGCTTTTTTGGACGAATTCGTTATCGACAGCAATATCTAAGAGGCTGCCTTCTTTGGAGATGCCTTTCCCGAAGGTAACGTCGTATTCTGTCTCCTTGAAGGGTGGTGCGACCTTATTTTTTGCGACTTTGACGCGGACGCTGCTCCCGACGACCTCATTTCCGTCCTTGATTTGGGTGCCGCGCCGGAGTTCCAATCGGACAGAGGCGTGGAATTTGAGTGCGAGTCCACCAGGGGTGGTATCTGGGTTACCGAACATGATGCCAATCTTTTGCCGAATTTGGTTTGTAAAGATGACGCACGTGTGAGATTTATTGGTAACACCGGATAATTTCCGAAGAGCCTTTGACATCAAGCGTGGTAGTAGCCCGACGTGTGAGTCGCTCATTTCGCCTTCAATTTCGGCTTGGGGTGTCAAGGCTGCGACAGAATCGATGACGACAAGGTCAATAGCCCCGCTCCGGATGAGTGTTTCAACGATCTCTAACGCCTGTTCGCCTGCATCGGGTTGTGCGATCAACAGGTTCTCCATGTTGACTCCGATACTTCTTGCGTAGGTGGTGTCGAGTGCGTGTTCAACATCAATAAAGACGGCTGTGCCTCCCATTTTTTGGACTTCGGCGACGATATGCAATGCGAGGGTTGTTTTTCCTGTGCCTTCATGTCCGAAAATCTCAATGATTCTACCGCGTGGGACACCACCGATACCGAGGGCAAGGTCAAGTGAGAGTGCGCCGGTTGGGATCGCTTCGACAGGGACGACCTCACCATCGGTGAAGCGCATGATAGCACCTTTACCGAATTCACGTTCTACTTGTGAAATCGCTTGGTCGATGGCTTTCTGTTTCTGTTCGTCTAACATATTCTTATATTCTCCTTTACTGCACCCAAATGTCGTTAGGTGCTGAGGGTTTATTGGACTACGCCGAAAAATGGCATACGTTCAAAGGCGTATAGATCGCTCCGTTGGGATGGAGTCGGCTTTGCATAACAGTGATCTCACTGACGTTCAGGGCTGCCCCATCAATTGTCTCATATTTATGTAGAAAGCTTTTTAACGGTTGTAGGTTCATCGGAGTCCTGAGTCGTCCGAGTGTAAGGTGTGGGTGAAAACGGTCGTCTATCGCGAAACCGAGAGGTTTGAGTTCACGATTCACAGTTTTTGCGAGATGCGTGACATTTTCCGCTCCGTGCTTGACCCCGACCCAGAGTACACGCGGACGGTTGCGTGTCGGAAATGCGCCGATACCTCCGAATACGATAGAAAAAGGTTTCTGTGCGGTAGCGACGTTCTGTACTGCTTCACGAATAGCATCAACCGCTTCAGAATGGACATCACCGAGAAATTTTAAGGTAAGATGGAAGTTGCCGGATTTTGTCCATGAGGCTTTGCGAATCTCGGATTGCAGGTGTGTCTGCACAGGCTTCAGCAGTATCTGTATGGTTTGCGGTATTTCAATTGCGACGAAACAGCGTAGACTATCGCTGTGAGATGTAGACATCAGGCACCTGCTTCTGGGTCGTAGCGGGTTGAAAGGATTAGCGCGGATAAGGCTTTACGGTTGTTGACGAGGAACTCGACACCGGATCCGACTGTGAGTGCCAGTGGTAGATACATCATAAAATAGATGGGTCCGTGGGCTTGCAGAATAAATTCGGTGGTCTGTTCGTTCAGAGATGCGAGTAGGAGCAGACCGATAGCGATGACGACGAGTTGCGAAGTCATCTTATATTTTCCCCATTGGCTTGCGGAGACGACCTCTCCGTACTTAGCGATGAAAACGATTCGCAGGAGCGTGACGAGGACTTCACGCCCGAGGATGACAATAACCATCCATATAGGGATGAGTCCGGCATCAACGTGTTTAAAGAGTGCTAAACAGATGAGGGCGGCACCGATGAGCAATTTATCGGCGAGCGGGTCCATAAACTTCCCGAAACTTGTTATGCCTTGTATCCGTGCGATGCGTCCATCGAAGTGGTCTGTTAGCGCAGCGAGGATAAAAATAGCAAGTGCTGCCGCCATCATATCTGCCAGAAAACAGAATATGAAAGGTGGTATCAAGAATAGCCGTAAAAGTGTAAGAAGGTTTGCCAATCGGAAGAGGGTGCCGAAATCCATAATGTATATTATTTGCGTATTACCGGATCATCAGAGATAACCGCTAATTTTCAGAAAGATCGATGACCTCCGCATCTTTAGGCACCACAAACTTGAAAAGGTCGGGTGCGATGTCTATATCTCGTTGGATATCTGTGAGTGTGACGATTGCGCTCTGTCGGGTGCCGTCTTCAAGTTCGGATTCGTAGCCAAATTGCACGGGCAGCCAATCACTGGACTTTACCCAGATACGTATTTTCACTTTGACGTTTGGACGTATCAGTGGATCTTCAGGGTCTTGTTTGGGGGTCAACGCGATCTGATAGACCCCTTTTGGGTTCGCGAATTCGTCTGGGACAAGCACCATATCATAGCGCGTTTGGGCATCCGCAACCGAGGCACCGAGACCGGGTATGAGTTCCTTGCGGTTCGGGTTGTTCCACTTCATTTTGTTAACTTGATTGAGTATCGGTGTATAGGTCCAGGCGTGCGTGCCATCTAAAACGGTCGTTTGGACGACTTTTGCGGCATCTTTTTGGTCTACGTACTCCTTACGGAGTAGGTTCGGTTTACCAAATATAAACCGTCCGCGAGCGACACCTTTCCTATTAGAAATTAATGTTGTCTCTTCAAAGTTGGCACTGAAATTCTCAGATTTATCGTAAGCCTGTTTAAAGTTCTGGAAGATTTCATCGACGGTTTGCGGGTGCGCGTTGCTGACGAACAGCACCGAAACGAATGCCGCTGCTAAGAGCAAAAGTTGGAGCCCTATAGACTTCACTGACACAGTGCTTTTGTATGTTCGTGGGGTCATCGCTGTCTCTCCTGCTTCTCTAAACTGTTTTGGAAAACTGATTTTCAACTTATATTATACAGGTTTTATTTTTGGATGTCAATGACTTTTTGGTTATCAGTTTTCAGTACGATTTTTTCTGCGAAAAAATCTTTCAGTTGTCAGTTAAGAGGTGTATTGTAGCAGTGAAACGAAAAGGAACCGCCATAAGCGGTTCTCGCTGCGAAGCATGATAACCGAAAGCGCAGCGTCCTGATAACTGAAAACTAATTCGCCAACCTTGTCCAATCCGATAGGATGACTTCGGCATCGTTGGGTTCATCTAAGGCGCACGTGACGAGGCGTTCTAAAACTTCGGTGACAGGGGGTTCTCGGAAGATTGCTTGGAACCAGTTGCCAAAAGTTTTGATCGCATCTGCGGATTCGGCAGACACCGAGAAGGTAACGCGACAAAAATCGAGACCTTCGTCTACGGAACGCTCGGTGATCTGTACATCTTTCGGGAAATCGTGAAAGAGCGGTAAAAGCTCCGCAACTAAGACTGTTAATTCCTGATTGAGATAGGAAATCTCTGGCAGTATGTCGAAATGGATCGCGTATTTATGGGTGTGTAGGGAGTGTTCGCGTTCTCTGTTTTGTGTTTGCATAATTGGTTACATCGGTTTAAATGGACAAACCGGCTTTCTATGTAGTATATTATTAAGATGTTTTCGTCTAACAAAGTGTTTCTCTTAAGATCGCCTCAAACCGGTAGCTCGTAATGTAATGGAGAGCGGATTTATGGAATGCACTTTATCGTTGAAACGCATGTTGTTTCTCCGCAAGGTAAAATTAAAAATATGGCAGATACTGAACGCATAACACATCTTAAAAATGAACTGGAGAATCGTATTCTAATCCTTGACGGTGCGATGGGTTCGCTGTTGCAGACCTATCGACTCACGGAGGCAGATTTTCGCGGTGACGAGTTTGCGGATCATCCGTGTGAGCTCAAGGGTTACAACGACCTGCTCTCCATAACGCAACCGCAGATTGTTCGAGAGATACACGCCAACTATTGTAGCGCGGGTGCGGATATCATTGAGACGAATACTTTTACGAGTACCTCTGTGTCAATGGCGGATTATCAACTCCAAGACATCGCGTATCAGGTAAACTATGCGGCTGCGCGTATTGCGCGTGAAGTTGCAGACAAATGGTCGTCGCCGAATCGGCTGCGTTTTGTTGCAGGGAGCATGGGACCGACGAATCGGAGCTGCACGATCTCACCGAATGTGAACGATCCGGGTTACCGGAATATTACTTTTGCGCAACTCGTCTCTGCGTACACAACCCAAGCAGAAGGTTTAATTGATGGGGGTGCCGATTTCCTCCTCGTCGAAACTGTCATGGATACGCTGAACTGTAAGGCAGCACTTTTCGCGATACAGATGCTTGCCGAGGCGCGTGGTACCGAGATTCCGCTGATTGTTTCTTCTGATAGAAGTGGTGGTGGTGGACGTAACCTCTCAGGTCAAACGGTTGAAGCCTTCTGGAACTCTGTTCGGCATGCGAATTTGCTTGCTGTCGGCTTGAATTGCGGTTTCGGATCGCAACAGATCCGTCCGTATCTTGCCGAGATGTCGAAGATGGCGGATGTCCCTATTATCTGTTATCCGAATGCGGGACTTCCGAATGAACTCGGTCAGTATACACAGACCCCGACGGAGATGGGGGACTGGATGCACGAGTTCGCGCAAAACGGCTTTGTCAATATTGTCGGTGGCTGTTGCGGGAGTCAACCTGAGCATATCGAAACGATTGCCGAGGTCGCAGCGGGATATCCGCCGCGTCAATCGGAACCGCAGGAACGTGCCTGCCGACTCAGCGGTTTAGAGGCGTTCAACATCACCCCCGATTCTCTTTTTGTTAACGTTGGTGAACGGACAAACGTAACAGGATCCCGTCGATTTGCGACGCTGATTAAGGATGAAGATTATGAAACCGCCTTAGAGGTCGCACGGGATCAAGTGGAAAACGGCGCACAAGTCATTGATATTAATATGGATGCGGGGATGTTGGATGCTAAAGCGGCTATGGTAAAGTTCCTTAACCTCATCGCGTCGGAGCCGGACATCAGTCGCGTGCCGATCATGCTCGACTCGAGTCGCTGGGAAGTGATAGAGGCTGGGTTGGAATGTATTCAGGGGAAAGGTGTCGTCAACTCTATTAGTTTGAAAGAGGGTGAAGAAGATTTCTTAGAAAAGGCGCGGCAGATTCGGCGTTATGGTGCCGCCGTTATTGTTATGGCGTTTGACGAAGAAGGACAAGCCGATAGCTACGAACGGAAGGTAGAGATTTGTCAGCGCGCGTACCGATTGTTGACGGAACAGGTCAGGTTTCCACCGGAAGATATCATTTTCGATCCGAATATTTTTGCTGTTGCTACGGGTATTGAGGAACACAACGCATACGCGAAGGCGTTCATTGATGCGTGTCGCGAGATCAAAGCCACGTGTCCACACGCTTTGGTGAGCGGTGGTGTCAGTAACATCTCCTTTGCGTTCCGAGGCAACGACACGGTGCGCGAGGCGATGCACGCAGCGTTTCTCTACCACGCGATTCATGCTGGTATGGATATGGGGATTGTCAACGCGGGTCAACTTGCGGTCTATGACGATCTTCCGAAAACACTTCTGGAACCGGTGGAGGATGTCCTGTTCGACCGTGCGGCAGAGGCGACGGATAGGCTCGTCGTGCTTGCTGGGACCTTGCAAGGGAAAGGTAAAAAGAAGCGTGTCAGTAAGAAATGGCGGAAACTGCCGGTCGAAAAACGGCTCAGTCATGCACTCGTTGAAGGGGTTATCGAATACATTACGGCAGATACGGAAGAGGCACGTCTGAACTATGAACGTCCGATAGAGGTGATTGAGGGACCGTTGATGGATGGCATGAACCGTGTGGGTGAACTTTTTGGGGACGGCAAGATGTTCCTGCCACAAGTGGTCAAAAGTGCGCGCGTTATGAAAAAGGCGGTTGCGCATCTCATTCCGTACATTGAGAAGGAGCAGGCGGAGGGTGCTATCCAATCGCGGGGCAAAATCGTGATGGCGACGGTAAAGGGTGATGTCCACGATATCGGTAAGAACATCGTCGGTGTGGTGCTGGGATGTAATAACTATGAAGTCATTGATCTCGGCGTGATGGTGCCTGCAGACGAGATTCTTGAAGTCGCACAGAAAGAGAACGCCGATATGATCGGATTAAGTGGACTCATCACGCCTTCGTTAGATGAGATGGTGTATGTCGCTGAGGAGATGGAACGTGAAGGGTTCCGTATTCCACTGCTCATCGGCGGTGCGACCACTTCAAAAGTGCATACGGCTGTGCAAATCGAACCGACTTACAGCGGCTCAACGATCCATGTTAAAGATGCCTCCCGAAGCGTCGGTGTTGTCGGCGACTTGATGAGTGAGGAAAGGCAGCAGACGTTCATGGCGCAGACACGTGAAGAATACGCGGATATCCGTGAACGTCGAGCGAAGAACCGGAAGCAGGCGAATCTACTATCGTTCGGTGTCGCACAAGAACGGAAATTCACACCGGGTTGGCAGAATTATCAGCCGCCTAAACCGTCTATGATTGGTACGAAGGTCTTTGACGACTATGCTTTGTCGGAACTCGTTGATTATATTGATTGGACTCCGTTCTTTACGACGTGGGGCCTCCGCGGGAAATATCCGAATATATTGGAGAACCCGGAGGTCGGCGAGGAAGCCGTTAAACTCTTAAAAGATGCTGAAACACTCCTTAATACTATCATCAAAGAGAAGCGATTCCGTGCGCGTGCTGTTGTCGGACTTTTTCCGGCAAATGGTGTGGGTGAGGGGACTGCAATCTATGCCGATGCAGCGCGAACGGAAGTCATCGCGACCCTGCATCACCTCCGTCAACAGACGGAACAACCGTTTAACAGACCGAACCTCAGTCTCGGTGATTTCATCGCACCGAAAGCGACGGCACTTCCGGATTATATCGGTGCGTTTGCGGTGACGACGGGACACGGTGTCTCTGAATTCTGCGCGGAATTCGAGAAGCAGCAGGACGATTATAACAGTATTATGGCGAAGGCGTTGGCTGATCGGTTAGCAGAGGCGTTCGCTGAGCGGATGCACGAGCATGTCCGCACGACGTTTTGGGGGTATGCTGTCGATGAGACGTTGGATAACGATGCCTTGATTGCCGAAAGATACCGCGGTATCCGTCCGGCACCGGGGTATCCTGCATGCCCGGATCATAACCAAAAGCGGACGTTGTTTGATTTATTAGAGGTCACAGAGAACGCGGGGATTACGCTTACGGAGAGTTTGGCGATGTTTCCTGCGGCATCTGTGAGCGGTTGGTATTATTCGCATCCGGAGTCTCGGTATTTCAGTATCGGTAGAATCGGTGAGGATCAGGTTGCGGATTATGCGGAACGCACGGGTATGGACATTGAAACGGCGAAGCGGTGGTTGAAACCGTTGCTTACGTAAGATTGTCTCTACAAGAAAAAACAGGACAGCGAAACTCAATTCACTGTCCTGCTTTTTAGTTAGGCCCTGTGTTGCAGCTACGATTTCAGATTAGTGCAGCACAGAGCGACCCGATATTTACGCTTCAGGTTTATACAAACCGATACAGTTACCGCTTGGATCAAGGAACATAGCAAAGGCTCCGTTATCTCCCGGAATAACCGTAGGAGGCACACAGGTTTTGCCACCGAGACTTTCAGCCTTCTCAAGCCATGTTTGAAGATCATCGACCTGAACATAAATCGAGACATAGTTAGAGACAGGCATGTCATCAGTTGTTGGGAGTATGTGTCCACATACCTCGTTTTCGGCTTCCGGCTCCAATCCGTAAACACCACCTGACATTTGGCCGGCTGCCTTCCAATCAAACAGCGAACTATAGAATTCGCTCAATGATTCCGCATCCTTACCGGCTATTTCAAAATGCACAACTGGATTTCCCATTATATTCATTTCCTTTCTTTCTAAAGAATTATTTTATATTAAGTAATTATAATATAATATACTTAAAAAAGCAAATTTATTTTTTAATTTGCAGGATTTACGCAATTTTGACGATAGGACACTGTCTGAGCGGATGCGTTGAAAAAACGCACATGGTTCCTCGACACAACCTAACAGGTTATGCTACAAAAGAGTGCTCTGCGTAAGTCCTATGAAGTTTATGAATCTGTTTCCTTGTTAATCTTCCGATTTCTTATTCGGGTAGACACCATGTGGTTCATGAGGGATATTTTGTGTTGGTGCGTACAAACCGATGCAATTACCATTTGGGTCGAGAAATAGTGCGAAGGAGCCTATGCCATTTGGTATCGCCCGCGGTGGGACAAGCGTTTGTCCGCCAAGACTCTCTGCTTTCTCAAGCGATGCTTGGAGGTTGTCAACCTTGATATAAATTGTGACTCCGTTGGTAGAGCACGTATCATCGGTTGTCGTGAAGATGTGTCCATCTACGCCGTTTTCCGACTCTGGATCCACACTATAGATGCCGTGCGTGTTATAGTTAGTATTCCAACCGAACAGAGAATGGTAAAATTCGCTCAATGCCTCGCCATCCTTGCCTGATATTTCAAAATGTACAACTGGATTTCCCATTATATTTTTTCCTTCTAATTTTTTTAGATTGCTTTGCGCCCGAAAAATAAAACGCAAAAACTGTCTTTGCGTTGCACCATTTTATTTGTGGTTTTGAGATCCAATTTGCCGCATTTCCGACATTTCGGTTGATATGTTGGCAAATTTTTGTTATAATTGAAAAGACTTAGGAGGAGAATGAAAATGAATTTAACGATTGAATTAACAACTGAACAGATTTTGGAAAAAGTAGAACATGCAAACATCTCATAAATATTTAGACCCGGTTGCGCTCTCTCGGATTGGGGGTATGGAACTTGTCGCACGCCTCGTCGTTGAAGGGTTCGTCACAGGGTTACATAAAAGTCCGTATCAAGGGTTCAGCGTTGAGTTCGCGGAGCATCGGCAATATATGCCCGGCGATGAGATCCGGTATATTGATTGGAAAGTCTTTGGGAAGTCCGATCGGTATTACGTCAAAAAGTTTGAAGAGGAGACGAACCTACGTGCCTATATCCTCCTTGATACGAGTGCGTCGATGAACTATAAACACGGAGAAGAAGGACTGACGAAGTTTGAATATGGGTGTTATCTGGCGGCGACGCTCACCTATCTGATGCTGAAACAGCGGGATTCGGTTGGGTTGGCACTCTTTGATACAGATATTAAGCAATACATTCCACCAAGAGGTGCTGCGACACATCTCCGAGCGATTATGTCGGCTCTGGAGAACGCGACACCGGGTCGAGAGACACAATTAAGCAGTCTCTTCCACGAACTCGCCAAACGGATTGTACGACGCGGCTTGGTTATCGTTATCTCTGATCTGCTTGATGAACCGTCGCAGGTTATCTCTGCGCTGAAACACCTCCGCCACCAGAAGCATGAGGTCATCGTTTTTCATCTACTCGATCCTGCCGAACTTACCTTCCCTTACACCGGTTCTGTCGTCTTTCGGGATATGGAGACCGGGGAGACGCTTTCAACGCAAGCGGATACGCTGAAGGCGGACTATCTTGAGAAACTGAACGGGTTCATTCAGGATTACCGTCGCGGGTGTGGTGCCAGCCAGATTGATTATGTCCAGATGGATACGGCGACACCGTTTGATTATGCGCTGTCTGAGTATCTCTCCCGCCGAAAGTAGCGTTTTTACATAGATTTCCTTGTAAAATCCGGTTCGGTTAGAAACCGAACC
>JAAXHL010000077.1:31512-110123 GCA_012270865.1 Candidatus Poribacteria bacterium | reverse complement strand
GAAACCGAACCTACCAGGCCTGGGGACCACGAGGTTGAACAAGATACCGTTGACCGATTAAATGAACCGTGCTACAATATCGCATCAACGACTCGGACAAGCGGAGGAGAATACGATGAAAACGTATCGGATCGGAATTTTGGGATGTAGAGGACGCGGAACGGCAGCGGCGCGGGCGTATCATGCGCATCCACGCACAGAGATCGTCGCGCTCTGTGATCTGGTTGAAGAACGCTTGGAAGCTCTTGGTGAACAAGTTAAGGTCACGGCACGGTTCACGGATTTAGATGAGATGATCCGTCAGACGGAACCCGACATTGTCGCGATTCCTACCGGCACGGAGTTCCACTACGATTTATGTATGCGTGTGTTAGAACACGGTGTCCATATCGAAGTCGAAAAACCGATGTGTATAGACCTCGTGCAAGCGGATGCTGTTATCGCTAAAGCGGAAGCGAAAGGCGTGCAGGTCGCTGTGCATCATCAAGGGAGGGTCGGTGCGCCGATGCAGACGATTGCGCGTGCTTTTGATGCTGGGAAAATCGGTGAGCTGCGTTATATGTACGGCAGTGGAAAGGGATACTACGGCGGTTACGGGTTGATGAACATCGGGACGCATATGCTCAATAACATGCTGCATTTCGGGAAACGCTGCACAAGCGTCGTTGCGCACCTGACGACGGGTGGCAAACCGATTACGCCGCCAGATGTGGTGCCGTCACCGAGCGGAATGGGGACTATCGCAGGCGAATATATCACTGCGACACTGCAGTATGAGGGACACGTTACGGGGACGCTGCTCCAACACCGGTTTCGCCCGATGGATACGGGCGCGTACGCTATGGAGCTCTACGGGACCGAGGGACGACTTTTCTGGAAGAGTGGCAGCGCGTGGTGGCTACCGACACCGCACTACCTTCCCGATGGAACACACGACCAATGGGAAGCGTTGGATCTCATCTATCCTGAGCATTATGACCCGAAAAGTGGTGCAGCGGAGGCGGATTACTGGTTCGTGGAGGACTATGTTAACGCCTTGGATGAAGGCAGAGCGCATACGTGTAGCGGTCGGGAGGGACGACACATCGTTGAGATGATGATGGGAATCTTTGAGTCGGCTGCTTATGGGACACGTGTTGATCTTCCGCAACCTGATCGGCGGCACCCGTTGTTGCGGTGGCGTGAGGAATCGGGGTTGGAACCTCCCGCGGAGATGCCGCGTGGGTATGGTGAGTGGTTGGGGTTGGAATCTAATCGGATTCGTTAAAAGTCGTAGGCGCAGTCATGAACCGTGTTAACTATCTGGCGTGCTTGCGATGTACAGAGGCACGCCTACATTATTTGTGCGATAAACGCATTCGTTTGCAATCCGGATTCGCCCGAACACCGGATGGGTTCACCTGTCTTGAGATGATTGACGAAATCTTCTACGAGACCTGTATGCGTGTGCGGCAATGGTGTCTGATGCAGTTCAATCAATCCTTCCGACTTCGTTTCAAGGGTCAGGTTTCCTGAATTCAGTGGCGAACACCGTAGACAACCCTCGGTCCCGTAGACTTCAACATCGTCGATTGAGACACCGACATTCCAGTTGATGTTCGCTACGGCATGCGCGCCGTTTTCAAAACGGAGCGTAAACACGGCGGAATCGTCTACGTCAATGTCCAGATGTACTGTCTCGGCATATCCTTGCACAGATTCGACCGCTCCCATCAGATATTGGAGTAGCGAGATCCGGTGGCTACCGAGGTCCATCAGGACACCGCCGCCGCTGATTTTTGGGTTTACGCGCCAATTCTTTAAGTCGTGTCGGTTCGGGTTATAGAAACCGGTATGATTAATCTTTGCAAGCACCACGTCCCCGATGGCACCTTCGTCCATCAACGCCTTCATCTTCACGATATTCGGATAGAAGTTTCGGTAGTAGGCGAGCATGAGGGTAACGTTAGCATCGTGGCAGGCATCCACCATGCGTTGACATTCTTCAACGGTCATCGCCATCGGTTTTTCGCAGAGGACGTGCTTACCGGCGCGTGCGGTACGGAGGGTTTGTTCGCAGTGGAGATACGGTGGTGTTGCGATGTAAATGGCATTGAGTTCGTCGTCTGCCAGCAGATCGTCTATGTCGGTATAGACGCGTTTTGCGCCATGTTTTTCGGCGAATGTTTCTGCTTTGGCGCGGTCTCGTCGCATCACGGCGATGAGTTCGGAATCGTTGACGGAATAGAGCGGGGGTCCGCCCTTGTGTTCAGCGACATTCCCACAACCGAGTATGCCCCATCTGAGTGTTGCCATGAAAAATATTCCTTCCTAATTCCTAAAGTGTAGTAGTCGCTGTTAGTATACCGCAAAGCCTCGGATGTGTCAACGAACATCGTTGTAGGAGGGATCTCCGAATCCCGATTTTTGTTGAATATCGAGCAGAAATCTGTTAGGATATTGGGAAAGAAAAAATAGGAGGACAGACAATGGCAAACAACGCAACACTCGAAAGAATCTACCCATTTTTTATCGTCGACAACCTTGCGGAGTCGATTGACTTCTACAACCAAAAACTCGGTTTTGAGACAGACCTACTTATCCCGGAAGAGGATCCGTTTTTTGGAATTGTGTCTCGTGATAATGTGCGGATACTTCTGAAACATATCACGGAATTTATTCATCCAGTGCCGAACCATACTCGGCACGAATGGGCACGGTGGGACGCTTTTATTTTTACTCCCGATCCAGACGCGCTGTTTGCCGAGTTTCAGTCGCGTGGGCTGGAATTCCACGAACCGCTTGCAGATACCGACGACGGTCTCCGTGCTTTTGAACTTAAGGATTATGATGGGTATGTTTTGTGTTTTGGGAAACCGCTTTGAACGGAAAATCGTCTGAATCGCGGACTACACAGATTTACGCGGATGAGAAGAATATACCGAGTAAAAATGCGTCTTATAATGTATTCTATGCGTTCTTCCGAAAGTGCCCGCGCTGCCTGAAGAAATCCATCCTCCATTAAATCAATAGATTTTTCTTCAAGCATTCTTGCTTCTACTTTTGCTTTCACGTCTGGATCAATTTTCGATGCGAGTACTTTGACAAAGGAAACAATTCTTTCAACTCTCTGGTTTGGAACTACATTCTCAACTATTTCCACTGCTAACAGACCCAAGAATGGAATAGCACCAAGAGTAGCCTTTAAAACACTCGCTATTCGATCATTCCTTTTAACGTCTAACTCGTTCTTTTCCTTATCCATTTTCTCTCCCATTAATTACTTGCCACACTTAACGATACTATAGTTTGGACAATTTTAAGACGGTACACATGCCGCCCCTACGGGGCTTAGGACCTGGTGGATACGCCGTTTCTATAAACATATCGTCCCTACGGGACTGGCCGTTGGTACAGTCAAGTTTTTCTATAAACATATCGTCCTTACGGGACTGAAGAGGGGTTTGAAGGATCCAAAGTTTCCACTCAAAGTCCGGTTCGGTTGCAAACCGAACCTACCAAACTTGGGGTTCCGAGGCGGTTTTTCTTCTTTAATTGACAGTTATGAATCTGTTAAAATTATACACCTATTCGGAAAAGATTGCAAGGGAGAGCTTGGATGCAAAATATCTCTTGACCGATTGCGTGTGCTGTGCTATTCTATTGAAATCAATACTTTTTGGAAGGAGGAAGACCCTTTCTCTCCGCAGTAGGTTCTGAGGATGTGGAGAGTCTCGGTTTTATCGTTTTTTATGCAAGTCGCAGCAATGTTTGGTGATAGAAAAGGTGGTGTGGTCGAGAAACCGGATCCGCGAGCCGGTGGCGACATCGTCGTTGTCAAAATTCATGCCGTTCCGATGTGTACGGAGTATAAAGGATTCATACATGGAGGCACCGGAGAGCACTTCGGTCATGAAGCTGCTGGTGAAGTGGTTGAAGTTGCGCAACCTGGTCGTCTCCAAGTAGGGGACCGTGTGGTGGTGCAACCGCAGAACGCTTGTGGTGAGTGCCAGATGTGTGCTATCGGTGAGCATATTCACTGTAGGAGGGGTCGTCGTTCGAGTATCCGGGACCTCATTGACGGAGATGTGGCTTCGGCGACTTACGCACAGTACATGCACAAGATGGAGGATCTGCTGTGCCTGATTCCAGAGGGTGTGAGTTATGAACATGGCGGGATGGCGTGCTGTGGACTCGGACCGACGTTTGGCGCGATGGAACAGATGCAGGTCAACTCGTTGGATACGGTCATGGTTACCGGATTGGGTCCTGTCGGATTGGGTGGCATTATTAATGCACATTATCGCGGTGCGCGTGTTATCGGTGTAGAAAGCCATCCGTATCGTGCTGAACTCGCCAAGAAGTTAGGTGCAGAAGTCGTCTTGGATCCGACTGATGAGGATATTCTCGATCAAATTCGGGATTTAACGGACGGTGTCGGGATTGACAAGGCGGTGGACTGCTCTGGTGCATCGGCAGCACATCGGTTAATGGTAGACGCAGCGCGGAGCAAAGGACAGGTCACGTTCGTCGGTGAGGGTGGTGAATTTCCGCTTGCCGCGAGTCGAGACATGATTCGTAAAGGTTTAGTCCTGCGCGGGAATTGGCACTATAACCTCGGTGTCTATCCTAAATTGATGAAGATGATTCAAGATTCACCCGAACAGATAGATACGTTCATTACACATACCTTCCCGATGCGTGATGTACAGGAAGCGTGGGAACTTCAGGCGACAGGCGAATGCGGTAAAGTGGTCCTGTATCCGTGGGAATAGTGCGTTAAAATCGTCTTAAATGTTTCTTTAATCGGTTGCGTTTTGGAGGCGGCGTTTCTGTTAAGTACTACTTTGCGCCGCCTTCTCGTATTCCACGCGTGTGATTTCAAAGTCCAACATTTTCCCACCGTCTGCTTTTCGTGCGACAGTTAATCCGAGTGATCGCCATAAAGCTACTGATCGGGTGTTATCTGCAGGGACATCAACGGGGCAGAACCGATCGATGTCGAGTTTTCCGAACGCGTGCGCCATCAAGCATCGCACGACTTCTTTTCCGTAACCTTTTCCCCAGAGCGTTTTGTCCCAAATCCCTATAGGTAAGCGCATTACTTTTTCGCCCTCAATTTTCGCCCGTTCCAAGTTCATCCATTGTAGACAGACTTCCCCAATGGTGCGTCCACTCGCTTTTTCTACGATTGCGAACAGAAATCCGCTATCCCTCATGAATTTACCTGCCTTTTTGAGATATTCCTTTGACACGGGTTCGTCAGGTGGCGAGTCCTCAATGGCGTTTAGAAATTCGGGGTCTCTGTAGAAGGGGACAGCAGTATCAAAGTCGGCATCCTTAAAGGGTCGAAGTTTCAGGCGTTCAGTCTCCAAGTGGATATTGTGGCATGCAAAGTTCCCTGGTTGTATCATTTTTGTGAATTTCCTTTGAATTTTGAAATTGTGCTTTGTTTTGATATTCCACTCATGTAAATCTAAGCAGGGATAAAATCCACTTCCATAATACGACATAAATGGGGTGTTCGGTTTCATTGGGTGTTTCTTTTAATATATACAGGATTTACGCAATTTTGACTTCGGCCCGTTCTGTTAGATGAGGTTTTTCGGAGAAAACAGGGGTCTCCTGCCACAAACTGGAAAGTTTGTGGTACAAAAGAGCAGCACGCGTAAGTCCTATAATATATACTATAGACTGAATCATAGGTGTCAATTTAGCGGTTTTTGATAGCGTTTTAGGAACTGTAGATATAAACATGCTGAAGAAACACCCAAGCAAATAAAACCTACGGGACTGAAGAGGTTTTTGAAGTCTTGAGGTTTCCGTTTAAAATCCGGTTCGGTTAGGAAACCGAACCTACCAGGCCTGGGGCCGAGACGGTTTTTCTTCTTAAATTGACACCTATGGATATACTATAGACTAAATAGATAGGTGAATTTGCTTAACACTGTCCAGTCGTGTGCTTTGAGACCGTCCGATGTGTCCCATGCCTGATCGTATACAAGGTAAAAGTCGCTGCCTGGGCGGTAGATGTAATTGAGTAAGAAATTCGCGCTTGCTCGTTCTGCGCTGTCGTTCCATTGGGTATACAACTTCGTAAAGAAACGGGTGTTTAATGCGTAGCTGATACGCGCACCGACAACATTTGTTGTAAATAGAGCGGTTTCGGGTAAGTTAATCCAGTTGCGTTGGTATCGGGTTTCAATGGCGAGTTGATAGGTCATCCGCCACTGACTGTCGATGCTGATCCCCACGCGGTTGCCGTGAAAATAGTCTCCGTAATCTGTACGGAGGAATACAGCAAACGGTCTGCTGCTCTCGGTGAACCCTCTTAGTGAAAACTGATTCATCTCGTAATCGCCAGCGGGAATCTCAGCGTCACCGATACTGAAGGGTTCATCGACGCGGTCAAAGAAGCGTCGGAAATCAAGATTGAGTCCATCGTCTGAATTCCGAATCATATCCGTGCTGATCCCGAAGTCCCAGCCGATGGGTGTGTTATCGTGATCCAGTAGGTAACCAGCAGAGAGACCTGCGCCGACATCGCGTATACCATACCGACTGACTTGGATTTCGTAGTTTGTATTCAACATGAGGGAGCGGATGTCCCGCCGATGCATGAACCCCATTTCGCTTGTAAATTGGGGACCGATGTCGAGGTAAGAAGCGTTCACTCGGAAATGTTTGTTTCGCCAGTTATTTGAGAGATACCACGCCAAATCGCGTTCCTCTGGGTCTGGCGACCAACTTCCGACTGCCATTGCGCGCATCCGCCACTGATCGTGTGGTCTGAGGAACAGGTCTATTCCGCCGTTGCGATGGTAATTACCACCGAAGTCGCTTTGTCGGTTGGTGAGAATAAAGCCGAGGGTCGAATCGCTGAGAATGTTCCGTTGCATTCTGAGTACGGAGAAGTTTGTCATAGGTGTTTGCTGAGAAGCGGCGGTTGTCATGTTGAGTGCGCCGACACTATAAGCACCCACTTTTCCTGTCAGTTTTCCGCCTCCGAGGAGTCGTACCTCTTTTTCGTCTTCGATTCCGATGCGGCGGCTGTAGAAAACCGACAGTGGTGGTGGGCCGAAGTCTCCGATGCCTGCCCCGAATGCAAAGAGTCCGCTACCCTCGAGGAAAAAATCGCGTCTTTCTGGGAAATAGAGGCTAAACCGCGTGAGGTTGACCTCTTCTTGGTCTGCTTCTACCTGTGCGAAATCGGTGTTCAGCGTCAAATCCAGTGTCAGGTTCGAGGTAACACCGTATTTCATGTCGAGTCCGATGTCGCCTTCGGTGGTACGCTGCCAATTTTCATCTTCGAGATTTCGTCCGAGACCGCCGAGAAGGTACGGTTTTAGATTAAAATATGACGGCGATGCAACGCCTTGCAGCCCGATGAGTTTGCCCTGATATATGGGATGGTATGTCCCGGGCCAACTCTGACTACGCGGGACTTGAATCCACTGTGTTGTTTGATTGAGTCTTGCGATGTTGCGTCCGAAATTGATGCCCCACACCATCGAATCGTCTTTTTTGAATCGTAACTGATTGAAGGGGATTGCGATTTCGACTGTCCAGCCTTTGTCGTGTTGTCGTCCTGCGGCATCCCAGATACAGTCCCAACTCCCGTTGAGGTTTTCGCCGCCGTCTGTGACAGCGGTATCTGAGAGCGCGCCGAGGGCATTCGTCCGAAAAAAGAAGCACTGCCGTTTATCGCCGTAGGTGTCGAGCATGATGTAAACGTTATCATTTTGCCAGAGTTGCCCGTCGCGCCGCATTTCGTTGGCAACGATTTTTTCAGGTTCGGAGTCGTAGCATTCAAACCCGATATAGAGTTTTTCTGCGTCATACAACATGCGAACTTCTGTGCGCTCGGTAGCCGGTTGACCTTCGTCAGGGAATTGTTGCGTAAAGTCGTCAATGACTTGTGTTTGAGACCAGGTTTCTTCGTTGAGATGTCCATCAATTTCGATTGTTTCTTGGGCGAACAGCGGTTTAATTTCTTTACTGGCTTCAACATTTAGGCTTGCTGCAGCGATCGTCGCGAATATCAGAAGAACGATTCTGTGGTGCATCTTTTCTCCTTTTTTTAAGGTTTTTCTTGCCTGCAAACGTGATGTACTGTTGTCGTTTAAAAAGGAAAACACCCTCGCCGAAACCTCATTTTGTACCGTTCAGCAATGGGCGTTGTATTTTATAACTCGGAAGACGTTTGATTCTTCAGTTATTCGCCCACGACTGCGCGGTACATGGAAATACGAATTAACACGGCACCAAGACTGATGAACGTGCCGAGGCGATTTTTATGTATCCGTGTGATAGGCGATAAGTTAAACATCCGAGCGTCCTATTTAGAATTCATGTATGTTAAGTATTATAGCATGTTTTGGGTGTGGATGTCAAATCTTTTTTTATACGTGAGTTTGATAAATATTTGACTTATGTAGCGTCTACTGTTAATAGATCAGGACTTACGCAAAATATGGACATTCCGTCTATTACGCCATAGGAGGTTGTGGACATCTATGGTATCTATCTATCAACATTCCAGATCGCACAAACTAACAGTTTATGCTACAATGCGTAAGTCCTATAGATGTCTTATGCCGCACAAACTGGAAGTTTGTGGTACAATTCACCGTACTGAAGAGGTTTTTGATGTCTTCAAGATTTCCGTGTAAAATCCGGTTCGGTTACAAACCGAACCTACCGGGCCTGGGGGTCAAAATTGGACGAAAAAA
This sequence comes from Candidatus Poribacteria bacterium, assembly GCA_012270865.1. Classification (GTDB taxonomy): domain Bacteria; phylum Poribacteria; class WGA-4E; order WGA-4E; family WGA-3G; genus WGA-3G. The sequence goes on along the minus strand of JAAXHL010000077.1, from coordinate 101,412 downwards.
CCGAAAACTAAATCGTCCTGCCCACGACTTCGGCGAACTTGACGAGGCAACCGATGTAGGTTATAATAGGTAACAAAACGTGTCCTGAAACTGAAACTGAAAAATAAAGGGAGATATATTGTCTATAGCAATGTCGCATGTCCCTTCTTGTATTTTCTAAGGATTCCATTGTATGAAGATGAACAGAATATCTTTACTCAGTTTGCTGACCTTAGCGGTTCTGTTTTCATGTGCACGATTGCCTCAACAGATTGTTGAAGTGCCTGAAGAAAGAAGCGGGTTTACTGTTGTCCGTGTAGAGGGTAGATATGGGGCTGCGAGCGGCTTTTTTGTGGCACCGGACAAAATTGCGACGAACATCCACGTCATCGCACACCCCGGCCCCGTTTTCATAAAGTCTCCCGATAAAAAGACAATCTGGACGGTAGAGGGTGTCACGGCGTTTGATGTCAGAAATGATCTCGCTGTCTTAAAAATCTCTGGTGAAGGGACACCGTCTCGGCTTGGCGATAGTGATGCGGTTCGGGTAGGTGACACGATTATTACGACAGGTTACCCTGATGGAAGGTACAGGTCCGCAGATGGCGTTATCCATCGTGTACGGAAAGGCAATAAATGGCTCCAGATGGAGATTAAATTGTCCGGTGGCAGCAGTGGCAGTCCTGTCCGAGACAGTAAAGGACACGTTATCGGCATCGTCTCGGCTATAGAAATCCCGTACAGTTACGCGATCCCTTCAAACGCATTGAGAAAATTGATTGACGGATCCAAATCGCCGGAATCTCTGACAGCATGGCGTAAACGGAAACGGATTCGTGCCTATATCTATTCGGTTCGCGGGCAACGTAGATATAATCTGAATCAGTACGATGATGCCGTAGTGGATTTTGATAAAGCCATCAAGTTGTATCCTCAGAAAGCGGATGCCTATTACAATCGGGGACTTGCAAAGTTTCGGCTCGGAGACCTACAAGCGGTTAACGGAAATGTAGAGGAAGCGCGGCGGTTCTATGCGGCGGGGATTGAGGACTGTACGGAGGCGATCAAACTCAATCCAGAGGATACTTATGCCTATCACAATCGTGCTGGCGGGAAGTTTCGACTCGGTCAATCTAAGGCAAATCAGGCAGATGTGGCGAAGGTGGAACGGTATTATCAGGGTGCAATTCATGATTGGACGCAAGTTATCAGTCTTAATTCGGAACTTGCGGATCCGTATAACAATCGCGGCATAGCGAAGGCGACACTTGGTGAATCTAAAATAGCGCAGGGTGCCATAACGGATGCACAGGCACTGTATGTTGAGGCGATCCGAGACTGTACGCAAGCGATACGGTTAAATCCGAGGTATGCCGAGCCGTACATTAATCGCGGCTATGCGCGGTTCCGGCTCGGTAAAACGAAGGCGGATCAGGGTGATACAGTCGGTGCAGCAGACTTATATGCGGCGGCGGTTGAAGACTGCACACAAGCGATACGATTGGAACCTGAGAGTGCTTATGCTTACGGTAATCGCGGTGTTGCTAAAGCCGCGCTTGGTAACGCTGAGGGTGCGATAGCGGATTTTGATGCGGCTCTTCGGATTAACCCTAATTATGCCGAAGTTTACTATGACCGTGGACGTGCAAAGGAGAGACTTGGGCAGAAGGAAGCCGCAAAAGCAGATTTTGAGAAGGCGAAGGCATTGGATCCGAATGTTGGAAAATGATTACAGAAGTCTCGTAGGTTGGGTTGAGCGGAACCCAAAATGGAGATGTCTGGGCACTAACACGCCTGAGATCCGACCTGTCCTCGTATCTACTCAAGAACGTAGCGAAACCCAACTTTACACTATCAGTCTGCTGGAATCTTCAAACTAAAGTGTTGGGTTTCACTCGGTTTCTGGTGGGTGTAGTGTCTCTGGAGAAAGTCATGTTTCTCTATGATTTTGACAGTCTTGGTGGTATCCGTTCAACCCAACCTACGATAAACCGCTTTTTTTTAACAGGACTTACGCAATTTTGACTGCAGCCCGTTCTGTTAGATGAGAATTTTCGGAAAACACAGCGGTCCCCTGCCACAAACTGGGAAGTTTGTGGTACAAAAGAGCACTATGCGTGAGTCCTATTAAATTGACACTTATGGGCGAGGCGACCTCGCCCCTACAGAATACGGAAGGCATAGAGTCTTGCACTGTTTAGGACAAAACGGAAGCGCAAGGGTTGCGCTGCATCCGCTAATGTTGCTGATTTCCATTGCGCTGAGTGCCGGAGGTTATCTCCTGTCAATGGAATACAATCATCCATCGAAAAGCCGGGTTGAACCTGTCCATCAGCCGTTAGGATTTCGACTTTGACCTGTCCGCCGTCCGCATCTGCGTTGATTTCAAGCCCTCCGTCCGGAAGCTGCAATGGAACGGTTTCAACGACACCACCCTCCGCATCGGCATCAAGCGAAACGAAGCCGTCTAATCGCCACTTCGCAAGTCCGATCTCCTTGTGCCTGTCTCTCATCATAGCACCGTGGGTGTGAACCGTTCCTGTGTAGTACCAATGAATCTCGTCATCGGTGATGATTGGCTCTATGGCGGTTCCCATAATCATACCGGTGTCGAAGGTGCCGCTTTCGCCGCGCGGAATAATCGGTGTCCGAATTTCGTCTGGGTAGTCCCAGTTAAACCCTTCTCGGCTGTAAACGAGTTGGGCATCAATGGGTCCGTCAACCGGGATCTCGTGTTCCGCTGCACCCGGTCCCGTCACATATAGCACACCGGCGATACCGATATAGATGTTGTGATAGAGGAAACCGGACATGTTGTGGATTTCAGCGCGATCCGCGCCGTATCGCTGAACACCAATTTTGTCATCCGTATCCGTTGCACCGAACATCGGTTCAAGCGGTTTCCAGGGTCCGTCGAGACGCGGACTTTCGGTATATGCGATCATACGTCGTGCGTCTTTGTCGTCTCCACGTATCAGTGCGTAAGCCCGGAATAGGTCTGTTTTGCTGTCGTAGATAACGTTGAACGCGCCTTCGTTGTTCCGATCTGCAACGGGTTCGAGGTATTCTGAGTCGTCCCATCGGATACCGTCCGGTGACATGAGCAGGAAGATGTTGCGATACCGTCTACAGAAACCGATCATCTTATACCGTCTCTGCGGGTTCGGTTCGTCGTCATCACGGAAGACGCACGCGCCGTGTAGGTCCCACACGATATTGTTGTTCGGGTTTCCGTTGAATTCAAAGAGACCGAGATTCGGCTTCGTCCATGTCAACCCGTCATGGCTTTCTGCGTAGCAGGTGAGATCGCCGCGATCGTTTTCGACGAATTTCCGTCCATAAGCGTCGTGTGTTTTTCCTCTGTATGTTGAAGGGTTGCGGTCGGGACGTGGAACATAGAGTCCCGGAATCTCATTCGCTTCAAACCGCCAATGCGGTCCCATGCGACACATATACCACATCCGATATTTTCCGTACGCGGCATCGTACAGTGTGGTGCCGTAGAGGTGTACACGTCTAGATTGATCTGGTCCTCCGTGTTCCCACGGATTGTCGGGGTCAGGTTTGAGAACGGAACCGTGATGCTTTACGCATTGATGCAGCGTGCGTGTCACGCCTTGCTTTGAAGCGATCAGTGCGTCATCAATGAACAGCTCTGTGCCGGTGCCAAGTGTGTGAACGGTGTTTGAATTCACGGCGTTTCCTCAATTCAAATGTAAGTGCTTGTTTTTATAGTAAAACCTATAATTAACGAGACATCTATAGAAGGCGGGGTTACAAACCCCGTCTGCAACAAATGCGGGGTTACAAACCCCGCCTGCAACAAATGTAGACGCTTATTTTTTTATAGGACTTACGCAATTTTGACCGTAGTCCGTTCTGTTAGATGAGATTTTCGGAAAAACACAGCGGTCTCCTGACACAAACTAACAGTTTGTGCTACAAAAGAGCAGCCATGCGGAAGTCCTATCTATTATCAATTGCCTGCCCACAATTTCTGCATCTCTTCGGAGGTGGTGAGCAGTTCGTCCAATGTTCCGACGGCTTCAACGCGCCCATCTTTTAGGACAACGATCTGGTCGGCCCGACGGAGTGCGGGTCGCCGATGCGAAACGACAAGGCAGGTTGTCCGTCTGGTTTCAAAGAGACGTTCCCACAGGGTCTGTTCTGTCTCTACATCCAGCCCGGATGAGAGGTCGTCAAAAACGAGAAGTTCTGCGTCTCGGATGAACATCCGTGCTGCTGCGGTGCGCTGCATCTGTCCACCTGATAGTTTGACTCCCCGCGGACCGACGACGGTTTCGAGACCGTCTTCGAGTGTGGGGAGGTCTTTCTCCATGACACCGAGCTGGATTGCCTTGTTTAGCTCGTCCCAGTTCCACGGTATACCCATGAGAATGTTGGCACTCAGTTTCTCGCTGAAGAGTTTCGGTGTTTGCGGAGTATATGCGCAACGCGGCGGCACGAAAAACGATTTCGGATCCGCAACGATTTCACCGTTCCAGCGGATTTCGCCTGCCTGTTTCGGTAGGATACCCAAGAGTGTTTGTACCAGTGTCGTTTTGCCTGATCCGATCTGCCCTGTAACAACGGTGAACGATCCTGCTGGGATTTTCAAATCGACATCGGTGATTCCAGATACGTCGTCATAATGGTAAGTGAGTCCGGTAACAGTGAGTTCGTTTAACCTGTCGTCTTCCGTCCGTTGCGGGGTGACGAGTGGGGGTTGTTCCTCTCGGAGATATACGGGTGTGTGTTCCACTAAATTTTCTCTCGGCATCTCCTCAACGGTCTGTTCCATCCGGGAGAATGAGACCGCTGCGCGTTGGTGCTGTGCCATTGTGCTGCCGATGAGCGATCCGCTCCTTGCCACATCGCCGATATAGGTAACGAACAGTGCGAAATCGCCGACTGTAAATGCGCCTGTTTTCATCTGTTCTGCGACCAGAATCAAGATCACGCCGGTGGCGAGGTTACCGATATTGAAACTTATCGATCGAAGGACTTGGTTGAACAGGTTATCTACGAGTGTCGCCTTACGGCGTGTGTCGTTGAGTTTCCGAAAATGGGCAATCACATTCGGCTCTGTCCGTGCGACCTTCACTGCTAAGATGGATTGGAAGAGTTCATTAACAAAGTTGGTTGACTGTTCTGTGGAGACGCGTTGCGCTGTACGGTATCTCTGGATAAACCGCCTTGACACGTTGACGATCGTGATAATAAAGATACCGGGGATAACCGTAATCAGTGTCACAGTTACACTGATTCGAGCCATCCAGATGACTGCGAGGATCACGAAGATAAGGTTTCCCCATAGATGGATGTACTGCTCCAAGTAACTCAAGATCGCTTGTACATCATCGCGTAATCGGTTTGTCGCTTCGCCAGAGGCGTTTGATACACGCTGGGGTGCCGACATGTTCATGATAGATGTCATGAGGTTTTTTCGGAGGAGCGTTGAGATCGCGTAACGCCAGCGCGCCCATACGAATGCCGACGATATGAGTACACCGTGGTCGGCAAGGTAAGCGACAACAAAGAGTGCTACAAAGGTCCATGGGTTGAGTCCTGCCCCGGTTCCGCCGGTGGTGGCTTCAAGTGCATTAAAAAATGCCTGCTTAATAAGTCCATCGAAAAAGGGTATTAGGTCGTCTAATCCTCGGAAAAAGATGGTACCGAGAAATAGGAGTGGACGGTAGCGGATGAGGCGAATCGAGGCTTGTCCTGTTGTCATTGCGTCATCTCCTCCAATCCGCCTGTTTTCAGCAATTGTGAGAAGACCGAATCAGGATTTTGGACGAGTCGCTTCCGTTCATCGTGTTCTCGAATTTCGCCGTCGGCGAGGATCATAATTTCGTCGACCTGTTGAACGGTGCCGAGTCGATGCGCAATAATGATACTGGTTCGTCCTTTTAGGAGGCGTTGCACAGCGTTATCAATCCGTTGTTCCGTGGCAGGATCGAGCCTTGATGACGGTTCATCGAGGATAACGATCTGTGGGTCTTTTAGGAACACCCTTGCGAAGGCGAGCAGCTGAGCCTCTCCTGCAGATAGACCGGCACCTTCCAGAACGGTATCAAGCCCGTTGGATAACGATTGATACCATTCGGACAACCCGAGTTCTTCAATGACCGACAGAATCCGTTCATCGGTGATTTCAGTGTCAAAGAGCGTTAAATTCTCGCGCACGGTTGCGGTGAAGAGTTGCACGTCTTGGGTAACCATACCGATCCGGTTCCGTAAATCGTCCAGTCGAATCCGTTCAATTGGCTTGCCGCCGACGCGAATTTGTCCGTTATTGATTTCATAGAACCGAAATAGGAGACGGGTGATGGTTGTTTTACCGCTGCCTGTCCGTCCCAATAATCCGAGTGACTTTCCGGGTTGCAATTGGAATGAAACGTTTTTCAATACCGATTCGTCTTCGGTGTACCCGAATGTGACGTGCTTGAAGTCGATACCGAGTGCTCCGGATTCGGAGAGTGCCTCTGTTCCATCTTCAATGTTTGAGGTGGTACGATAGAGTTCCTCAATCCGTTTGAAACCGGCGGTTGCCCGTTGCAGTTCGTTAATCTGCCGATTAATCATGGTCAAGGGGCCTCGGAGCATGGTGGTGTAATGGATAACGAGGTAGACGGTACCTATTGTGAAGACTTCTATCTGGTAGAGATAGATACTCATCCCCATGGTCAGTGCGATGCCTAATGTGAAAAGGACACCGTTGATTGTTCGGAGTACTTCCCCCATCACATGTGCCTTTACAGCGCGTCCGTATACGTCCCGATTTACATCGTAGAACCGGTCCATGGTATAGCCGATCCCGCCGTTGGTGCGGAGGTCTGCAATGCCTGTTAGCCGTTCTTCAAGGAACCCGAAGAGCCTTGAATAGCCCTCTCGCTCAGCGGTGTAGGCGGGAACGGCGATGTTCCGCGTGAGGTTATAGACGAATATGGAGACCGCCACGAAACCTGTCAATGCGACACCGATGCGCCAGTCTTCGTAGGTGATCAAAATCAGGATACCACCGAGCAGCAACAAGCTGCCTAACACCTGAAGTATAAATTCGGAAAAAAAGTTTGAGAGTGCTGCGGTATCGCCGTCAACGCGCTCGACCATTTCGCCGGGGGTGCGTTCGTGGTGGAAGGACATGTCGAGTTGTAGGCAGTGATGTGCGAGGTCGCCACGCATCTGATTTGTTGCTCGCCAGCCGACATCTTGCCCTAAATAGGAGCTGACTAACATGACGACTTGTCCGAGGGCGGCGATTGCGACGAACGCAACACCGGCAATGATGAGGTTTCGCAGTGTGCCGCCCGCTTTTGCTGTGTCAATGAAGTAACGAAGAATCTGCGGGTTGAGTAGGGTAAGACCGATCCCGCTGAACATGAAGATAGCAAGCAATGCCACACGCATCCACTGCGGTTTCAGGTACTGTGAGAGGAGTGCGGCATACTGCCTAAAAGGTACTTTTTCCAATTTTTAAACTATTACATCTGAAGCACCGTTCCACTTCGTTTCACGGTGATTCTCGGTTAATTTCAATCGCCTCTGGATAACGAGAGGTCTTTTATCAAAAACCGTCAGAAATTTTAGAGAGATTGAACGACACAGGACAATTCGGTTTCCGATATTCCGTTTAGTTTCTCTTGAGTGCTGCCCATGTGATTGCGAGTTTCCCTTTACTCTCGACGGGTAGTCCGGTGGTCGCCAATTTTGTGATGTCGTCGGCGTTCAACGTCCAGTCATAGATCATCACTTCATCGATTAACCCTTTGAAGTATCTGGCGCCGCAGCATTCGTCCCACCCGAACTTTAAATTGACAACCGTCTGCTCAATATGATCGATGCCGTTGACTTCAGCATCAAGTGTGTCGGTGTCTCTGTGATAAATGTAGCTCGTTGCTTTAGTAGGTTCAATTGCTATGGCGACCAACGCCCATTTATTTTCTGGGATTTCTGGTGCGCCTTGCCAGTTCCACGTCTCTGCGGAGTTGTTGTTCCATACATACGTTAGGGTATTGTTCGCGGCGATGCCCATCCACCAGGATGCTGGGTCACTTCGACCTACGACAATTCCGGACCAATCTATGGTTTTCCAACCGTTGATCCGTGCGATCACGGTGATCTTGTCTGTCGTTAGTTCAAAGGTATCATCGATAACGGCGTGTGCGCCACCGCCGTCAACCTCAAGGGCACCGTTCACCCAACCGTTGTCAACGTATTTCGCGCCTTGTTCCAATTCGGCATCGTTTCCATTACCTGATTCGTCGCTGCCATTGCCATCAAGGGGCCAGTAGCCGACGATTCCTTCGGTGAGTTCTGCTGCAAATGCGTCTATAGACCAAAGACTCACAGCAACGGCTAAAACCATAATAATGCTCAATCTATATTTCACCTATTGCCTCCTTATGTCCTTATGTTACATCCCGCTCTTTCAGTAGCAGGAATTAGAATCGCTATTTTTGATAGAGAAAAACAGTCAAAGATGCTATACTTTTAAACACGCACAATCGAAACAGATAACATCACCTTCACAAGTCCTTATCATAAAGTAAAAAACGGTTTTGTGCAAGAAAAAACTACACACTTCATGTTGATTGGTTGGATCGAGGGTGATCAATTTCCGACGAAAGTATTCACGGACACAGACGTGACATTGTTGCGTCAGATTATTCAATTGTCGAGAGAAGGTCAGGTCATTCCCTCTGAACTTTTTGGAGATGAAGATAAAAGGATATTCTATGAAAATAAAAGAGGTTCGTGCTGTAGAAATTGTACTCAATCCGAAACCGACGACACCGCCGCGTACACCGAGTCGCGCGAGAAGGTTTCCGATGAACAGACCCGTCTCGCGTTATGCTGCATCCGATAGGAGAGGGGGACACATCTCCGGTTCGAGTTGGAACCGACCAGCATGCATCGTAACGGCGGAAGATGGGACATGGGGGTTCGGTATCTCGCTTTACAGCGGTCCCGTGAGCCGGATTATTAACGATCATTTTGCCCCGCGTCTCGTCGGCGAAAATTGTATGGCGACAGAGAAAATGTGGGATTTAATGGTGCGATCGTGTGCTGCCTTCGGTGCAACCGGCTTGACGAGTTACGCCATCAGTGCCGTTGATTGTGCGCTCTGGGACCTCAAAGGCAAAATTCTGAAGCGACCGGTCTACGAACTTCTCGGCGGACCGCAGAAAGAAAAGATTTTTTGCTATGCCTCCGGTTTCGATCAGGAGTGGTATATGGAACTCGGATTCAAAGCGACAAAACTCTTTACACCGTGGGGACCCGAACACGGAAAAGAAGGCTTAGGCAAACTTGAGGAATTGGTGGCGAGTACACGGGAAGTCATCGGTGATAAGGTTGATCTGATGTTGGACGCTTGGACGGGGTTTGATATAGAGCATACGGTGCGTGTCTGTGAGACGATGAAACCTTACGGGTTGAAGTGGATGGAGGATTATATTTCGTCTGACGATTTTGTCGGTTATGAAACGGTACGTCAACGGCTTCCTTGGCAGACGCTTGCTACTGGCGAACATTGGTATCTGCCGACTGTCTTTGCGGAGGCTGCGGGACGACGATTGGTTGACATCTTCCAGCCGGATGTCTTATGGTGCGGTGGTATTACATCGGCGGCGAAGATTTGTCACATCGCTGAGGCGAATGGGATTAACGTGATTACACACGCTGGAATGAATTATCCTTATGGTCAACATCTCGCGTTTGCGATGCCTGCGATCACGTGGGGCGAACGCTCTGAAGGCGTTTCGGCACCCGGTGTACCTCTTGAAGAGATGGTGAAGTTGCCCGGTACTTCTGTCATCAAGGACGGTTATGTCGCGCCGTCAGATGCCCCTGGTTTTGGTCTCGAAATTGATGAGGCGTGGATAGAGCGTGTAATGGTGTAAATTGTGTCTAACAAACCTGTAGAGTGAAATTTAATGAATGACGAAATCACTGTTAAGAATCGGGCGCATTGGGAAGCCGAAGTCGTAAGAAAGAACGGCTTTACCGTGCCGTGGCTCGACCTTAATAAAGATGATATTTTGAAGTATGCTGAGGGTCGGCTTGATCCGATTCCGGACGACCTCTATCAGATTTATCTGGCGTATCTCCTCAAAGATGTTGCGGATAGGGAGGTGCTGTGCCTCGCTGCGGGTGGCGGACAGCAGTCAGCGGTGTTCGGTCTGCTCGGTGCCAGCGTGACTGTGATTGACTTTACACAGGGTCAACTTGATGGCGATATTACTGCCGCGAAACATTACGGCTATCCGATAGAAACGCTTCGCCTCAACATGCGAGATTTGTCTGCAATTGAAGATGCCTCTTTTGATTTCATCTATCAAGGCCCTTCCATGAGTTGGGTGCCATCGGTTCATGAAATCTATAAAGGCGTGTCGAGAATTATCCGCCCGGGGGGTTGGTATCGCGTAGATTTTGGCAATCCTGCCAATCATTTTTGGGAGTGGGATGGTGAATTCTATCGTGTTACCGAACCGTACTCTGAGCGTGTCTGGAGGTATCCAGACGGTGCATTCGATTTCCGGCACTACTTGAGCGATATATTCAACGGATTTGTGGAGAACGGTTTTCGGATTGAGCGGGTTGAGGAGCGTTCTTGGACACAACCAGATATTAATGCTGTGCCGGGGAGTTGGACTCACGAAATGGCTTACAACGTGAGTTTTGCCGTTGTTGCGAAGAAAGAGATAAATGTCTATTGATTTTGTTGAAGCACTCTCCAGAGATAATTTAACCGCGATAAAAGCGTCTCCTAAAACGGATGTTCACTGCCATTCTTTCTTAAGTACACGTCGAGAAAATGTAGAACGTTGGCTGGGATACCCTTTAACCAAACCGCCTCTGAAAATGAAGGGACTTGACGGGATGCATGCGTACATAGATGAGGTCTTAGCACCTCACTTAGACCACCACGAAGGTTTTGAGTTCATCGTGGCATCGGCGTTGAATGATGCAGTCCAAGATGGTGTTGTTATACTTGAGATGAGTTTCGATGTCCGGTTAGTTAAGTTCTATCCAGATGGATTGACCGAACCTTGTTCGTTTATTGAAATGTTAATTGAGCGGTATCAGGAACAGGTTGATTTGCGCCCAGAACTCGGCTTCGCGCGAGAGTGTGCAAACGACCCAAAATGGATGAAATCGGCACACGAAGCAATAGAATTAGACATATTTCAGTCGATTGATCTGTATAGTTATGAAGAAGCGTGTGCGCCTGAAGCCGTCCAGTCCTTATATGCCAAGGCGCGCGCAGCCGGAATGAAGCTCAAAGCACACGTTGGCGAGTTCGGAGGCGCGGAAGAGGTTCGGCGGACGGTTGAAGTCCTTGATTTAGATGAGGTCCAACACGGTATCGCTGCCGCAGAATCGATTGAAGTCATGCGGTGGCTTTCGGAGCATCAGATTCGATTGAACGTCTGTCCAACGAGCAATGTGATGCTGGATGGTGTGTCGGATCTTGCGTCTCATCCGATACGTACCTTGTTTGACAACGGCGTGCCGGTGACGATTAACACGGACGATCTGATGATATTCGGTCAGAGCGTTTCGGAGGAATATCGGAATCTCTACCGAGCCGGTGTCTTTAGTGCGGAAGAATTAGAAGATATTCGGCGTGCATCTCTTGCAATTTAGTCTATTGTGTAATGGAGGAATGTGCTGTGTCTCATCTACGCGATTGGCAAATTCGCTCGGCTTTACTGAGTGAAGCCGAGTACTTGAGTGAGTTAACATTCCGTTCTAAGTCATATTGGGGCTATTCCGATCAATTTATGAAAGCATGCCTTGAAGAACTTACGGTTGACGAGTGTTATATTGAGAACAACCCTACTTTTGTGATTGAAGTTGGAGGAAACACCAAAGGGTTTTATGCGTTAGAACACATTTCTACTTCCGAAGTAGAGTTGAGTTTCCTATTTGTTGACCCCACCTTTATTGGAAAAGGCTACGGTCAAAAGTTAATAACGCATGCACAAGAAGAAGCGCGGCACCTCGGATATGATAAAATGATTATTCAAGGGGATCCGAACGCTGAACAATTTTATCGCTCAGCGGGCGGCTTGCTGGTCGGTACAAAGAAGTCGGCAAGTATTCCCAACCGTGAACTTCCTATATTCCACATCAATCTGAAAGCACCAGACAAATCTTAACTTTAGTATAATAACGTGAGTTTGATAAAATAGGACTTACGCAATTTTGACGATATGGTGCTTCGTCAGGGGGTAAACTCTCAAAAAACAGAGATGTTCTCAGTGCACAGGCTAACAGCCTATGCTACAAAAGAGCAACCTGCGTAAGTCCTATTAGTTTTAAACCCCCTAAATCCCTCAACCCCCATATCCCCCCTTATCAGGGGGTAGGGGGACTTTAAAAGGAAGTGCATAAGTCGTAAATTAAAAACGTGGTTGTCTTGCAGATGGATTTCTTTGTAGACGAATTTTTGAGTCTTTCAACGGCAGTTCGATACGTGCGCCGTTGTGTAGATGGGATTCAATGATGCCGAAAATTAGTTCAGTACTGGCATAAGCACACCGGACACCGCCGCGGGGCGGTTCTCCTGTATCTAACGAGTGAACGAGGTCTTTAATCAGGTTCGCTGTGCTACTGGTGCGTTCAAATTCAGGGAATGTATCAGGTACCAGACAGGTCCGCCATCCGGGTACATCTTGCCGTTTACGGAGATGCCACTGCCACCCGTTGTTCCAGCACGTAACGGTTCCGCCATCACAAATGGCTTCCCATTCACTGCCACGTGGGGTTAGCAGTGCGTGTGCTGTCACGCCATTTTCAAACTGGATTGTCCCGCCGCCAGTCGGATCTACTTGCAGTATGTCTCCATCAAAAACGGAATCGCCTTGTGGAAGATAGCCTGTGACCCAACTTGCAGGCGCGTCGCTATTCAAACGTAAAATTAAATCCAAATGATGGCTGGCTGAGTTGAAAAGTGTAGCGTTTGAATAGATAATCAAGGTTCGGAGTTTGCCAATTTCACCGCTGTCAATGAGTTCCTTCATCTTGTCGAAACCTGTGTGCCATCGGCGGTTTGTGCCGAGGTTAAGGGCGACGTTGTTTTCTTCTACCGCGGCTACCATTGCTGCGGCTTCGTCCATGGAAGCTGCCATCGCTTTTTCGGCATAGATGGCTTTTACACCGTGCTCCGCTGCGTAGATAACAATTTCTGCGCGATGCTCCGGTTGTGTGGCGACACTGACGATATCGGGCTGCTCTTTTTCGAGCATCTCACGGTAATCGGTGTACTGGTTCGCTTTTGGGACGTTATAGCGGTTTCCAAAATGTTCCATGACTTCTGGACGCAGATCGGCACATGCGATCAGGTCGGTACGTTCTTCGGCAAAAAAGCCTGCAGCGTGGGAATACGGTAACTTAATCGCTTCGTAATCGGGGACTTCGTTGTCAATAAATGCCCCCATCCGACTACAACCGATAACAGCGGCACGGTACGTTTTCATGAGTATCCTCCCAATCCTTACTTACTTTTTTAAAAAAAAGAACGAGCAGCGTGTTTCCTTTTCCAGCTGTACTTCTCTTTTCCAACACCTGAAAAACTAACATTAAATTCTACAACGATATTATTAGCATTTTCTAAATTCTCTATCCTATCATAAATCTCGTCAAATTTCTCATTAAGGAATTCGGAAAGTTCGCCAATCTCTTTAGGTGGACCTTGTTTAGGCATCGTTGTCCTCCTGATTAATAGATGCGTATGGTGATTCAACGGATTCTTCCGCTATATGCAATCAATTGTTTATCTCTTTAGGACTTACGCAATTTTGACTGCAGCTTGTTCTGTTAGATGAGATTTCTCGGAAAGTCCAGCGTTTTAGTGCCACAAACTAACAGTTTATGGTACAAAAGAGGAGCATGCGTAAGTCCTGTCTTTAAAAGAATAACCAATTTTGTAAAACACATCAAGAAAAAAATCAGTCCGGTTTTTTCTTGACGAACAGAGACAAATGGTTTATTCTTACGGAGAATCAAGCCTAACCTCTCAAGTGATGGAAGACAATCTATGGCAGTAAAACTCTGCATTATGACGGCTTACGCCGATGAGACTCTTGCGCTGCTCAACGTTTTGGATCACGATGCGGGTGGTTCAGTGGACTGGAATAGTAGGCTTCAGTTTGAAGGCGTTGATGGAGACAGGCGATGGGTTGTCCTACAGTCGGGTATGGGCAAGGTGCGTGCAGCATCAATGTGTCAGATGATTATAGATAGGTATCAGGTGGATACCTTTTTTGAATTCGGATTTGCCGGTGGTTTGGTCGATACCTTGAATATCGGAGACGTTGTTGTGATTACGGGTGTCTCTGAGCATGACGCGCCAAATAGACCCGAAGTTCTGCGTGAGCAAGAGGCGTGGCGAGAACGTTTATTTCAGGCTTCTGCATCGTCAATACGCAAATTTGCCACTACGCTATCAGCCAATCCCAATGTTACGATTACAAAATCCGCTGTGATTTGTGGTGATATGGACATCTATAACCGTGAAGTGAGGGATAGGATTGCTGTAGAGAGTGGAGCCGTCGCAGTGAATTGGGAATCGTCAGCGATTGTAGAGGTCTGTGCGATTAACAACGTTAAATATGTCGGTGTCCGTATCATATCTGATTTGTGTGTTGAGGAAGATAGCGGACCGATACCTATAAAGCGGGTTGAACGCTTACATGAATCTACAACCGCGTACGTAAAGGCACTAATGCGTTTTAGCCAATAAACAGCCGGGTTATAAACAGGGCGATTTAGTTTTCGGTTTTGACTTTGATTTTCGTTTACACAAGTTAACGTTTTTTTACAAAATCGCGAGCACAGCTCGCTCCTACCGGGGAGCATACTCACATAGATAAAGTGAATATTTAAAACTAAATGGCCCTGGAGTTATAAATCTTTTCGGATTGACACGCTCTGGATTTGTGATACAATTGCTCCCATAAGTTGCTATCCGTTTTCAAGCCTTTAGGAGGAACAGATTGTGCGACAGTTAATAAATCATCGGTATAAAATTGTGATAAGGAACGGTATTCGCAGCCGATTGCGTCTCCTGCTTATCGGTTGGGTGTTGCTCTCCGTTTTTATTTCCGTAGGGTTCAGCGATGAACTGAGTCCGGTTGTTGGTGTCGAATTTCAGCCGTTCGCTGCGGCGACGCAGCGACTTGTTGAGGCGTTGGACTATCTCGGTTCACCGCTGTCTGAAAGCGATCTTACTGCTATTGAGGCAGCGTTGATTTCTGAGAACCCCGAACAGGCGATTGCTGACATTCAAAGAATCCTTGATGCGTACTGTTTGGCGGGTGTCAACATCAACCCTGAAAGTCGTGTGAAGGTTAAGGAAGGTCCCGTTGATAAAGAGTTGATGCAGCAGGGTTGGCGCACTTTTTTGGTGAAGGTACACAACGAGGCGGGCGTGACGGCACCTTTAGCCGCA
Organism: Candidatus Poribacteria bacterium; assembly: GCA_012270865.1. Taxonomy (GTDB): domain Bacteria; phylum Poribacteria; class WGA-4E; order WGA-4E; family WGA-3G; genus WGA-3G. The sequence goes on along the minus strand of JAAXHL010000077.1, from coordinate 85,970 downwards.
GCGAGCGAAAACGCCGCGCCGCTCTATAAACGTTCCACTGGAAGTCCTGACCCTGAGACGACTGTCCCGAAAAGCGAAATTCCGCATCGGTTTCTTGAGATTCAAGTCTATGCGAATCCACCTCTGAAGGCAGGTCTTTCCGGATTGGAACTGGAGTATCGTATCGTTCAACTTTACAGTCGCGATGCTGGTAAACGGGAAGCGATGCTCGGTTTCAACGTCGGTCAAGGGACACAGGACATCGGATTCCGTAGCGAAGTACCGATCCTATTTAACTGTGTGCCAGCGGTTAAAGTGATGCTTGAGGTGTTAGATTTTGATGGGAAACCGACAACCGCCGGTTTTATCATTCGCGATGAATTACACCGAGTTTATCCGTCGCGTGGACGACGCTTAGCACCCGATTTCTTCTTTCATAACCAAATCTATCGGCACAGCGGCGAATCGGTGCTTCTACCGCCCGGCATGTATACCGTTGAATACACACGCGGACCGGAATATAAGGTAAAGACGCAAACCGTTACTGTTCCGAATGCCGAGACACATCAAGAGACATTTCATCTCGAAAGATGGATTCATATTGCAGCGGAGGGTTGGCGTTCTGGTGATCATCACGTACACGCCGCAGGTTGCGCACACTATGAGAGTCCGACTGAGGGTGTCACGCCTGAAGATATGATGCGCCATATTCTCGGTGAGGATCTCAATGTCGGGTGTGTACTCTCGTGGGGACCCTGCTGGTATTTCCAAAAGCAGTTTTTCGACGGTAAGGTACATGAACTCTCGACCGATGATTACGTAATGCGATACGATGTGGAGGTCTCTGGTTTCCCGTCCTCACACGCCGGACATCTCTCGTTATTGGGGTTGACTGAGGACGACTACAACGGCGTTGAACGGATTGAAGAGTGGCCGAGTTGGGATTTACCCGTGCTTCAGTGGGCAAAGGAACAGGGCGCGGTAACAGGTTTCAGCCATAGCGGTTGGGGTTTGAAAGTAGATGGCGACGAACTCCCGAATTACAACATGCCCCCTTTTGACAGTATCGGTGCGAACGAGTATATCGTCGATGTGGTTCACGACGCTGTTGACTTTATCTCTACGGTAGACACGCCTGCTGTTTGGGAACTGAATATCTGGTATCACACGTTAAATTGCGGTTTCCGGACTCGGATTAGTGGCGAGACGGATTTTCCTTGTATTTACGGAGAACGCGTCGGATTGGGTCGTATCTATGTGAAAATGCCTGCCGGTCCTCTCGATTTTGATGCATGGGCAGACGGGTTGAAAGATGGACGTTCTTATGTCGGTGATGGTAAAAGTCATCTGTTGGATTTCACTGTCGGTGGCGTACCGGTTGGTGAAAAGTCCTCGACGGGAGAGATTAGCCAGTTGGATTTGGCAGCACCTGACACGGTAACGATCACGGCGCGCATCGCTGCACGGCTTGGTGAAACGCCTAACCTTGAGATAAAGAACCGTTCTTTGGATCAACAGCCGTATTGGGACGTTGAGCGTGCGCGGATTGCGGAGAGTCGGAAGGTGCCTGTTGAACTCATTGTCAACGGTCAGACGGTTGAGACGCAAGAAATTGTCGCTGACGGTGAGATTGTGCCTGTTCGATTTGAGGCACCTATTGATAGATCGAGTTGGGTTGCGTTACGTATTTTTCCATCATCCCATACGAATCCGGTCTTTGTCATTGTAGATGGGAAGCCGATTCGCGCAAGTCGTAGAAGTGCGCAGTGGTGTTTAGATGCTGTGGAGGTCTGCTGGAATCAGAAAGTCAACGGCATCCGAGAGGACGAACGCGATGCCGCTCGCGAAGCATACAACGTAGCATCGCAGACATATCAAAAGATTCTTGAGGAATCTGATGTGGACTGAAATGTATAAAACTCCAGGACTTACGCAATTTTGACTGCAGCTCGTTCTGTTAGATGAGAATCTTCGGAAAACAGAGCGATCTTCTGCCACAAACTGGGAAGTTTGTGGTACAAAAGAGGAGCATGCGTAAGTCCTAAAACTTCTTGAAACAAACAACCGTTTGGCATGGAGATGAACCTGATGCAATACGACAAAAAAAGATTCAAAGTATGGGCACTCCCTCACCCCCTTATTTTATTCTGGGTATTGTTCCCAGCACTAATAGTTAACGAACTAATTTTCGGACAACGACAACCCAAAGTCTCGTTGGTTGACAAAGAGAGTGATAAGCCTCTGTTGGAACGCACTTACATTCCGTGCCCGCACTGTGAAACGCTGAATGATGCCCGTTTGTGGGCAAAAGGAAGGGCTTTTGGGAATTGGTTTGGTCTTGTTTGTCCAAGCTGCCATCAAGTAATTCCGTGTCTATGGAACATTTTTAGTCTTGCCATATTGGCGATTACTTTCCCGCTGTGGTATTTCCCCGCACGGTTTTTCCGCCGAAGATGGCTTGAGAAAGAAAAAGAAAGATTGGTGCATGTTCTTGAACGCCCCCTAATTCAAGCAAAGTCCATAAATTGGCTTTTAAGAGGTACCCTTTATTTCGGCGGACTCATGTGGGTAATTATGGGGGTTATTCCGCAGGTGTGGGAGGTTTTGAATGGCGGAGAATGGGATTGGATAATGATATTTATTGCGTTACCAATTTGGTTGGTGACAGGCTTCGCGTGGGGCTTATTCATGCGTTTTTTCATGAATCGAAAAGGGGAAAAGGTGGATGGCCATAAATCTGACTGAAGAAGCCGTTGATGCCTACAATCAAGTATTTTTATGATTAACTATAAGGAGCAGCGTTATGAAACTTATACCCCAAGAAGTTGAACACTTCAGACAAGAAGGCTATCTCAAAATCGACGGACGCGTCATTGATGACGAACACCTTAGCGTGCTACGCGAACATTACGATGCCCAATTTTCACAGAGACGCGGCACCATCGGCGAGGGGTTGCGGAACCTCGCAGTCGTCGGCGAATCGGAAGGCGATGAAAATGCTGATCGTGAGGAAGAGATGTTGCAGATCATGGAAATGTGGCGGCTTGATGAGGAATATCGGAAGTTACTCTACCACGAACCGATGTTAGATATCGTTGAGAGTTTAATCGGAGCCGATATCCAGCTGTTTCATGATCAAGCACTCTACAAACCCGCCCATCACGGCGGTGAGGTGTATTGGCATCAGGACAATGCGTATTGGCAGTGTGCGCCGCCGGATCTTGTGAGCATTTGGTTAGCACTCGATGATGCCGACGAGGAGAACGGTTGTATGAACGTTATCCCCGGTAGTTATTTAGAAGGTTTAGCGTCACACGGACGCGCCGAGTCAGAGAAAGGTAAGTTGCCCGCGTTGTTGGAGGTAGATGCGGATGTAGACCGTGCTGTACCCGTACCCGTTAAAGCCGGCTGTGTGATGGTGCATCACTGTATGACACTCCACCAGACGAATCCGAACCGTTCACCCCGCGACCGTCGGGCGATGGCGATTCATTACATGCCGTCCGGTACGCGAAATCGCAACGGCGATGTGATGACAGATAACCTTTTGTTACGCGGCGAGTTGCCGTAAAGCAGATCGCTACAACTTTTGAATTGTATCGTTTGTGGTGGTGCAATTCTGCGGCGTACTCACCGAAATACGACCTGCATTATTGCGTCTCGAACATTCACTTTATCCTTGAGCGAAAAGTAGCAATCTATCTGAAAAGAGGAAGTCGCAATCAAGCGCGACTTGTAGGAGGAACCATGTTTTGGAGAAAACGGTATCTGAATTATATGCTTACTATAACTGCTATTATCGTGCTGAGTTTCGCGATGATATTAACTGGTGATGCCAAGATTGATAAAGATATGATTCAAGGTATGTGGACATTTGAAGAAGGCAAAGGCGACACCGTTACGGATCTTTCTGGAAACGGTAGCGACGGTGTATTTGTTGGCGATGTCGAATGGACGAAAGCCAAATTCGGGGGTGGTATAGAGTTCAGCGGCGTTGAGGCGCAAAACCACGTTCGCATCGGAACGAAAGGGGATGCCGATAGTTTGGCAGCCTTGAATTTTAAGGATTCTGGGGGTTTCTCAATCCATGCTTGGGTCTATGCAACGGCACCACCGAATGGAAAATGCATTATATGGAAAGGGCATGGATGTTCAAGTTGGTCGCAGTATCTACTCGGAACGGGTGCCCATGAGAATGTCGGCGGGCGAATTAATCAGGCTTCGTTTCATTATCGTCTAAGGAGTGCGCCTGAGAGATTTGAAGCACTCGGAGAGCCACTTCCAGAAAATGAGTGGGTTTACCTTGTCGGTGTATGGGACGGAACGAAAATCTATATCTACGTTAATGGCGAACTACAGAACAGTGCAGACGCTGTAGGACAACCTTGGGATTCTCTTGAAGCGGTTTATATCGGTGCAGATACGGGTTGTAACGCTGGTAAGGGAAGGTGTCATTGGAGCGGGATCATTGATGAAATTGTCATCTTTAATGTGCCACTCTCCGCGGATGATGTTAAATCGCTCAGCAGTGGAATTGAAGGTGTTTTGGCGGTTGATGCCGCAGGAAAAATTACTACCACCTGGGGTAGAATTAAGTCGGCAGAATAGGATGCTTTTGATTATTATGGTGAGTGATAAAAAGCAGTAGATGTTATTCTTCTGAGTTAACGTATTTGTAGTGGCACAATTCATTGATTGACATCCACGCCCAATTGTGATAGGCTGATGTGCGTTCGGTATCAACACACCGAAAATAGAAAGAAAATCACTTATAGGAGGAACATTATGTTTGTTATCATCGCGCCAATTCAGATTAAGGAAGGACATAGAGAGGCGTTTATCGAAGCCATGATAGACGATGCTAAAGGTTCTGTCGCGGACGAACCCGGCTGCCTGAGGTTTGATATAATTCAGGATGGTGCCGATCCGAATCGGATCTGGCTCTACGAGGTTTATACAGACGAGGCAGCGTTCCAAGAGCATCTGAAAGCACCGCACTTCATTAAGTGGCGGGATACTGTCAAAGATTGGTTCGCTGAGAGCGATTTTAAAGGCGCAGGCGGCGGAAGTTCCATGATTTACCCACCGGATGACGCTTGGAAGTAATGTCGGATATCAGATTAGCACAGATGGATGATGCGGAAGCAATCCACCGCATATTACAAGAGACGTGGGGCGAATCGCTTCTCTTTGATGTGTTCTCGGATCATATTTCGTCGCCTGCGCATCAAGTTTTCGTTGCAGTTGAGGTTGGCGAAGTGGCAGGTTTCCTTTCCGCTTTTCTGGTGTCCAATCCAGTTTCTCGGTGGGAAATAGATCTTATCATTGTTCGTTCTGGAAGTCAAGGAAAAGGGATTGGAACTTCTCTCATTCAGGACGCGTTAACCTACGGTTCTCGTCTCGGAGTGCGTTCGGCGAAGGCATCAATCCGTATTGATAATTATGCGAGTCAGCGTGCATTTGCCAAAGTCGGTTTTACGACGGAGGCGCAGATACGCAGCCTTCTTCTTTGGAAGCCGCTGGCTTTCAGGTTCGTCGCGGATGTACCAGAGACTGTGCATCTTATACCTGTTGACACATTGACCTATCGTGGTTTGTGGATTGAAGGGTTTGTTGAATCTCAACTCTCTCAACAGGCGCAGCGCGATGTGATTCGGACAACTCAGAGCCGTATTTTTGATGCGGAACGTTTAAATACAGGCATGTTTATTCCAGATGATCTTAAAGGCGTTATCGCACCTGATTTATTAACGAGTGCCACCAATCACGGTCAGTACCACTGGTGGCAGTATGTGTTCAGGTAAGCAGTCAACGAACGATAAAAAAAATCGTTTGGGAGGGTGTGTGAATGCGCGAAGATATCTGCTTCAGTCCAGAGGATCAACAGTTTGTTGATCGAGCGACCAATTTTTGCGAACGGATGGGTGGACGTGCTGTACTTATGTTGATTGGGAGTCGTGCTGCTAATTTTACGGATAGTTGGTCGGATCTTGACCTGTGTGTTATTGGTGATAAGTGTCACCTCTCCGATGAAGATCGGAAGTCTTATGAACGAGACCGACAACTCTTCGTCGATCGCGGCGATTATGAGGCACACTGGACGTTTTATGACGAAGGCGATCTCCGAGCGTGGTTGGAGACGTATCCAGATGAGATGATGTGGGTTGTTGCCAATTCGCGGACGCTTTACGGGTGTTCGACGACGGCTGAAGAACTCAAGCAACACTATTGCGTGTATCCACCGGTGGTCGCTGAGCGCAAGTTGAAGTGGATGTTCGGCAAGTATTATTTTTCACAGAGCGGTCCCTTGGCGATGGCAGCGCGGAATAAGGTGGAAACGGCGTTCATCGCTGTCGGAAACGTCATCGAGTACCTTTGTAAAATGTGCTGTGTCGCTGACAGGCAACCGTTTCCTTATGAGAAATGGCTGGTTGAAGCGGCGAAACGGACACGATTGGGGGCAATGGTGTATCCTTCAATTCAACGGGCAATAGGCGGCATTGGGGACTTTCTCAACCTACCAACTGACCGGAACTGGCGTGAATGGATGCCTGTGAAAGAATTGCGGGGGACATTATCGATTGTTCAAAGCGGACTCAAAGAACTCGGTTGGGATGGCGATTGGATTGACGATCCAAACGCGGTTTACTTTGGTGAAACTGTAAGACGACCGGCACCCTGAATGCACCTACCATTTAAAGAAAACAATGAGCGACTTAAAACAATACGTAGAGAAGCGTAAAGCCAGGGACCCTGAATTTGCCGAGAATTACGAAACTGGTTATCTTGAGTTCAAAATTGGTGTTCTCCTTCGGCAAGCGCGGGAGGAAGCTGGTTTAACCCAAGAAGAAGTCGCACAAAAATTGAATACTAAAAGATCGGCTATTTCACGAATAGAAAACCATGCGGAAGATGTTAGATTGTCAACTTTAGGAAAGTACGCAAAAGTGCTTGGAAAGAAATTATATTTGTCAGTGGGATAAGTGAGGAGGTATATTCATGAGCAAATTGAAATTCGCTTGCCACCTGATCCAATTTGGTGGCGAACAGCAAGAAAATCCAGAGAAAGTGTTGCGTGAAGTCGCCGATGCCGGTTGGGAAGGCGTTGAAAGTGTTCCTTTTGAGGGAGCAGACGGACTCGTTGAGATGGCAACACTTGCCCGCAGTCTCGGACTCCATATCGTCAATGCGGGTGGTGCAGGACTTGATAGGGTCCGTTTCAACATCACCCTCGGCAATAATGCTGCCGAAGTGCCGTCGTTGCGGCGTTCAGAATGGGGCGGTTCCGATCCGAGCGATGAAGATTTCGAGAACGCCGCCCGAACCTTAGACGACGTGCTCACGTATTGTGACGCTCACAACATCAAAGGTTTCCATCACGCGCATCTCGGCACATTGCTTGAAACGGTCGATGATGCGGAACGGCTCTTGGCAGCGGCACCGAGTCTCTGGCTTCTGTTTGATACTGGACATCTACTCGCTGCGGGGAGCGATCCGATGCAGGTCTTTGAGAGTGAAAATTTGCGGAATCGGATTGGGCATGTGCATCTCAAAGACTGCCACGCGGACGATCCTGAAACATGGAATTATAGGACCCAACGCTTTGGAGAAAAGGCGCGTTTTGCGGAACTTGGCGCGGGAAACTTGGGACTTGATGTCAAAGCCGCGTTGGAAGGACTTGAAGCCGTCGGTTATGATGGATGGGTCTCTGTTGAGCTGGACCGTCCGTATCCGCCGCGTCCGCCAGCCGAAGCTGCCGTCGTGAATCGGGAATATCTGAGAGGTCTCGGATATTAAACGGAGGGAGTTACGATGCTGAAGCGAATCAAAGTTCAAGGGTATAAATCACTCGGGGATCTTGAAGTACATCTTGAACACCTTGTCGTACTCGTTGGTCCTAACGCTTCAGGTAAGAGTAATTTCCTTGATATTCTGCAACTCCTGTCAAGAATAACGACCCATCGAACCTTGAAAGATGCATTTGAACTGCCTTATCGCGGGCGACCGCTTGAATCGTTCGCTTTTGGCGAGGAAGGGATTGAGGGACTCCTTGAACAGGAGACAATCTCGTTTGGTATAGAGGTAGATATCCAACTTTCCGCCAGAGTTATTGAGAAGGTCAATCGTCAAATTCAGGAGATGAGAGGCACACCGCCGGAAACAGACGACTCCGTTTCAAAACGCCTGCTTCCGGTCCGTGAGGAAAATCTACGCTATCGTATTGTGGTTGAAATGCTCCCAAGGTTGGGTATTTTACGTGTAGCGGACGAATATCTTGCGGCACTCAATATTGATGGCGAACTCAATAGACGACGCAAACCGTTTTTGGAACAGATTGAAAATCGGTTGCATTTACGGATGGAAGGACAAGCGCGTCCAACCCACTATGAGCGGTATCTCGACTACAGTATCCTTTCAATGGCGCACTACCCGCCGCACTACCCGCATCTAATCGCTATACAACAAGAATTGGCGAGTTGGTTCACTTTCTATTTAGAACCGAGAGAACGGATGCGACTTCCGAATCCTGTTAAGGAGGTACATCAGATCGGATTGATGGGTGAAGACCTTGCGGCCTTTCTCAATACTTTGCAAGGACTTAATCGACAGCAGTTTGAATCTGTTGAGAAATCACTGCACGCCATGATTCCATCCATGACCGGTATTGATGTGAGCATCAATAAGTTAGGTGAGGTGGAGTTGGCGCTGCGTGAAGGCGAGAAACGTGTGTCTGCACGCGTGTTGTCGGATGGTACGCTCCGAATTTTAGGACTCTTAGCACTCGTCGCTGCCAAAGAACCTCCAACATTGATAGGGTTTGAGGAGCCGGAAAATGGTGTTCACCCGCGTAGAATGCAACGCATTGCTCAGTTTCTGGAAACGCGTATGCTTCTGGAAGATACCCAATTCATTGTAACAACGCACTCATCGCTTTTAGCGGACCTCGTTCCACTCGAATCTTTATACGTTTGTCGTAAGGTTGACGGAAACACAGAAATTGCCCCCTTTAAGATGATGCATGTGGGTCCGTTATGGAAAAAGTCAGATATTGAGGTGGCGTTGGAAGATCAAGATGCCTTGTCCCCTTCCGAGCGTATCTTGCGGGAAGACTTTGATGCGTAAAGTCGCCCCATTCGTTAAGGACGATGCCCAGAAGATTTCTCTGATGGGCAGTCTCATTTTTACGCCAATCCCGCGGCGTGCCTTCCCGCGGCTGGATCACCAGCAGCATAAAACGTTCCGTTCTCTTTGTCGATATAGAGCATAGAAGGCGCGGCTATAGCCCGTCCGTGTGCGTTGATCTGATGCCCGCGATTAGCAAGTTCCTGTCGCACCTTTTCATCCACACTGTTGTTGATAGTCAATGAACCTGCTTGCCCGAAGGTCTCTGGACGGTTCGGGTTCGGGTCGAATGAATCTTGGTGATGCGCTGTGGCGAAACGCGGTGCTGTGACAGCGGCTTCCGGTAGCATGCCGAACTCAACGAAATTGAGTAACAAATTCATCGTTGCTTGATCCTGCAGGTCTCCACCTGCAACACTAATTGCTAAAATCGGTTTGCCATCTTTGAGAACCAGTGTAGGTGTCAACGTAATTCTCGGACGCTTTCCGGGTTGGATACAGTTCGGGTGCCCTGGGGTTGTGTTGAGACTCCGTAAACGGTTGCCGTAACTGACACCTGTTGGACCGACCATACCGCCTGCGTGATAGACGTTAGCACTCGGTGTCGCAGCGACGACGTTCCCCCACCGATCCGCAACTGTGCAGGTTGTCGTTCCGCCTGTTCCTGGTCGAAAGACACCGTCCGCTTTTATCGGTTTCATGTTATGGACATCACCGGGTCTCGCTTCGTGTGATGCTTTTTGTATATCAATCAGAGGTCGTCGGATTTCGGTATAGGTGTCGGAAAGTAGTTCGGGTAATGGAACATCCACGAATTCTGGATCGCCATAGTAGGTATCTCGGTCAGCCATCGCCAGTTTGAGTGCTTCGGTGACCAGATGCACGTAGTCTGCTGAGGTGTTACCCATCGCTTTCAGATCGAAGCCTTCCAGTAAACGCAGTGCTTGACAAAGATAAGGACCTTGTGTCCAGGGACCGCACTTATACACCGTATAGCCTCGGTAGTCCACCGTTACAGGGTCTTCAACAAGGGTGACATGCGCGGCGAGGTCTCTTTTACGTAGGAATCCGCCTTTGTCGATGTAAAACCCTTCTAAGGCATCGGCAATATCGGCATTCGCGCCGTTCCTGCCGTAGAACCGATCGCTTGCGGCTTGGACTTTTTCCTCGCGGCTCCCAGACGTTTTTTGTTCTGACTCGACCATCCGACGTAGCGTGACAGCCAAATCAGAATGCCAGTCCGTCTCGCTATCATCAAGGAGTGCGAGCGTCGGTGCCACAATGTCCTCAAATGTTTTTGTGCCGTACAACTTGAGCGTGGTCGTGCAGAGGTCCACAACTGAGGGTACGGGTGCCATTTTGATGTCGCCGTTAGGGATCCCGTTTTCCATGTACCAATCGACAGCATCCTGCGAAAGCGGGGCACGTCCCTGTCCGGAGAGCGATTTCACTTCCTGCTTTTCCGCGTCAAAGATAAGAAGCGGCACTTCACCCCCGATAGAACAGGCACCGTGGTCTGTAACGTTGAGTGCGAGTATCGTTCCTGCGGCTGCGTCTGCTGCGTTTCCACCTGCATTCAGAATCTCGATTCCTGCTGCAACCGCTTTTGCGCCACCTGCAGCAACGACTCCAGTCTTACTAACAGCACTCCAACCTATTTCTTGAGCGTTTGGCATCTATTTCTCCTTTGCTTAAGCGTCAAAAGTTGATCTGATTTTCCAGTTTTCTCTTTATTATTGAAAGCATAACATAGAATATCATCTTGTGCAACGACTAAAATCATGAAGCCATTTGGTTTTGGTATAAAAATATCCGCTAACCCCGACGTTCAGTGAGATCAGAGTTAACATTGAATAATCGCGGGAATTCGGTTAAAATATTGTTTTAGAAGCGAATCAAGTATATGGAAATGTGTGCAATAAGTACAAAAGGAATTTGAATGCCTGAGATTTGTCGATTTTTCGGTATCATAATACGAATGTATGTGGAACCTCAAGCCCCTCATCATCGTCCACATTTTCACGCATACTATCAAGAGGACGTGGGTGTGTATGCTATTGATAAAGTTGAATTGATCGCTGGTCAACTTCCGAGGCGACAACACCGCTTTGTTGAGACTTGGGCAGAGCTGCATCAGGAAGAATTGCTGGCAGATTGGGAACGATTACAATCGGGTCGAATTCCATTAAGAATTGATCCGCTTCAATAAAGGAGGTAGACATGCTTCATCCAATATATCGTGTGGTTTCTTTTGAAATACAAGCACCTTACACACTTCGCGTCTGTTTTGATGATGATACGGAACAAATTATAGACTTTCGACCTACATTAGAAGGCGAATTATTCGGTCCACTCCGTGATAGTTCTTTATTCAACCAAGTTCAGATTGATCCAGAAGTCCATACATTGGTATGGCCGAATGGGGCTGATTTTGATCCGGCGACCTTACATGATTGGCCTGAGCATCTGCCTGAACTGAAAAGAATGGCAAAATGTTGGTCTCTTGAAAAAACAAAAGAAATCGAAACATCATCAGGACTTACGCAAATTTAGTAAGTTCTAATCATAATAGGGGTACGATCTCATAGCCATGCAAGCGACCTTATCTCACTTCCATGTCCGTACCTTGAACTGGGTGAGAATGAACGATATATCACATCGCGGTGCGGGCATAATCTTAGCACTAACCAATAGGAAAAAATATGGCTGAATACAAGATTGCGGTAATTCGAGGAGATGGAATCGGGATTGAAGTGGTAGAGGAGGGTCTCAAAGTTCTCAACGCTATCGCTGATAGGTATGACATCAAATGGGACTTTGTGGAGTTCCCGTGGGGGTCAGAGTACTATTTCGAGCATGGGCAGATGATGCCAGCAGATGCTTTGGATACGTTGGCGACGTTTGATCAGATTTACCTTGGTGCAGTCGGACACCCCGACATCCAAGACCACATTGCACTCAATGGACTTCTGCTGCCAATCCGACGGAGATTCGATCAGTATGTCTGTGAGCGGCCCAGTGTCCTTTATCCCGGTATTCGCACGCCGCTGAAAGATAAAAGTGCTTGGGATATTGATCTCGTGGTGATAAGAGAGAACACGGAAGGGGAGTATGCTAACGTCGGTGGGTTTCAGTACCAAGGGTTTTCCGAAGAAATTGGCGTGCAGGTTGGCGTATTTACGCGTCATGGCTGCGAGCGTATCGTCACTTATGCCTTCGAGCAGGCTCGCGCACGGGATAAGAAGCGGAAAGTCACTTCAATCACGAAGTCGAACGCGCAAGGCTACGGTATGATTGTGTGGGATACAGCCTTCGAGCGGGTCGCTGAAAAGTATCCCGATATAGAGACGGAATCGTTGCTTGTGGACGCAGCGTGTATGGACTTCGTGCGGAGACCGGAGGACTTCGATGTGGTCGTCGCCAGCAATCTGTTTGGAGATATTCTCACGGACATCGGTGCGATTATCACCGGAAGCATGGGGCTGGCTCCGAGTGGCAATATCGACCCGCAACGTCGTTTTCCGTCAATGTTCGAGCCGGTTCACGGGAGTGCGCCGGACATCATGGGGAAAGGTATCGCGAATCCGCTGGCGGCAATTATTTCTGGTGCGATGATGGCGCGTTTCATCGGTGAGGTGGAAGCCGCTGAAATGATAGATGCAGCCGTGCTAAAGGTCGTTGAGGCAGGCAAAACCCTTCCGGTGGACCTCGGTGGTCAAGCCACCACCTCAGAGGTCGGCGACGCTGTGGTAAATGCGCTCTGCTGAGGTATAAATCGTCGCATTATCAAAGAGGTGGTTGATGAACGAACAAGACTCTTCGCAGCTCAATCCTGAAAACTATGCGTTACCGCTGAAGGGGCACACGTACTGTAAAATTTTATTTCATGAAGTCTTTCTACCTGTTTTAAAAGAACGCTTTCCGGATGTCCTTCCGCGTCTCAGTGCTGGAGTCATCGGAGTAGGGTCTGACGTTCTTGGTGCCGATGACGAACTGTCATACGATCATGATTGGGGCCCAAGTAAATGCCAACTCCTGCTGCCGGAACAGGATATTGTAGCTTATGGATCTTCTATTTCTGAGGCTCTGGAGGCAGTTATTCCAGACGAGTTTTTAGGAATTGACACAACTACATTGCGACCTAAGACAATAGGGATAAGCACTATCAACGCAGTCTATCGTGGTTTTCACGCATCTGCCTACCCGCCGGTGACAATCGAGGAATGGGCTGCCGCTGATGACAACAACCTCTGCTATGCGTCATCTGGTTTTGTTCTCTACGATCCTTCTAATGCTCTTAGCGAACGCATCTCTGCTTTCCAAAACGCGTACTACCCGACAGACATCTGGAAGTGGAAGATCGCGAGGGATCTATGGGGAATTTGGCACTATGGCGATTACAATTCGTGGTATCGTTTAGCGAAACGCGGTGACGGTATAGGTTTGCTCATTGGTCAGGGTGTTTTTGTCGAAAGTACCCTAAGACTTCTGTGTCTGCTCAATAAGCACTTTCCCGTATACTGGAAATGGCTGCACTGGCAGGCACAAAGCCTCCCAAAATGGATAGACCTTATAGAACCTTCTCTCAAGGAACTTGAATCAGCAAACAATCATGAAACGCGTGGCGAGATCATCCATACCATCTGTCAATCAATTCGGGAAATCCTTTACAAAATGGATTTACTTCCCGATACAGAATGGCGCAATTTCATGGGCAGCCAAGAGGTTGTCCGGCAAATCAAATCGACTCAGGTGAAGGCGTTGATTCGGGAAAATGATCCGCATTTGTATGTGTGGTAAGTGATAGCACGGATCGATTTATGAACCACTTCCATTTATTTTTTTAAACACAATTAACCCAACACACGGAGAATAGATATGACCCTCGGTTCAATTCATGACGCGGCAGCTAACGGGGACCTCGATGCCGTAAAAAAGATCGTTGAACAGAATCCTCGTCTGGTCAACCAGGACGACGAACACGAATGGCGTCCTATATTTCATGCCGGATTAAGACGACGTTATGATGTCGTTAAATATCTAATAGACAACGGTGCTGATTTGGCAGCGCATGATGGTTATGCGATTCACTATGCTGGAGAAGTACCGGACAATAAGGAGGTCGTAGCGTTACTCATTGCATACGGGGGTTTGGATGCGCATGCCGAGCCATCGAGCGAAACGGCGCGCCAGTTTATATACGCCGTGTTCTTAGCCAATGTGCAGCGCGTCAACGCAATGCTCCGTGACAACCCAGCGTTAGTGCAGGAGCGTTACGCCCGCGGTGATACAGCCTTACATCATGCGACTCGAAACGGGGACTTGGGAATTGTAGAACAGTTGGTCGGCAGTGGTGCAGATGTCGATGTAACATCAGATCACGGGCATTTTCCGCTCTACTGTGCAGCCGGTCATGGACATGTAGAGACGACGCGGTATCTGGTAGAACAGGGTGCGGATTTACGAGCCAGACTTGGGGATGGCAAAACAGTCGTTGAGTGGCTAAAACAATTTGCAGATCATGACCGTCGCCTGAAATCGTGTCTCGATGTGTTGGAGAGATGATGAACGAGGAAACGATGTTTAAAATAATATCCCATAACCACGCGAACAAACTTATTTCACTTTCAGGTACCTACTTGGAACAGAATGAGAGTGAAAACAATCTACCTATCGGTTTGGCGTATAGACTCGCTGAGGATCCCTACTATTACACCTCTGAGTTACCTCTTCTATTGAGCATTTTGGAACAGGGACGCGTCGTCGGTGTCGCAGTAATGACACCGCCTAAGAAAATCATTTTGAGCAAGATTGATACGGATATCCAAGCCGCTGTCGTTTGTCTTGTAGACTATCTACGTGGCATTGATGTCCGAATACCGGGGATTGTTGGACCGGCAGTAGAGGCACAAACGTTCTCTGATTGTTGGGTTGAAGGTAGGTTTGGTGTATCAGTCAAACTGAACAAGCGCATGCGTGTATTTGAAGCGAGAACGGTTGCGGATCTGTCGCTTTCGCCCGGGGAGATGCGTTTCGCGCATACGGGGGACGGCTTACTTATGGCGCAATGGATTGTCGGTCTCTCGGAAGATATCGGTGAACCTGTTCGTCTTGATAGTGCTAAGCGTCGTTTCGAGAAACTTATCAAGGATCAGGAATTGTACGTATGGGATAACGAGGGTCCGGTATCTATTGCTGGCGTATCTCGTCCAATGAGAAATGGTACAACAATCGGTCTCGTGTACACGCCGCCTGAACACCGTGGTAAAGGATATGCGACTTCATGCGTTTTGTCGTTGACGAAGAAACTACTCTCGGATGGCTATTCGTTTTGCAGCCTATACACCGATTTATCAAATCCGACTTCCAATAGCATCTACACTAAAATCGGTTATGTGCCTATAGGCGATGCGTTGGAACTCGATTTTCTGGCAGAAAGATAAAAATTACACCGAATCGTTATTTGTCGGTTTCTTCGGGAAGACCGAAGCGCGGTCCGCCATCGGTTGATTGGATGGTGAACCCGCTCCACCCCCACCGTTTGTACTTACCTTTTCCACGGGTGTATATTACCTGCGTCAGATGTTCATCGGTAATCGTTATATTATATCGCTTCTCGATCGTCTCATTTCCCGTAGGAATCCGCAATCGTTGAATCTGTTTCTCACCGCCTGCAATGAGGTTTATCTCTAACGGTTCGGATCCGCTTGCGCTGAAATAGCATGTCACTTCGTAAATGCCGTTGGGAAGTGCGACTCTGAAAACGCCGTCTTCTGCTCCGAAGATGCTATCCTTGTAGGGTTGTGGAGCTTCAGAACCCCCAGTTTGAGAGATACCAAAGTCGTCTCGTTCTGATTCCGTTAGCCAACCGTATTGACCATCGGTATAGACGGTATCTGGATGGACAGCGATGTGTCCTGTTGCTGTCTGTCCGTCCTCCGGTTGCAGATCAAAGGCGGCGACAGTTCCGCCACCCCACATTTCGGTGTCCGGTGCTGCACGTTTACGGCGATAGAGTCGGTTGTAGTCGTTGGAATCAATGCGTTCGTATTCTTCCTCCAAACCGGCGACATCATCATATTCTGTTCGCCAGATGATGGCGTAATCAGCGGGTAATTCTTTGTTCTTGTATTGCAGCGGAAAATGATCCGTATTTGCCTCGTAGTTGTTGAGGTAGGCGATTCCCTTATTCGTTGCCAATAGACACTCGATGTGTCCAAAGGGTTCAACGTATTTCGGTTCAAAACCGAGTGCATCTGAAAAACCGCCCCATTCCCCGGGTGTGCTCGTGAGAATCGTGTCCTTTTCATCCATACCCTCCAATGATAGCGCATTGGCGATGTCCCGATTTAGCATGGCATAAGTGTGGACGTTGTAACCGAGATGCCACAAGGAGAGAACGATGATGACTCCCGCCACTGCATAGTTTGCGTAGCGATGCAGGTTGACGGCGAAAAATGGAAGCAACACAAGGAATATGTACAGATGAAACCGGTCGTTTATCCAACCGCCGCTATAGCCTGACCAGGGTGCTATGAAATACATAATTGTGATAAGGATTGCCATGATCAGAAACGCATCCATTTGGCTCACAGCGCGGGTCCAAAGCCGTTCGCCAGTCTCTTTCCATTCCTCTGATTTATGGAATTGATGGTACTGCCGAATTCTATTGATGACGGTAAGTGTCAAGGCGACAGCGAAAAAGACTAACAGCACCCGCCCGATAAGTACGTGGTCGTCTCGGAAAGAGACTAAGGATTTCATAGAGAAGAAGTAATCGTTTAACCATTCAAGTCCCTTATGATCGCCGCCGGTTCCGTGCGTGTTCGACAGATAGAAGTAATAGGAGAACAAGATGACGTAAGCCGGTATAAGTCCGCCGAGGAAAATCAGTGTCGGTTTGAATTTCATTGCGTACTCCCTGAAGCGGGACATCAGCGGTTGTGATGGCTCCTTATGACCGAATACCTCATGTAGGACGCTATAAGCCGGTGTGTAGAGAGCGAAGAACGTCAATGACACGATCAGTAACGCGTAGGAGTGGTAATGCGTGAAGTAGGTCAGTAGCAGCAAAAGATATAGGACGATCATGTTGGTTACTCGGAGTTTATCCTTCACGCGCCACCAATATCCGAAAGCGAAGAAAAACAGGGACATACTGAGGACAAAGTTGTAGAATCCCATGTGCAGCAGATAATTGTAGGCGTAGAGGAACCCAAGCAGCCCGAAGACTGTGTTTCTCTTCTCGACACAGTTGAGGAAATAGAAGAGCGAGAGCGGTAGGAGACCGATGCAGAGGGTTAGCACTATCTTTTCGCAGGCGAGTGGCGGGAAAATGTACAGCAGTGATGCAAGAAGAACGTGTGAAGTCCAGTTCGGGAAAAAGGTGGCATTTAACTTATACACCTCGCGTAATCGGTAGTTTTCGTGCTTATGATATTCCTTTAGCACGTAGGCGTTGTAGATATGGCTTGCCCCATCCTGTGTCGGGAAATACTCAAAACCCCAGACCGGCAGAAGATGTATTATTAGCAAAACAATGACTGTAACATATCCAACAGAGAGTAGCCGCGCTTTCATTCTTTTAGTGTTCCTTGCGGTTCGTTGAGGTGGGTATGGCAATAAAGTGCCGTTCCGTTTATCAAGCCCGCCGAAGTTGGACTTACGTGCGCTTGCTGTAGGAGCGAGCTGCGCTCGCGATTTCGATAGGTAACTTCCTTTTTTCCTATTCTAATAGATTTTCGTTTTTGTTTCAACACACAAATTCTAAAAAAGTTGACATACATCAACAAATAGCGGTATAATCTGAATATGGAAGATATCTTAAAACAATTCCTTGAAAGATTACCGCACAATCGATCACACGTACACTATCGTTGGAATCAGATTTAGAGGAACAGATGTCTCTGCCCAGTCCGGTGCGATTTGTAACGACACTGAATTTTACTTATGCATATTATTACGCGAAAACGCCTAAACGAGTTTGCCCAGAAACATCGGAATACCCAAACCTCGCTTGAACATTGGTACCGATTAATGAAACGAGGCAGCTTCCGATCATTGGCTGAACTACGGACAGTGTTTCCTCATGCTGAGCAAGTCGATAAACTAACGGTTTTCAACATTGGTGGCAATAAAGCGCGTCTTATTGCAGCAATACACTACAATCGCCAAAAAGTCTATATTCGTGCAGTGCTAACACACGATGAGTATGATAAAAGTAAATGGAGGCAATAAACTGTGTTAACAGAAGTACAAACTGCTCAAAATGTATGGCCAACGCTAACGAAAATCATATTTGTTCCGCATGCCCAGAGCGAATATCAACGGCTTACAGAGGTCCTGGACAATTTAATTGATGTCGTAGGTGAGGATGAAGATCATCCCTTAGCTTCATTGATGGAAGTCATCGGTGTGTTGATAGAAAAATATGAAGATGAACATGTCCCGGAGTTAACAGAAATATAGTTTATAGGTTGGGTTGATGAAAATTCCGAGCATCCATGTTATCGGTGGTGATTCACAGGCTGGTACATACATTTTACGGATTCGCCTTAAAGAGAACACTACATTGCAATTCGGGCGGTTTAAAAGAGGTAAATTGATTTCACTACCTACTGGCGACTATACGTATGTCGGCTCTGCCCTTTCGGAAAAAGGTGCGACTTCGTTGGCGCGGCGACTCGTCCGGCACGCGACGCGAAGTGGAGATAAACCGCCACACGCTATCCGAGAAGATATGATAAACCGGTTCGCCGAATGCGGTTTGGGAAGCGGAAACCTATTGCCAAGACGGGGAAAAACTTTGTACTGGAACGTCGATTTTCTCTTAGATCTGCAATCGGCGGAAATCATAAATATCTTTGCTATCCGTTCTGCTGAACGCTTAGAAAATGGAATCGCCAAATGGCTTGAAGGCGATCCACGGACAAATATTATTGAACCCGGTTTAGGTGCGAATGATGTCCCCGGTAACACACACCTCCTACGCGTTCGGGAAGATAGGACGTGGTGGACATCCCTCGCCAATAATATACAGGAAAACTTCTCAAATCAGGCAAACATTTATTAACTGAGGTGGCTATGCACGACCCACGACTTGATAAACTTGCAGCTGTACTTACGAACCATTCCACGAGGGTCCAACCCGGTGAATTTGTGCTCATCGAAGGCATTGACATCCCACAAGAGATGGTCATCGCACTCATCCGTGCTGTGCGGGAAGCAGATGGCATCCCGCTCGTTGAACTCAAGCAGAACCGTATCCAACGCGAAATTATTCTCGGTGGTGACGATGTCGGTCTACAACTGATTGGCGAATACGAGATATATCGCATGAAAAAGGTGCAGGCGTACATCGGTATTCGGGGCAGCCATAATATCACAGAGATGTCCGATGTCCCGTCAGAGGCGATCCAGCGTTATCAAAAGTATTGGTCGCGACCGCTCAACGATGTCAGAGTACCGAAAACAAAATGGGTTGTGCTACGCTGGCCCCACCCGGCGATGGCGCAGCAGGCGCAGATGAGTACAGAAGCGTTCGAGGACTACTATTTCGACGTTTGTACCCTGGACTACAGCCGAATGGAACAGGCGATGGTCCCGCTGAAATCTATGATGGAGGAAACCGATGAGGTCCACATCGTTGGTGAGGATACCGATTTACGGTTCAGCATCAAGGACATCCCTATAATTCCGTGTGCTGGTGAATATAATATACCTGACGGCGAATGCTTTACCTCACCCGTCCGCGATTCTGTCAACGGTACGATCCACTTCAATACACCGACAATCTATCAAGGCACCACCTTTACGGACATCCGACTCCGGTTTGAAAACGGTAAAGTCGTTGAGGCATCGGCGAATAACACTGAAAGACTTAACGCTATCCTTGATACGGACGAAGGTGCACGCTATATCGGCGAGTTTGCTATCGCGTTCAACCCGTACATCACAAATCCGATGTTGGATATTTTGTTTGATGAGAAGATTGCAGGCTCTTTTCACTTCACCCCCGGTCAGGCTTATGAGGAAGCAGATAACGGAAACCGTTCCGCTGTCCATTGGGATATGGTGATGATCCAGACACCGGAACACGGTGGTGGAGAGATGTTCTTCGACGGAACCCTAATTCGGAAAGATGGTCGGTTCGTCCACCCAGCACTGGAGGGGTTGAACCCGGAGAACTTGAAATGAGCAGAAGACAACATCTGGTACACGGTGATCCGCGACGATTTGAAGTTGTCGCAGATTTCATCGCTTTACAATACGGCAGGACGATCCACAGCATCGCTGATGTCGCTGGCGGAAAAGGGATATTGACACGTCTGCTTACGAAAAAGAAGAATTTCGTATGCGAACTTATTGACCCGCGCCGCACGGTGCTTAAAGGGATAGAACACCGACCGGAGCAATTTGAACCCGAAATGGCAGATTATTATGATCTGTTAGTCGGACTCCATCCGGATGGTGCGTTGCGTCAATTGGGAGAGGCAGCCCTTGTACGTCCTGCTGTGATAATCCCGTGCTGCAACTTCTGGGACGAACAGCGTCGCGGGCAATACGCGTTATTGGAGGCGATTGAGGACTTCTACCGGGAGCATTCAATCCGGTTTGAACGAATTGAGCTCGGTTTCAAGGGACCGAAAAATATCGCTATCATATCTGAACCTTTTTATCGCTCCACAAGGAATCATTAAAAAATGGCACAACAACCCAATATTCTCTTTCTCCTTACTGATCAGCAACGTTATGATTCACTCGGTTGCAACGGTGCGCCAATCTGTAGAACGCCTGCCGTTGACGAAATCGCTGCGACAGGTATGCGGTTTACGAATGCCTATACGCCGATCGCGCTCTGTTCGCCGGCGCGTGGCTCTCTGCTCACCGGACTCTATCCGCACAACCATGGACAGTTGTCAAATATGGGGAACTTCAATGGCGTATTTGCAAACCAGATTCTCGACAAACCTGCCTATCCGAAACTCCTGAGCGCAGCAGGCTACCGGGTCAGTTGCATCGGTAAATGGCATCTCGCTAAGCAAGGGGATACGGAGTTTTGGGGATACGACAAATGGCACCCGTATAACGATTGGCATCAGTGGCTCCGTGACGATGGAATCGATTTCCGAATTGATAGGGATGCTGTCCAACCCTTTGAGTGGGGTGGCGATGCGCCTTTCTATGGAAGACATCCACTCCCGGTTGAGCGCACGATGGAGGCGTGGACTGCGGATAAAACGATTGAACTCATCGACGGTTATGCAGATTCCGAGCAACCGTTTATGATTGCGGCGAATTTCTTCGGACCGCATTTCCCTTATGCCGTGCCAGCCCCTTACGATACGATGTACGATCCAGACACCGTTGAACGTTGGGGAAATTTCGACGAACAGTTTATTAACAAGCCTCTCATCCAGCAGAAGGAGATGCTCCGGTGGAACGCCAGCCATCTGACATGGCCCGATTGGCAGAAGGCCATCGCTGCGTATTGGGGGTTCTGCACTTTCATTGACGATCAGGTGCGCCGAATTCTCGATTGCCTTGAAGCGAACGGTATGGCTGAGAACACTGTCATCGTCTTTTCAACCGACCACGGTGATATGCTCGGTAGCCATCGGCTTTTCAACAAAGGTTTCCACATGTATGAGGAGACGCACCACATTCCACTCGTTATCCGTTGGCCCGGCGCGATGTCACCCGGTGCAACGTGCGATGAATTTGTGAACCTTGTGGACCTGATGCCTACATTCTTGGAACTCGGTGGCGCAGTAGCACCTGATAACCTCGACGGTAGATCCATTGTGCCTCTGTTACGCGGTGAAACGGTAGCGGATTGGCCCGATGATGTGTTCGCCGAATTTCACGGATATGAACCGACGCTTGCCTCTGTCAGGATGGTACGCACGGATTCATGGAAGTACGTCTACAATCCGTACAGTGAAGACGAACTCTACGACATGAAGAGCGACCCGCACGAACTCCACAACGTAGCGAACCAACTCGGTTACAAGCACGTGCTCCGACGTATGAAGGCGCGTATGGTTGATCGCTTGCGTGAAACGAAGGACAACATCGTCATGGACGGCGGATGGCAGAGCAATTCGTTTGACCTACTCATTTCAGGACGTGAGCGGTAGGATGGGTGTTCCTTTCTCTTGTTGGCGGGGTTTTTAACCCTAAATTCGGATTTGAAAAAAATATGGAAATGTGATAACATGTTCATATTTTAAAATTCAAAAGCGATAGTTTGCAACACAGGGTTATTTAGTTTAAAACAAATTGTCGGATTGTCTCAATTTTTGGATTTTCCTTTTTAATCCCGGTGCGGTTCCAAACCGCACCTACCGGGCCTGGGGTGTCAAAATTGGATTAAAAAGTCGAAAACTCAATCGTCCTGCCTGCAACATCGGCACAAGCGGATTTTAGGAATGGATCTAATAGCCTTAATGCCCACTACTTCTCCGCAAGGTAAATTAGAAAAATGATTATCACAGTTGACGAAAACTACCGCCATAAACGGGACCGCACCGAGCGACAACTCTTCGCAGTCGTTGAACAGAATACACCCGATTCCATTAAAACACCCCTTTTTCCACAAGACACATCAGAGGCATTCACGTTCCATCTTGACAAAGAACTGATTGAGCGTTTGAACCTCTGGGAATGGTTTCGTAATTATGCGAAAGAGGCACAAGTCTCGACGGCTGGTATCCGGGGGCCACAGAACATCTTATATCCGTGGGATACCCGGTTTCCGATTAACCAAGTCGGGATTATCTTAGCGACGCTCGGAAAAAGCCTTGTCGCTAAGGAAAACGCAGATGGAAGGTTGGTCGAGAAAATTGCAGGATGTGAGGTGCGTTATAACTCACAGAAATATGTTGAATATATCGCTCGGATTCAGGCTGCGCACGGGATTCGTACGTACGTCCCGAAAGCGTTTGGCACACTGCCGATTTGGATGGCATCGTTCCTGATTTTTATGCTCGACTTAGACGGTGGTGAACATGTCACATCAAGCCACTCTGTGAGCACTAAAAACGCAACCAAAGACCTCAATAACCAAGGCAGCCAATATCTGCCAGAAGAGTCCATGCGGTTCGTCAACAAGATTGAAGATATTCTGAAAACCGCTGAAACGGAAGGATACGCAATTCAGTTCAGCACAACCGATGACGCACACATCGACTTTGAACGGCTCGATGAACTCCACGACGGCGTGCAGCTCTATGTCGGCTATCTCAAGAGTGGTGTCGCTACGGATGCGAATATCAATCTCATTCGCGAGGTGAAGCCGCCGATCGTTGTTGATTGTGTCGGTGGGTGTATGTATCGTCCGATGCGTGCAATTTTTGAACGATTGGGGATTGCGAACTCTGTCCGTTGGCTCCATGTTGAGGCGGATCCGTTGTATCACAATATCGGGAAACTTGATCGGAATCCGAAAACTGGCGAGGTTGAGTTCTACGATCTCGGCTGCGATTTCAGTATTCTTGATGTCGTCCGGTCAGTAGATTATGCGACGAAACTCAAAGCGCAACCTGTTGGAACTATCATTGAGGCGACCGACCCAGATGGCGATCGGCTCGTCGTTTGTGAGATAGAAGAAGCCTCGCGTGCAGAAACATTACAAGACCTCGGTATCGATTTTCTAATGCTCGGCGATGACCGGTTGTTGACGATTTATACGCCGAACCAAGCGTTCCTTATGTTGATGGATTTTCATACCAAGCAGCTCAAAACCGCTGGACTTTGGGATAACCATCCGCGGTTCATGATTAAGACAACGCCTTCTGCCCTCGCTTGGGATCAGTGGGGTGAAGCGAACGGTGTCAACGTTATTAATGTTCCTGTCGGTTTCAAAGAGATCGCTGCGATTATGAAGAAAATTGAACGTCAGCTCGCCGATGCGCCGGACGCACCGGTTGTTGTCCAAGATGTCTACGGTGAGACGATTTCGCTCGGTGTGCAGCCACGGCTCATCTTTGCAGGTGAGGAGAGCGGTGGGATGATTACGGGTCCCGAAGCACTCATCCGGAGCCGAGGTGGGCGGACTGCCATCGCCATGCGTGAGAAATCCGCAGGTGAATCTATGGTGCTTGTCACCGCACTCGCCGCGCACTGCAAACAGGCAGACGTATCGCTTTCTGACTATCTCGCTGCCGTTTTTAGAGAGAATCGGATTTCTGCGACGTGTGACGTGCGGGAGGACATTACATATTACAACGAATCCGAACCGAATCCTGAAAAACTCCGAGCAGCGAAACGTGAAGGTGAGGCAAAACGCGACAAAAACGATCTGTTTTTCCTCGGCATCGCGATTGCGCTCCGTGACGGCGAAATAGACATGAATCAAGCGCGCGCGATCCTTGCAGACGCGCTACCGAATCTCGATTTCACAACGCTTGAAGATGTCCGATTTGTCGGTGATGGGAGTTATCTGAAGTTTCGTGATAAGTGTGTTGAGGTCCGAAAGTCTGGCACGGATGCGAAAACGAAGGCGTATGCCTCCGGTGCTGATAAGGCGGAGTGCCGGAAATTTGCGAAAGCCTTCGGCGAGGCGAGTGGCGACTTAACCGAACTTTACAGGCAGGAAATAAGTCAAAATTACTTAATGAATGTTGAAAACAGAGCACGACAGATTTATGACGCGTTTCAGTCAGAATAGTTGTCAGTTATCGGTTAACAGTTTTCAGTTAAGAGCCTTCCATAACGCGGAATGCTATCTTTGCAGTCTTTAGGAAGATAAGGATTGTTACAGAAACAGGACTTACGCAATTTTGACCGCAGCCCGTTCTGTTAGATGAGAATCTTCGGAAAACACAGCGGTCTCCTGCCNNCTGCCACAAACTGGGAAGTTTGTGCTACAAAAGAGCAGTATGCGTAAGTCCTAAGAAAGTCTCTTGTTTGATAACTCTCACTGTGAGGCAAACTGAAAACTACGAGAAAAAGGAGTTTACCTATGTCAAGAATAATTATCACTCTTTTCGCAATGTTTATCGCAATCGCGTTCTCGACGGTTGCTTATGCGGATTGGACAGTCCTCCGAGAAGACGATATCCTCCGCGGTGATGGGATCGACGGTATGCTGCAGGATGTCTATTTTATGGATAGTCAGAACGGTCTCGTTGTTGGAGACGGTGGACTGATGCTGGTGACATCGGATGGCGGCAAGACGTGGGAGAAAAAAGAGATCGATATGCGTCCGCCGGGTGCCGCACAAAGACCGGGCGGTCGTCCCGGTGGCGGTGGTGGACCTCCTGGCGGTTTCGGTGGTGGCGGTTCTGCGCCGCTCTATAATATCTACTTCGTAAACGAAAATGTTGGGTATATCACTGGTGGTAGAGGCACTATCCTGAAAACTGAAGACGGTGGTGAAACTTGGGCACGGAAAATAGCGAGAAGTGATACCCCTGGACGTGGTGGCAGACGCGGCGGCATGCGCGCCAATTTGATGGGCATCCAGATGATTAGCGAAACGACCGGTTTCATCGCCGGATCGGAGAATACGATTCTCAAAACGACCGATGGGGGCGAAACTTGGGTCGGCAGTTCAGAACGCGCACGCGTCGGTGAGACTCGGAACAACCTTGAGAATATCTGGTTCGTTTCGCCGACAACAGGGTGGGTTATCGGCTCATTCGGGACGCTCCTGCATACTACAGACGGCGGCGAAACTTGGAAGAAACAGGACGCAGGTTTTGATAATAATCTGTTCGGTATCCATTTCGTAGATGAAGACACCGGTTGGATTTGTGGGCAAGAAGGTCTAATTCTGCACACGAACAATGGTGGTGTGACTTGGAACCAGCAGAAAACCGAATCCTTTGACGATCTCCACGATATTATCTTTGTTGATGCGATGGTCGGTTGGGCAGTCGGCGGTTTCAATTCCGTTTTGCATACCACCGATGGCGGCAATACGTGGACAATATCGAATATACCCGGGGGCGCGACGCTTAAAGGTGTTCACGCGACGGATCAGAACCACTGTTGGACGGTCAACGATTGGGGTGTCATCGCAGGATATAAAGCAGAATAGTTATCAGTTATCGGTTGTCAGTTGTCAGTTAAGAGTGCCAAATAGGCGTTACGTTCCCTAAGATACCTTGTCGGAGAATTGACTACCGATAACCATTCAAAGGAAAAGCAATGTCAGAACTCAAAAGTCATAAAGTCACGATGCTGGGTACCGGACTCATCGGAATGTTTTATACGATGACGCTCCATAACCAGCGCGGTGCAGACCGTGTCCACAGCGTCTATTCTCGACGCGAGGAACGCGCGAATGCATTCGCTGAAGAGTGGAATATCCCACACGCAACAACCGATTTGTCGGAAGCCATCAACCACCCAGAAACGGATGTCGTTGTTATCGGGTTACCCAACAACTTACACCTGAAGGCGGTTGAACTCGCTGCGGATGCGGGTAAAGCCATCCTCTGTACGAAACCGCTCGGACGCACCGCTGAAGAGGCGAAAGCGATGCTGGACATCGTTGAAAACGCTGGTGTCTTTGGTGGTTACCTTGAAGATTTGGTATACCCTCCGAAGACCCTTAAGGCTTTGGAGTCGGTCCAAAACGGGGCCCTCGGTAAGATCCTGTGGGTGCGTTCGCGCGAGACACATCCCGGTCCGCACAGCGATTGGTTCTGGGACCTGGAGCAGGCAGGCGGTGGTGCTATCGTTGATATGGGGTGCCACTGCATCGAGATCATCCGAAATTTCGTCGGTAAGAACAACAGACCGCTTGAGGTGATGTGTTGGGCAGATACGCTCGTTCATCCGATCGATGCGGAGGATCACGGTATCGCACTCATCCGATTTGAGAGCGGCGCGATGGGACAGTTCGAGGTTGGATGGGCATTTCGTGGCGGTATGGATTTACGTGATGAGGTTTCCGGTAGTGAGGGGACTATATGGCTTAATCACTGGCTCCGTACGGGGTATGAGATGTTCACGGCTGTCGGACAAGGTGGCTATGTCGCTGAAAAGGCGGAAAGCGATACCGGTTGGCTGTTCCCTGTCGGTGATGAGGTTGCGGAACTCGGTTATCGGGATATGTTCCTTGATATGTTCAACGCAATCGACGAAGGACGCGAACCGATGGAAACCTTCTACGACGGTTATGTTGTGAACGCTGTCATTGATGCCTGCTATAAATCCGCGAAATCGAAGCAGTGGGAAGCGGTTGAGATTGAGGATTGGCGCGGCACTATGGAAGCTGCCGACGCACAAGCAGGTCCGTCAGATGCCGATGAACGCTATGCTCACCTGAAAGATGAACGGATGCCTGACGGCAGAATGAAACGTATCTTCAGGGACCGTGAAACGGGTGAGATTATTGAAAGGGTGGAAGATTAATAGAACTTACGCAACACCTTGCTGGTGAGGTTTCCGAATCTCGCCAACAGCGCGCAATGCATCCAGTCTGATAAAAAACGAGTAAAACCTACATAAAAAGGAGGGTTTTCAAATGACTCGAATGCTGACAGTTTTTACGCTTGTGCTTTGTTTCGGTCTGAGTTGTTTCGCTGCATTTGAAGAGGAGACGGTGTTATTATACCTCTTTGATGAAGAGGTTAATGATGAAGCGACAGATCTATCCGAGTTTGAGAATCATGGCGAGATTACCGATGCCGAATGGACAGAGGATGGGAAGATTAGTGGTGCATTGGTTTTTAACGGGGCAAGCAGTCTTATTGAGGTTCCGCACCATGACAGCCTCTCTCCCGGCGGCGATGCTTTAACAGTCGAGGCGTGGTTCAAACCGACGACGTTTCCCGGTGGACATCCACCGATTGCGAGGAAAGGTTCTGTTGCTGAAAGTGGGTGGGGTTTCGATACACCGGGCGGAAAAATCCGAGGGTTTGTCTATACTGCACCTGGTGATCCTGCCGTTGCAAATGGCACAACACCAATGAAAGTGGACACATGGCATCATGTCGCTATGGTCTATGATGGCGAAGAAATTCGTATCTATCTGGACGGTGAATTGGATGGAGAGGTCGCACGAAGCGGGGACATCAATGAAAATGAAGCCTCCGTCTGGATCGGCAAGAAAGCGAATGAGAATATCTGGCTCGATGGCACGATGGATGAATTCCGTATCCTCAATATCGCAATCACGCAAGAACAGATTCAAGAGGATATGTCGGAAGGTATCGCGTTTGCGGTGGAAGTCACAGGTAAACTCACAACGACGTGGGGACGGATTAAATCTGAAATCCGACGTTAGCGACTGGAGATGATAACAATGGATACAAGCTGGCTGGAATACTGCGCTACGGACGCGCAGCTCAAAGCGTTTAACGACGAAGGCTATCTTATCGTTGAGGACGCTATAAGCCCGGAGATGGTGGATGCGTTAGAGGCGGTTGCTGACCGACTTGATGCCGAGGAGCGCGCGAAAACAGGGTTAGCACCGCACAAATTGTTGTCGAAGTTTCGTACTGTCGTTGAAGATGACTTACTGCTGGAGTTGCTCGACAATAAGAAGATTTTTCCGCTGCTCTGGGATATCCTCGGATGGAACATCCAACTTTATATCTCACATCTCATCATGTATCCGCCGGAACCACCGGATACGCCGCATGTTACCAAAGCCGCACACTGGCACCAAGACGGCGGGAGACCTGTGCCGGAGATGGAACGTCCGCATCCGCGACTCTCACTGAAAGTTAGCTACTGGCTGACCGATGTTAACGACCGCGACAACGGAGCGATGCGTCTTATTCCGGGTAGTCATAAACTCGACACCCGTCCGCCAAACAGTGACAATGACCCTGATGGTGATCCTGAAGGTGCGATGGATCTGCTCGTCAAACGCGGCACGGCGGTGCTATTTGATCGGCGGATGTGGCATTCACGGGGTTGGAATTTTTCGGATGTGACGCGGAAGGTTCTGTTTATGGGGTATAGTTATCGCTGGTTGCGAGGCTTGGATTATAACCTGATGCCACCGGAACTCCTCGATAAATGCGACCCGATTCGGCGGCAGCTTCTCGGTGACGGTGTAGATGTCAAAGGTTGGTGGCAACCCACAGATGCGGATGTACCGCTGAAAACATGGATTGCAGAACATCGTGGGGAAGAATATCTGCGGTAGCGACTTTATTGAAAAATAGTTTTAAAAAACCCACTTTAAACCCACGTATTTAGTGGGTTTTTCCTTGACCGCATTTTCAAGGAACTGCTGTTACCACTTCGAGAGTTGATCGTCGCTGAGGTTATGTCGTCTACAGAGTTCTGCTTGTGAACTTTCACCGCGGAGTGCCTCAAGAACGACCTCGGTCCTAAACTCGGGAGTGAAGGTTCTTCGTTTTCGTTTCGCCATCGGATTTCTCCTTTCAGTAAGATTGTATTATAGCACAATCTTGGTTTAGAGAGTGGTCTGAATTTCCGATGGCAGTACAATCGCATCACGCCAAGGTATCTTCCCCATCTGTGAGCCATGCTAAGTCAAACTTTGCGAACGATAACGTTTCGTAGGCACTGTTCTCACCGCGTTCATAGAGGCAGCAGATATTCATGTCTGAATCAATACAGAGGTCGGAATACGCTGAGGGACCGGCGTGCAAGACTTTTCCGCTGTTCCAACTTTGACACTCGTCATAACTGATGCGGATTGTCATCCGTTCACGACTCTCACTGGCAGGATTGGAGAACAGGATACGGTTCTTGTCGTGTTGATTCGCGTCGGTATACCGTACCATACTCGCCTGACAGATCGGTTCGATGAGGTCTTCCTCGTAGCCGAATTCCGTGAATGTATCGCCGCTGTCGCTGCTGCGTGCATAAGCGCGCCGCTTCGGTGCGACATAGTTCCGACAGTTGAAATAGAGTCCACCGTCCACCGTCTCAACGACAACTGATTCGTTCGTACCGGGTTGTGCTTTGCCTGCCATCTTCCATGTCTCACCATGGTCGTCGCTGACGATTAGGTGCGAGTAGCCGTATTCGGCATAGTTCCGATTGTTTCCAAGCACATGGTCACACGGGATGACCAATCTACCGTTTGCGAGTTGAATTCCGTGGCAGGGACCGGTGGCATACCACGTCCAGTCTTCGTTTTTCGTTGTGGCTGTGACTTCTCTCGGTTCTTTCCACGTTTCGCCGTCGTCAGTGCTGGCGGTCACCCAGACGGTGCGGGGTGCTTCGCCTGCAACAATCTTCCCTTCCGCGCCGTCAGCGAGGTTCTTACAGAAAACGAGCCAGATTGTGCCTGTATCGCGATCAACCACGGGTGCAGGGTTGCCGTCTGTATCGGTTCCTGTAGAGACAGCGGTTTGTATGGGTTCCCAGCTTTCACCGTTATCAAGGCTCCGTTTCAGGACAATATCAATATCGCCTGAGTCACCACCACCGAGTCGTCTCCCCTCACAGAAGGCTAATAACGTTCCTTTATTGGATCGGATAAGCGCGGGAATTCGGAAGGTGTGGTAGTCTTCGGTCCCTGCTGTGAAAAGTGGAGTCTCTGTTTTGTGCATACTTATAACCTCCTATAGACGCGATTTCTTCAGGATTACTATTATGTCGAGTTTCAAGTTGATCGTAGGGACGAGGTAACCTCGCCCCTACGGCGAACCAACCCTAAAATTCAACGTGAGTTTGATAAAAGTTGGATTATGTAGCGTCCAGTGTTATTTTCGCTGTATGCGCCACAAACTAACAGTTTGTGCTACGATTCACGGATACCCTGTGATGCTGTATGCGCCACAAACTAACAGTTTGTGCTACGATTCACGGATACCCTGTGATGCTGTATGCGCCACAAACTAACAGTTTGTGCTACGATTCACGGATACCCTGTGATGCTGTATGCGCCACAAATTAACAGTTTGTGCTACGATTCACGGATACCCTGTGATGCGGAAATAGACCTTGCAACACATCCGAAATGATTAATCAAACTGGCGTTAAAATTCAAACTTGACGAAGTACTATGCTTTATTAATTTGTGCGCTTGATTCGAGCCCAAGTTGTTGTGAGTTTTCCGGTCGGTTGGACGGGTGCCGGGTCGTCCATTACAAATTCGCCGGGTTCTTTCTGATGGTCAGAGAGTCGAAGCCCATCAACGACACAATTTGTCGGGAAATTGGGCGAAGGTGGAGAGGCGTTGTTAATCTCAAAGGTTTCCGCGAACACAGTCGGGCCCTCTTTGAAGTCATCTTCGCCTTCAAGTTCGCCATCTAAGTAGAGTTTCAGACCGTCGGGTCCCCATGTGCCTGCCACGTGGTGATGCTCACCCTTTTTCCAATTAAGTGGTTCACTACTGGCGTTATGCCACGAATTAGCACTTTTAATCCGCATCTGTGCGATGCCATTGTTATTGAATTGTAGGAACACTGCGTCGGTGCCGCGCTTGTAAGTCATGAACATAAAGAGTTCACCTGTGATGGTGCTG
This sequence comes from Candidatus Poribacteria bacterium, assembly GCA_012270865.1. Lineage (GTDB taxonomy): Bacteria > Poribacteria > WGA-4E > WGA-4E > WGA-3G > WGA-3G. Next base: position 54,460 of record JAAXHL010000077.1, on the reverse strand, counting down.
GTATCCAATCCCATCGTTATCCATAACTCAACGGTGCCTTCGTCGAGATTAATGAAACGGTCTTCCACGGGGAAGTGGATAACATCGCCTGCCTCTTTGCTGACAAAGCCGTTACCGAATTTACCGGGTTCAAAACTACCGCCATCAACGGTGCCGCCCTCTTTTTCTACATCTGCTTGGCTCTCTAATGCCGAAAAGAAGGTCTCCTCTGCTGTAGCAACTGAGACACAAAATACCAGAATCGTTAATAAACATAAGATTTTCATGAAATATTCTCCTATTCAGATTGAGGGTTTGACTAAATTTTTCCCTTTGAAACGATCACGGATTATTTTCTATCACATCTTCAACTCCGCCCACGTTGTTGTGAGCTTACCCGCTGCTTTGACAGCGGCAAATTCTTCAACATGGAACAATAAATTCTCCATGAAAAGTTTTGCCATGTCTTTGGTGTTGGCATCGTTCCCTGCAATATGGTATTTATCAGGTGCAATTGCCATCATCAGAAACTTACCTTGTCCGAATTCCGCTTCCATAATGGCAGGTTGTCCGGCACTTTCCATTAGGACATCAAATCCTTTTTGAGAGCCGATGACTTCCCAAACAGTAGGCCAGCCTTGATGCCCCCAGCCTTTAAACGTTTCCTCAGTTATACGGTTTGGTGTGTTAAAGAGCGGATGGTCTTCTGTCAGTATTTTAACATCTGGTGAATCAGTGTCAGTCCGGACACAACTTAACCCATCTGGCAACCAATCCACATTCGCTTCGTTCTGATCTGCTTGCGTCGGTTCCCAGACGAGACCACCATTTTCGACAAAATCCTGAATCGCTTTTGCATTCTTGTCGAGGTTTTGGTGAAGTCCAGCATTGTTGGTCACCATACTACCGATTAAGAAAGTTCTATTTTCCGCTTTAAAAGGCAATTGCCCATCTTCAATCGCCTTTGTCAGATCATCGTACTCAACTTTGAATGCATCCAGTGTCTGACGCAACGCATCAACTTTTGTCCATTGATCGGCAAAATCAACAAGTGCGATTTGAGCGGCTTTTACAGCCGTGATGCCCAAAACGAGGCTCAAAATACAGAGCCATGTAAACAGACGGAGAAACATAAACTAATCTCCTTTAGTTAGGCGATATTCTGAAAAACAGAACAGGACTTACGCAAATTTGACTGCAGCCCGTTCTGTTACGATGATTTTTTTTGTAAAACCCAGCGTTTTTGTATCACAAACTAACAGTTTATGCTACAAAAGAGCAGTCTGCGTAAGTCCTACAGAATATGTTCTTGGATCACGGAATATTTGGTTTTGTACAGATTGCATATACATACGATGATGTTAGCTGCTGGTTCGGCACGCGGAGTGCCGTTAAGAAATTACCGACGACAATAATGGTGCACCTTGTGTTGTTACCCGTTCCAGAGTGCTGTCGAATAGGATTTGTCCATCAACGGTTTGGCTTGCGAAGGCATGCTAATCCTCCTCCGTGAGTACCGCATCTTGTTCCAGAATGGGGCAGAGATCACAGAGTTGATCGGCGCAGTAATTTTTGTATAAACGGATGACCCCTTGCTCGATCTTGGCGGTCGGCTTCAAATGCCGCATCTGCTGTGCCTCAGTGAAAATTTGTTTATCAATTTTACGTATAATTTTATTCCCTGTTGATTTGGTGCCGGCACTATAGAGTTGTAGGACCGCCTCTTGTAGTTGTTGGCTATCCGCCTCAACTGCCCAAATATAGGCAACTGGTAAGATTTTATTGATGATAATGTCCATCGCTCGATCTTTACCAAGCAATGCTGTTTTGCGTGCGGTTTTCAAACCGAAGTTAGAGTGTTGATCCCAATAGCCGGTGGGTTCGAGCATCAGGTGTGTCCGTAGTTCTGTTTGGATCGTTTGTAGTGCCCGCTTCGTATCCGCAGTTGCTACTTTTTCACAGATTGGGAGAAAATACATCATCAGACTCCCTTGACAACGATGAATTAGTTGAGCCATTGCTGCGATACGTCGAACTGGGTGGTTGAGTGGTCTTCCGGTAAAACGCCACTGCGCCTCTGTCATGCGTGGTGGAAGTTCTGCATACTCCGAAGTGCTCCACTGATTTTCCAAGGCGATGATGCCTGGATCGTCCGTTGCTTCCGGGGGTAGTGGCTTCTCGCGTTGTGATGGTAAGAGTCCGGCGACCCCGAAGAGTGTCGCCTGAATCTCAAGTTCGGATTTCTGGTCGAGGTCGGCGAAAGGGACATGCTGTGCCAACTCTCGCATGGCTTTGCTGTTGCGTTCGTACCCTAATGCCTCCATGATGCCTTCATAGAGGAGCTGCTCGAAATCGAGCCGGGTTCTTAACAACCGCATCGACTCGGTTTTTTCCAAAAACCTTTCGCGTCCTAATGACTCGAACACGCCTTTCAAAATTTCTATGTTCAGTTGCTTCCCCGTGATCCGACACAATCCATCTGTCGTTGTTGTGTCTGTCGTGTTGTCGTACAAGTCTCCCGTATCTACTGCCACCCATTTCAGTAGTTCTAAAGTTGAGATACGCTTTCCGTTCTGGAGCCGTGTCCGCAGGTTGAAATCGTCGTTAAAAAAGACCGCGTGTAGAATTACCCGATTGTATCTGGAATTGAGATGATGCTGGTGTGTGTACCACTCCGAAGATCGGACGTGAATTTCGACATCACCGATCTGGAGTTTGCCGTCAATCTCAATTTCGGCGTGCATAAAATCGGGACCGTCGTTATGGTTCCAGATGCCGGGCTTTAGTACACGGATTGCACGCCTATCAATTGACTCCATATCGGTATGAAAAAAGTGTTGCTCATGCCACATTTTCTGAACGCGTGCTTCATCAATTCTGCTGAGGTCTGGGTTGTGCCCCTCATCAATTTCCTTGAATAGTTTAGAGAGCTGCTCAACTGTGAATGTATCGTTCATATTATGCTATCACCTGTCTCGTTTATTTTGCTCCCAGAATTTCGTTCAGCAGTGCCTGTGTTGCCACAGTCGGTTCGGCGTGTGCGCAAACAGCGGAGATCACGGCGATCCCGTGTGCGCCTGCTCGGATTACGTCCGCTGCAGTCCCGATACCAATCCCGCCAATTGCGATAACTGGACAAGCCGCGATGTCGCACATTCGTCGAAGTCGTTCTAATCCTTTAGCGGTTTCAGCGTCCGGTTTTGAAGTGGTGCCGTAGATGGGACCGAATCCAATGTAATCTGCGCCTTCTGAAATTGCGGCGAGTATTTTCTCCTCGGTTCGTGCAGATGCTCCAATGATGGCGTTTGTAGAGAGGATCTGTCTTCCGATGGCGACAGGCATATCGTCTTGCCCGAAATGCGCGCCTGCTGCACCGATAGCGAGTGCGATATCCGCCCTGTCGTTTACGATTAACGGTACCTTGTGCTGTTCACATATCGCCTGCATGCTTTCTGCTTCGGCGATCAATTGACGCGTTGTGCCCTCTTTTTGACGGAATTGCAATGTATCCGCGCCTCCGGCGATTGCGAGTTCTGCTAACGCCGCGTGCGTGAATCTTGATTGCAGCGTTGTATCCGTGATGACGTGAAGAACACCTATTTTTTTCATGTTGGTTTGTTATGCAAGATGTGATAAATTATAGTTGTCAGTTTTCAGTTCGGTTTTTCTGCGAGAAACCTTTTAGTTGTCAGTTAAAGAGCGTTACGATGGCAGAAATATAATTTCTAACTGCCACAAGAGATTAACTGGCAACTGATAACTGACGATTCCTAATTTAACGTGAGTTTGATAAAAGTTTATGTAGCGTCCACTGTTAATTTGTGCTGTATGCGCCACAAACTAACAGTTTGTGCTACAATTCACGGATACCCTGTGATGCGGAAATAGACCTTGGAACACATCCGAAATGATTAATCAAACTGGCATTAATTTAGTATACCACATATAGGAGATGCTTTGTGAATAATTTATTATTTCAATCTGGAGATAAGGTGCTATTTATCGGTGATAGTATTACAGATTGCGGGAGACGGAATGAACACGCCCCTTATGGGCACGGGTACGTCCGTAAAATCACTGAACTCATCACTGCGAAATACCCGGGACGCGACATCATTTATGTCAATAAAGGTATTGGTGGTGATATCGTTGAGGGTCTGGAGGAGCGGTGGGATACCGATGTGATTACCGAGAAACCGAACTGGCTCTCGGTGAAAATTGGGATTAACAACGCAAGTCGTCAGTATGCAGGCAATGTGTCCACAGACGAGTATCTACCGGTTTGGGAGGCATGCTATCGACGGATTCTCACGCGTGCGAAAACCGAATTAGACGCGCCGCTTTTTCTGTTTGAAATTTTCTATATTGAGGAAGATGTTGATGAACCGCGCCCGTTGGCTGTTGACGCTTATAACGAAAGCATACATAGGCTTGCGGAAGAATTTGATGCGAGGTTGATACCGACGAATGCCGCTTTCGATAAAGCCGTTGCTGCGCGTCCGGGTGCACTCTGGACAACCCGCGATGGCGTTCATCCTAATGCGGAGGGTCATACTTTAATGGCGTTGGAATTCCTGAAACAGGCGGAATGGTAAGTTTCTGGTATCGCTAAGGTGCGGGCATTTCAGTCTGACGGTTCATTCAGGATCGAGGTGTTTTTGTACGTGGTCTTTGCTGACTGCCCAAACCTGATGCCCGACCTCTATGAGTTGTGGTGCGAAACGGGAGTTGGCGATTTCTTTCTTGAAGCCGTCACCGCCGTAGGTATTTAGAAGGATGAGTGCGAAGGCGATGGCGAGTCCGCCGGAAGCGATGCCGAAACAGATCCCTAATAGCTGGTTTGCCCAACCGAGAACGCCTTTTTCGAGGATACGTTGGATACGCTCAAAAAGTGAGTCAACAAGAATCGAGACGACGAGTACAATGGCGATGATGCTCACCCATTTTGCCCAATTGGGGTCTGCTATGAATTTCTGAAGGAGCGTTGCGAGGTGATGCCAGAATTGGCACGCGATAAAGAATCCTACGCCGATGACGAACACTCCCCAAACGCTGCGGGTGAACCCGACGCGGAAGCAGCCTATGCCGGACAGTCCAACGAGAATGAGGATACCGATATCAAGTTTTGTCATTGCTGGGATGCTTATGAAGTATTCAAGAAGGGGATATCCTTCAGTGTTAATCCGAAGGTCTGTTCAATCGCTGGCTCTGCCGGAATCCCACTACTTAGTTGACGGAGTAGGTCTCGAATTTTGGCATAGCCGAATTGCTGGACAAGATATTCAACGATTGCTGCGGATTGAATGTATGCCAATTTTCGGTGTTTCGTCTGGAGTTGGCTAAACGGCTGACTGAGTACGTCAAGTGGTAGCAACTGCTGGGTCTGAACCGCCTGTTGCAGATTAATTTTTTCAAACTGGAACATCGGACGTGCGATGTTTTGTGCCAGCCCTTCATTGATCCACACGGGACAATATCCGTCGGTTAGATGATAGACTAATAGATGTACCCATTCGTGTCGAAGCAAGGCATACAAGATGCTAAGGACCGGCTCACCAGCGGCACAGTATGCGAGATGGATGCTACCGTCATAGCAGCCACTTGCCCACTGCGGTAGCGAACGTTGTGACACTGTGGTGCCGTTTGTATTTTTAATGGAGATGGGTACCGGAGAGCGCGGATAGTATCCGAAGATTTCTCCGAGTTCAGCATAGGTTCGGTGGATAAGTTGACAGATATTCCAGAGTGTCTGAGGACGCATCGTGGAATGGTAAGTTAAACTAAAAATCTCGGAGTTTAAACGCTGTTGCGTTGGGTTCGTAGTGTCAAAGTTTAATTTTTCAGTGAACGCCTGTGGTGGTGTTTGACGTAGGTCATCCAAGCAAATCAAACTATCATAACAGGCTTTCTCATCGAGGATGCGTGCTTTGCGTCTCAAAGCCGTTGGCGAATCTGGACATAACCGGAGTGCAATATCAAGGCATGCCAATGCTGTGTCCCATTCTCCGACCATCTCATAAGCCTTTGCGAGGTCAGCATAGATGTAATGATGCTGTGCTGCCCCCAATTTCAAGCCGGCGAGGTAGTGTTGAATGGCATCAACGTAGCATGCTTGCCCATAACAGAGCGTTGCTTGTCGGAAGTGTGACAATGCTAATGAATTGGTATGCCTTAGATGCACTGCTCTTATAAGGAACGGTGCCATTAAGCTTTGTGGTTTTGATGTACACCTGTTCCTTCTCCCAGATAATTATGAAGATTCGATGTCGATAACTTTGAGGCTAATTTTCCCGCATCTCAGTGTAGACCCCTCACGAACCGGAGCGGACATCGCTACGCGTTCGTTATTAATGTAAGTCGTGTTAGAGCTGCCCATATCTGTGACGTACACACCATCATCTTTCTGTTCGAATCGGACGTGCAAACGGGAAAGTGCGCGAAGGTCATCGTACCGATTTAACATTTCTGGGGATGCGGATGACTGTCCATTTTCCCAGCGTTGTAGTTCATCAGCGTTGGGTGAAACCTGACCGACCTGCATAATTTCGGTAGTTTCGTTCCCCATCCCTTGTGGACTATAACCGGGTTGCGGCTCTAAGCCGTCGGTTGTAACGTTGGATTCCGCTCCTTCGCCTCGAATTTCCGCCATGACACGTTCGCGGGCTCGTTCTTGAGCGCCGAACGGCGGTTCAACGTTTTCTCTTTCCTCAAAACGATAGTGTGTGAAGTCGATTAATTGTTTCAACGGCTGAAGTTCGGGAAGGTTGTTTATATCTTCCAAAAGACGTTTCTGCTTACGTGTAAGCCTTTCGTTTTTCAACCAACTGGTGTAGGCTTCTAACATTTCAGCCTTTTTAAGATCATCGGCTGATATCCCGGCCTTCTGCCATCTTTTCCAGAAGCGCATTAGTTAATCCTCCAAATTAATAAATCCATTGGATGCCTTTGGCAACCAAAATTTTCCGCAATTCTTCGGTACACCGGAAGATCCAGATTTTTACTGTGCCTTCTTTCCGGTTAAGAATGCGTGCAATCTCAGCAATACTATAACCTTCTAAGTGCCGCAACATCCAAGCGATCCGATGATTAGATTTTGTGACCTGTTCAAGGGCACTCTCCAATATCTGTTGTGCTTCTGCTGCTTCTATTTCTTGTTCGGGTCCGGCATAGGGGTCTTCATACTTACTCAAGGGTTGTTCATCTTCATCAGGTGAACCGCTGAGTGGATGCTCCCGAATCCGGTTCCGTTTTCGTATTGCATCGATAATGGTGTTACGAGCCACCATATTTAACCATGCTTGAAAACTACCTTTTTCTGCGTCCCATTTGTTTTTGTTTAGCTTCTGCCAAACTTTGACGAACACATCGGAGGCGACCTCTTCTGTGTCTTGGTAATTTCCAAGCATTCTGTAGGCTTTGTTATAAACCCACTTATAATGCTTGTCGAACAGTTGCCTAAACGCGGCATCATTGCCTGCTTTCGCTTGGGTCGCGAGATAGGTGTCTTCGACAGCAGATAAATCATTAGGTGTTTGGCGCGCCATTATAATCTGCTCCTTCGCCTATAAGAATCCTTATTTAGCAGGCTATACATAACAACGTTAAGAAAAGAAATTAGGTTTCAGAAAAAAAATAAAAAAACGACACGCCACAGAAACTAATGCGCTACCAGTGTTTCTTATACTCATTATACAAATTTTTCACAAAATATGTCAAGAAAAAACAGATATTATACGGTTTTTTGGGGAATTTGGCTATAATTTCCCTTAAAATAGCCGAAAATCAAGTGTAAAGTGGAGGTGGCTTTGCTATAAACCGATTATTCTGCGAAATGTGGTAACGCGTTTCAGGCAACGTTTGCAACTACGATTCGTTCTTTCTCGGCATAGTCGTTGATGAGTTCATAGCTGCAGTAAGCAGTTTCGGCATCCATAAGCGTCCGAACGGCATCAGCCTGTGTGTCGCCGATTTCGAGGATCAGTTTTCCGTTCGGGGCAAGGTAGTCGGGTGCTTCGGTAATTAATCGACGAATCAGCAGAAGACCGTCATCGCCGGCAAAGAGTGCGATCTCTGGTTCATAATCGCGGACATCCGGACTCAGGCTATCCCACTCCGTCTTTTTGATGTATGGCGGATTGCAGACGATCCAATCAAATTGTGTTTCTCCGTTTGGGTCTATTGTTTTTATAGGTTCAAATAGATCGCCGGATAGAAATTCGATTTGTGCCGTGCAGGCGTGTGTCTCCGCGTTTTTCTGGGCGACCGCAAGTGCATCTTCGGAGAGGTCGGTCGCTGTGATAGCCCATTCTGGTTGATGTATTGCGAGGATTGTAGCGATGATCCCACTACCTGTGCCGACTTCTAATAACCGTTGGGGTTTGTCGGTTTGTGTTGTAAGGATGGTATCGACAAGTTGTTCTGTCTCAGGTCTCGGAATAAGGACGCGTTCATCTACGTAAAATTCTAATGACATGAACTCTTTTCGGTTCGTTAAGTAGCTGACGGGTGTACGATCAATCCGTTTTTTGATGAGTTCGCGAAACGGCGTGAGGTGTTCTTGAAAGACAGGCATCTCAAAGTCGAGATAGAGTTGCAACCGGCTTTTTCCGAGTAGATGTCCGAGCAGAACTTCTGCATCTAACCTCGGATTCGGGATAGCGTTTTGTTCAAAATACTGCGATGTCCAATCGAGTAAATCGACCACACGCCATATTTTGTTCGGCATAGTCTCGTGTACCTCAGTCAGTTGGTGTGCCTTATTCCTCTTCTAACTTTTCCGCTTGGTCTGCGGTTGTTAAATGTTCAATAAAGGCTTCTAAATCGCCATCTAAAACGGCATCAAGTTGATAGGAGCTAAATTGGATACGGTGATCGGTTACACGAGATTGTGGGAAGTTATAAGTGCGAATTTTCTCGCTTCGGTCGCCGCTGCCGACCATAGAGCGCCGTGTTTCTGCCCTTTCACTGTTAAGTTCAGCCTGTTTCTGCTCTTGGAGGCGGGCGCGGAGAATTTTCATCGCCTTGGAACGGTTTTTATGTTGGGATTTTTCATCTTGACAGGTAACAACCAATCCTGTCGGTAGGTGTGTAATTCGGATAGCGGAATCGGTTGTGTTAACGCTTTGCCCACCGGGGCCGGAGGATCGATAGGTATCAATGCGGAGTTCGGTTGCTTCATCAATGTCCAAATCGAGTGCTTCTGCTTCCGGCAGTACAGCGACCGTCGCTGCAGAGGTGTGGATGCGTCCACTCGTTTCTGTTGTAGGGATTCGTTGAACCCGATGTATTCCACCTTCGTACTTCAGGTGGCTATAGGCACCTTTCCCGTCAATTGAGAAGATGACCTCTTTAAAACCTTTTAATCCGGTTGCGTTTCCGCTGAGCAGTTCAACTTTCCAGTTCTGTCTTTCAGCGTAGCGGGTATACATCCGAAACAACTCAGCGGCGAAAAGGCTGGCTTCTTCGCCACCGGTGCCGGCGCGAATTTCAATGATAACGTTCTTTTCGTCGTTTGGGTCTTTCGGAATAAGAAGCAGTTTGAGTTCTTCTATGAGATGCTCTTTTTCTGCGGTGAGGCTATCTAATTCTTCCTGTGCTAATTCAATCATATCTGCATCCGTTTCGGACGCTATTAGGAGGTGTGCCTCTTCAATGGCAGATTCTAACTTCTGGTACGCCTGATAACCTGAGACGATCGGTGTCAGTTCGGCATGCGTTTTGGATAACTCCATGAGTCGCTGCTGATTTGAAATTTGTGCTGGATCACCGAGTGCTTTTTCCACTTCGGTATATTTAACTTCAATATCTTTGAGTTTTTCAAACATTTTGGCACCGTTTGCGAGCGAATTCTCGCTGTTAGCCTTATAGTAAATCCGATAATTAACTTCACAATGGCGGGGTTACAAACCCCGACTGCATTGGGTGGCGGGATCACAAACCCTGAAGAAACACCCCAGCAAAACTCTGCATTGGGTGGCGGGGTTACAAACCCTGAAGAAACACCCCAGCAAAACCCTGCATTGGGGATAATGGGATATTGTTCGTCAAAGTGGAAATATATCTTCGGGATTTACTATAAAAGTGACGGTCTGTCCGCGGTTCCCCGCGCCTATGACAAAGTTGAGACACGGGGCATTTCCGTAGAATTTTGGGCGGTATAACTTGGGACATCAAATCGGATGTCTACTCATTTTCTTCTTCTTCTTCATTTAGCCCGTAACGTCGGCGGAAACTTTCGACACGTCCGGCAGTGTCAATAAACCGTGCTTGTTGTCCAGTGTAGAATGGGTGGCATTTTCCACAAATATCTACCCGCATTTGGGATTGGATTGCCAGCGTTTTGTGCGTCGCTCCACAAACGCATGTGATAACTGATTCTACCATTTCGGGATGAATTTCGGGTTTCATAGCGTATGTCCTTCCTTAAATTTGGGATTTCCGAATATACATTTACTCTTAAGTTAGCATTCTGGTTAATAAGGGTTGCTCTCCTGAAAACGGTGTAGGTGGCAGGTCTATTAAGTTTGTGCCTTTATCGCTTCAGGCGAGCGTTGATTTTGGTCGCGTTACTGTTCCCGGCACTTGCATTGTCTACCATCCGTTCGAGGAATTCGCCATTTGTGGAATTTTTGCCGAGTTGCTCAATGAGCATTTCGAGTGATTCCGAACTCTCCATCTGGCTTGTGAATTTCCGTAGTACCCAGACTTTATTAAGTACATCCGGTGCTAACAAGAGTTCTTCACGTCGGGTTTTTGATTTTCTGATGTTAATCGGTGGGTAGATTTGGAGGTCGAGTAAAGCGCGCTCCATGTGGATTTCCATGTTAGCGGTGCCTTTAAATTCTTCGTAAATATATTCGTCTTGTCGGCTCTCCGTATCAATGAGTACAGATGCGATAACAGTTAAGCTCCCACCTTCTTCAAATTTCCGGGCTGCGCCGCAGAATTGGCGTGGTTTCACGAACGCCATAGCGTCTAAACCACCACTTAAAGTTTTTCCGGTGTGAGGTGCCATGACGTTGTGTGCGCGTGCCAATCGGGTCATACTATCCAATAGAACAACGACATCTTTGCCGTATTCAGCCCACCGTTTCGCTTTTTCGATCGCCATTTCTGCGACTTGGATGTGTCGTTCTGGGTGTTCATCGAATGTGGAGCTGATGACTTCACCTTTCACGGAGCGTGCGACATCCGTAACTTCCTCGGGTCGTTCGTCAATAAGGAGAAAGATGAGAATGACTTCTGGGTGGTTGGCTTCAATACCGGCGGCAATATTTTTCAGTAGTGTCGTTTTTCCACTATAAGGTGGGGCAACAATCAGTCCGCGTTGTCCCTTACCGATAGGTGCGATTAGATCCATCATCCGAGTCCCGAATTCTGAGGAATTATGCTCAAGTTTCAATTGTTCGTACGGATGGATCGGGGTGAGATTTGTGAAAAGAATTTTCTGTTTGACAGCTTCTGGTGGTTCACCGTTGACCTTCTCAATTTGTAGCATTGCGAAGTAGCGTTCCGCCTTGTTCTCTGTCTTTTTCGGTGGACGAATTACACCTTCAACGACGTGGCCTGTTTGTAAGTCAAATCGCCGGATTTGCGAAGAGGATACGTAAATATCCTCGTTACTCTGCAAATAATTGGAACGCGATGAGCGGAGAAAACCGTAGTGTTGGTCCCGGTCATCTAAAATTTCCAGGACACCACCACCGTAGAATTGGGTGTCTCCCTCAGATTTAGCCTCTATGATTTCGTTAATCAGTTCTTCTTTCCGAAGTCCAGTGTATTCGTCAACTCCGAGTGTCAGGGCAAAATCTTTGAGTTCCGAGAACTCCATTTCTTGGAGCTTGCCAATGTCCAAGCTCTCCATAGTTTCTAATACTCCTCATTGTGCCCGGTTCCAAGGTAATCGCTGGATCTTGGTGTTAATCTAACAACTTAACGAATTAACGTTTTGCTCCACTTGTCATGTGCAGCCTAAAGACGAATTCATGAAAAGTAGGATACCAAGAAGAGATTTAAAGTGGAATCGGGGCTGATCTTATAGAATAATATATTGAAATTCGTTTCGATTGTTTTCGGCGCGGTTGAATACCACTCCCGAAGGGTTTCTTAATCGTGCGGAACTTGAGCAGCACGGAAAACTAAAGTACGAAGCCCGTGGTTGCTACAAAGCCGGTTAGTTTGGTATGATACTCCAACCGAGTGCATGAGACTTCTGAAGATGCGCCTGCAAACGGCGCGATAGGCTGTTGAGATGCACAACGAAGTAAAATGCAGGGTGTACAACGGTATCGGTGGAGTCGGGGCAATGTTGCCCGCAGGGATGTTTCTTGTATGGTCGTGTCACAACGCATGCCAGAATATGGTTTACTCTCAATAGAACAGTTTCCTTACCATATTAGTGGAACATACAGCGCTTTACAGCCAGGGGGTCCGTTTTCTTCAAGCATGCGTCTTTCAGGAGTTCGCACGATTTCATCAGCAAAATCTACCAATTTTAGCTTTAAACGTGCTTATGTGTTAGGAAGTTAGGAACTTTAAACATTAATTATACACAATTGACTATAAAAGTCAAGTTTTTTTCAAAAAAAAACGGTTGTTTCAGAAAACAGGGTGTATAAATCCGTTTTTTTTCGCCATTCATAGACCGAAAGATGGGTTGTGAGTGCGGTTGATAACCGCACTCTCTTCGTCTATTCTTTCGTTTCTTCGGTTTCTTCGGTTTCTTCGGTTTCTTCGGAGTCGCCTTTCAAGTTTTTAAGGCTTCGCGTAACGTTCTGATTGTACTGATTTTCTGCAAGAAAACCTTCCCACAGAGCGATTGCATCGTCATTAAAACCTTGTGAAACGTAATAATCGCCGAGGGCTATCACTGCAATATCGGAGTGTGGAGCCTTCTCAATTGCGGTTTTGAATTCGGCAACAGCCGTTTCGGTATCCTCATTGAGTAGTGCTAACACCCCATTACCGTAATGGATTAAAGCGTGGTCTGGGTATTCCGTTGCCAATTCATCCATCATCTGCTGTGCGTCTTCGGGTTTCCCACGCCGATGGTTTGCGCGTGCTGCAAGGATTGTCGCATGGACGACCTGATTGCGCAGTGCCCGTTTTTCAGCGTCACTTTCTGACTTATCGAGCAACCGTTTTGCTATCCGAGCGGCGGTTTTATAGCGTGTGTTCGCCTGAACGTAGTTGCCATACTTATAGGTGAGATCGCCAAGCGTTTTTGCTCCGATGTACGAATCGCTTTCCTGATCGATGATGTCTTGGAAGATCGCAGCGGCTTTGCGTTCCTTCAACCGATAATGGAGTACTTCAGCAAGACTTTGCAACGCATCAGTATTCTGTGTGTTGGCAGCGACAGAACGTTCAAGTGCCTCGCGCTCTTTTTCTGGTTCACTCAATTTTTTGTGTGCAAGCGAGATTAACCAGTATACCTCGGAATCTTTATCGCGTCTCAAGCCGATAACCGAGTTGTATGTTTCTATTGCGCTCTCGTAGTTTTCAGAAGTATAGTGATTGCGTCCTGTATTAATGACGGCTTCAATGACTTCGCCATCTCGGCTTGCGGCTTTTCTAAGTACCTCTTTGGCTCGCTGATGCATTCCGACTTTGCGGTAACAAATTGAGAGACTGAGATAGGCATACGGGTCAATTTTCACCTTTTCGGCTTCTGAGCGTGCGATTGCATCAAAAAATAACGCGCCGGCATCTCGGTAGCTTTCATCACCGTAAAGAAAGTTCGCGATCATGAGTTCAGCGTCTTGGTAGCTGCCTTGCTCGTCGCCTGCGATACCGGCTTGTCCACCGAAGTTCTGCATAACCTCTGCTGCGCTGATCCCGAACCCGGAGTCTGGGATTCCGAAACTGGTGGCACTTCCCATAGCGGGACTTCTTTCGACACCGCCGCGGGGTCGGTCGCGTTCACGTCGCTCTTCAAGCTGTGCGAGAGCTCTTCCTTCTGGCGTTGCTAACGGGTCAACCGGTTCTGGGATGGTAGCGTTGAGGTCTTTGAGTTCCTGTTTGGCTTTCTCAACGGTATCCTCAGCACCTTCAACCTTTCCATATCTCTTAACGAGCATCTGGTTGGTTCGTTTCGCTTCTTCTTCATCTTTAAGGAATTGGCGTTGGATGCGTGCCTTGTGTTCGAGTGCTGGTGCGGCGCGTTTGTTTCGCGGGTTCCGATTCGCGAAGCTATCGAACGCTTCGACTGCTGACTCGTATTCTGCTGCTCCCTCATAACTCCTTGCCAACATCAGATGTGCGTTGTGGCTTAGTTCCAAGTGCGAAAAGTTGTTAACGATCGCGTCAAAGTGCGTTTGCGCTGACTTGAAATTTTTTTCCTTATAATAGTGCAAGCCGAGTTCATAGTGCGCTTCGGCGGCTTTTTCGCTTTCGGGGGCAGCGGCGATGACACCTTCATAAGCCTTGATACCTTCTGCCGGTTGGTTCATCCGGTCAATAGATAATTTACCGATGGCGAGTTGTGCTTCAAGCGCGTCCGGCGTCCCGGGTTGCATATCTATAATGTTCTGGTATGCTTCGATTGCGCCGTAGTAGTCTTTATCGTCGGCGAGTTTGTCCGCTTTACTGAGTGCATTTCTGGACAAGCATCCGATTTGCGAGGCTGCTATCAGTAGAATAGCGATAAGTGTGCAATACTTCATACTTTTAAAAGCAAGTTCTTGCCAACGATAATAAGTTCTATCTGCGGGTTTTCCAAAAAAAATCACGATTTTTCTCCTTTTTAGCATATCGGCTCTGTTGCGGAACCGATACAGGAATAGTTCCCCATTTATAGTAAAATCCGAAAATAAATGAACACTTGTCCGAAGANNCTAACCCCCTTATCAGGGGGAATAAGATCGGAATTGCTTCGATTTGATGTGTTTAAATAATTATGGACTTTGCTATAAATACGAGTTTTGATCTCTGAACATTTTTAGAATGGCTTATTTTCGACATCCGGGTCTAAATCTTTCGCCTTCTGAAGGTCGGTTTTCGCTGCTTCGTGTTGCCCGAACGCCTGCTTCGCTAATCCACGGTTATAGTAATAGCGTGCCTCATGGGGTTTCATCCGGATCGTCTCATTGAAGTCTTCAATCGCCTCCTGATACGCGCCGAGCGCAGCCTTTGCAGAAGCACGGGTATGATAGTAAGCGGGACTTGGGTTATCCTGCTTTAGACGGATCGCTGTATCGCTGTCTGTGACCGC
This sequence comes from Candidatus Poribacteria bacterium, assembly GCA_012270865.1. Taxonomy (GTDB): domain Bacteria; phylum Poribacteria; class WGA-4E; order WGA-4E; family WGA-3G; genus WGA-3G. The sequence continues at coordinate 39,270 of JAAXHL010000077.1, read as the reverse complement.
TGCTTCAAAAAGTTTTTTGGCTTCGTCTGTATCCCCGCGCTCACGATTAAATTGTCCGAGGAGATACTTTGTCCATCCTCTGTTGTTATAGGCTAAGGCGTATTCGGGGTCGAGTTTGATGGCTTCCGTATAATCCTCTACGGTCTCGTGATAGATTGCTTGTGCTTCTGCGATATTCCCTTGATCCGCTTTAGATTTTCCGAGGTTGTATTTTGCGTGACCGCGATTGAAGTAAGCAGCGTCCCTTTTCGGATTCAGTTGGATAACTTTATCGTAATCTTCTATTGCGCCTTCATAGTCACCAAGACGGCGTTTCGCGAGCCCACGGTTGTTATAATAGCCAGCAAATTTCGGTTCTAACGTAATGGCTTCCGTATAGTCGTCTACTGCCGCTTGGAAGTATTCATTGGCACTGACTTTATCCCCTTCATCCGCTTTAGATCGCCCAAGATCAAATTTTGCGATACCGCGTCGGTTATAAGCCATCTCGCTTTTTGGATCAAGTTGGATGACTTTGTCATAGTCTTCAATCGCGCCTTCATAGTCGCCAAGATGGCGTTTTGCATCTCCACGGCTGCCGTAAATATTGAAGAAAGAGATGAATTCAGAGTTTAGGTCTATAATTTTATCAAAATCTTCAATTGCGCCGGTATAGTCCTTTAATTCAAGTTTTGCATTTGCTCGGCAAAAGTAAACTTCTACCACATCTGGGTTAAGTTTTAGAGCAGTATCGTAATCAGCGAGTGCTGCTTCACCCTGTCCTAATGCCAGTTTTGCGGTTGCTCTACAAATATAGGGTTGAAAAAGATCTGGATTAAGTTCAAGAGCATCATCACAATCAGCAATCGCTTCTTTGAAATATTCCAAGGATAAATGTGCTGCCGCGCGGTTAATATACGCCTCCACAAAATCAGGATTGCGTTTGAGGGCAGTGTCGCAATCGTCAATAGCGTCTTCCGCTTCCCCCAAGAAAATCTTTAAACCTGCCCGATTGACGTATGATTGCACTAAATTTGGGTTGAGTTCAAGTGCAGCATCAAGGCATTCAAGAACTTCTTGATGTTTGCCCTGTCCGAGTTTCGTTTGGGCTTCAACAACTTCTGCATAAGCCCGTATCTGTGGACGTTTTTGCCAGTCTGCTAATAACTCCGTTTCCGCCATATCTGCAAACAAGAAACCTAACGTGCTGGCAGGTATTGCGTAACCGGAAGATACCGATCCTCCACCGCTAAGAATTGACATGCCACCCCCAACAGCAACACCTATAACCTTCCCCAAATGGTTCAGGATAGCACTTCCACTATGTCCGCCATCAAATTGCTCTTTAATTTCAAGACGTTTGCCGCTATTTTGAATACCAGATATGGTAACTTGTGTGGCTTTGCCTTCCTCCGCGTGCGGGTGACCGACAACACAAGCAGTTTCACCGACCTGGACGGTATTGCTGTCGTCGAGCGGAAGCGGTACGCCTTCGCCTGCGACCTTTAAAATGACGAGGTCGTTTTCAGCGTCAAACGCCGCAACGCCTTCAACTGGAAATTCAGTCTTTGTGCTGACGATTTCTGCGAAAACCGATGGTGCGCCTGTAACACAATGGATATTGGTTGCAATTAGATTTGGCGCGACAAAAAACCCGCTTGCCCGTGGCCAGATAAGAGGTTCACCGGTTTCTTCGTCCATTTTTCGCCAGACCAAACGGACAACACTATCCGTTAAGGCTTTTTCGGCAATCGGTTGTAGGTTTTCCGGTATATCCGTATTATCTGGCTTAGCGGTCTCCTCGGTTGTCTTGGACGTATCTCTTGATGGTGTGATGACCGCTGGTTCTTCGGGTGGCACTGTACTATCTGGGTCTCCGTAGCAGAGTACAAAGCCGCCCTTGCCGAACCATGAGCCGAGTGTTAAGTGGTAACCGTCAATGTTGTCGTGTGCTAAAAAACCTTCTCGCTTGGTATGGTCGTGTCGTGCAACGAAATAGTGCCGTCCACGCCATAGCAGTTCACCGTTCATTGAAATGCGGTATTGCGGACTATTAGGAGCCTCAATAGGTATTTTGAGGTTTGCGATGAGCTCCGATAGCGAACCGCCCGCTTCGTGGTAGGCGACTAAATCGTTCCAATCGGCGAGCCGTACCCCTACGCCTAATTTTTCCTTACATGCTGCTTTGAGGTTGCCTTTCTCGTCTAAATCGTGGGCAATGACGTGGAAGTTTTGGTAACTCGCCACAATTTGTTGATCTTCCATAGTTGGAACTGTTCCTTTTAACGCCATTTCTCAAAGATGATGGTTCACTTTTCCACACTAACGGACTTTAAATGGACAACTTGCGTTTTTAGTAGCACGATTTGGCGGCACATTCCTCAATCAGTGCTGAAACGTCTTGTCGGGTGTACCCTTCTTTCTGAATAAGTTCGTCGCAGTTGACCCTGTTTTTCTCGTCGGGACCCTTCCCGGCTTCAAGGATTGAATTCGTTAACCAACTGGTGCGTACACCGTTGACACCGGATGTATAGTTCGCATCATATTCGCCTTTGACCAAGCCGACGAGTTGATCGACTTTACTGCTTGGATAGCCTTCCGGGCGCGGGTAAGCGAGTGGTTCCGCCTCACCACCCTTGGGTATATACTGAATCCCACTTTTGATTTCAATTGTGCCTTCGTCGCCTTCAAGAATGACCCATTCCTCGAATCCGACACGTGTATTGCCGAGGATGGTAATTGTCCCTTCAGCCCCATTATCGAGTGTTACATCGGAGTAGGAATTGATTTCGACGAATTTCGGAACGAGGTTTCCGTCGTCATCTTGAAACTTCATATCGGTTGTTCCGTAGACTTCACTTGGTAAGGCATCTGTCATCCAGAGGAATATATCTTGGAGATGGCTTCCGGAGTCGTTGGGTTGACCGCCGCCGGAGAAACGGGGATCGCCGCGCCAACCGCCTGCGCCCCATCGCTGTGCCATGTAGACCTCGAATTTCTTTAGGTTTCCGATGCGTCCTTCAGCGATTGCGCGTCTACCTGCCATATAGGTGTCTTGGTAGTGCCGTTGATACCCACCGACAAGGTGTAACCCACTCCCGAGTGCTATTTTGGTGATGGAGATTGCATCGCCGACGATGTTTGCCATCGGTTTTTCGACGATGACATGACAGCCTGCGCGCAGCGCGTATTTGACGTGAATATCGTGCAAGGAATGTGGCGAGAAAACACCGACGATGTCAAGGTCTTCGTGATTGAGCATCTCGACGAATTCGTAATCACCGAGGTAGCGGGTCATGCTATTCGGTTTATAGTCGTCAACTCTTTCGCGAAGTCCGTTCTCTAAAGCGTCTAAACTGCCTTCGTGTGCATCTGCGGCGGCGACGACTTCGGCATCTGGACGGGTTGCGAAACCGAGCGTATTACCGCGTCCGGCACCACCGGGTCCAATCACGCCGACTCTTAAAATATCATTCTTGCTGTTTGCCATGGTTATAAGCTCTCCAGGGTAGGTGAAAAGAAATTGTGCGTATTACTCTATCAGGTTTGTAAATTCATATACAGGTAGTGTAACGGTTCGAGTTGGCTGTCCCTTCGACACAAGTTGTTGTAAATGGTCAACAGTGAGTGAAATTTACCACAAATCCTGAGGTAAGTCAATTCATTTTTTTTCCGTAATTCAAACGATAGGACTTAACGACTGAAAACGCGGAAGAGTTTTTTGATCGGATCGTAGAACTGATCGACTACGCGTTCTTTGAGTGGGATGATGGCGTTGTCGGTGATTGTGATATGTTCCGGACATACCTTCGTACAACATTTCGTGATATTACAATATCCGATCCCATCCGAATTTTTTAGCTCTTCCAATCGGTTCTCTGTGTCAATGGGGTGCATCTCTAAGGACGCGGCATAGACGAGGTGTCTCGGTCCGATGAACTCGTCGTGCAGGTTGTGGTCGCGTAGGACGTGACAGACATCTTGACAGAGGAAGCACTCGATACACTTCCGAAATTCTTGGACGTGGTCGATGTCTTCCTGCTCCATCCGCCATGTGCCGTCTTCGGCATCCGGTGGACGCGGTGCGAAGGGTTTCATCCGCTCTTTTACCTTGAAGTTCCACGATACATCTGCGACGAGGTCTTTGATGAGCGGAAATGCGCGCATCGGTTCGACTGTGACGGGTTCGTCGAGCGGTACGGTGTCGAGGCGTGTCATACACATCAATTTCGGTTGCCCGTTGATTTCGGCGGAACACGACCCGCATTTTCCGGCTTTACAGTTCCATCGAACAGCCATGTCGTTTGCTTGTTCGGCTTGGATACGGTGAATCGCGTCTAAGACGACCATGCCTTCAGAGACTTCGGTCTCGTAATCGACGAATTGTGCATCGTCGGCGTTGCCACGCCAGATTCTAAAAGTTGCCATATTTTTAACTTTTCCTTGCGGTTCGGTTTTTTAATTTTTCCTTGCGGTTCGATTAGGTGGATCGCGGGTTGAAAGCGTCTTCCCGTAGACCCGCTTTCCACTTCGTTCCAAGCTGCCTATGCTTTTGAAAAAAGAGTTGTAATAGCGGTTCGATTAGGTGGATCGCGGGTTGAAAGTGTCCACTGTTATTTTCGCTGTATACGCCACAAACTAACAGTTTGTGCTACGATTCACGGATACCCTGTGATGCGGAGATAGAACCAGCAACACATCCGAAATGATTAATCAAACTGGTGTTTTAACCAACAACTGATAACCGAAAACTATCTATCCTATCTCGTCTATGATTTCCTGCAGATCGGCTTGGAGTTCGTCAATCGGTTCTCGTCGGACTGTCATTGCTCCATTATCTGTTTTCTTGATGATTGTGTTATATTTGCCGGCACCGGGTTCCTCTTTCTCTGGGTAATCGTCCCGTGAATGTGCGCCGATACTTGCTCGGCGTTCAAGTGCCGCAAGCGCAATCGCTTCGGAGACCGTGAGTAGACAATCGAGGTCCAGTGCCGTATGCCAACCGGCGTTGTATTCACGGTTGCCGATGGCGTGAACGTTTTCTGCTTTTTCCCGGAGGTTCTGAATCTCTTCAATGGCTTGTGTGAGGCTCTCTTGACTTCGGGCAATACCGACCAGGTCCTGCATCTTTTCTTGGAGTTGCGCCTGGACATCGTAGGGACCCATATTGTTGCCATTGCCATCCGATGGCGGATTCTCGAACGGTTTGAGTGTGTGCGCAGCGATTGTATCAATTTCGGTTTCATCAACAGGAACCGCTTCGTTTTCCATCGCAAACTGGGCAGCGTATTCGCCTGCACGCTTACCGAAAACGAGCAGATCGGAAAGAGAATTGCCACCAAGCCTGTTGGCACCGTGCAAACCGGCAGCGCATTCGCCTGCCGCGAAGAGACCTGGAACTGCTGTCATCTGCGAGTCCGCATCGACTCGGATACCGCCCATAATATAGTGTGTCGTCGGACCGACCTCCATCGGTTCTTCCGTGATGTCAATATTAGCAAGTTGTTTGAACTGATGGTACATGCTCGGCAGTTTCCTGCGGATATGCTCTGGAGCGTTCGGAATTTTCTCCTTGATCCATGCGATATCTAAGAATACACCGCCGTGTGGGCTGCCTCTGCCTTCTTGAACTTCTCGGACGATACAACGTGCGACGTGGTCGCGGGTCAAGAGTTCTGGTGGACGCCGCGCTTCGCGGTCGCCTTGCGTATACAGCCAACCCTCTTCAGGGTTATCTGCCGTTTGGTTCACATAGAGTTCGGGGATGTCGTCGAACATGAAGCGATTGCCTTCGCTGTTTGTGAGGATACCGCCCTCACCACGGACCCCTTCCGTAACCAAGATGCCTCGAACACTGGGGGGCCAGACCATACCTGTCGGATGGAATTGGACGAACTCCATATCAATGAGTTCCGCGCCAGCATGATACGCGAGAGAATGTCCATCACCTGTGTATTCCCAACTATTGCTTGTGACTTTGTATGCCTTGCCGACACCGCCTGTTGCTAAGACGACGGCTTTCGCAGTGAAGATTTTGAAACGTCCTTTTTCACGTTCATAGCCGAAGGCACCCGATACCCTATCCCCTGTTTTCAAGAGTGAGATGACGGTATTCTCCATGTGTACTTCAATGCCTTGATGGATGCCGTGATCTTGTAGGGCGCGAATCATTTCTAATCCTGTCCGATCTCCGACGTGTGCGAGTCGTGGGTATTGGTGTCCACCGAAGTTTCGTTGGAGGATGCCTCCATCCTGTGTTCGGTCGAACAGTGCGCCCCATGCTTCGAGTTCGCGTACGCGATCGGGTGATTCTTGGGCATGGAGTTCTGCCATCCGTGCGTTGGAGAGGTACTGTCCACCGCGCATGGTGTCGGCAAAGTGGACGCGCCAACTGTCTCTTTCATCGACGTTTGCTAAGGCAGCGGCAACGCCACCTTCCGCCATGACGGTGTGTGCTTTACCAAGTAGGGACTTACACACAAGTCCTACTTTTAGATCGCCGACGGCGGCTTCAATAGCGGCGCGAAGTCCCGCACCACCGGCTCCGATTATTAATACATCATATTCGTGAGTTTCGTAAGATGACACGCTAAAATTTCCTCTTTTTTTCTCTATACTATAAATATTCTACAGGACTTACGCAAAATATGGGCATTCCGTTTATTACGCCATCGGAAGCCGTGGACATCTATGGTATCTATCAACTCTCCAGATTGCACAAACTAACAGTTTATGCTACAGTGCGTAAGTCCTATTCTATTAAAATGTGATCCAATCCTGACGGATTGCTGGTGCTATGAAACGGACGTATACATCCGAAAAACCGACCCAACAGAGACTCATCCATGCCCAGAGCATGTGATGGCGATTTAAACAACTAACGCAATTATACGCCTGTCGACGGACGGGTGCTTTGGAGAGCAGATCAATTACGCCACCAACTAAATGGCGTAAAGAGTGGCATCCGAGGGTATAACCGCCTAAAAGGACGACGTTGCCTGCTAAAACGATTGTACCGATGCCGATGCCGAAAGTCGTTCCGCCGTTCCCATCGTCAAACCAGAGTGCTTTCCATACATCGTAAGCGAGAATACCCAAAATAATGAGTGCGACGTAAAGGAAATATCTATGGATATTCTGTATAATCAACGGGAACGAGTTTTCACCGCGATAGCCTTTTCGTGGTTCTGATACTGTACATGATGGTGGGTCCGCCCAGAACGCTTTGTAATAGGCACCGCGATAGTAGTAGCATGTAAAACGGAATCCGAGGGGTGCCCATAAAATGAGGACCGCTGGTGTAATGAGACCGGGCATCCAATCTGGCATCATGCCGAACCAACTGTGTCCAACGCTGTGTGTATCCGTACCAAAAAGTAGTGGTGAGTAGAAAGGCGATAGATAGGGACCGTGAAGGAAATGAGCCCCTTCAAAAACCCGAAAGGTCGCGTAAACGATGAATGTACCGAGACCGAGAAATACCGCTAAAGGCTGTAGCCACCACGTGTCTCGGCGTTGGGTCTGGAACGGACGGTTTTCTGTTAAAGTGAGTTCGGGGTGTTGGGTCATAGACGATTTTTCCTTACTTTAAAATAAAAAATAGAAACGAATCTGAAGGTTAATATTCTGTTGTATTTTTTCAAAATAGACCATCTTTGTTTTATTTATGGGTGTATCTCCGTGTCCTAATTCGATATCTACAGGACCTACGCAATTTTGACTTCGGCCCGTTCTGTTAGATGCGAATTTTCGGAAAAACAGCGGTCTCCTGCCACAAAC
>JAAXHL010000077.1:0-31481 GCA_012270865.1 Candidatus Poribacteria bacterium | reverse complement strand
AAAAGAGCAGCATGCGTAAGTCCTACATATAAATCCCATCAAATCAACAATAGTATAACATAAAAGAAATCCTCTGTCAAATTAGGTGCGTCAATTGCCGTTTGGTCAGCATTAACGGAGCCGCCACAGCAGTACTGAGGCATCCCGACTTCCACTGACAAGCATTTTCCCGTCTGGGCTGAACGCGAGGCTGTTGACCCAAGAAGTGTGTCCTATGAATGTTTTTTTGTTTTCGCCGGTTTCAGGGTCCCATAAGTGGATATTGCCCTCCCATCCGCCACTTGCGATTGTTTTTCCATCGGGACTAAATGCGACACTAATGACCCATAGCGTGTGTCCAGAGAGTGTGTTTTTTAATTTACCTGTTGCAGCGTCCCACAAACGGAGTTCACTATCTTCACCACCGCTTGCGATAGTCTTTCCGTCCGGACTGAACGCTACGCACTTCACCGCTTCTGGATGTCCTATCAGTGTCGCCTTATACGATGCTGTGTCTACATCCCATAGTTGGATGGTAGTGTTCTCACTTCCGCTGACGATAGTTTTTCCGTCTGGGCTGAACGCGACACTATTGATAGCATCTTCAGGTGTATATATAGTTCTTTCGGGACCGGTGAGCGTCTGTTTGTGTTTACCGGTGTGTGCGTCCCAAAGATGAATGTTGCCCATATCACCACCAGAAGCGATTGTTTTTCCATCGGGACTGAACGTCACACATTCGGCATTGCCTTTCTGTTTTATGAATGGAATCTTGGGTCCCTCTGTGTCTAAATCCCATAAATGAATACCCTCACGACTCCCACTGGCAAGTGTTTTTCCATCGGGACTGAACGCCAAACCTTTGGTCCAAGCCGTGGATTCAGAAATTGTTTTCTTGTGTCTCTTTGTTTGTACGTCCCATAGGTAGATGTCGCCTCCAAAGCTGCCGTTAGCAACGGTTTTCCCATCCGAACTGAATGCAACACAATCGACCCAAGACAAGTACGCTGTGATGGTTTTCTGGATCTCCCACGTTTCAGTATTCCAGAGGTAGAAGTTCCCGGCTCTACTGCCGGTTGCGAGGGTTTTTCCGTCGGGACTGAATGCCACGCTATTAACGCCCGTATGCGTTTTCGTGAGGGTTTTCTTTAAAGTTCCGGTTTTTACATCCCAAAGGAGAATGGAGCCGTCAAAACTTCCGCTAACAAGGGTGTTACCATCCGGACTCAACGCGACACTCCTGACTCCAGCCTTATGCCCAGTCAAGGTCATCTTTTGTTCGCCAGTATCAGCATCCCACAGATGGATTGCATGCTCCCAACTTCCAGCGGCAATTGTTTTTCCGTCCGGACTGAAGACAACACTTAGGACCGATCCCATCTCTTCGGGGAAGGTCGTTTTGTGTTTGCCGGTTGGCATATCCCATAATCGGATGGTGCCGTCTGCACTGCCACTCGCAAGGACGCTACCCTCCGGACTGAAGACGACGCTCCAGACCCAATCCGTATGTCCGGTGAGCGTTTGCTTGAGTTCAACTGTGTCTGTATCCCATAAGCGGATGTTACCGTCATCGCTCCCTGTAACAAGCGTTTTTCCATCGGGACTGAAGACCAAGGTATTGGTTCCAAGTCCATGTTCTGATCCGATGAATCTCTTCTTGTGTGTACCTGTGACCCTATTTCTAACGTGGAGAGTCCCGTCCCAACTGCCAGTAGCGATCGTATTTCCATCCGGACTAAACGCCACAGCTTTGACTAACGCCGTGTGTCCGGTGAGTAGGTCAATCTCTCGGTAGGTAGATGTATCGTAATTCCAGACTCCTATGCCACCCGCGACAGCGAGTTGTGTGCCATCTTGAGAGTATTTTATATTAGCGATCTCACCCTTACCGAACCGCGCGATGGCTCCTTCAGGGAGATTCATTTGCGTATAGTCTTCGCCGAAGGTATTGGATAATAGCAGAATTGAGATGAGAAAAAGCGTCAAAAAAATGGAGAATAGTCTCGTTTTCATTACTGAGGTTCCCCTTTATCGGTTGTCCATATTTATGGGTTTACACACGTGTATGCGTCAACGGTTCCCAACCGAGCAGACGTTTCGCTTTTGAGAGGTTAATCTCTCTCTGTTCGTGGTCGCCAGCGATGAAGAAGGCATCAAACCCTTCGTGTTCGACAGAGATAGCGGCGAGATAGGCGGTCGCTAAGTCTTCCTCGTCTGTCCACCAGATATGTACGGAGGCATCTTTCGGTTGGTTGTAGCGTTCGAGCCACTGTTCACGTGTGGAGGGACCTGTAATCCGCAGGGCGATGAGCGACATACCGTGTTCTCGCGAAAAGTATTCGCAGACCTGCTCACCAAAACCCTTGGTTAACCCGTAGACCCCTGGATTATCGCGCGGCACGACATCTTCATAAGGGAAGTTGTTTCGCGTCCGTTCATGCACGGTGAAGGTGCTTGTATAGACAGCGTGTCGGATGCCGGCTTCCTTCGCGGCGTGTAGAACGATATGCAATCCCTTTGCGTTCACCTCGTAGTTTGCGACGATGTCGCTGAAATCCGCGACAGAAGAACGATCGCTCGTCGGTTGCAGCATGACCATATAGACGAAGGTATCCATCCCTTTCAATGCTTCTTGAACGATGTCGGGGTCGGTAACGGATCCTTGGATATAGTCTACAGAGGTATCTTTAGGTGGGTTGACATCCAGCACTCGAAAATTGTGATGGGTCTTCATGTAAGGGAGCGTCATTGTTCCAACGTGCCCCGAACCGCCTATCAGTAGAACGTTCATTGATTGCCTCCTGTTTTATGAGTATCGCGTGACTTACTTGAATGTTTATCGAACCGTCAGGGTTAATATTCGTTGTGATAGGAATAGATTATGGTGGTGTGGAGAAGTCCCAAAGGAGTATCGTGCCGTCTGTCCTCCCGCTGGCAAGCACTTTCCCATCCGGACTGAATGCCACGCTTGAGACACCGCCTGTATGTCCGGTGAGCGTTTTGAGATGTTCACCCGTTTCAGCATCCCAAACACGGATTTCACCGCTCCAAGCTCCCCCGCTGGTATCATATAAGCCATGATACCAGTCGCCACTAATAATATAGTTCCCATCTGGACTAAAAACCACGCTGGAGATCACATCTTTATGTCCTACGAGGGTTTTGATGTGTTCACCCGTGTGGGTACGCCATAAATAGATTTCTTCGCCCACACTCCAGACAGCTTTATAAGCCTGCCAATGCCCACTGCCGCTGGCGATTGTGCTTCCATCTGGACTGAATGCCACACTATTGACTATGGACGTATGACCTGTGAGGGTTTTTATGAGTTCACCGGTGTTAGAATTCCATAAGCGAATTTCCTGCCCCACACACGTACCGGAATCCTCAGGCCCTCCCAAATATACTAACCGCCCACTGCCGCTGGCGATCGTGTTGCCATCTGGGCTAAAAGCGACAGTGTTGACGTTTTCGACATGCCCTTTGAAAGTTTTTATGAGTTCACCGGTATGGGTATTCCAGAGACGAATCGTTTTGTCCTCACTGCCGCTGGCGATTGTGTTTCCATCTGGACTGAAGACCACGCTCCTCACTGATGCCGTGTGAGCTATAAGCGTTTTTATGAGTTCACTTGTGTGAGTATTCCAGAGACGAATCGTTTTGTCCTCACTGCCGCTGGCGATTGTGTTTCCATCTGGACTGAATACAACACTCCTCACCGAATCGGTGTGCCCTATAAAAGTCTTGAGGTGTTCCTTAGCGTGGACATCCCATAGGTGGAGGTTATTCCCGCTACCACCGGCGATTGTGTTTCCATCCGGACTAAATACAACGCTTTCAATAGGAACGAGGTCTCTTGTTATCGTTTTAAGAAGTTCGAGATTATGGGTGTCCCACACACGGATCCCATCCGAGCTCCCACTCACGAATGTATTTCCATTCGGACTGAAGACTACACTGACTGCAGGGACAGGCAGAAATTCGATGAGTTCAACGGTATCGGTATCCCACACGCGGATCCCATCCGCAGCTGCGCTGATAAATAATTTTCCATCCGGGCTGAAAATCACACTGGTGACCGGTTCCGTGTGTCCACTGACGGTTTTGAGCAGTAAACCTGTGTGGGGACTCCAGAGCCGGATAGTTTTGTCACGACTTGCACTGGCGATTATGTTCCCATCTGGACTAAAAGCCACACTGGTGAAACTTCCAAACCGCTCAGGCCTTTTGAAGGTCCTTCTGAAGGTTTCAATGGTTTCACCGGCATCCACATCCCACAAGAGGAGGATATTATTGCTTGATCTATCGCCTCCGCTGGCAAGCATTTTCCCATCCGGACTAAAACACACACTCAAAGTACCATAGTTATTTCCTTCTAACGCTTTAAGATGTTCACCGGTGTGGACATTCCATAAGTGGATTCCGAATCCTGGACCTTCCTCACTTGTATCGTCACCTCCGCTGGCGACAATGTTTCCATCCGGACTAAATGCGACACTCAATACCCGATTTGCATTGTTTGTGAATGTTTGAATGTGTTTGCCAGTGAGGACATCCCACAACCGAACGTTACCGTCATCGCTGCCACTCACGATTGTCTTTCCATCTGGGCTGAAGGCGACACTACTGACAGGTCCCATATTCTCAGTAAGAAGTGCCACCTCTTGATACGTCGTCGTATCATATAGCCAGATACCGATACTTCCTGTCACGGCTAAATGTTCGCCATTCGGTGAATACGCTATTTGTGTTATACTGCCTTTCCCGAGGCGCGCTGTGGCACCCTCCGGCAAACGCCAACGGGTACTGTCTTCGGCGAACCCGTTTGGTTGAGAGAATGTAAAAAGAAGAATGCCCGTTAAGAATATTGAAGAGACGGTTTTCTTCATGGAATAAATCTCCAATAGGTATCCTCAACAGCGAGGTTTCAAATTGCGTTTGTTTAAGCCGTGTTTGCAGAAATCTTGGGCTACCCTTGATACGCATACGCGCGGTGCTGAATCCGTAGATCGAAATTGTCGTTTGGATCCCATGTCGGCATGTCGGGTGGCACTTCATAAGCGAACTGCTCTGTGTCTGATGGGTACGGATTGGTGCTCCGTTCATGAAGGGCGCGTTGGTACATTTTGCACCGTTGCGTCAAGAATTCTGACTGCCACCACTTGTACCGTTCATTCCACCGGGGTGTCCGCTGATCAAAATAGATGACGCGACGAAGTGTTTCACTTGTGTTGATTTTACTGCCGTGCAAGACTTTGGTATGGTGGAGTAAGATATCACCCGGTTCCACTTCTGCAGGCACTGCGTCTTCACGTTCAAAATTGATTTCGCCTCTGTCAATAACCTCTTGTGCTTCTTCAATTCCCCAGAGATGGCTTTTCGGAATGACCCAGACGCACCCGTTATCAACGGTCGAATCATCAAGATAGATGTCAACGTTAAAGATAGGATGGTTTTCTCGGATTGCGTTGCCGTCCCGATGCCATCTGACAGAAGAGCCGTATTTCGGCAATTTGAAAACAAGCGATTCATAACACGGAATAAAATCGGGACCGATGATCCGGTGGAGTAGGTCGCCGATGAACGGATGCCCGAGCAGCCGCAGCGAGAATTCGTTGGGATGCGAGTGGAGATAGGTCAGATAGTACGGGATCTTTTCAGGTCCACGGTTGCACCATTCGTCTGCTGGTCCGCCTGCCAAAATCTCGTCAATAAGCCGTTGACTTTCGGTTTGCGTAACAGCGAGTTCATCGGGTTGGATTACCCCTTTCAAGATGAGATAGCCGTTATCGTTAAAGAATTGGATTTCGTTGTCGGTAATTTTTCGCATTTTTTAATTATGGACCTCCTGTGCATCATTCTATTTCATTCAGGACTTACGCAATTTTGACTGCAGCCTATTCTGTTAGATGAGACTTCTCGGAAAACCCAGCGTTCTGGTAGCACAAACTAACAGTTTATGCTACAAAAGAGCAGCACGCGTAAATCCTATCATTTTCTTACTATAAGTCCAAACATCCTTCATAACTATAGGCAGTTGGAGTTAACCGAAAACCTGCTCGTAATGGAATGGAGAGCGGCCCAGATGCCAATAAATTAAAAATCGGCAATTGCGGTGTGCCGCGCGGAAACAAATTCTTGGACATAACGGTATCGCAATTGTTTGTCTGTATGCGTCGCTTTTTTTACGACGTGCCACATGGCATCGTTTCCCTTCCAGTCGTCTCGTGAATCGCTGCTGTTGGCAAGCAATACGAAGGCTGTCCGCCCCAACATAAAGACGTTTGTCCTTTCGTCGATGCGTTCGCCTTTCTGAAATTCCTCTGGTGCCATAAAGCGAGACGATCCGTACAACCGTCCCCGGTCGTTTATGAAGGGTGCCGGATGGTAGTGGTCAAAATCGTACAGATGTATCCGCTTTTTCTCAAAGTTATAGATGATACAACCGTCGTAAAAGTCTTCAGCGATGAAGCCTCTTTTTTCGATGAGGACGTGGACATCATAGATGACGTTGAGTGCGTCGATGATTTCAGCTGCTGGTAACGCACAAAACTTATCACGCGGATGGATTTCATCAGCACGGAGTTCCCGTTCAGGACGCAAACCCTCGCCATCTACCCAGTCATAGACGAGTGTAAACCCATCAGTTGTCGTAAAAGCGTTGTGCAATTGCGGGAGTGCCTCGTGCTGGACAGCAGTGTGGAAGCGGACAGCTTGTTTGAGCCATGTGACGCTTTGTGGGATGTTACTGTGTTTGACGAACCAACGTTGGTCGTCTACGACTACCTGAAACGATTGACATCTGGAGTCGTGTTCTGGGAACGGGTACGTGGTTTCAGCGATATGATTCAAGTATGTTTCGATATCCGTGTTAATCTCCATAATGTCCAGAAGTGGGTGCTCGGTAGGCATTTTTTATGTCCTCATGGGGTGCGACAAAGCTATCGTCTAACCGTGTCGCGTCGGTTTTGTGAGATTGGAATAGCAGTATACACCAAAAGAAGAAAAAAGTCACGTTTTTCTTTTAAGTCTTGTCAGCGTCCGTTTTATTTTTAACCCTTTGGATTCCTATAGATAAGGTTTCAGATCCCAAAGGTAAATGACACCGTCATATCCACCGCTTACCAATAGAGTCCTGTCTTGTGAAAATGTGAGGCATTGAACATCGGTGGTGTGTCCCCAAAACGTCGCGATATTTTCACCAGTTGCTACTTTCCACAAACGGATAGGCACCTTCTGCAAACCTGACTGCCACCAAGCACCGGAAGCCAAATATGTTCCACACGACGAGAAGCATAACATAATCGGTCTTTGACTTTCTTCGGGCTGTGGCAGAGTCATAAGCGTTTTACCATCTGTTGCATCCCACAATACAATATCACCTTGATGTCCACCAGCGATTATGTCACCAAGTGGCGAAAACGCTATGCCCACGTCGGTATAACGCCCCCTCCTTTTTCCTTGTGATGGTGGTCGAGGTAAATCCATTTCGGCAATCTGTTCGCCTGTATCAACATCCCATAATAGGGCAGTTCGATCTATTGAGATACTCGCGAGCCGTTTTCCGTCGGGGCTAAACGCCAACCTCTGAATAGTTTTTGGATGTCCTATAAGTACTGAACACTTTTCCCAATTTTTCCTCCGAGACCCACCATTTGATGGAGAAGGACGTTCCCATACATGGATAGTGCGATCTCTATCAACAGCGGCAAATCGGTGTCCTGTTGGCGCGAGTGCCTCTGTCGATATCAGTTCCGATTCAGGAAAAGGGATTGCAGCAATAGGCTCGTTGCTGCCAAACGTCCGCACTTTTGGGGTGTCTTCATCTCTACTTGTAGCAAAGATTTGATCGTTAGCAGATAGATACACCTTATATGTTTTATCTGGCAGTTCTGCTTCAGTTGGGTGTCGCGCGCCCTGATTTGAAACGTCCCATAAGAATGCTTTCCGACCCCAGTACGTAGCCACTATTGTTTTTTCATCCGGCGTGAGGACTAATGAACCGACAGTGACAGCCCTTGTGTGTCCTTGAATAGTCGGGGTTGTCTGATCAGTAGGTCTACCTTTTCTCCATATCTTGATTTCACCACTATCGGTACAAGCCAATTGTGTGCCGCTCTCCGCAAAACGGACAAAACCATATTTGCTCTGATGTTCAAATGTGTCGATTTTTTCTGCTTTTTCTAAATACTGGATCTCAACCTTGGATTGGGATGGAAAAACCACTGCGGCAATCAAGCCACCCTCTGGTGGATAATATGGATTCATCTGAGCATCCTGATCTTCGATATAAGTTTCCTCAAGGTTTTCGCTTTCGACATTCCAAACATGAATTCTGCCCTCTGCACCACCGACTGCGAGGAACCGTCCACACGGAGAAAAGCATAATCTACCGAACCGCTCCCCAGTCCAATTGAGGCGAGCGATTTGTTCCCCTGTCTCTATGCACCACACCGCAATGAATTCAGCCGTGCGATTATCTCTGACGTAATTCATCCCCGCCAACAGCCTTAAATCCGGCGAGAAACAGGTAGGATAAACATAGTAGGTGGATTGGATTTGAGTTTCGCTGAGTGGAGCACCAGTGCGCGGATCCCAAACCTGAACCTTCATGTTACGCTCGCGTTCATTAAATACAACAAGGCGTTTTCCATCTTGGGAAAAAATAGGATTGGTAAGACCGAAACGATCCGGCTTATTCGCGAACTCCATCTCAGCAATGCAAACCTCGTTCTCAATATCCCATACCCTCAGTGCTTCAAGATATGTATGTGAGGCAATCCATTGACTATCAGGTGAAAATGTAACATTGTCAATATACCCTCTATCCGTTTCCCACAGCGCGATTGGCGATAGCGTGGAGAGTTCATATAACCAGAGTCCTATATTTGTTCCCACAGCGAAGTACTGTCCATCCGGTGAGAAAGCCATATCACGGACGCTACCACGCCCTAATCGGGCGATCGCCCCTTCAGGGAGTGCCCATTTGGCTACATTGCTGTCGTCAATGCTAAACGGAGTAGCTGCTTGCGTATTTCTATTTTCCATTAAAGTATCTCCTTGTCTTTACTGCGGTAATTTAGTTCTCCATACCTTCTTCAAGTTTGTTGGTTTGTAGTAGGGCAATTTATTGCCCGTTATACACACCTTTAGAACGTGCGATGAATCGCCCTACTACAAACGCATTGGTCCGTAGCCGGAAAACCTTTTATAGGTAAGGTGTTAGATCCCAAAGGTAAATCGCGCCATCATATCCACCACTTACGAGAAGGGTGCCGTCTTGCGAGAACGCGAAACAGTGAACATCGGTGGTGTGTCCCCAGAACGTGACGATGTTTTTGCCTGTTGCGACCTCCCATAAATGGATAGGTACTTTCTGCAAACGCGTTTGCCACCACGCACCGGAAGCCAAATACTCTCCACACGGTGAAAAGCATAGCGTAATGGGTCGCCGGCTTTCTTTGGGTTGTGGAATTCTCATAAGCGTTTTCCCGTCTGTTGCGTCCCACAAGATAATCTCATCAAACTGTCCACCAGCAATTATGTCGCCACGTGGTGAGAAAGCGATGCCTGCAATGTGCCCAACTGAACTACCATATAATTTTGAATCTGAGAATTTTGTCGCTAACTTGGTAATCTCTTCTCCAGCATCAACATCCCATAATCGCGCGTCTCGTTCCGATGTTTTTGCTGCGTCCGGTATGCCAGCAGCTATGCTTGCAAGCCGTTTTCCATCCGGACTAAATGCCAATCCTTTAATAGACGTTGTATGTCCTTCAAACGTAGCGTGTTTCTTCCACGCGCTGTCTTCACTTCCGCTTTCGGCTGTAGGTGGACACTCCCAGATGTGTATATTGTGTGCTGTGTCTGCACGTGCCAGTCTGTGCTGCGTCGGTGCGAACGCCTCGGCGCGCATCAACTTCGCCTCAGCGGCAGTGAGTTCGGCAATCGGTTCACGCTTTCCGACCTCCCAGACCTTGAGAAGGAGGTGGTTCCCATCCTTACAAGTAGAAAGCATTTTCCCGCTTGCAGATAGGTAAACATGATGCGAAGTTCCAGGCAGTTTTTCACCCTCGGGACGATATGAGCGTTTGCTTGCAACATCCCATAAGAGGACGTTATCATGCCAAAGGCCAGCGGCAAGCGTCTTTTCATCTGACGAAAAGACTACAGTATCCATTGGAGGAATATGTCCGTGAAGGGTTGAAAGCGTGTGATCGTCGGAATTATTGTCTTTTTTCCAGATTTGGATATCGCTCCGACTGGCAACTGCTAATTGCGTTCCACAGTACGAAAAGTGCGCGAATTTACTGTCCCCGCGGTGTTCAAATTCGTCCAGTTTCTCGCTCTTTTCTACCTGCCAAATCTCAGCTTTATGTTCAGAAACAGCGGCGGTAATCAGTTCACCCGCTGGCAGGAAGTATGGATACATCTCGGATTCCCCATAATCGGTATAGGTCGTCTCCAAGTGTCCGCTTTCAACATTCCAGACATGTATTGTGCCGTGCCCGTTACCGGCAGCAAGGAACCGTCCGCATGGGGAAAAACAGAACCTTCGCACCGGTTCGGGATGTCCGGTGATGTCGGCAATTTGTTCGCCAGTTTCTACGTGCCAGACCGTAATTGAATCCCCGTCAGCGATATTTGTACCTGGACGTTTTTGGGGGTTATTCTTGCCTGCCAGTAGGCTTAAATCTGGAGAGAAGCAGAGGGGGTAGGCATCGTAAGGGGAGTGGACTTCCGTTTCTCGGACTTTCGCGCCGGTGTGGGGGCACCAGACGTAAATCTTCCCTTTTTCCATGCGGCAATTGGCAGCAGCAAGGTGTTGTCCGTCTTTGGAGAAAACAGGATTAGAAGAAATACCGCCCTTGCCGCGGTGATCGTCTATCTCGATTGTACAAACACCACGTTTAGTATCCCATATCTTTACATTCCCGCCAAAGGTGGACGTGACAATCTGACTGCTATCGGGCGAAAAATTGACGCTCCCCGTCATTCCGCGTTCGTTATCCCAGAAGGCAATCGGAGATAACGTTGGAAGTTCATATAACCAGAGTCCAATCGCTGTGCTGACTGCAAGGGACTGCCCGTCGGGTGAGAATGCTATATCACTAGCACGACCGCGTCCCAATCGTGCGATCGCGCCTTCAGGGAGTGCCCAAGTTGTTACATCCTCACCGTCTATACTGGGCATCGCGGCGGCAGCAGAATTTTTATTTTCCATGAAAATCTCCTATCGGATGCTCGCAATCTGTACATCGCGAGCAAAGTTGTTTATAGTATCTGGAAGGAATGTTATGTGCAAAACCGTTGATGGGGGAACAAGACGAGAAGTTGAACGCCATTAAAATATCTGCTTGCAAGCTTTGTCTAAATAGTATATCATATATGTGTCAAAAACATATAATCTTTTTTACCGTTGCCTGCTTTTATGTGACAATGTGTGCTATCGAAAATAGGAATGCCTCTATGCGACATAACCTCTTCGTGCCGAACAAAATGCCTTATGCTAAAGGAAAAAACCGCCCAGATGTGCCGTGTATTCTGTGTGCAATTGTCGAAAAAAATGATAACGTTGAACGGCTTGAGGTCCATCGGACCGAACGCTTCACAATCTCGCTGAATCTCTATCCTTACAGTCCGGGGCACCTCTTAGTTTTTCCGAATCGGCATATCGTTGATGTTCGAGAGTTAAATCAGGAGGAGGTTCAAGAACTCCACGAACTCCAATGTCTCTGTTTTGAGGCGTTGACTTGTGCGTATCAACCCCGCGGTTTCAACGTCGGTTATAACATGGGGGATGCCTCCGGTGCGAGTATCCCGCATTTTCACTTACACGTTGTTCCGCGGTATCCGCGTGAATTGGGGTTTATGGACGTTATCGGCGGCGCACGCATCATCATTGAAGACCCGAACGCCACACAGGAAAAACTTGTACAAATCTTTCAGGAATTGACGATATAGTTGTCAGTTGTCAGTTAACAGTTAACAGTTACAAGAGATTTTTGATAGTTCCAGGGTTTCCTCTTTAACTTTGACCAACAACTCGTCTACAGATACTTTTGCTAAGGCGCGAGTTGTTGGTCAAAACTGAAAGATCTTTTTCGCAGAAAAAATCGTACTGACCACTGTTAATTTCCTCTAACTGACAACTGATAACTGAGTCCTGACAACTATTCTCCACGAAAGGAATGAAACAGTATGAGCGATCTCTCTTATGTTCTTTTAGTCGAAAAGTTAGAAAAACAGGGGATTCAGGTAGAAACACTCAAATCCCACCTCAAAGCGCAACACGTTGAGACACCCTCATGGGGTTACGGTAATTCTGGTACCCGATTCGGTGTCTTTGAGCAGCCTGGTGCAGCGCGAAATGCTGCGGAACGTCTTGAAGACGCAGCCACCGTTCACCGTTTCACCGGTGTTGCCCCGACCGTCGCACTCCACATTCCGTGGGATAAAACCGACGATTGGGGTGCATTGAAACAGTACGCCGCGGATGTCGGTATCGGCATCGGTGCGATTAACCCGAATGTCTTTCAAGATCAGGTGTATAAACTCGGAAGCGTCTGTAACCCAGATGCGGCGGTTCGTAGACTCGCTATTGACCATATACTTGAGTGTGTTGACATTATGGAGAAAACAGGCTCCGATCTGCTCAGTTTGTGGTTCGCTGATGGTACCAACTTTCCCGGACAGTCGAATTTCAGGCAGCGCAAGCAGTGGATGCAGGCGGCGTTAGCCGAAGTCTACGACGCACTTCCAGAGGCTACGCGTATGCTTATCGAGTATAAGTTCTTTGAACCGGCGTTTTATCACACCGACCTTGCTGATTGGGGTACTGCCTATCTCATGGCGATGAAACTCGGTGAGAAAGCGCAGGTACTCATCGACTTGGGACACCATCCGCAAGGCACGAATATCGAGTTCATTGTTGCCTATCTCATAGACGAAGGGAAACTCGGCGGGTTCCATTTCAACTGTCGGAAATACGCAGATGACGATCTGACGGTCGGTTCTATTAATCCGCAGGAACTTTTCCTGATTTACACTGAGTTGGTCGCTGCGGAACTCGATCCCGATACGGAAACCGACATCGCTTACATGATTGACCAGAGTCATAACCTGAAGCCGAAAGTCGAGGCGAGTATCCAGTCTGTCTGTAATCTACAGAAGGCGTACGCGAAGGCACTGCTCGTTGATCGCGAAGCACTCGCAGCCGCACAAGATGCCGCTGACTTGGTAGAAGCGGAAAGTATTCTGCAGCGGGCGTATGAAACCGATGTGAATCCGCTTTTAGAGCAGGTCCGCGTGGAGATGGGACGCGATCCGAACCCGTTGGCAGCGTATCGTCAGAGCGGTTATTATGAGAAAATCAGTGCTGCTCGTGTCGGTGGCGAAAGTCGGGGTTGGGCGTAAGAGCTATGACGAAAATTAGAATCGGAATTATCGGTTCGGGTGGGATGGCACGGCACCATCTCGCCCGATTTGCGCCAATGGAGACTGCTGAGGTCGTGGCAATCGCCTCCAGAAATGCGGGGACGGGGAGCCGACTTGCAGCGGAATATGAGACAGTCTTTACGCCTGAATGGTATCGTCTGCTTGAACGAGACGATATAGATGGTGTCGTTATCTGTACGCACAACGATAGCCACGGTGAGATTGTCCTCGCAGCACTGCAAGCGGATAAACATGTCTTTGTGGAGTATCCACTTGCGAGTGATGTCGGCGAAGGCGAAACGGCGTTGGAACTTGCCGAAAAGCGAGGTCGTGTGCTGCGGGTTTCACACCCGGAAGCGGTCTCTAACACGCACAAGGCACTCAAACAGAAGATAAGCGAGCTCGGCGATTTGCTGCTCACCGCTTTCGTGCGTCTGACACCCGGTCGCGGTGCGCGTCCTGAGATTCTCTTCAATTTGCCAGTGTCAGGCACACCTGCGCACTTCTTTATTTATCATATCTATCCGATTGTTGATTTCTTTGGTGGGGCTGCGTCTGTGAAAAAGAGTGCTGTCTATGAAGGCCTCAAGGAAAATGGGCAGTATGATCGGTTTGTCAACACGCTCACTGTTGAATTCAAACGTGGTGGCGTTGGACAATGGACTTGGGCAGGGGGTGTTGCTATTAATGCCGCCGAAGAGCATGAACGCTACGTCCTCACCGAAGGTACGATAAGCGATGCTGGTGGCGAATGGCACTGCTCGACTCCTGCTGGCGTAACACCGCTCGTAATACCGGATTCACCGCAGCCGACGCTTCAGGCGTTGTGGCTCTCTGAGGTCCGGGAGGCTGCGGATCAGCTGCCCTGTTTGGCGGACGCAGCGGTTGCACTGGAAGCGATCCGCATCAGTCTGGCATCTGGATAATTTATGCTAATGTCTGTTGGAACCATGAAATCGATTTGGCAATGACGATTTGTTCCCATCCGACAGTGTTGAAAGTATGGTCGGCACCATCAATGACTTCCAGTTCTGTCAAGGCATCGCGGTCGCGCATCAGTTCATAATACCGTTTACCGTGAGAAACGGGTACAGCCTGGTCCCCACTGCCGTGAATCACGAGGAGGGGTCCGGTGAACTGCTGAATTGTCTTTGAAGGCGATATGTTGGGGAGTTCCTCATAGAACGCCTTGCCGACGATGTTTGGGTTTAGCTGCGCGATCTCCTCTGGTGTCGGTGTGTGTTTGGACCTCTCCAAGATTTCCTGTTTCCGATCTGGTGGGTCGTCCGAAAGCGGTGCCCATAACACGGTTGATTTGACACGTTCATCCTGTCCTGAGACGCACGCCGCGACACAACCCCCCATGCTCAAGCCGAGGATACCGATGCGTTCAGGGTCCACACCTTGCATAGCAGTCAGTACATCAATAGACTTGATAGCGTCCGAAATCTCGCCACTGATGGTCATCTCTGAGAAGTCGCCGCCGCTGTCCCCGGAACCTCGGAAATCGAAGCGGAGCGCGTAGAACCCTAAAGCGGTGAGTTCGCGCGCCGTCTTAACGAATATCCTGTGCGGTTCAACCTTCGTTCCAGTGAATCCGTGAAAGAGGACAACTGCTGGACACAAGGCATCGGAATTTGCTGGTGAATGTAGGACTCCGTTTAGGTGCTGCTCTTTGTTGTAAAAGACAATGGGTCTTTCTATCATATTTTTTCTCCTTTTTCTTGACATTAAAACTTGTTTGTGATACACTTATTATATAATAGTATCTATTTTTGTAAAGTAGCGTTTCATGGGACTAAAACCGATAGCCGTCCAATTGCCATCCGTATTACGGGAGATGTTTGAGACCGCAATCGTCTTCCTCTACCCCGCAAAATGCCGCGTTTGCGACGATTTTCTTGGGGTTGCGTCTATGCCGTATATCTGTACAGACTGCTGGCAGGACGTTCAATACCTTGAGCCGCCTTGGTGCGATATCTGCGGCACACCCGATGTCAACGGTCTCTGTGATGCGTGCGCGACTTCCCCGCCTCGTTATGGCCAGTTGCGTACCGTTGCAGTATATCAGACAACGCTTCAGCAGGCAATACATCTCTTTAAATTTGAGAAAAAAAAGGTGTTTGCCCGGCACCTGATTCACCTGATCAATGCGCATATTCCCGTAGATTGTGATGTCGCGACGTACGATTTCATTCTCCCTATCCCGATTCATAAAAAACGGCTTCGGGAACGCGGTTTTAATCAAGCGACACTGCTTGCCGACGGGATTGCGAAAGCAGTGGGAGTACCTGTACTCACAAATACGTTGGTTCGGAAGCGGCACACAGTGGCGCAAAGCAGTTTGGACAAGGAGGCACGTCAAGAGAACATCGTCGGTGCTTTTGACGTACTGGAACCGGATACTATTCGTGGCAAACGGCTCTTGGTTATTGACGATGTTTTCACGACGGGTGCAACGATTCGTGAAGCGGTCAGCGAATTGTGGACTGCTGATCCCGCTGAAGTCGATGTTTTGACGCTGGCGAGAACTGTGAACCCGTAAAAATCGTGAAACTTTTATTATCTGTATGGCGTATTAGTATAAAGTTTAGGTTAGGAGAGGATTGCAACTAATAGTGGGAGGAGGTAGAAACCTTGCGTTTAAATAGCATAAAAATTCGAGGATTCAAGAGTTTCGCCGAAGAGGTTGAACTCATACTTGAACCCGGCATCACAACTATCGTTGGACCTAACGGTTGTGGGAAGAGTAACGTCTCGGATGCGATCCGATGGGTACTTGGGGAACAGAGTGCCCGATCGCTTCGGTGTACTTCTATGCGCGATCTGCTTTTCAATGGGGGTGCTAATTTCGCGCCTGCGCAAAAGACTGAAGTAGCACTCCGCTTTCTAAATGAGAACCTGAATACACCGACCCAAGGGAACGCCGATATTGACCTCGCATCTCCAGAGATTGAGGTGTCCCGTCACCTGACACGCGATGGCGAAAGCCGTTATCTTATCAATCAAAACCCGTGTCGGCTTCGTGATATTAGCGAACTCTTTATGGATACCGGTATCGGTGTTGACGCTTATTCGGTTATGGAGCAGAGTAAGATTGACCTTATCCTGAATGTGAGACCGGAAGAACGCCGATTCCTATTCGATGAAGTCGCTGGTATTACAAAATATAAACACCGAAAGAAGACAGCACTCCGAAAACTTGAACAGACGGAGCAAAACCTCGTCCGCATCAACGATGTAATTCAAGAACTGCAACGCGAGACTGAGGAACTTAAGGAGCAGGCGGAACAGGCGCGCCACTATAACGCGCAACACGCACAATTAAAACAGTATGAGTTGGACCTCGCGCGTCGGGAGTACGAGAAACTCCATACGGACTATAGCCAGGCACAGACCGACCTTGATGAAGTGCTCACCACTGCTGCGGAGGCTTCTGAAACGCTCAAAGCTGCTGAAGAACGGATTGAAACTGCTACAGACCGCCAATCCGAATTAGACGCAGCCATACGCGCCGGACAGACGACACTTCGCGAAATTGAGACGCAGATCGAGCAAGTTGAACGCCAAATTGTCTTGCACAAGGAACGGCAGCTCAATATCCAAAAGCAACGCGAGCGTGCCCTACAGACCTTGGAGTCCCTGAAATCACAACAAACCGCACTCGTCACACAGAAACAGGAACGGACACAGGAATACCAGAAGCTTGAGGCTTCCTGCAAAATAGAAGAGAGTCGCTTGGCGGCACGTCAACAGTTACTGACACAACTCGATGAACGCATCGCTGCCGCTAAGAAGTCTGTCCAAGAAGCACAGACTACCCTCCAAGAGACCGAAACCGAATTGGCGGCGCAAGAACGCGACCGCCTCACACTTGAACACAAGTTGAACAGTTCCGAAGGGAGTCTCAGTCGTATTCAAGAGAATAGGGAGGCACTGACCCAGGAACTCAAGACTGCTACCGATACCTATACCGCAGTCCAGCGCGATGAAACACAACTGAAGGCGGAATTGGTACAGATTGAGACAGAGAGAAGTCAGGTAGAGACCGAGT
The DNA here is from genome assembly GCA_012270865.1 of Candidatus Poribacteria bacterium. GTDB lineage: Bacteria > Poribacteria > WGA-4E > WGA-4E > WGA-3G > WGA-3G. The sequence goes on along the minus strand of JAAXHL010000077.1, from coordinate 14,011 downwards.
TGCAAGAAAATCAGGACGCACTCCGCAAGATTGAAGCCGAAATACAAGGCTTGCAGAACACCTTAGGCAGCAACGTTTCACGGTTGAAATCGCTACAGGAATTACAATCTGCTTATGAAGGGTACTACGCCGGTGTTCGGGCGGTAATGCAGGCGAAAACGCACGATCCCGATCAATTTCAAGGGGTTTGTGGTGTTGTTGCCGAACTGCTCACAACGGATGCCGATTATGAGCTCGCAATAGAGGTCGCACTCGGCAGTGATATTCAGAGTGTTATTACTGAGACTGCTGAGGACGCGCAAAGCAGTGTTGCGTTTCTTAAAAAGCATCGTGCGGGTCGGGTGAAGTTCCTACCGCTCGATTTTATACGAGAACGCAGGTTTTATGATGAGGCACTCCTCAACAAACCCGGTGTCATCGGTATTGCTCAGGAATTGATTGACTATGACCCTGAATATGAACCTGCTATGCAATATCTGTTGGGGAATACGCTTGTTATTGAGGATTTAGATGCTGCTGTCGCATTGACGCGTCAGTTTCGTCCAAGGGCACGTCTTGTTACTTTAGAAGGCGATATTATTGATACATCTGGTGCTATCACCGGCGGTCAGACGAATCAGAAGCAGGGCGGATTACTCGGTCGGGCGCGCGAACTTGAAACGCTTGAAGATGAAATTCAGAAATTGACGCAGAATTCCAATCGGAAGAGTGGGAAACGTAAGGCGTACGCCGCAAAGATAGTGAATTTGCAGAAAAATCGGCAGAACCTCACTTCGCAGTGGCAAGATAAACGCGTCGAAAAAGCGTCCCTGACGAAAGATATGGAGCAGGCGAACCTACAAGTTACACGGCTCGAACAACAACTCGCTACTGTTGAAGTGGAGAACCGTGAATTGCGTGATGCTGTCGCGGCATCGCGTGAGGAACAAGAGGCACTGACGGCTGAAATTGAGGCGTTAACGCAGAAAATCACTCGGACGCAACGCTGGATTGAACGGATGTCCGAGCAGATTGAAGCCGAGAACCGGAAACACGCTGAAGTCTCTGGTAATTGCCAAGAGATGAAGGTCTTCTTAGCGGGGCAGCATCAGAAGTTGCAAAGTCTGAAGTCCGAACTGGAGACGCTTGAAGAATCGCAACAGCAGACTGCGAAGAATATCGACGAACAACAAGCGATTATCGACTCAGATGAACAGACCAAAATTGATCTCGGCGAACAGGTTGAAGCGGCACAACGCGAGTTCCTGCGTTTGGAAGGCGACCGCGCCGAAGCGGAAGCGAAAGTGGATGAACTCTCTGAAGAACGCGAGACACTCCTTCAGGAGGTAACCGTCCTTCAAAAAGAGATGCGCGCAACCCGCAGGAAGTTTGAGAAACAGAATCGGGCACGGCATCAACTTGAGGTTAAAACGACGCAGCTTGAAATGCGGATAAAATCGGTGTCAACCCGTATCCACGATAAATATCAGGTCTCCATTGATGCCCTACCACCACTGACGAATGATGAAGAGGGGATCGACGAGATTGATCTGCTCGATAGTATTGAGAAGTTGAAGGCAGAACTCTCAGCCATGGGTGCTGTGAACCTTAAGGCGATTGAGGCTTACGAGGAGCATAAGAAACGTCACGACTTCCTTATTGCCCAGCGGGACGATGTCCAGCAGTCGATGCAAGCCACTATTCAGGCAATACAAAAGATTAACCAGACCTCCAGGGAGGTGTTTCTTGAGACGTTTGAACAGGTGCAGGCAAACTTCCAAGAGGTGTTTACACAACTCTTCGGCGGCGGCGAGACGGAGCTGCTGTTAACAGATGCCTCCGACGTGCTGGATTCGGGTATTGAGATTATTGCGCGTCCGCCGGGTAAACGTCCACAGAGTATCACGCAGCTTTCGGGTGGTGAGCGTTCGTTGGTGGCGATCGGTCTCTTGTTCGCTGTCTTTAAAATCAAGCCGAGTCCGTTCTGTGTGCTTGATGAAGTTGATGCCGCACTTGACGAGGCGAATGTCCTCCGCTTCGCGAATCTCATCCGTGCTTATGTCGAGAATACGCAGTTCGTCATCATTACGCATAACCGTCGGACGATGGAAATCGCCGATGCTATGTACGGCGTGACGATGGAGCAGGCGGGTATCTCAAAGATTGTCTCTGCCAAGTTTGGGGAATAGCCGACAGCCGTCAGCAGATTAGCCATCAGCCATTAGCAGTCAGCCGTCAGCAAAGAAGATTTTCCGTTAATCAAAAACCTCTTAATGCTGATAGCCGATAGCCGATGGTTTCCGACAGCCATTCTTATGAATAAACTGCATCGTGAACACCTCACAATTCTTCCGCTCTCAGAACGCCAGCACAAGATGACGGTGGCAGATGTCTATCCGTTAGATGCCGATTGCCCACCTTATGAAAATCCCAGTCTTCGTATTGCTGCGGATCGGATTGTCGCGGCGCATCGCGCGGGCAAACAGGTCATCTGGATGATGGGTGCGCACGTCATGCGGCGCGGGAACTCGCGTTTTATTATTGATTTAATGGAGCGCGGTGTCATCACACATGTTGCGACCAACGGTGCCTGTGCGATCCACGATTTTGAACTTGCACATATCGGCGCAACGCTTGAGGACGTAGAAGACTATATCTGGGACGGTAGGTTCGGCAATTGGGAGGAGACGGGACGCTATCTGAACGAGGCAATCGTTCGCGGGTATGAAGATAAAATCGGTTTTGGGGAAGCGATCGGTCGATTAATCCAAGAAGGCGAACAGGGTATCCATTTTCCGCATCGCGATGTGAGTATGTTCGCCGCGGCGTACCGTTTAGGCGTACCGTTCACCGTTCATAAGGGGATCGGCTACGACATCATCGACCAGCATCCGTCCGCTGATTACGCTGCAATGGGGTGGACGACAGGCGAGGATTTTCTCCGTTTCGCGTACAGTGTCTCACAATTGGAAGGCGGCGTTTTTCTTAATCTGGGTTCCGCTGTCATGGGACCGGAGGTCTACCTCAAAAGTCTCTCAATGGCGCGTAATATCGCAGCTCAGCGTGGTGAAAAGATTCGGCATTTCACCACTGCGAACTTTGACCTCATCGACTTTGATGATTTCCAAGACGAAGGGTCTCCTACCGATGCGCACTACTACCACCGTCCGAAAAAGACAATCCTTATCCGCACAGTGAAAGATGGTGGTGAAGGCTACCACATCTCTGGCGATTTTTCTGTTACTGTGCCGCAGTTATACCGTCTCGTCAACGCAAAACTTGCCAAATGACACCTTACCCGACAGATGCGATCTCTAAATTACCACGCCAATGCTTTTGTAACATTCGTTTCAACAATTGATGTCCGGGTGCGTTCAAACTCGGATCGGTTTTGATTAACTGTTCCGCTTCCTTTTTGGCGACTTCCAGAAGCGTGGCATCGTGGATGATGTTCGCAATCTTGAAATTTGGGACACCCGACTGACGTGTACCGAAGAATTCTCCCGGTCCTCGGATGTTCAGGTCGGCTTCAGCGATCTGAAATCCGTTGTTCGTCCGAATCATCGCTTGAATCCGTTGGTAAGAATCGTCCCCTTTCGGCGTAGCAACGAGATAGCATGCCGATTGATGCTCACCACGTCCGACCCGTCCACGCAACTGATGCAACTGTGACAATCCAAACCGCTCGGCATGTTCAATCACCATTAGTGTTGCGTTCGGAATGTCGATACCGACTTCAATCACTGTCGTCGAGACAAGGATATCAATCTGTCGATCCTTGAAACTCGCCATAATCTCCTGTTTTTCGACGGATTTCATCTGTCCGTGCAAGAGTCCGACGCGTAAGTTCGGGAACACCGAGGCTTGCAGATGTTCTGCCATTTCTGTCGCGGCTTTAAGCTCTTCCATCTTTTCGGACTCTTCAACGAGCGGATAGACGACATAAGCCTGCCTACCGCGCTGAATCTCTTTCCGTAGGTTATCGTATAACTTTTCCCGATCTCGCTCTTTTATCCAGCGTGTCTTAATTGTTTGTCTACCGGGTGGCATCTCATCAATGACAGAGACGTTCAGGTCGCCGTAGAGTGTCAAGGCGAGTGTTCTCGGAATAGGCGTTGCTGTCATGACAAGGACATCGGGTGCCAAGGCAGCATCGTCGCCTTGTTTCTGGTTGCCATTTCCCAATTGTGTTTTATTGCCTGCTTTACTACGGAGCGTCGCCCGTTGCATCACACCGAACCGGTGTTGTTCGTCGATGATAACGAGTCCGAGGCTGTGGAAATCGACACCTTCCTGTATCAATGCTTGTGTACCGACAACGAGGTCTGCTGAACCGTCGGCGATTGCTGATAGTGCTTCCTCGCGCTCCGCTTTCGGTAGATCGCTTTTGAGAAGCACGACGTTTATTTTTCGACCCCCGTTTTGTGTTGCGTCCGGACGTAGCTGCTCAAACATTTCGGAGAGATTGTAATAGTGTTGTTCGGCGAGGATTTCCGTCGGTACCATCAACGCACCTTGGTATCCGTTTTCGATGGCACAGAGCAACGCCATCGCAGCGACGACGGTTTTTCCAGAGCCGACATCGCCTTGAATGAGCCGATTCATGACCTTTTGCTGTCGCATATCGTTTTGGATTTCGGTGAAGACCCGTTTCTGTGCGCCGGTAAGTTTGTATGGCAGCGAGGTGATGAATTTCTTGACCAGAGAGGCGGAATTTCCTTCGGATTCCATCTCGACCCGAAACGCGATGCCGTCTTCTGAGATACGACGCTCTTTTTTGAGTTCCATGCCGAGACTCAGGAGGAAAAACTCCTCAAAGGCGAGCCGTTTCTGTGCCGCTTCTCGATACGCCTCTGAGGTCGGAAAATGGATTTCGTTGATAGCCGACTGCCTATCAATCAAGCGTTGCCGTTGACGGAGCGCGAGCGGTAGGATTTCCGGGATCTGTTCTCCGTAGGCATCAAGTGCAGTCCGCATCCAGGCACGGAGCATCTTCGCTGTGAGTTTTGCTGTAAGCGGATATTTCGGAACAATCCGCTTGGTATGGATTAGGTTGTCTTCCTCGAACAGTTCAAACTCATAGTCGGTTGCTTGGATTTCATTGTATCGACGTGAGAATTTACCACTGACGACGACTTCCGTATCAACAGGGAGCAGCGATTTCATGATCCCGATACGTCTCCCGAAATTCACTAACATCGCAACGCCGGTGCCGTCGTAGATCAAGATTTTACCAATCTTTTTTCCTCGTGCAGTCGGGGATGAAGTGTGGTTGACGACTTTCCCTTGGATGGTCTCAGGCTCGTCGTCTTCAGTCCTACCGACTCTATAGATTTCCACCGTTTTGGAACGGTCGATATAGTCGCGAGGATAGTACGCCAAGAATTCGCCAACTGTATGGATGTCGAGTTCTGTCGAGATCATTTCGGCACGGCGGGGTCCGATGCCTTTGATGTATTGGAGCGGTTGGGAGAGAAAATCGAGTGAAGCGAGGTCTGCTCCGACAGGCGTATCAGGGATGGGTACAGATTCTGCAGCCGTTTCGGAGGGTGTTTTCTCTGATTGTTGTGAGAAAACTTCCGCATCGCCGAGGAGCGATAAATCTCCTGTTTTTGCTTTATGTGTTGTCGGTATCGGTGTCGGTTCGCGTTTTATGGGTGTGCTTTCTGAACGGTCTTCCACCTCTCCAAAGAGTGATAGTACTTCCGGTTGTGTGTTCTTTTTGGCGCGTGTGGCTGGTGCCGTTGGCTGCTGGTTGCTGACTGCTGATGGAAACTGACGGCTATCTGCGTGTGTGGTGTTCGCATTAACAGGCGGCGGCTGTCCACCTTTAAGTGCCGCATCAATATGTTCTTTTGCTTCTTCAAGCGTGCGTTGCCGTTCAGCAGGCGATGCCTGCGCGTAATTCTCAAAGAGGGCTGCCAACCCTGTCAGTACCTCTTTTTCGGCTGCTGTGCGTGTGGAAGCGTCGCCATTCTTTACCCAGAGTTGGACATAGTTTCCCAATCCATTGACGACGACATCGTCGCGACACCCTTTTCGGAGTTCTTGTTGGAACGGACGACGGATAGTGGTGAGAATATTCGTGAAATTGCTCATAATTTTAGTTTACTGCCGAAAGCCGTCTCTATAGACATGTCACCCCTAATGAGGTTTAACAAATAAAACGGGTAATTGTGGCTCTGCAACGTGCGATGAATCGCACTACTACGAACCGATCTGCTTGTTATCACACGTTTTAGAATTACCCAATTAAATTCTTAATCTTCATACGGGGTGAGGAAAGTGTGTGAGAAATCTCCTTGAACCTTCAAAATCTGTTAGTAGCAACTTAGATTAATATACGAGGAATCCGTGTTGGTTGTAACAAATTAGACGTAAATTCACCGAAAACGTTGAGTTTGCGTGGTAAAATAGGCTTGACGCGATGCGGTAATTCGTCTATAATTTTTTACTGGTAAACGTCCTTTGTCGGCGCGTCGTCTGATGGCACTTAATCGTCAAATCTATCAGGACTTACGCATTTTTTCATGAAATGCTGCATAATACGTGCGTCAGGCGGAGTTACATGAAGCTGCTATAAACATGCTGAAGAAATACCCAAGCAAATAAACCTTACGGGACTGAAGAGGGTTTTGAAGTTTTCAAGGTTTCCGTGTAAAATCCGGTTCGGTTAGAAACCGAACCTACCGGGCCTGGGGCCGAGACGGTTTTTCTTCTTAAATTGACACTTATAGTGCGGTTAGAAACCGTGAAGAAACACCCCAGCAAAACCCTACCAGGTCTGGAGAAAACAAAAGGAGTTATAGATGCTATCTCCATATTTGACGGATGTCCAACGAAAGGTGTGGCAAAACGATGGATTTCTGATTCTCAAGAATGTCCTTTCACCTACTGAAATCGAAACGCTTTTGACAGCCGTGGATACAGTAATTGAAACTTATGTCCGAGAGACTCCGAGTCTACAGGGTAACAATCGGTTCGGGAAAGGTGCCTATACGATTATCCGAGCGATTGAGCGGACAGACGCACTTGACCCACTCACCGATCATCCACATACCTTCGGTACAATCCTTTCGCTAATGGGTCCGTATCTCCAAATCATGGGGACGCAAATCTATGTCCGACACCCAGATGTTGACGCTTTGATGGGATTTCATACGGATGCGGGTCCCTCGCTCCAACGGATTCATCCGCACCCGGATAGTCTGCCTTTGCAATTCAAAATCCAGTTTTTCCTAACGGATTTGACAGCACCTAATCAGGGGAATTTTATGTGTGTGCCGAGCAGCCACAAGGTAGATTTCCCTGAGAATGGATTTAAAAAGGGCGAGTATCCCGAAGGTGCGGTTCAAGTCATTGCCGAGGCTGGAGATGCGGTTATCTTTCCGTGGGCGTTGTGGCACGGTGTCGGTCCGAATCAGACGGATCGTATCCGCAAGAGTGTCACGTTCCGTTATGGGCAGATGTGGTCTCGTCCTTACGATTACGACCAACTTCCTGCGGACGTACTCGCACGCATGACACCGCGCCGCCGTCGGTTGTTCGGGGATATGGGCGAAAATCATCATCCGACCGATTATTTCAAACCGCACGATCAGCTTGAAGTTATTTGCGCTGACGACTGGAATGTTCCACTCCCATGAGGACACCGCAATCGGTGAGTTATCAAGATGTGTAGGGGCACCCCTTGTGGGTGCCACAAACTATAATAATGGTTGAATACTGATATTGGACTACTGCACTCGGATGATTCGTCGCCCTGTAAAAGTTTGACCAAACATATCGGTTGTGCGGACGTAGATAACGTGCGTTCCTTTCGGAGCATTCGCTGGAAGTTTCGCTTGCCAGATGTGTGTTGACTTTGCAGTTCCGATAATCCCCTTTCCTCTTTTTGGTAGTTCGCCATTTTCCTTCAACTGTGACTGCATTGTTTCTCGAAGGTCAATATGCAGTTTCCGCTCAAGATGGTCGGCATCGTCCCGTGCCTTGAGTGCCTTATAGTACGGGTCTCTCTGAGGCGTATAGGTCATCGGTTTCCATTTCGCATCTTCTCCGAGACGCATTTCAACCGTTGAGCGTTGGGTGCCTCCGAATACGTTAACGATAACATCTGTTTTGCCGGTTTCTGCCGAGGCAACTTCCCAGGGTACCCATATATTCATCTGATAATCCGCTGGACGGCGGGCAGCCTTAAACCGAATTGAATATTGGTTTCCGCTGAATGTGAAGACCCCGTATCCGTTGGGTGCGCCATCTCGCATGGTTGTATGCGGAATACCGACTTCATCAAGCGCGCCCTGCCACCAAGAACCTGATGTAGTGGCATGATTGTGGTGGTGATGTGCGTCGTCTCCATGCCAACCATGATCTGGTCCGATGAAATCGTCGCGTTGGATGTGCGTGTGCGCTGACAGGGACAACGTGTGCGGACGATCGCCGAGTAGATTCATCAACTTCTCCACATCACGCATCTCGGTCAACGGGATATGAAAAGAGACAACAACGAGTTGATCTTTCGGCACCAAAGCGAGGTCGTTGCGAATGAACGTCAACTGCCGTTCTCCCACCTCACTCAAGTAGCGAGGGTTGTCTTCCTCATCGCGGTGAAAGTACACATTGTCGATGTTGATGAAATGGACAGGTCCCCAGTCAAACGAATAGCACGCTGGTCCATAAACACGTTCAAATGTCTCATCAGCATATCGGTCATCGGTAGCAAGGCGGTTCATATCATGGTTCCCGTAGACGTTGTACCACGGGATCCCAACAGTAGCGATCACCTCGTTAAGCGGATGGAACAGGTTTAAATTGTCACCCACCAAATCGCCGAGGCTGAGTCCGAACACCGCATCAATGCCAATAACTTCTTCAATCACATCGTGTGCTAACCACTCAATATCTTGCATATTATTGGGTTGTGTATCCCCGAAGACAAGCACCTTGAAGGTATCCGGTTCGGGCTGCTTAGTGAGCGGAAAATCAATCGATGCTGGCAATGGCCCCGTCGGTGCGACACCGGCATACTTCAGTCCTTCTGGTGAACCGTGCGGTTTGTGAATGTAGTAAAATTTCGGGAGCCGATTTTCATTGACCGGTGTCATAAACCCCCGAGGCTTAATGACAAAAAGCGTAGTATCATCGGTAACTGTGAGCGCGTATTGTCCATCAGCATCGGTTTGGACAATATCCTGCCCATTAGAGACGCGAACCCCAGGCAGCCCGTTCTCGTTGTCGTCCATCACTTGGTTGCCGTTTGTATCGAGAAATACAGTACCGGTTGCGGTTAAATTTGCTGCTACGCTGTTTCCAATTGTGTAGAAAGTCAGAATGGCGATTAAAGCCACAAATCTCCACTGCTTGTAAGTCATAAGAATCCTCCTTACGCGAGTTTGAAAAAAATATTAGAGGTTTCCGAGGTGGACGCAAATTGAGCAAAAACAATATATTCCCTGAAAAAGCTGCGATTTTAGGAATACAACCCCCTAAATCCCCCTTATCAGGGGGACTTTAAGAGCAAATGTGTCCGCCTCAAGTATTTATCAAACTCACGTCTCCTTGTGATGATATTATTCCAATTCCCACTCCCGGCGGAGTTCCGTTATCGGTTTGTAACTCGCGCCTTTGTTGTAAAAATTACCGAGCCAACTGCCGTCTTCACGGAAAAAGAAGCGATTGTCCTTCTCTTCGTGAGCGAGTTGGTATCGCGTATCAATGCTGATACGGTAGCGGTCAGAACGATTGGGGGCACTGCTGTGCATCATGTAAAGCCCGAAAATGATAACATCCCCCGGCTGGAAATGCGCTGTTGCCAACGTGAACCCGAATTTCTTAACCATCTCGCGCGGATCGGTGCTAAACACGGCTTCCGTCAGATCGCGGTCCATATCGGTCGCGCCGTAGGTAGACTTTAATCGATCATGCCGATGGGAACCGAGGCAGATGACGAGCGGACCGTTTTCCAAACCGATGTCTGTCAATGCACTCCACATGGTGTACCGGTTCTGTGTGCCGCGCCCAACGTAAACACTATCGTAGTGGAAATGGTTGTGTCCGCCCTTTGCCATGCAGCGAAGCCATCGTTTGTCAAACGTAATGACGGGACCCCCGAGGAATTCTTGGTAGAACCGCATTGTTCGTTGGCTATCCACAACATCAAGAATCGGTTTGGCATGTGCCACCTCAGTTTGCCGAAAGAAACTAAATGTCTGATTTGTTTCGCCGATGATACCCTCTTCAACCGAAGTATCCGGCTTTAACCCACCGTTTTGCGCAATAGCCTGCAAGGTCCAATGTGCGGCTTTCTCGGCATCCTCTCGCGGATGGAACCCGCGAATAAAGAGGTATCCATCCTCACACATCTTTCTGTGCAACGCATTGGGATCATTGAGAAGTGAGCTGGAATCTACTAATTCGGCGATCTCCTCACCGAAATGGAAACGCTGCTCACCGAATTCAAAGGGTGTTCCTGCTGGAATCTTTTTCGGTTTGTTCAATGTTGTCATATTTTTAAGCGGTGTGCTGCTGCAATTTCTCGAACAGGTCCCTGAAAATAGCGTCCCGATTTACACTTGAGGCAACACGCATGAGATGACGACTGTTATCAAAACTCCACGTCACTGCTTCCGTCAAGATAGGACTGTGGACGATTTCTGTCGGCACCCACGTCGGATCGATGAGATATGCCGTTGCGGATATATCCCATATCACCTTTGACCAAGCGAAATGGTCGCTTGCGTAGTCTTTGAAGATTTGGACGAGGTAATCTCCGACTCTGCCTCTACCTTGTACATAGCGTTCCATTTCAGCGACCGTCGTGTGTAGATGCGAAACGACCCCGCGTGCGGGTAGCCAGACGAATGGCACGCCGCAGTCGAGAACGACTTGCGCGCTCTGCAGGTCTTGCATCAGGTTGAATTCTCGGGTATGGGGCCAATACAACGGGTTGCCGCCAAGCCAGATAACGACGATGCGTTCGATAATTTTGGGTTCCATTAAGATGGCGGAGGCGACATTCGTGATAGCACCGACAGCAACGACGTAAAGCGGTTCTTCTGTGCTGCTTGCCATTGCCCGTTCGATCATATCGGTAGCGGCATGGCTTTGCACGGGAGCCGCTTTATCGGACAGAAACGTTCTTGAACCGCGATAGGCGAAGCCGTCGGCGGAGACGTTGAGGAAATCCAATAGCCTTAGGATTTCGTCGTAACTTTTCTCCATACCGTCTTCGGCACTGCTTGATCGGTTGTTATGGAAAGGCGCGGCGTAGAGTGCCTCAACGTTGAGGTGTTCAGGTGAGAGCAGTGCATGAACGACTGCAAACTGGTCGTCGATTTCGTTATAGGTGTCGGTGTCAAGAACCATCCGTACGCGTCCGGTAGGTGGTTGGAGCATCTCAATCCGTTTTGACTCCGACAGCGTTGGAAAATTCATAAGCGATTTTAACCTTGTGAAATACGTATTTGCTTTAGTATATCACATCTGGAAAAAGATAGGGGATTTATTATTAGGCTTTGAGGATGGGAATATTATACGCGTTCAGCCATGAATCACGGGTAACAAGCATTAGGTTTTCAATTGTGGCTTGGGCGACTAATAACCTGTCAAAAGGGTCCCTATGGTGAGGTGGTAGGTCTTTCACGTGCCATACGTGTTCGTAATCAATTGGCATTAACCCAAATTTTGAATCTGATATCACTTCCTTAAGATTATCGGGGCTTTCTAACTTACCAAGTGCCTTTTTAATCGCAATCTCCCAGACTGACACAACGCTGACAATGATTCTATTATCTGTTTCTTTTATAGCTGTTGATGCTTCTGTGGATAACAAAGTTTTTGGATCGTCAAGCCACCATAACAAAACACAAGTGTCTAATAGCAGATTCATTCGTCCTCCCTGTCAAAGCATGCCATAAAAGATTCAGGAAGTTCATCGAAATCCTCAGATATTTTAACTTGACCCTTCCACTGCCCACTGCGACGCGGTATCTTATGGTTTTTCTGCTTTGAGGCTTCCTGCTCAAGTTGTTGTAGCCCCTCTTCAACAAAGTTTTTGAGCTTAGCATAATCCTGTTGTTCTGCCAGTTCTAATGCTTTTTGAAAATCTGTTATAGCTTCATCAATACAGCCTAACTTGACTTTTGTCATTCCACGGTTGACATAGGCCTCTGCATAATCTGATTTTAGGCGAATTGCCTTAGTGCAATCAGCGAGAGCATCATCATATTGCCCCAGGCTCCCTCTTAAATTACCTCTACTATTGTAAGCTTCAGCGTAATCTGGATTTATGTGAATTGCCTTAGTGCAATCAGCGAGAGCATCATCATATTGCCCCAGGCTCCCTCTTAAATTACCTCTACTATTGTAAGCTTCAGCGTGATCTGGATTTAACTCAATTACTTTATCATAGTCGGATATAGCAGCATCATATCGGTTAAGCAAGGTCTTCGCAAGTGCTCGATAATAGTAGACGTTAACGGAATTGAGTCCCAGTTCAACCGCTTTGTCGAAATCAATAAGTGCAGCTTGATATTCACCGAGTTGATTTTTTGTGATTCCGCTATGGTAGTAGGCTTTGGCATTCTTTGGGTCCAACTCAATTCTTTTGTTAAAGTCAGTAGCTGCTGCTTTAAGCTCACCAGAGCTGCCCTTCAGGCAACCACGATTGCAATAAAGTTCCGCAAAATCTGGATATAAGTCGATTGCCTTTCCTAAGTCAGCAACCGCTTGATCATATTTGCCAAGTTTTTGGAATACCCCACCTCTATTGTTATATGCTTCAACAAAATCGGGTTTCAATTCAATTGCCTTATCATAAGCAGCGAGGGCTTTTTCCATCCGGCTACCTTTACTTAAGAGATAACCGATAGAAAAAAAAGCATGCGCAGCGAGTTCGTTTTCACTCTGTTTAGGGATATCTGAAGCGGGTTGTTTGCTTTCGTTAGCTGTTTCTATAGGTGCTTCCTCTGCCAACTCTGGAAACAGTTCTGTTAGTTCTGGGACGTATTTATCCTCATAGTTATCAATCAACTGACGAACAAATTCCATTAAGGGGCGCAAAGGATGCGTCTCACTTTCACCTACTGCACCGACTAACTCTACAAGCAGAGCATGAGCCCAGGCATAGTCGTTTTCTTCCAACTCAGGGATGCTCCAATTTTCGTCACGATGTATGAACTTGATTAACGCCTCCAGCACATTCACAAGCCAATCATAATCACTTTCTGAGTAGGATGTAGAATCAATAGGCTCTCGGATAGGAGGCGGTAACGGATCTACATTATCTGACAATTGGGGTATGCTCAGTGTTCCGTCCGTGGATGGAAAATTCGGATCCAAAGCTGAAGGTGTGAATACTCCCATAGACAAATCTTGTAAGTCTTGTGTCGGCATTGACATCTTTTACTCCTTCCATTTTCCTTTATCGTATTCTGCATGCGTTAGAATCTTATTGATTGTGACTTTCTGTTCATTTGCGGCATATTGTATAGAGGCCATAAGACGGACATTGTTACCACCAATGTTAAAAACTGTCCATATTTCATCTTTAGGCGGCTGGTTGAATCTGCGTTTACGCACTTTTACCTGATTCGCGTACGGAAAAATTTTGAGCAAATCAGCAAATGAAGTGAAAGTTCCTTGACGCACCAAGTTATACCAGCGGTTAAGGGCAGATCTGTCATTCGGGTGTTTCTGGGCAAATTTGTTTAGTACATTTCGTCCGGTGATGCGCATTAGGTATTTACAGAAGATGCCTGCTCCTTGATTGTTTAGGTCAGGTTATTGCCTAAATAGTATACCATATAGGAACCGAACTGTCAAAAATAATTTATCTTACTACATCAATACCTTCGCCAAAAATTGGAATTGATTATTAGTGCTGTGTCACGCTAAAGTTGATAAAGATCGCGAGCACAGCTCGCTCCTACCATAAGAGGCGTGTGTATATCGGAATCAATCTAAGAAATAAATATTTTCAATCCATCAGTTTAGATATGACAGACTATTAGTAGTCTGTCACAATTAGTTTGAT
>JAAXHL010000080.1:4110-8294 GCA_012270865.1 Candidatus Poribacteria bacterium | reverse complement strand
ATCTGGGGTGGTGCTATTGCGGCAATCGTTATCGCTTTTATCGCATTCCTCGTGATATTCATGAGTTCCAGTGAAACACCTACCGCCTTTTTGGCGAAATGGAAAAGCGCACTTGAATCCAGTGATGCCAAAAAGTATGAAGCACTCTGGGTAAAAAGTGAACGCCAGCGGCCCGAGAAAGGCTATCAGAATACTGCGAGACTCCTCAGAAACAGTGTGAACTTCACAGTTAACCTTGAGGGCAGCGGCCAACCCTATCGAGTCCCGCGATACCCAAATCGCTATCGAATTGAAGGGATTCCAGTGACGGCTTATCTCCCCGAAGGTCCCAAAGATCAATTGCGAAATCTTGTGATTGAGAGAAAAGGGCTCATCCAACAGCGATGGAAAATTATGCAGGATCAAGTCGTTGGTGAAGGAAGTGTCGAAGTACTGGCACCTGATTCCACATCGCAACCCAATCCTGTTAAACCGTCCAACAGCCCAGTCGCACCGCTTGTACTCGCTTGGAAATCGGCATTAGAAACGCAGAATGTCAAGACATACACCGACTTGTGGGATAAATCTGCCCGCAAAAAACGCGCAGCAAGTTTCCGACGTGCTACAGAATTGATGTCACAAACCCACACCGTTGATCTCCAATTCGCTACCTATTCCCCGATTCCGGCGCAGCGGAACCGCCATGTCGTTGACGGCATTCGCGTAACTTTGCAGAGCGGCGGTGAGGTCATTGAAACCCACATCCGTACACTCACTGTTGAGAAAAAGGGGTTTTTCAGGCGAAAATGGAAACTCGTTAACGATCAGGTCGGTGAGATCGCAGGCGCAATCGCACTCGCACCAACTGAATCGGAGGGTGCCAATACAGTTTCTGGTGAAGCGTCTGGCGGAATCTTGGATGGCAACGCACCGCCTGATACGCAATTCAAAGTCCGACAACTTTTGGGGAAATGGCAAGCCGCTTGGGAAGAGAAGGACTTGAACACCTATATGTCTACCTACTCAGACAAAGCTCTGATTACCCGCGTTACCGTACGGGATAGCAAGGAGACTAAGGTTTACCTGACGAAAAAGCAACTCCGAGCGAAAATGAAAAGACTCAATACCGTGTACGGTGACATCCAAGTCGTCATCTCTAATCCGCAAATTAACGGAGACCGAGCAACAGCCGAAGTTACGTTCCTGCAGAAATTTACCGGAACCCCCGCAAGCGGCACACGGCCCGCTTACTCTGATTACGGCACCAAAGAACTGAATTTGATGGTCGATCCTACGGATGGACACTGGCGAATCTACGCAGAGACATGGAGCCTCTACGAAAATGTACCGGATTTTCCAAAAATGTAATTATAATAGGACTTACACATTTTGCCTTAAAGTCCCCCTGATAAGGGGGATTTAGGGGGTTTAACGAACAGGAATTCCAACTTTTTGTGTAAGTCCTAATAATGTAAAATGCATACTGAGTACCAAACCAAACGCAAAATTGAGTTCGCCGATACCGATATGGCAGGGATCGTCCATTTCACACGTTTTTTTGTCTTTATGGAATCCGCGGAACACGAATTTCTACGCAGCTTAGGTACAAGTGTCGCAACCGAATGGAACGGAAATAAAATCGGGTGGCCCCGACTCGCAGCTTCGTGTGAGTATATGAGTCCACTCCGGTTTGAAGACGAAGTGGACATCCACCTCCAAGTCTCCAGGAAAGGGACGAAGTCACTCACATATCAATTTCGCTTTACACATCAGGGAACGGATGTCGCACGTGGCGAAATCACAGCGGTCTGTTGTATAACGAACCCAGGTGAAAAACTGCGTGCTATCCCGATCCCTGATTTCATTGCAGATCAGATACATTCTCCGCCATAAACGGTAAAATCATGCAACAACCTCGCAATGCCACCGCTTCGATTAAAATATCCAACCTATCTAAAGACTTTGGAACCGTCAAGGTACTGCGGAACATTTCGTTGAGTTTCACAGCCGGAACATCTGTCGCTATCACGGGTCCCTCCGGCTCAGGCAAAAGTACACTTCTGCATATTATCGGCACTTTAGAAGAACCCTCCGCTGGACAGATCGAAATTAATAACACAAACCCGTTTACCCTCTCCGAACCTGAACTCGCACAGTATCGAAACAGCGTCATTGGATTTGTGTTCCAAGACAATCATCTACTGCCACAATATTCTGTGCTGGAAAATGTCCTTGTTCCGACATTCGCATTCAAACAGGAGTCTGATGCCACGCAACGCGCACATCAACTGATCGGACGCGTTGGACTCGCGGATCGCAAATCCCATCGACCCGGACAACTCTCAGGGGGTGAACGACAACGTGTCGCTATCGCGCGCGCCCTTATCAACCAACCCAATATTCTCCTCTGTGATGAACCGACGGGCAATTTGGATACCGCTACCACCGAGACAATCGCCAATCTCCTTTTTGAACTGCATCGCGCCGAAAAAAATATGTTGATTGTTGTTACACACAACCTCGCACTCGCCTCGCGTTTTGATAAACACCTACAACTTGCAGATGGCACATGCTTAGCGAGTTAGACCGCGAACGTAAGTCCAAGCATCGCGCAGGAAAACCACCAATCCACCTTACCGAACCGCAAGGTTTTTAAGTATTGTGTTTATTCTGCACTTTGTTCTGCTTCGTAGTGAACACCAAATCGGATTTCTGATGAAAAATAGTGAACAACCGTAGCCTGTAATATAATGGAAGGCGGATATACGGAGAGAGATCTCAAACCACCAATCCACCTTACCGAACCGCAAGGAAATATAAAAAAACGAACCGCAAGGAAATATAAAAGAATTATGCGGAGATTCTCTTGGAATGCCCTCAAACACTTTTGGCAGATACATCTTACCGTCGCACTCTGTACCGCCGTCGCAACAGGCGTACTCGCAGGTGCTTTAATTGTCGGTGATTCCGTGCGTGGGAGCCTGCGAAATCTCACAACAGAACGACTCGGCGCAATCCAACACGCACTCCTTGCAGACCATTTTTTCCAACCCGATCTATTACAGCGGCAAAATAAAGTGCCAGCAATCTTGTTGAACGGAACCGTCGTCGCACCACAGACACAAACGCGGGCATCGAAGGTTAACATCCTCGGCGTAACGGACGATTTCTTCACGTTTTGGCAAGAGGATACCGCACCGAACCTCAGCAAACCCGCTGGACAACCTTTCAACGCTATCGTCATTAACAAAGCACTCCAAAACGAACTGAGCGTCCAAGTCGGCGATACACTGCTGGTGAATATGTCCCAAGCCGCCGACATCCATCCCGAATTCCTGCTCGGCGAGCGGGACGCAGCCAAAGCGATCCAGAGCCTCCGCTTGGTTATCAGCGATATAATTCCTACCAAGAACGTAGGGCGGTTCAGTCTACAAGCGAATCAAAGTCTCCCGTTCAACGCTTTCATAGCACTCCCTGTGCTACAAAAAGCACTCGAACAACCGGACAACGTGAATGCTGTCTTTACTGCGGATACAGACCCAATTTCGGCGACAGATCTGTCCTTAACCCTTGAAAGTCTCGGATTGCGTATTAAGACGCATGAGAACCACTTTGATCTCCAAAGTCAGCAGTATCTTCTCAAACCGATACTGTCTGAAACCGCGCTAACAGTTGCTACTGAGAACCGCATACCAACGTTTCCAACGCTTACCTACCTCGCAAATACAATAAGTGCTAACGATAAGAGCATACCCTACTCTACAATTGTAGCACTCCCTACGAATGAAGGTAAATTTGCGGAACTTATTAACAACCATACGACTGAAGCTGATCGACTCGCGTACCAGCAGGCGGATGATCAAGGACTGAAAAAAATGGAATCTGAAAAGCGTGAAGAGCATAAAAAAATCCGAGAGGAAAATGACAAAATAGAAAAAGAGGTCAATAGTTTAGAACAAACAAAGCGGACACTTCGGGGGACTCCCGCATATAAACAACAAATCGCAGAAGTCAAGCGGAAATTGGCAAAAGTTAAGAGTGCATTAAACGCAATTAGCACTCGTAGCAAACCAGATGAAATTCATCTCAACACATGGGCTGCGAAGGACCTTGGAGCCAGTGTGGGTGACATTATCGCGGTTACCTATTATAGTGTCAGCACGGACGAAGAATACATTACCGAAACAGTCGTTTTCCGCCTCAAA
>JAAXHL010000080.1:0-4025 GCA_012270865.1 Candidatus Poribacteria bacterium | reverse complement strand
TTTATGCCGTTGAACATCGGCAAACGCCTCTGGAAAAACCGATTCGGTGATTTAACTTCAATTCGATTTAACGCTGCACTGGACACAGACATCCAGGCAACACGCTTACATTTTGAATCTGAATTCCTTAAAAACATTCAACCTGAACAGATCGGCTTTCAATTTCTATCCCTCCAAGCAGATGGACTCCAAGCCTCCACCGGTGCCACAGATTTCGGAATGCTATTTGGCAGTCTAAGCGGTTTTATCATTATCGCCGTTGCGCTGTTGGTCGCAATGCTGTTCCGCCTCGGGGTCGAACAACGGTCGCGTGAGATCGGGATCCTACAGGCTGTCGGTTATCCACTCGCCAAGATCCGCCGCCGTTTCCTTTATGAAGGCGCGGCTGTCGCGGGTATCGGGAGTCTGTTGGGATGTCTACTCGCAATAGGCTACGCCGAACTCATGATATTCGGGCTGCAAACGTGGTGGCTGCCTGCCATCGGGACACCTTTTATAGAATTTCATGCGGATCTGTGGAGTCTGCTCATCGGCGTACTGGTAACTTTATCAGTTATAATGATTACTATTCGCGGTACCGTTGCCAAAATAGGTCGTGCTTCGACTGTCTCACTGCTTGCCGGTACGACAGATTTTACTGAAACCGATATCGAACCGAAACCTCAAAAGTCAGATATTCCAAGCCGTTGGGCAGCAAGAATTCCTCTTTTACTTGGTGGACTTCTTTTTGGTATCATAGGAGGACGCAGATTCTTTACAGATGGATTGAGTTCACTTATTATTTTTCTCATCATAGGTGTTGTCTTCATGTTAGTCTTCCAAAGGTCCGTTCGGAAAGGGGAAGGGGTCTACGCGAAGCTTAACCCAAAAACTATCAGGTCGTTGTTCGTCTTTTTTGTTATCGGACTCGTCATAGGCATAATAATTGCGTTTTTCCCGTTTGTCCAGCGGATTCATGATACGGTTTTTGCATGGTTAGATCATCCTATCTCCCAATTCTTGATACTGACATTCTCTATCCTCAGTATAGGCTGGTTACTCTTTGAAAGGTGGTTAACCTCACAGAACGTACCGGATCGGTTGAGCAGAGCGCGGTTTGCCCTTAAAAACGCAGCACGGCAGCCGAGTCGGAGTAAAACATGTGTTACAACAGTCAGTTTAGCGTGCTGTATCATCGTCGCAGTCGGTGCGAATCGGCACGATGCACCACCGGAGACAGAATATGCTTTTGTCGCTGAATCCGCGCTTCCCCTACACCACAGCCTGAGTACACCAGACGGTAGATTTGAACTCGGTTTTTCTGACAAAGCCTCTGAACTCATCAGTAAATCCGAAATATTTCCGTTTCGGGTTCTCCCCGGTGAAGATGTAAGTTGCCTCAATCTCTACCAACCGCAGAAACCACAAATTTTGGGTGCACCCGATACCATGCTTGAAAAACCGCCGTGGGATAAATTAAAACTCGTGCAACCTGAAGGCGACAAAGCACCCGCTATCGGCGACACAAACTCGCTCCGTTGGATTTTACACCACAACCCTGACGACGATTTTCTCGTCCAAGATGAATTTGGAAAAACGCTCCGGCTGGAACTTGAGACGATTGAGAACAGCCTCTTCCAAAGCCAACTGATTATCTCCGAGTCCAACTTCACGAAATACTTCCCAAGCCAAAGCGGATACCAGTTTTTCCTCATCAAAACACCGCCTCCGTTGAGAGAAGAAACCGCGCAAGTCTTAGAAAAAACATTAGGCGACTACGGTTTTGACCTCACATCGGCACCCGAACGGTTGGCAAGCTACCGTGCCGTTGAAAACACCTATATCTCTACTTTCCAAAGTCTCGGCGGTTTAGGCGTGCTACTCGGCACCTTCGGATTGGCACTCATATTCTTTAGAAACATCATTGAACGTCGTGGCGAATTAGCAACCTTACGCGCCTTCGGTTTCCGACGGCAGCTGCTCTCACGCATGCTATTCCTTGAAAGCTGCTTCCTGCTCGCTATCGGGATGCTGATCGGAATTGCCGCCGGACTTGTGGCAATCCTCGGTTCTCAAGGACATCTCCCCTCTTTTCCGTGGGTATCTCTCACAATTACCTTGCTTTTCATCTTCGGTTTCGGTATAATTGCAAATGCAATTGCAGTTGGCATGGCACTCCGAAGTCCACTCTTGCGCACACTCAAATCTGAATAAAATATTTGCGCTGATTTTGATGGTCCAAGACCGGATCTGCGTCAAAAATGCTGTGTTAACTGCGCTGAATGTTTCATTAAATTGAGGAAAACACACCATGTATCCTGTTAGGTTCAAATTACATCACTACAGCGTCTGTGCAGTGCTGCTTGCTTCCATATTTGCTATGATGACTACACTGAACGGTTGCTCCAGTGATTCCGACCCAAATACGCCAAGCGCAGTCAATTACACGGAACAGGGATGGAGCCACTACGAGTCGGGCAACTATGCACAGGCACTGCTCAGTTTTGAGCGCGCACTTAACTTCGATGAAGAACTCGCCGACGCACATAACGGGGTCGGGTGGAGCCATCTCAGCCTCTCGCTGAACCCACCGTTAGCACAGGAAGCATTCCAGAACGCTGTGCAACTTGATACCTCAAACGCGGATGCTTGGGTTGGACTCGCAAACATTCTCTATTTACGCAACAAAGAGGCTGCCGATTTCAAGGCTGCAATCCGCGCGATTGATAACGCGCTCCAAGGGGACCCACAATACCTCTTTCGGCACGATTATCGCTCTAAAGCCGACCTCTACGCCTTGAAAGCGTCATGTTACTTCTATCTCGGCGAACATCAATCCGCAGAGATAGAAATTAATAAAGCACTTCAAATTGATACAACAAACGAAACTGCGATCACCTTGCAAAACTTGTTAGCAGAATAACTGTTAGCCAAAGGAGTGCTGAAGGTTTATGACAGTTGAATTAGAACAAAAACCGTAGCCTGAAATGAAATGGAAGGCGGATTTATGAGTGGCACTTCAAATAACTAACCCACGTATCTTAACCGCAAGGAAATTTAAAATAAGGAGGAAATATGTCTCAGAACGTTATTACATCTACACAACTAACCAACTTAACCCCGCTCCACCGCGGCAAAGTCCGGGACCTCTACGACCTCGGCGATGAACTCCTGATCGTTTCCACCGATCGGATATCTGCCTTTGATGTCGTTTTACCGAACGGGATCCCAGATAAAGGCAAAGTCTTAACCGGTCTATCCAAATTCTGGTTCGACTACACCGGCTCCGTTGCTGACAACCATCTCATAGCGACTGAAGTTGAAGATTATCCCGATGTTTTACAGCCTGATGCAGAACTCTTAAAGGGACGCTCCATGCTTGTTAAAAAAGCGGATCGGGTCGATGTTGAATGCGTTGTTCGCGGGTATCTTGCCGGTTCCGGTTGGTCATCGTATCAGAAAACAGGCGAAATTTGTGGGCAAAAACTGCCGGATGGACTCCAAGAATCTGATCGGCTCCCAGAACTCTTGTTCACACCGACAACCAAGGCAGAGCAAGGCGAGCATGACGAACCCATCTCCATTGATGAGATGCGTAACGAAGTCGGCAGCGAACTGACCGATGAATTGATTGAGATTAGTTTCGCACTCTTCCGCGCTGCGAGCCAACACGCCGAAAACGCCGGGATTATCCTCTGTGATACCAAATTTGAATTCGGACAACGCGACGGAGGGCTGATTGTCATTGATGAGGTCTTCACACCGGACTCCTCCCGTTTCTGGCCCGCGGATCTCTACGAACCCGGTCAGCCGCAACAGAGTTTCGATAAACAGTTCGTCAGAGACTATCTCTCCGAGATCGGTTGGAACAAGCAACCGCCTGCCCCTGAGCTCCCGGAGAATGTTATCTCCAAGACAAGCGAGAAATACCGAGAAGCGTATCGTCTCATCGTCGGCGAAGAACTGTAAGTGCCTTCTATTTTGGATGGTGTTGTCTAACTATGGTGAAACCTAAAAATCAATAGACATATTCGTAGCATGATGCA
>JAAXHL010000114.1 GCA_012270865.1 Candidatus Poribacteria bacterium | reverse complement strand
ATTCCACCCGATGAAGATGCGGCATTTGTTGCGGCGATGGAAGCGGTTTTAGAAGTTTACCAGCGCCCTGAAGACGCGAGATTTCCGGTTGTTGCTATGGACGAACGCCCCGTGCAGTTGCTTGCGGACATTCGTCCGGCTATACCGATGAAACCCGGGCACAGCACACGGATAGATTACGAATATAAGCGTAAGGGCTCGGTTTCTGCTTTCCTGTTTACCGCCCCGTTTCAGGGGTGGCGGCGCGTGTCCGTGCGGGAACGCCACACCGGTATAGACTTGGCGGAAGAAGTCAAATATCTTTTGGACGAAGTTTATCAAGATGCTCAGCGAGTGACACTCGTTTGTGATAATCTCAATACACACAGACTCACTTCTCTGTATAAAGCCTTTCCTGCTGAAGAGGCACTTCGGTTAGCGTCAAGGTTAGAAATCGTCTACACCCCGAAGCATGGGAGTTGGTTGAACATCGCTGAAATCGAGTTGAGTGTCTTTTCAAGACAGTGTCTGAACCGTCGGATTCCGGATATAGAGACGCTTCGGTCAGAAGCAGAAGCGTGGCAGACGTATCGGAATCAGACGGCGAACCGGGTCAATTGGCGATTTACCACACAAGACGCACGTATCAAACTAAAAAGATTATATCCTAAAACTCAATATTGAAAGACTACTAGATCATGGGCATTAGTAAGTAAGAAAAAAAGTTCATCATCAAAACTCGCAAACGCGATCACCTCACGAATACGAGAAGTCGTTTTAAGTTGAGAGGCAACGCTTAATGCTGTTTCATATCCAGGATTTGCATGGAGATGCCAGAATCCCTCGCTTTTTAAGTGGAAAAATAGCATAGCGATGTTAGGTTTCCGATCCGTTACTTTAGTCCAATATTTCAGGAAAGCCTCCGCCAAATCAGGGGAAAGAACAATTCGGTTTTCAGGAATCTGTCCTTGTTCAATTAGTTCAATAACTGCTAACAACAAAAGGGGTTTATTAGGTGCTGCGCCGCGTGCTCTATCTATTCGCAATCTTTCCATTTTCTGGATGTATTTTTGTAGAATATTATTGGGCATCTTTTTAGTGTTACATCGGAGAAATGTAGATGATCCTTTCTACTGTTCCAATGGAAGGGTATCTCTATAGACCCAACAGGATTGAAGTCTTTTGATTACGCTGGATGACGTATAAATTGGAGACCCAGTGTGCTGGTAACCTTGTTACAAATATACATGTAGGTTAGAACACTTTTTTGGGCAATTCAACTGCTTCCATTTCGCTGCCTATTGCTTTGGCATAACCCTCGCGCAATTTATCTACATCTCCCGAAAAATGATTTAGCATATAGAGTAGCAAATTTCTAACGAGCGTTTTACCTTTTATTCTCATTGTTTTTTGTGTAGGATGCCAGATGACCCCATTATAAGGCGTTTGCGTCAGGTCTGTAGGTAACTTTGAAATCATCTTGAAACACTTGTATAATGGATATTTCTCCGCGAGTTTTGCGATGATTTCTGTTAAGATTTGCAGTCCTATAGGGCGGAAAAGAACACTACCTCCCTCTGGGTGTCTATACTTCTTGACAACTGCTGAATTATCAGACGTATTGACGAATTCCTGCAGCGGTAAAAAACTGTCTGTAAGTTGTTTAAAATAATCACAAGCATTTTGGTAATGTTCATCAAGAATGTGATTTGGTTGACGCACTTTTGTGAGTTCATCTTTTCGGTCATTGAGAGTCTTCTTCTTTGAGATAACGCATACTCTGGTAAATAGTATGCTTAGCAAATCGTAAAGATTTCCGATCGTAGTGAGGCAGGTCTGATTGCTTTTCGGGACATTATCAGTTACGTTGTTTAAGATTCGATCCTCCATAAACATCGGATTTTCCGTGACCAGTCTCCGGACAGTAATAGCCATTGTATCATCTTCATCAAGAGCGACCGTCTCTCCTTTTGAAACTCGGACAGCATTTTTGTTCAACGTCGTGAAAAGTCTTCGGGTTCTTTCCATTCCGTCCGGATCTGTTCTATGAGCAATAAAGATTATTGACAGCTCGTCTTCCCCCAAGTGAGGAGTTTCTACCACTGCTTCCTTAATTCCTATGAGTCGGTGCTGTCCATCCAGTGTGAATAATTTTTCTTCGCCATTCAAACTAAGAATTCCGATTCCAGCGACTACATCCTCAGGAATGTCCTCAGAGTCGTATTGGCTATTACTCTTAATATGGGTAATATCATACCAATTCGGATCGCCTTCATAGACCGCTACAATCAGCGAATTAAAAAAACGTTGTTCCTGTTTAAGGAGATAATCTTTTATTTCCTTGCCACGTTTTCTTTTTATCTCTTGTTGTACCATTTCGCTCAAGGTTTTGCTTTGATAAATCTCTTCAGCGATTTTGACTCTTTCAGCAATATCCTTGAGTTTCATAAGTGTCGGGTAATACACCCAATCACCCATTATGCCTCTTAGTGAGGGAAGATATAATTTTTTCATAATTCTCACACTCTTGATAATCCGACTGCAGCCCCTATTTCTGCTGAATACCCTTTTTGAGAGTAAGGTGGTGTAAAGGTATCCAACAATCTTTGCTCTAATTGTTTTATATCTATTTGAGATGGATCGACTTCAACGTAGTAAAAATATAGGTAATCCTCCCATGTAGTCAACATGGAGTGAATTAGATTTCTTTTTGGCTTTTTTCGGTCATTCAGATAATCTCTAAACCTTTTTCGTAAATTACGGTTGCTGTTATGTCCTGTTTCTCCGATATAGGTTACATAACCGTGTGATGGAAACTGCGAAAGTCTTGGCTCAATGACAAAGGCATAAATCCCCTTTTCTGTAGGGATCTGCGCTGCACTATTTTCCTCAAATTTTACACATTTCCAATTTAATGGAATCGGTGGAGCGGTATAAGCATCCCACTGTTCTTTCCAGAGAAGGAAATTTACTCTATAGGTTCGTACGTCCTTCATTGGACGTATCACATCTTGATATACCATAACATCTCCTCACACGATTTAAAAATTGATTTTAACATGTTTTATGAAAAAAGTCAAAATTTTCTTGGCTTTCCTCAAAACATAGGCTAATAAGGGATGCACCAAGCAAAATGTTTGCAACAACCAAATCGGATGAACTGATTAAGTTTTCCTTGACAATTTTCGTCTAATCGTGTTATCTTAAATCCAATGATGAAGAATCAACTTGAAACCACAAATTAGGAGGCACAGAAAATGCAAAGGTTATTTTGTTTCGCATCGGTTTTAGTACTGATTTTCGCGGGTTACGTCCATGCGCAGGATGTCGCTGTCTTCTATGATGCAGCCGTTGAAAATGGAAACGGCTTGGCTGTACCGAACCCGTTGCAGTTGGCTGAAATGATTGTGGAGGAACTTGAGGATAAAAAGTTAACTGCTGAAATCGTGGATAGTGACGGGTTAGCAGATTATATGAAAGCGAACCCAAAGGGAATCTATATCATCACACAAGGGAACACACCCGGCACAATATTTAAGAAGGAAGGCAAAGATGACCTTGTGTATACATGGTTAAGAGGTGGCGGGATCGGTGGATTCATCGGCGATTACGCGTTCTACTATTATTGGGATAAAGGTGCTCGTGTTACTGCTACTGGTGCCGGACAGCAAAGTGTCTTTGGTGTCACAGTCACAAACGGCACGGTTTCGCAAGTCAGTCCGACGGATCTCGGTAAGGAGTACATACCTTCGCTGAAAAAATGGACTTCAAATCGGGCATCAGGTCTCGCTGTTTTAAAGGCGAACGATTTTGAGTATGAAAGTTATGCCGACGACGGTACAAACGCGGACCCAATTGCGTACCGCACAGATGATATGGACGGATGGTTCATCAACTTCCATACCTCGTGCTGCGGGACGACGATACCACCAAACGCTCAGATCGCTACGGAGTACGCCGAACTCATTTCAAACCGTTTTGCGACTTCACAAGCAGTGGATCCGAGTGGTAAAGTAAGCGTTGTCTGGGGCAAACTTAAAAAATCGCTACAGTAGCATCTCGTTATTAGAACTATCACGAACCCGTAGCCTCAGTACGCGTATTGAGGCTACAACTAATTTGCACTATCATGCTACAGACTAACAGTCTATGCTACAGGTAAGGAGACTACAGTGAAACGTTGCGTCGTCTTATATTTCATGATAGGTTTGAGTGTGAGTCTTATGGCGTGCGGTGGTGATGAAACACCAGAGGATTCTGTACGTGAACAAACGCCGCTGACGGCACTCGACACCCTAATCGACGTTGAAGAGATGGTCTTGGTTCCGACAGGACAGGTTAGACTCGGTACGGATAATAAGACCGATTTAACGTTCGGAACGGAAGCCGACACACGGACGGTTTTTGTTGCGGCGTTCTATATTGATAAATATGAGGTTACAAACAAGCAGTACGCAAAATTTCTTTCGGAAACCGGGCATCGAAAGCCGAAGTTCTGGGAGGATCCGAGGTTGAACGCGCCAGATCAACCGGTTGTCGGAGTCAATTGGGAGGACGCTGAAACCTACGCAACATGGGCTGGTAAACGATTACCGATGGCAAATGAATGGGAGAAAGCAGCACGCGGTACAGACGGTAGACTCTATCCGTGGGGGAACGATTACGATGCGACACGCGGTAATTTCGATGACGGCGGCAGCATGGACGGCAGCACCGACGGCTACGCAATGATACCAGCACCTGTCGGAAATTTTATGGACGGTCTGAGTCCTTACGGATTACACGATATGGCGGGAAATGTCTGGGAGTGGGTAGCAGAACAGTCCGGAACAACAGATGAAGAAACATACTCGATCCGAGGCGGATCATGGACAAACGGTGCAGGAGATACACGGACAACAGTCGCTTATATCTATCCGGCACAATGCAGCGACCATAGCAGCTCCGTTGGATTCCGATGTGCAAAGAACCCTTAACACAATTATGTCAAATATACTGAAACACACTATCTGTTACTTGATACTGTTAACGGTGAGTCTACTCGGTTGTGGCAGTGACGAACAGATGGTAGTCGAAGAAGCAGAAGAAAATATCCAAATCGACGAGGTGCCGGTGGTGGAAGTCGTCACCGAACCGATACCGACACCGGTGCAAGTCCCCGAAGGCATGGTATATGTTCCGGCTGGTGAGTTTATCATGGGCAGCGATCCCGATGTTGACCCGATGACAGATGCCCTTGATGAACTTCCGCAGCATAAGGTATTCTTGGATGCCTATTTTATCGATAAATATGAAGTCTCCAACGCCGATTACACCAAATTTGTCGAAGCCACGGGACACCGCAACTCAATCTTTTGGGACAATCCGAAGTTTAATCATCCTGATCAGCCGGTTGTAGGTGTCACGTGGGGTGATGCAGCTGCTTATGCTGAATGGGTCGGAAAACGTCTACCGACCGAAGCGGAATGGGAAAAGGCGGCACGCGGTGCTGATGGTCGTATCTGGCCCTGGGGAAATGAATTCGATCCGACGAAATGTAATTTTGATGATGAAGGGAAGTTCGATGGACACCTTGACGGCTTCGCTATGGCAGCACCTGTGAAGAGTTTCGAGCAAGGTGCGAGTCCTTACGGTGCCCACAACATGGTAGGAAACGTCGCAGAATGGGTTGCCGATTGGTTTGATGCTGAGTATTATGCCGTCAGTCCTGCCGAGAACCCGAAGGGACCCCCGACGAGCGGAATGGGAAAAAAATCGTGGCGCGGTGCGAGTTGGTTCGCGGGTTCAGAACAGATGCGGTGCGCTTTTCGGGAGTACGACGACATCGTGGCGAGTGGACAGATACTCGGGTTCCGGTGCGCAATGGATGCACCGAAAGTGGAGTAAAGCCGTGCGTTTTCTAATCCTTTGCATAATATCCAGTTTTATGTTATTTCTCTACGGGTGTGGCGAAGAAAAAGTGCCAGAGATGGCAGCGGTCCCTGAGCAAGGGGATAATATATTCACGGATCGCGAGTGGAGTGTAATTCAACGTCTATCGCCACTGCCTGAGACACCGCCACCGAATCCGACCAATCGTGTCGCTGATAACCCAGGAGCTGCACAACTCGGGCAAATGTTTTTCTTTGACACACGCTTTTCAAAGGATGGAACCGTCGCCTGTTCGACATGCCACTCACCGTTTCACGGATTCGCCGATGTTGAAGCGACTTCATTAGGGGAAGGTCGAGGCACGAGAAACGCGCCGACGTTGCTCAATGCTGCATATAACCAATGGCAGTTTTGGGATGGTCGGGCAGATACACTGTGGTCGCAAGCATTAAGTGCGCTTGAAGGTGAAGCAGAACAGGCGGGAACGCGACTCCAATATACCCATCTCATCCACCAACATTACGCAGCGGATTACGAAACAGTATTCGGGCAACTCCCAGAACTTGAAGATACAACACGCTTCCCCACTGACGGCAAACCCGGTGATTCAGCGTTTGATCGTATGTCCCAGGCTGATCAACACGCTGTTAACATCGTCTTCGCAAATATCGGTAAGGCGATCGAGGCGTATGAGCGTCTCTTGATTAGTCGGAATGCACCTTTTGACGAGTTCGTTGCAGGTGATGCGGAAGCGATATCTCCTGAAGCGAAACGCGGGTTAAAAACGTTTATCGGTAAAGGTGTCTGTATCCTTTGCCACGATACGCCGACTTTTACGGACGATGAGTTCCATAACTTAGGGATTCCGCAAGGTACGTTGCCGGAAGACACGGGACGTTACGCGGGGATATCACTGCTCCTGTCAGACCCCTTTAATGGTGGTGGTGCTTATAGCGACGATACCGCCGTTGCGACGCGGATTCTAAATTTCTTGGAACCGATACCACGACATCAAGGCGAATTCAAAACACCGACACTCCGTAATGTCGCACTAACAGCACCCTATTTTCATACAGGCGAGTTTCCGACACTCGAATCTGTGATTGAATTTAACAACGTCGGTGGCACGGGCGGCGATTTCGTCGGTCAACGGGAGCGGACGTTGGAGCCGCTCGGACTCAGTGAACAGGAGAAGGCTGATTTGGTCGAATTTTTAGGGACACTGACAGGTAAGTCGCCTCCTGTGCATTTGTTAACCAAACCTAATCTACCGTAGAAGTATCCTTTGACGGATAAAACATTTATAGCCATTAAAAACCAAAAAAGTAATTTGACAAAAACATGAAAATTGTGTATAATACTCTCATTAGACATTAGACCTTTCTGCGTTTTGCGGAAGGGGTAGCGATATAGATGCTCCAACAAGCAGAAATGGGGCATTCACTTCAACTATCAATAGTAAAAGGAGATTATATGCGAAAATTGATAATCCTTGCTGCCATTACATTTTCGTACTTTGCTGCAATAGTGGCATTGCCAAGTATTGGTGTTGCCGCATCCATGGGCGAAGTGGCGATATTCACGGAGTTCTCA
Organism: Candidatus Poribacteria bacterium; assembly: GCA_012270865.1. Lineage (GTDB taxonomy): Bacteria > Poribacteria > WGA-4E > WGA-4E > WGA-3G > WGA-3G. The sequence goes on along the minus strand of JAAXHL010000114.1, from coordinate 1,950 downwards.
GGATGGATTGCACAAGGCACAGCGGAAGCAGAAGGTGAGGAACTCAAAGACCTTCTCAAGTCACCTAAAGATGTGGTGATATTAACGGATGACGAAATCGGCGACTGGGCAGAAGAGCACACCGATAACGGAGTTGTTGATATTATTGTAACGTTCGGTTGGTTCCCGACATCACTCTACAAACCCGGTAACGCAGACCCGGATGGTTCTGTTGCCGAACTGTTCCTTGAAGGTGGAAATGTTTTCCTAAACACAGCGGATTATATTTTCTACGTCACACAAGGCGGCGGTGCTAACGGTGAACAAGGGTTGAAGAATATGATGGATATCAACGCCGATATGTGGTCAGGTGGCACGGCTATTAAACCGACCGATGATGGTAAGGATATTACTCCGAGTCTTGATAATTTTACTTCAGAACGGACTTTCAAAGAAGACCAAATTGTGGATCCTTGGGAAGTTGAAATCGTTTTCGGTGATAATGGCGCAGGTTTCTTGGATCCCTGTTTTGTTTACGATACCGAGACCGGTGGTCGCATCGGGATCGCCTTTCAAGAACCGAATAATGGCGGACTTCCCCGCGGTGAAGTCATGGCAGAGATGATTGATAACTACCTGGGTGAGGTACTTGCAGTGGATCCGGGTGAGAAAGTTGCCACGACATGGGGACAACTTAAGTCGACGTTCTAACCAAATTCTAACGAATGTCGTTAGAACTTTTTTTCTAACACTGGTTGCCTCGATGATGGTATCGGTCCCATCGGGGCAGACTTAAAAAGAGAGGAAAAACTAATGATACGCAACGCATTAGCACTGTTTGTAATTTTATTTTTCGTTACGTGTACGATGTCCAGTTGGGCAGAATTAGGCGATGTCGCTATTTTCAGTGAAAACACCGGTTGGATCTCTAAAGACAATGCAGATATCCAACGCGCAATCGTCTTTGATAACCTCAAAGACGCTGTTCCTGCTGTTGGTGATGTTGTTTATAAAACCGACGCAGAAATCGGTCCCTGGGCAGAGGAACGGATTGATGATGGCAAGGCAGATATCCTCATCATCTTCGGTTGGTTCCCGACAACCCTCTATACCCCCGGAAACGTACAGGTAGATGACTCCATCGCCGAACGATTTCTCTACGGTGGGAATATCATCCTTAATTGTGCCGATTACGCTTTCTATGTCACACAAGGTGGTGGTGCCAATGGTGAAAACGGTCTAAAGACCATCATCAATATCAACGCCGATATGTGGGGCGGCGGCACAGCCATTACGCCGACAGCCGATGGTGAAAAATATACGCCATCTCTTGAGGCATTCACTTCCGAAAGACCTTTCAAAAGTGAACAGATCGTTGACCCGTGGAGCGTTGAAGTCGTTTTCGGTGATAACGGTCAGACCTTCTTTGATCCGGGTATTATCAAATTGAACGATAGTAGCGGACGCGTGGGTATCTGCATGCAAGAACCTAACAACGGCGATCTTCCACGTGGACAGGTACTTATCGAAATGATTGATTTCATTTCGCAACAGCCGGATGTCGCTGCTGCAACAACGCCTGTTGAAGCGAAAGGAAAAGCAACTGTCACTTGGGGTGACCTCAAAGCCTCACAATAGTTGAACCGCAAAACCGAAATTTTCCGCTCTTATGTCCTTACTATTGGCGTAGGGATATAGGAGCGGTTTTTTATTTTTCGTGTTCAGTCCCGTAGGAACGTTGGGATGTCTAAAATTGGACGAAAAACCAAAAGCTGAGTCGCACTGCTGCTGACTGCCAATTGTTTGACATCTATCTGCATACTGTGTTATACTTTTTTAAGCAGGACTTACGCAATTTTGACTTCGGCTCGTTCAGTTAGATGAGAATTTTCGGAAAACACAGGGGTCTCCTGCCACAAACTGGAAAGTTTGTGCTACAAAAGAGCCACAAACTGGGAAGTTTGTGCTACA
>JAAXHL010000027.1 GCA_012270865.1 Candidatus Poribacteria bacterium | reverse complement strand
TCTTTAATTCTAATGGTCACTATAAACACGGTGTTATGGTATCATGCGGGAAACCTTGAATGGAGCAAGCGCATGAGAATCAAAGAGATACAGACAGTCCGAATCAACGTACCGCCGCGGGACATCAAACGCACTGAGCCGCGCCGCGAACCGTGGAACGTTCACGCCGAAGTCGCAAACCCGATGTCGCGCTACCCACAATATAAACGTCACCGTTCGAGTTGGATGCCGAAATGGGATCAAGTTTATGTCAAGGTCACCGCCGAGGACGGGACTTTCGGGATAGGCGAGACATCGTTCGGTACGCCAGTCGCTGCAATCATTGATGAGCACTTCGCACCGATGCTAATCGGTGAAAATTGTTTCGCTGTTGAAAAGATTTCGGATATGATGTTCCGTATGTCTAAACCTTACGGTTCGCAAGGTTTGACGAGTTGCGCGATGAGCGGGATTGACATCGCCTTGTGGGACCTCAACGGCAAGATTAAGAACCAACCGGTCTATGAGCTGCTCGGCGGACCCGTGCGTGATAAACTCTTTGCATACGCAACCGGCAACGATACCGATTGGCAATTAGAACTCGGATTCAAGGCGGTAAAATTGGCGTGTCCGTACGGACCAACAGACTGTGAATGGGGGTTGAAAGAGAACGAAAAACTGGTGGCGAAAACCAGAGAGACGGTCGGCGACGATGTCGAGATTATGCTCGACTGCTATATGGCTTTCGATGTTGATTACACCATCCGTTTGGCACAACGGCTTCGTCCGTATCGCCTCAAATGGATTGAGGAGTTCCTTATCCCAGAAGATATTGACGGTCTGGTGAAAGTCAGAGAGGCTGTCGATTGGGTGAGCCTTGCGAGTGGTGAGCACCACTACACCCGCTTCCCGTTTCAGCAGATTATTGAGAGACGCTGCTTGGACATCTTGCAGCCGGATACTTTCTGGGTCGGTGGTATCACCGAATGCGTCAAGATTTGCCACCTCGCGGACGCTGCAGGACTTACGGTTATCTTTCACGGCGGTGGTCTCCGTCAATCTGGTCTCCACCTGTCTGCCGCTATGCCAAATACGCCGTGGGTAGAATACTACCTCGGCACGGCACCCGGTGTACCGCTGGAGGAGACGAAATTGTTTGAGGGTGAATCGCTCCCGAAAGATAGTTATATTTCTCCAAACGATGGACCCGGACTCGGTCTACACATTGAAGAGGCATGGCTGACACCGAGAAACCTGAGATAATATGCGCCGATCTATATTCTTTTTGCTCTTACTCTATATCGGTGGTAACGTTTATGCGCAGACACTTATAGATGCCATTGTTGCGGTTGTCAATACGGAGGCTATCACACGCAGTGAATTTGAAAATGAGTTCCGAATCGCCGCTATTGTAGGCAAACCCACCGCTGAACCCTCGAAACGTGCCGTCCTTGAAACCATTATTAACCGTAAATTCGTCTTACAAGAATCGGAGCGGATTGGCGTTGTTATCGCCGAGCGCGATGCTCGAATTACAGAAAAGATCACAGAGATCCGTACACAATTCGCTTCCGACATAGATTTCCAAAACGCCTTGCAACAACACCAGTTGGAAACCGAAACCTTGAGGATGTGGGTCTATGAACAACTCATTTATGACGAATTCTTCCGCCGTATCTTTTTCAACGCTGTTAGCAGTGCATTAGTTGAGCGGTTAGCCAAATCATATTACGAGACAAACAAAACGGAATTCGTCGTGCCATCGACAGTCACCTTCAACTCGCTACTTATAGTTGTTCCAGAGGATATATCAGAAACGGAAAAGCAGAACGTGGCCGACCGGGTACAAAAAGTCAGGGCACGCTTACAGGAAGGTGAAACATTTGAAGCGGTGCGTAATGCATACGAGACCCAGTTGTTACTTGAGTTTGAAGTCTTGACACTTGAAACAGGGACACCCTTGGGGAAGCTGGTAACCGAATTAAAAGGTTCTGAGCGAAGTGAACCACTCGTTGTCGCGGAGGGGTACCGAATTGTTGAACGCATTCGGACTGACCCAGAACGTCAGAAAGAGTATTCGGATGTCCGTGAGGAAATTACAGAGCAGATTCAGCAAACGCAAGCGGAAAAGGAATTTGAAGCGTGGTTAAGCATGCAGAAAGAAGAGGGGACGTGGCATATTTTAGACGATGAACTCACGCAAGTGGAAAACGAGGCGAGGTAACACATGTCGGTTTATCAGGACTTGAACGGATGTGGAAATCGGGAATCGCGATGTCCTATATTTCGATTCTTTGTTGTTGGAATATCTGTGTTTCTGCTCGTCGTATCGGTGTCAGTAGATGTTTTGCGAGCGGATATAACGGATTATCCTGAAACGTTTCAGCAGCGATTGAAAGCTGCACAGCGTGCGTTTCAAGCTGGGCAGTGGGAAGAAGCACTCCGTTTGTATCGCGGTCTTGCCGAAGAGGCTCCTGAATTACCGATTGTTTACATCGGTGAAGGGGATGCCGCCGCAAAGTTGAGGGACTATCCCGCCGCGATTACTGCCTTTCAGCGTGCCTTAGAACGCCTCACAGCCGAACAACAGACCGATATTACGATTGCTCGCCTGCAATCCGTTGTGCAAGCTAAACTCGCGACCGCGTATCACCGTAACAAGCAGCTGGATGCGGCAGATATGTGGTTCCAAAAAGCCGTCAAAGGTGCCGGTGAGGAGACACCGGCGGCGTGGTACGTCGCTTTAGGACAGATTGAAACCGAACGTGGGAACTTAGAACAGGCACGTAGGTATTATATCGTCGCCGTGCAGCTACATCCAGACACAACCGCTGCTTATAACAACCTTGGACATGTCCTGCTGAAACTCAACCGTATTGATGAAGCCGATGCCGTATTTCGGGAGGCACTCGTGCAAGATAAAACGCTTGCCAGTGCGGCGTTTGGACGCGGTGAGGTCGCGGTCAGGCGTGGGCAACTCGGTGTCGCCCAACGTTTTTACGAACATGCCGTCCAAGAGGCACCACAAGAACCGACGTTTCACAAATCGCTCGCGGATGTCTTACGCGATATAGGGAACATTGAAAAAGCCGAAGCAGCCGAAGTACGCTATCGACGAACGCTTGCTGAACGCTATCTCCGTCAGGCACACTGGTTCATCGAGCAACGGCAGCTGCAGCGTGCCTTAGAACCTCTTAAAAAGGCACTCGAAACGGATAAGACGTTTGCACCCGCGTTGAAAGATTACGCTTATGTTCAGATGCAACTCGGCGAATGGGTATCCGCTAAACAGATGTATCAGCGTGTGCTAACGATGGAACCCACTTCACGTCAGGCACTTTTACATCTCGGTGTGATAGAAGTCAAACTCGGGGACCGACAAGCCGCTGCGGCACACTACTTGACGCTCATCAAACACGAACCGGATTATATGGATGCCTACGTCCAACTCGCGAACTTGCGCGAGATGTCAGGCGACTTGGCAGCTGCTGAACAGACGTTTACAATGGGGATACAACACGAGCCGAGATGGGCACCCGGATATTTGTGGCGTGGAAAAATTTATCAGAAACAAGGCGCGTCTGATATGGCAGAGACCGATTTCCGGCAGGCGATCCGACTTGCACCGGATGTACCGTTTCCGAAAGAGGCTTTGGCATCTCTGCTTGCGACAGAAAACAGGCTGCTGACTGAGGCACTGGCTCTTGCTGAAACCGCTGTCGCTGGCGATAAACGTCCAGTACACCGTGCTACGCTTGCTTTTGTCTACTACCGTCTCAATCGCATCTCCGACGCGCGACGCGAGATTGGAGCCGCTTTCGCCGAATCACCCAAGCACCCTTATATCCTAAAAATTCGCTCACAAATTTTGATAACTGATAAATAGCGATATTTTTTTTCTAAGGACATCCTAATCGCTTTTAATTTTTTTCTTGTAAATTATTAAAAAATATCGTATCATTTAAATAGGTTGTGTACACATAAACCAGAAGAGTTGAATGAGCGAATCGGTTAGTCGTTCTAAAACCTACTAGTAGTCGTTCAATGTTGAGT
>JAAXHL010000054.1 GCA_012270865.1 Candidatus Poribacteria bacterium | reverse complement strand
AACTTATTTTCGGGATCTACTATAATCTTCATCCAACCGCACCGGATCCCTAAAAAGGACGCGAAATCCAATATTTTCTTAAAACTGAAGAAATAGAGGATTCTATAGTAGAAAAAGGACTCCTTGTGGTATAATGAGGTAGCCAAAACCTTTCTTAACCATTATAACATAAGACGAGGTCCCCGCACCTCACACCTTCGTTACCACTTAAGGAGTCCGCTATGAAAGTCACAAACGTTGAACGTGTAATTGTAGATGTCCCTTTCACCCCGCGTCAACAACAGATTACCACCCAAAGCGTCTCAACCGTTTACAACTGGTCGCTCCTTGAACTGTGCAAGGTCACCACGGATACCGGACACGTCGGTTGGGGCGAGACGGTCATTCACTATACCTATTCCCGAGTCAGCGACGCAAGTGTTGAACGTGTGATCGGACAAAGTCCAGCCGAATTGATGAACGACGATTCGCTCGGTGCTGGCTTACAAATGGCACTCTTTGATGTCGTCGGCAAAATTCTGGAGGTCCCGGTCCACCGACTCCTCGGCAATCAATGTCGAGACGCTGTCCCTATTTCGTGGTGGTCTATTGATTCTTCTCCCGCAAACTGGGCAGCGGAAGCCGCAGATGCCGTCGAAAACGGCTATACCAGTTTCAAAAACAAACCGCGTCCGTGGTGGGATATCGTCGCACAGGTAGAAACCGTCGCGAAAGTCGTACCCGCCGATTTCAAACTCGACCTCGATCCAAACGGGTCTTGGCGCGATGCGGAAACCGCTATCCCTGTCCTCCAAAAACTCGCCACACACCCAAACGTCGCTATGTTTGAGACCCCCATCCCGCAAAGCGATGTTGAAGGGAACAAACAGATCCGCGAAACCGTCGGCTGTCAGATCGCTATGCATTTCGGGTCGCCACCCTATACAACTTGTGTCTCTGAAGATGTATGTACTGGATTTGTCATCGGTGGTGGCAAGTCGCAAGTGATGCGTGAAGGACAACTCAGTGCGGCAGCGGATATGCCGTTTTGGCTCCAAATCGTCGGCAACGGCTTGACAACGACCTGGGCAGGACACCTCGGCAGTGTACTCACCCATGCGACATGGCCCGCAATTACCTGTATTAATCTCTATAGCGAGCATCTACTGACACAATCTGTGCAAGTCGCAGACGGATGCCACAAAATCTCAGATGCACCAGGGTTAGGCGTTGAAGTGGACGAAGACGCAGTCGAACGCTGCCGCGTGCCTGATGAAGAATTAGACCCTGACGGCTACACGATCCATCCTCCGCCACGCATCATCAAAACCGCGGTCTATCCTGACGGCAGCTGCATCCACATGGCGGGAGATGGCTTAGGTTATTTCAATGCCGGAAACGGTGAGGCGCAAGTAGAAGGGGCGCGTCTGGAATTAACCTTCGACGACGGCTCTGACGAATGGGAAGATCTCTTCGAGACAGCACGCGAAACCCCCGTCCACGGACAGTGGTAAAACCTTACCATCCCAAATTCTGTAGGTGCGATTTTTCGCGTACCATAGGTGTCAATTTATAGTGAAGCCCATAAATAAAT
>JAAXHL010000089.1 GCA_012270865.1 Candidatus Poribacteria bacterium | reverse complement strand
GGTTAGGGGGGTTATCTTCGGACAAGTGTTCATTTATTTTCGGATTTTACTATAAACACCTATTCCATTGCGAGGCGTTTCTTCTGTTCTTCCAGCATCTTCTTCTGACGCTGGATGCGCGCTGGCACTAAACGTTCCCGCGGTGCTGTCGGCTTGAAATCCAGACGGTCTTTCCTCAATCCGTGAAGAACACCCAATTCCACTGGTGAAAAATCGTCTGGGTTCTCACGATTGAAATTCATCGGTTCTTTAAGCGCAACCGGTGGATTTGTAATAAAACGGGCGCGACCGGACGGGTTCTGTGAGGCAGCGTGTAAGATAAACGGGTGCAGCAACACAACATCTCCCGCGTTTCCGGTAATTTCTACAAAATCCTTGCACTTTCCAGCGAGTTTACCAAAACCATTGCCGGGTAACAACCCTTCTGGATGTTCATATAACCACTGCGCAACATGTTGGACAGAATCGCACGCCACAAACGTCCCACCACTCTGTGGGTAAATATCTGACCAGACGACGATAGTGAGTAAGCCTTGCTCTGGGCTGTCAAGAAAATGCCGGAAGAAGTCGCCATCCTTATGCCACCCCCAGACTTCCGGTGAAGGCGGCTGCCACGGCGTATCCGCGCCCAACGAAAAATTAATAATAAAACCATCACTCCAACCCGGCTTTGTGTTGTTCCCCCGGGAGGTTATAATCCTGTCTTCGCCGCCGAGTAGATCGCAGATAGCGTTCCATGCTCGCGGTGCAACATCTTCAATCAGCACGCGGTTCATAGATGGCAGATGAATGCGCGGTTCTTTCCAAGTCGCCGGATCGTCTGGATCATAACCGAGACGTTTAAAGGCAAACGCGCGCCACTCTTCTGCCAATTCACGTGGAAAACAGTCTCGTAGGATAATGTGTCCCTTCTCGACGAAGTGGTTAACATCTGCTTCAGTGAGTGTTCTGTAAGCTTTTGCCATTTTTGTCCTCTCTATGGTATGTTCTTCAACAACGTTTCTGCGAGTTTTATTGCGAAGGCATCGTCATTGATGTGAGCGTCCATTTCAATAACCGTAACATTGTCACCGATGTGCGCCTTTAGGTTCTCGCGCCACGCTTCCCGCGCTTCTGGTGAATCAAAAGGTTGTCCGGTCTTATCGATTGCCGATACACCTTGCGTCGGAATAATAACTGTTGTGGGTCCCTGTGCTTCGCTCAATTTGTGTGCCATAATGCGTCCGAGTTCGGCAGTTTCTTCGGCGGTCGTCCGCATCAACGTCACCGTCGGATTGTGTTGGTAGAACAGTCTATCGTTGAACTTCTCTGGGACTGTATCTGGCGGCCCGAAGTTCACCATATCCAATGCCCCGGGTGCGACAACTTGCGGCAAACCCGTTTGTCCAGCAGCTTCCAATCTATCAGGACCGGCACTCAGGATTCCACCGACTAACTCGTCAGCGAGTTCGGTCGTCGTCACGTCTAATACGCCGACGAGAAAACCGCCTTTCACCAAATCTTCCATCGCTTGTCCGCCTGTGCCGGTTGCGTGGAACACGAGGACTTCGTAGCCAGCTTCTTCAAGAATCTCTCTCGCCTTTGTGACGCACGGGGTCGTTACACCGAACATCGTCGCTGCGATTAAGGGTTTGTCTGCTGTTGCCTCTGGCACTTCGGCGTTCACCATCCCGACAATCGCACCGGCAGCGTTGGCAAGAATCTGTCTGGACAAACGGTTGATGCCAGCGATGTCTACCACAGAATACATCATACAGATATCTTTTGACTGCACATAAGGACTCGTATCCCCCGAGGCGAGCGTAGACACCATAACTTTCGGGACACCGACCGGAACAGCCCGCATCGCTGTTGTTCCGATGGTTGTGCCTGCAGAACCGCCGAGTGAGATGATACCGTCAATCTCACCCGCAGCGTGTTTCTCAGCGACGAGTGCCGCAGCACCTTGTGCCATCACGGTGACGCTATTACCCCGGTCGCCTTCGTCTCGCAGTGCTTGTAGAGATGAACCGCCTGCTTGTGCAACTGCATTCGCGGAGATGTCCGGTGTTAATTGCGGTTCTCCTAATATACCCGTATTGATAACACACGTCGAGACTCCAGTTGATTCAATCTGCGTTTTAATGAACTCGAATTCCACGCCTTTCGTATCCATCGTTCCAACAATGCATATCGTTTTCGCCATCCTCGGATTCCTCCACTGTTTTATTTCTGTCCATGTAATAGGATGTTCCATTTATAGTAGATTATTATAGAGCGCGTGGTGAGGCGTGTCAAGCGATTTTTTAATTGACACAACTGTGGAGATATGATACACTAAAGAAAATTATCCGTCGTCAATTTTCATCTAAAAGCCATAATCGCTTTAAACTGACGGCTGATAACGATTAGGTCTTTGCTATGCCAGTTGCGGGGTCTACCCCGATTTTCCAGAAGATCGCGGAGGGAATGCGTGAAATCAATTGATTCTAAACAAGCAGGATTAACATCCATACAAATTTTAGTTGTCGTTATCGTCCTTGTGGTCATTGCTGCTGTGCTTTTCGCACCTCGGTTGCTTGGACAGGCGGGGCGCGCCCTACAGGCACAAGCCGATGCCGACATCGAAACACTCGGTATCGCTCTCGATAGATACGCGAAAGATAACGGCGATTATCCGTCAACCGAACAAGGATTGAAGGCACTCTGGGAAAAGCCTGAAGCACCACCGATGCCTATAAACTGGATTGAACCCTACATCCAAATTCCGATTACGGAAGACCCCTGGGGGAACCCTTATATCTATATCCGTCCGGGTGTACACGACCGATACGGCTATGATCTCATCTCATTCGGGAGTGATGGTGTTGAGGGTGGCACAGGTGAAGCAGAAGATGTCGTCAGTTGGATCCGGCGTGATGAATAAGTCAAAAGAGTGGTAATTCGTTAGCAGTAGGCAGTCAAAAGAGGGCTTTGTTAAACGAAAATCTCTTAACTGAAAACTATTCCGCGGGGCAATTATGAAGATTACACAGATTGATGTTATCAAAGTAAAAGTACCGTATCATGAAGGCGTAAACGAACTGATGACCCGTCGCAATCTTTACCAGATTGACCACGTCTACAAAGTCCATACCGATGTCGGACTCGTCGGGATTGGCGACGGTTCACACCACGCCGATGAAGTCGTTCAACGCTATATCGGTAGAAACCCGTTTGAGTTTATGAACGGTTGGGCACCGACCCCCTTGCAACAGGCGTTTTATGACATCATGGGTAAAGCACTCAGTGTACCAGTGCATCAACTTTTAGGCGAAAAGGTTCACGACAAAGCCGCATTCGGCTATTGGTCTATTGATATGACACCAGAGGAGTGGGCAGCAGAAGCGAAACACGCTTACGGACTCGGCTATCGACTCCATAAGATCAAAGCGCGTCCATGGTTTGAAGTGCTTGAGCAGGTCGAAGCGATCGTCGATGCTGTACCGGAAGATTATCAACTCCGCGTGGATGCCAACGATTCGTTTGAGACACCGGAACGGACGCTTGAAGTCGTACGGCAGCTCCAAGATTACAATATAGAGTCGTTTGAAACCCCGATTCGACAAGCCGACATCGCAGGTTATCAAGAAATTAAACGGCATACCGATATGCCGATAACGATCCATTTCGGAAATCCGGACCCGGTTGAAGCGATTCGCGCAAAAATGAACGACTCGTTTATTATCGCCTATCCCGATTCGCGCGCTGCGAATGCGATACGCGAGGCGACGATTTCAAACGCTGCACATCTCCCCGTCTGGATACAAATTGTCGGACTCGGTATCACCACTTGCTACGTCATGCATCTCGCAGCGGTTATGCCGAATGCTACTATGCCATCAATCACACTAAACGCCTTGCGTGCTTTTGACCTCGTCACACCGTCAACGATTCCACTTGTTGACGGATACGCAACGGTCCCGGATAGACCCGGATTAGGCATTGAATTGAATGAAGACGCGCTTGATAATTGCCGCGTCTAAGGAGGACGAAATGAAAAAAGTTATTTCTGTCTACCAAATGCAGGCTTTCGTGGTAATTTTGAGTCTAATAGCCGTTATGATAGTGTTCTCTCCTTCCGCACACGCTGCGAAACTCGGTTTAGTGAGTGCTTGGCTCTTTGAGGATAACGGTGGAAAGGTCGTCAAAGATATCGTCAGCGGACACGACGGTGAAATCAAGGGGACCCTTGATTCGGTAAAAGACGGCAAATTCGGCAGCGCATTGAAATTTGAAGGGAAAGGTGATAGCTACGTCCGTGTCAATCACGACGATGTTTTCAATTCTGATACGTACTCGTTTGTCGCATGGTTGAAGTTGGAAAACGCTTCGTGGCAATATGTTGTCTGGCGGAACGGGGATGTCTGGCCCGAACCAGAAAATGTACGCCATCTCGATATATGGATTCACACGGACGACTATCCGGTATTTATGTGGCACGTCGATGGAAACGTCGGACGGATTGACGGTAAAACGATTATTGCTGATGGTAATTGGCATCACATCGCTAAAATTTACGACGGCAAAAACGTTCAGATGTACATTGACAGGAAATTGGATGGCGAGGCAGATAGTGGCGGGACGCTGGATACAAGTGAATCGCCTATATGGATAGGTGCACGCCCCGGCCCCGTTGCAGCAACTGGGCTTTTCGACGAGGTCGGTTTTTTTACCGAGGCACTCTCTGAAGACGAACTCAACGATGTCATGGATAACGGGTTAGCCGGTTATGCTGCTGTCGAGGCAACTGGAAAAGCAACAACAACTTGGGCTTTGCTGAAAACAACAAGGTAAAAAAATAAACACGCCCATGAAGTTTAAGAATTTAATTCGGTAATGTATCAACTACCTCTTATTGTAGGAGCGAGTTTTGCTCGCGATTCTCATAAAGTCTATTGTAGGAGCGAGTTTTGCTCGCGATTCTCATAAAGTCTTATTGTAGGAGCGAGTTTTGCTCGCGATTCTCATAAAGTCTATTGTAGGAGCGAGTTTTGCTCGCGATTCTCACAAAGTCTTATTGTAGGAGCGAGTTTTGCTCGCGATTCTCACGAGCAGAAATAATTACCAACTTTATTTCACTTTCATCTGGGTGTTAAATTAGAAACGGAGAAAACGCATTATGCAAATGCACGTAGGCGGAGAATGGATTGACAAATCCGAAAACATTGATGTCTTGAGTCCTTTTGACGGTTCAGTTGTTGATACTGTTCCGAGAGGTGACGCAAGCGACGTTGAGACGGCTATTCAGACCGCAGAACGCGGCGCGAAAATTATGGCAGGGTTCACCGGCTATGAACGCTATGAAATCCTACGGAAAGTTGCGGACTTAATGGTGGAGAGGGCTGATGAACTCGCCGAAGTTATCACGCGTGAGGAGGGCAAGATCCTGGCAGAGGCGACGGTTGAAGCCACGCGCGCATCCGAAATCATCGCACTTTCCGCAGAAGAGGCGAAGCGATTAACGGGCGAAACAATCCCGCTTGAAGGCGCGCCCGGTGTCAAAGGTAGACTCGGTTTCACGGTGCGTATGCCGTGCGGTATCGTTGCCGGTATTAGTCCGTTCAATTTCCCGCTGCATCTCGTCTGCCACAAAGCCGGTCCCGCAATCGCTGGCGGCAACGCGATTATCATCAAACCCGCGACAGATACACCGCTTTCTGCCTTGAAACTCGTTGAACTCTTTTTAGAAGCAGGCACGCCACCCGAAGCGATTCAGTGTGTAACGGGACCCGGCGGCGAAATCGGGGATACGCTCTGTGCAGACCGACGCGTCCGAAAAATTACCTTTACCGGCAGCCGTGATGTCGGCGAACATATCTGTCGCGTCGCTGGTTTAAAACGCGTCACGATGGAGCTCGGATCGAATTCCCCACTGATTGTTATGCCTGATGCTGACCCTGAGAAAGTCGCACGTGCCGCGGCTGCGTCCGGTTATTCTAACGCAGGACAGGTCTGTATTTCAACGCAGCGCGTCATCGCACACGAGAAAATCTACGGCGATTTCTTAGATGCGTTCCAAGCAGAAGTCGCCCAAATCAGTACCGGCGACCCACTCGCAGAAGGCACACGGATGGGACCGATGATCCGAGAGGGTGATGCTGCCCGTGTCGCCGAATGGATTCAGGAAGCCGTCTCGGACGGCGCAGAACTCCTCACCGGTGGCGAGAAACAGGATCAGTTCGTTACGCCTGCCATCCTCGCGAACGTCAAACCGGAGATGAAAATCTCCTGTGACGAGGTGTTCGGACCGGCTGTCGGTGTGACGCGGGTCAACGACATTGACGAAGCGATCGCGCTCGCCAACGATACAAACTACGGGTTGAGTGCCGCGATTTTCACCCAGAACGTTGATTGGGCGATGAAGTTCGTCCGAGAAGTCGAGTCTGGCAATCTGATGGTGAACTGGGGTACACAGTGGCGTGCGGACTTAATGCCGTATGGTGGTGTCAAAGAGAGCGGTATGGGTAAAGAGGGACCGAAGTACGCCATAGAAGAGATGACCGAATTGAAAATGGCGATCTTCCATCTGGATGGTTAGTCGTTTTTGACAACGGGCGGATGGCGTTATCTGCCCGTTGTTCTTTTTATGCTTTTTGTGCGACCATACTGGCGAGGATACCGAGGATTTTGTCGCACCGCTCAATTGTGTAGGCTGCCATGTCAAGTTGAAGTTTCTTCTCCTCCAACTTAAGAAATACCCATTCTATACCTGACGTGGTAGTACCATAGACACAAGGAATGTCGTTCCCTTGTTCGGCATTAAAACGTTGGGCGGCAACCATTTCTGCAACACACTGCCCGAGCCCTGCTGTCAAATTATCCCTTTTCGCTTCAACAAGGATAATGGCTGGTGCCTCCAAATGAAATTGAGATGGCGACAGACTTACCAAAAAATCACAAACGCCGGTCAAGCCGTTTTCAGCATCAATATTAAAGTCAATCCCCGAAAAAAAACTGATATTTCGGTCAAAATGCTCCCAGAGCTCAACCAGGATGGCAGAGACAATCAGTTCGGATTTTGCCTTCTCTGTGCCCATAGCGAAAGCTAATGGGACATTTCGTTCCAGTGTTGTGGTAAGATGTGCACTCGGTTCCACCGGTTCTACGTTAGAAAAGATACCGGCTGCATTAACTTCTTCCAGCTGAAACGCTTTCTTCACTGTTTCTAAGGTCCAATTACTATACGCCATCTGCGAAACCTCTGTCCCTTGATGTGAATTCAGTCAATATATGCTCAATCCGGTAAGCCTCTTACCAATATCTTGCGAACCGCGGCTACAAACACAAAGGGAGGCGAGGTTTGAAACCTCGCCAGCATAACGAATCAACGGTGTAGAGGCTGGGTTACCCAGACCCTATGATTCTACTCTTCTTCTTCTTGTTTTGTTGCAGCGATGACCTTCTGTGCGATGTCGTCGGGTGCGATTTCGTAGTGCGAAAATTCCATCACGAAGTTACCACGGGCACTCGTCATCGACTTGAGATCAATCGAATACCGGAGCATCTCCGAAAGCGGGATATTTGCCTGAATCACCTGCTTTTTCCCGATCTGTTCGACACCCATCACCTGTCCACGCCGTCCGTTCAGGTCACCGATGATGTTGCCCATAAACTGTTCCGGCACCGTGATTGTGACGTTCATCACCGGCTCGAGCAAACACGGGTCCGCTTGTTCCGCAGCCGCAGCGAAGGCGATCGAACCTGCGATCTGGAACGCCATATCCGAAGAATCGACAGGGTGGTATTTGCCGTCATAAAGATCAATTTGGATATCAACGACGGGGAAACCGGCAAGTAAGCCTCTGTCCATCCGTTCACGAATCCCTTTTTCGACAGCAGGGATGTAGTTACGTGGGATCGCACCCCCGACGATGTTGTTAATAAACTCAAAACCTTCGCCGCGTTGCAAGGGTCCGAGATTAATCGTGACATCACCGAACTGCCCTCTTCCACCCGATTGGCGTTTGTGTCGTCCTTGGATACTCTGAACATTCCGACGTATCGTTTCCCGATACGGGATCTTCGGCGGTGATACCTCTGTCTCAACACCGAATTTGTCTGCCATCCGTTCACGGTTGACTGTGATGTGCAAGTCGCCGAGTCCAGAGACGAGCAATTGCTTAGTAGCATCGTTACGTTCAATCCTAAACGCTGGGTCCTCTTCAGACATCCGCGTGAGTGATGTCATTAATTTTTCATCATCGCCTTCACGCGTCGGACGGATCGCGTAAGAGAGTACGGAGTTCGGGAAGTCAACGCCTGCAAGTTTAATCGGTGCGTCTCTGTCGCAGAGCGTGTCGCCGGTATGCGTTTCAGCAAGTTTGGTGAGCGCACCAATATCACCTGCTTCAACGTGTGGCGTGCTGATTGCATTCTTACCGTTCATGAAGGTCGTTTTACCGAGGCGTTCAGCCTGTCCGCGCGTCGCATTACTGACTTGCGTATCTGCGCGCAAGGTACCGGAATAGACTCGGAAAAAACTCAATTGTCCAGCAAACGGGTCGGCTATAGATTTGAAAACGACAGCGGACATTGAGGTATCTGGTGAAGGTTCACGGGTTTCTTCCGCATTCTCAACGCTTTGGACGGTGCCGATATCGACTGGCGATGGGCACCCGTTTACGAGCGTATCCATCAATTGTTGCACGCCGACATTGTTCAATGCTGCCCCACAGAGTACAGGTGCAAACTGATTTTCGGAAATACCGAGTCGCAAACCGTCCTGAATTTCCTCTTCAGTGAGTTCGCCTTCAAAGAATTTCTCAATGAGTTCGTCATCACTTTCTGCTGCGACTTCAACGAGTGCTTCGCGGGTCTCTTCAGCCTGTGCCTCTAATTCTGCTGGAATCTCCGATTTCGCCGCGCGTTTGTTGCCATCAGGTTGTAGATACGCCGCCATCTGTATGGCATCAACCACACCTGCGAAATTGTCTTCTTTTCCAATCGGCAGTTGAATGGGGACCGCTCGGGTCTCTAAAATATCTTCAATGCTGGCAAGTGCGTTTTCAAAGCTGGCGTTCTCTTTGTCCATTTTATTGATAAAAATGAGACGTGGGAGTTGATATGTATCTGCGATCTCCCATACCTTTTCCGTTCCACCTTCGACACCCGTTGTTGCATCGACGACAACGACGACCGCGTCGACAATTCGGAGTACACTGTAGAGATCCCCGTAAAAATCCTCTGCGCCGGGGGTATCAATTATATTTAGTTTGTTTCCTTCCCATTCTGCGATACAGACTGAACAGTTGAGCGTTGTTTTGCGTGCTATCTCATCAGCGGCATAGTCGGCTGCAGAAGTTCCGCTATCTACGGTCCCCATACGCTCAATGGCACCACCGTTGTAAAGCATCGCCTCAACAAGAGATGTTTTACCTGCTCCTGAATGCGCAATAATTGCAATGTTACGGATTTCGTCGGTCCTGTATTGTTTCATACGTCCAAAAAAGTCTCCTTTTACTGTTAACCATACGGAATAGAGCGAGCTATGCCGTTAAAATTATATCGTATCACTATGTAACAAAAAAGTCAAGAAAATATTTATTTCAGCGTTCTCCTTCTGAAAAAACATCTGACATAAGATGTCGGATTTATAGTGACCATTAGAATTAA
>JAAXHL010000024.1 GCA_012270865.1 Candidatus Poribacteria bacterium | reverse complement strand
AAATATCAGTTTATTAATTCGGTAATACAATAACCTCTTATGGTAGGAGCACGCTGTGCTCGCGATCTTTAACTCTTGTAGCACAAACTGTTAGTTTGTGACACCAGAACGCTCGGTTTTCCGAGAAATCTCATCTAACAGAATAGGCTGCAGTCAAAACTGTGTAAGTCCTGAACGGAGAAGGTCAAGGAGAGCGCAGATGCCGCGACAACTCAGAATGGTACGTCCGAACTTAAAAGACTTACCAGAATTAAAACTTCCCGCAGGCTACGATATACGCACCTACCGCAAAGGAGACGAGGTACACTGGGCACGGATTATTAGCGACTCGTTCGGTGGCAGAGAACGTACCGCCGAAGACACACAAAGTGAGATTACAGGCAGGAATGTCTTCGTTCCAGATGGATTCTACTTCGCAACGCACCGTGGCACCCCGGTCGGAACCGCCTGCGCTTGGCGGCAATCCGTAGATGAAAAAGATGTCGGATACGTCCACATGGTAGGCGTTGTTACCGAACACACCGGACACAAACTCGGAAAATGGGTCTCACTCGCCGTTCTCCACTACTTTCGCGACAACGGGTTCAGATGCTCCATGCTGGACACCGACGATTTTCGGGTCCCTGCCATTAAAACCTATCTCAATTTAGGATTTATACCGGTCTACGTTGAAGAAGGACAATCGGAGCGGTGGCGGAAGATATTTGAAAATTTGAAATTGCCACATCCTTCAGCACAAATCGCAAACGTTAAAGAGACACTCTCCGAGGAATTGTGGTCCAAAGTATCACGTTAAACAATGAGATTCCCTCTCACAGTGAAAAACCGTTTGAACCTATCCCGCAACGCTGTTATATTCGTGATTCTTATCGGAGGCTTCGGTCTCCGCGTCATCGGTATAAACGTCGGGTTGCCGGATACACCCGACCCGCGTGAAACCATTATTGCACACGACGTGCTGAACCTCATCCACTTCACAGCACCCCCTGAAACCTACAACTGGCCCGGAACGGCATGGTTTTATACCATCGCTGCGGTGGGCAAATTGTTCTCATTCATGGGCTTGCCTCTCATAGAAACCCGCATCATTCTACTCGCGCGTTGTATCAATGTCCTCTTATCCACTGCTACCCTCTATTTCACCTATGCCATCGGGCAATACGCAGGCAGCAGACGCATCGGTCAAATTGCAGCAGGACTGCTTGCCGTCTCAATGTTACACGCCACCAACGAATCACGTTTCGCACTCGTTGACATCCCCGCGACTTTCTGCGTAACGCTATTCCTCTACCTCGTTGCCCGCACACGTTTTTCTGCAAAGTCGTTTACACCGTGGGCTGCGATATGGCTCGGTATCGCTTTCGGAGTCGGGGTCGCTGTCAAATTCACCACTGTCTTCGTCTGTCTTTCTCTCGTCGCCTTCATCGGTAGCACGCATTTTTACAAAAGGACTGCAACGGTTATCGGTGTATCCGCCTTAACGTTTACGCTCCTCTGCCCCTACTGGGTTATCGACCTGCTTTCGCCGACATGGAACCTTTTCTTTCAGGACTTCTGGTATGAAGCCACACACTACCACAAGGGACACTTCGGTCTCATCTCCACAGCAGAATCGGGATGGCTGCAACGGTTTACCTACATATTTGTGCTGCTAAAATGGGGGATGGGATTACCGCTCGCGCTCCTCACAGTTTTGAGCATCCTGCAAGCACTCGTTTCACTGAAAAGCAGAACAAGCGAGTTCCGTTCGTTAGAGATACTTCTATTGACTTTCGTTATTCCGAGCCTACTCTTTATCGGCATACACAAGGTCAAATTCACGCGTCACCTATTGATACTCTATCCCGCACTGACGCTGCTCGCCGCTATCGCACTCGCGAATCTTCTCAAAATCAGACACAACGGTTCACGGCTTCCGGTGTCGAGATACGCTATAATTGGAAAGTGGGGAGGGCGTGTTATCGTCGGTATCGTCGTCCTCTATTCGTTCATCTATACTGTCGCCTTCGCTGCTGTGATGCTTGCACAACCGACGCGTCTTGCAGCGTCGGAATGGATAGCCGCACACATCCCGCCAGAGGAAGTTATTGCCAGCGCACCCGTACCCTTATTCACTTGGCTTTTGCCCGATGTAGATTTGGAGGTGGCAGATCAAGAAGCAGAATGGGTACTTATCCTCGTGCCGGACCTTGAGGTGTTCCAAAAATATCAACACAATCCCCACGGCTATCAAAACGAGGATTGGTACCCGATAGGTGAGATTGAATTGGAAGAGACAGCGGCGTTTTATACGCGAATCTTAGGGAAAGAGAGTCCGTATGAATTGCACAAAACCTTCCGATGTACACCAGAATTCCTCGGCATCCGAATATCCGATACCGGTGCACCGTTCCCGATGCGAGCACTCGCGCACCCTGAAATCCTGCTCTATCACCGACGTAAATAACAACTTGCAATTCAGTGTCCTATACGTTATACTATTTAAACCAGTTTAGGGTAGCACTGCGAAGCTTGCCGCAAGGCATGTCTACCACCCTTCCACCTTTACGGGGGATAAATCAAACTGGAACTGGAACACCTCATGAAAACGATACTCATGCTCTCGATACTCTTTTCTCTGATCGCTTTACCAACTCTTGGTGAGTTGACCGACGCGGACCTCAATAAGATACGCTTGATTTTCAAAGAGGAAATCAAAACCGAAATCACGGCATCTGAGAAGCGTATGAAAGAGTACATCGACTTGAAAATCGAGAATTTAGACAGTCAAATCAAAAAAAACAGTAGCGAAATCGAAGCCATGAGAAGCCAAAACAACATCTTTATAGGCATCCCTTTAGGTATAATAACGCTCCTTTTCGCATGGCGCGCTTTGAGAGACCGAGCAAACGACAAACAAATACAAGCACTCATCGCTGAAAATGAGAACCTAAAACGCCAGCAGACCATAACCCCATGAAAGATATATCCGTTTATTGTCTAAAAGCAACTCCGGCATTTGGTTACTCCGCCTTGTTGATGTACAAAAGAAAAACGGACTGTCCTCCCCGCGCTAAAGAGCGAGATTTCCAGTCCGAAAACTTCGATGTAACTTGCACTATACCTACATCAGCGGCGGCTTGAAATATTTCTTCTGGATAGGCACAATAGCGGAGAGTATTTGGAGAAGCACATCCGATGCGATGTTGTCCGCATCAATGAGGCGGATGAGTTCTTGCGGGTAGTGATCAATCAACGGCTCAGTTTCACGTTTGTAAACGTCCCATCGGTACCGAACCACCAGCTCTTCCGAATCATCAATCCGGTTCTCTTTGAGCGAGCGCCCACGGATCCGTCTGAACATTACTTCCCGATCTTCGCAAACCATATAGATAATTTTAAAAATCTCTATATACGGCTCTATTAACTTTGCCTGCGTAATGTTCCGTGGAATACCATCAAGAATAAGCAGGTCGCATTCTGGCGCGTAGACCCCTTCGCGCACCTTCGCATCCATGTAATGCTGCCAAATTTCGACCGTGATCTCATCGGGGACTAATTTGCCGACGCGCGCGTATTGTTGGAAGATCTGTCCGTATTTGGAATTCGTATCAAGTGCTCGGAACATATCTCCGCTTGAGATATGGAAGATGCCAGGGATCTGTGCCAGCATTTTCCCTTGTGTTCCTTTACCTACACCGGGAGGACCAACGAGCATCACTGCGTTGTAATGTGGACCGATTACCTCGTGTAGGGGATTCTTATCCGTTGTCATTTCTGTTTCTGTCCTCTGCTGCCTTGTTTACACGCCATTGAATCGACGCACCCGCAAAGAAAACCGAGCACGTCAATAGATTCTACATATCAAGTAGGTGTTCAAGGATATAGAAATCCAAGCCTTCATAGTCCCGGGCAGCGATAAACTCCTGTTCAACTTTTTTATCTAATGTTCGCACCTTCTCAAGCAGGTTAAGGAAGGTTCGGCGGCTACTCAATAGGTGTTTTGTAGAAATACCGCGCGGCTGTGTTCGCATAACTTTCACATCTAATCCGACAAACTCACCGTTTCTACCGTATCCGTTCTCTTCAAGCACCCGGACCTGATTAAATGCCCGACGTAAATTAACAGAACCGAACGCCTTATCTTGATCGAATTTAAGCCCGTTCTGGTCGTTGAGATGGACGCTCCAAAGCTTCTTATGATAGAGCGCATACCCCATTTCATCCGACGGTTCTAAACCCGCCAGGATAGCGTGCGCACTCTCAATTAAACCACCAACCCGTTCCGGTGCACCGCTTGCATAAGCCAACCCAATCGCATGTCCAATCGTCGGAATATACGCAATGTCCATCGGCTCATTCGGTTTCGGCTCAATCAAAATACGGATTTCCGAATCGTATTCGAGCAACGCATTAATAGCATCCAGAATCTGTCCAACCGCATCCGCCGATGATTTCGTCTCACGGATGTAAGTGCCTTCACGAGCAAGCCATAGCACAAGATTTCTACACCCAATCTCATTAGCAACATCAACACACCGTTTTGAACGATCCAACGCATACTGCCGTTCTTTCGGAGAATTCGACGTATAAGCACCGTCAATCGTTTGCGGCGATTCCCAGAGACGCGGCGCTACGACTTCCGCCGTTAAACCGTGGTCATCAAGTTGCGCTTTCACGGCTTTCGTCCGCGCCATCAATTGCGAAGGCGTTTTTTCATCGATATCAGGAACAATATCGTCGTCATGAAACTGTATACCAACGAAACCGAGATCACGATAAAACCCGACCTTCTCATCAAAACTATACGATTCTCGAACAGGGGGTCCGAATGGGTCTGATCCTTCGTGTATGTTCCAAGGTCCGAAGGAGAACGCGTACTCTGTCGCTCCTTCAAAAGATTCACTCATCTTTCTTCTCCTCTGCGCAGCATTCCTACTCCACTCCTCCGTTTTTATCGTTAGCGTCTTAATTCAATAAAAACGCTCTAATCGCGGTAAAGGGTACGAAAAAACTGCTTGACTTTTCTAATAAGTATAAGGTATTATTTAAAATGTGTCAAGAAATTTTGCAGATAAAATCTTCATCTCCATTTTGCAGCCCCACACATACGGAATAAAACGGATAACCCTGAAATGTTCCCTATATCTCGTCCAACCATCACTTCTCTATATCTATTGATTGCGTTTACGATTGTACTTAACCTATCTGCTTCACCTATAGAAGCCGTCAATTCGCAAGACACACCCACTACACCTATTCCGACGCAGAAGCAGACATCACTGCTACAAACAACATCGGAGAAAACCCTCAATTTTGAAGATATTTACCAAATTAAACTGAATCTGGAGCTCCCCGGAGACATCGAAATAATCGCCATTGAAGAAGATAATATTACGGTCAAACTCGAAAAACAGATGCCCGCAACAAACACCGAACGCGACACACTGATGCGCGCATACCTCGATAACATCTCAATAACAGAAACACGCAGCGACGGAACACTCCAACTGGGTATCCAATTACCGACAGACGATACCGCCGACACAAAACCGAATCCGCCTGACCTGCAACCGACGCTTAACGATCAACTTCAACTGAAATGGACGATTAACACCCCCGCAGATGTCGCCCTTAATATCGAAAACAAAGCAGGTGATATACGACTCAAGTGTATCCGAGGCAAAATAGAAATTACGACAGACGCAGGAAACGTCCAGTTAGATGAAACTTTGGGGAACTATAATATCACTGTAAAAAAAGGGAATATCGGTGGAAAAATTTTGCTGACGCATGGAGAAAACAAAATACTCGCACAAAACGGTTCAATCGGATTAATTATACTTGATGCTGTCGCAGCACCGATGGATATGACCGCACAAGGGGGCCGTATCCGATTAGAATTGCCGGAAAATTACGCTATTGATGCTGAACTTGAAAGCGAAAAACAGCAGATTTTTGTCAATCTACCGGCACAAATTGATAACGCTACATCCCTAACCATTATTAACGATGGGGGTCCGCTATTTCGCTTAAAAGCGACTGATGCGATCTCGATTTTACAAAGTTCACAGGACGCAGAAGACAGCACCTCAGACCCTTCGTCAGATTCACTCGATGGTTTTTCGCAAACCGTCATCGAGACACGCCAACCACCGGTAATTGATGGTAATATCTCTGAAATAGCGTGGCAGCGGGCAAGTACACTCTCACCGTTTCAGAACGTGGATGGCACTGATGAACCGCAGAACCCGACGCAGACCTCTCTATTATGGGACTCCGAACACCTCTATATCGGCGTAAAGGCATACATCCCAGAAGCGCAAATCCCTCATATTTCACAGACACAACACGACTCTCCGATTTGGGAAGATGAATGCATTGAAATCCTGATGGACCCGAATCTAAAGACCGATACCTACTACCATTTTGTTATCAATCCTATCGGTGCACTCTTTGATCAGCAGGTTAACCTGCCCGGAACACCCTATTTCCGATTTGCCCCTCAAGATGTTCAATCAACACTGGACCGAGATGCCATGAACACAGATTTTGACGGAGACGGTGATTGGAACTCAAACGCGAAGGTAGCAACCCAAATTAACACAACCTCTTGGAGTGCTGAAATTGCCATTCCTCGGGCAATGTTAGAGAAACCTGCTGGCTTAAACCCACAAGACGGATCCGCGAATCAAAATAGATGGCTTTTTAATATCCACCGCAAGACATACACGGACACAAAGAGTGCAGATGATCTTGTCCTTAACACAGAGAGAGAATATAGCTATTGGCTACCAACTTACGATACAGAACACCCCTGGTGGTTCCATACACCACAACAGTATGTCGGCGAACTCTCTGAACGTTACGCACCGGCGATGGGGCTGTTGAACCTCATAACGATGCCACCCGAAACCTCGGAAACCTTTACAGCAGAGGAACAATTCCTCGTTTCTACAATTGAAATTGAAGGGAATACGAAAATCGCAACAGAGGCTATCCTGCAGAACACCCCTATTCAACCCGGTAGTATGGCGACAGGATCGCAGCTCGCATGGTTGATCGCAGAATTAAGAAATCACGACTGGTTTCAGGATGTCCGTCTGGAGACGAGACAAGAACAACTCCCACTTGAAGATCAGGAAAGTCCCCGGGTTTTCAGTCTACACATCCGAGTCACCGAAGCACCCGTAATCTCTGCTCAATCGATTCGGATTGACGGAAATAGAAGTTTTCCAACATATCTTATCAAAGAGTGGTTTCAGTTAGATACAGGTTATGTTGCTATTGCGGCAGCGACACTTAAACAGCAGCTAATTGCCGATTTCTACGCAAATCGTGGATATGAATTCGCAACTGTTAAACACCAAGTCGTCAACAATGCCCTCGAATTTCATATCAACGAAGGCACTTTAAACGAAATTCAGTTCACCGGGAACAGTCGGATTTCGCGGGCAGAACTTTTAGCCGCTCTCGATCTCAAAACGCAAAATAATGATGGAACACACGGATCGGGAACTTTCGATATTTACCACCGGACGCTTGGGCAATCAAAGATAAACCGTATGCGTAAGGAACTCCGTGAAAGCAATGAGCACTTTAAGTCGATTCTCGGATGGCGAGTCCAACGTGAAGGTGGCAAAAATGTTATGATCGTCGAAATTGAGGAACAACCTATTGTCAAACCCAGAGTTTTCCCGATTGTCCAATTCAATCGTGTTCACGGTTTGATGCTGGGCGTAGGTGGAACACTTACAACGCAATTTACCGGCAAGGAACAGACCTTCGGATCCATCAGCCGCGGATTCTCAAGCCAGATATGGAACTATCACATCGGTATTGAAAAGGGATACTTTAAACGGCAACCCTTTAAAATCGGTGCAAGTTTCTATAAACTCACCGATGTCAGTTCTAATAGCTACCTAAATCACGGGGATGCTACCCTGAGCTCCTCCTATTACGGTTCCGCCCTTCAGGATTATTATCAACGGTTCGGTGCCCAGGGTTGGATAATCTACGCGCCCTCAGAATGGAGTTATTTCAGACTCGAATTCACAGGAGAAAATCACGACAACCTCTCGAAATCAACGGATTGGAGCTACTTAAATCGCTCTCTCCGCAAGCGAGGCAATGCTCGGATTGAGCGGGGACATTTAAGAAACCTCGCTCTCGTTTTTGCGTTTGATACGCGTGACCACAGAGCAACAAGCCTGCAGAATTTCCATGTCCTGTTTTCGGCAAGTGAACGCACTCGCCGTGGATGGCGCGGACAGTTCGCCGCTGAGATGACAGGACAATATCTCGGTGGTGATTACGACTTCAATTTCTACCGATTTGAAATCGCACGCTACACGCCTCTATCGGGACCACATCAACTCAACGTTAGAATCGCAGGTGATTTTTCTGACGCACCATTACCAAGACAACGGCTACTTCACCTTGGGGGTGGTAATACTTTACGGGGTTATGATTTCAACAAGTTCGCAGGCGATAGCCGATTTCTGCTGAATCTCGAATACCGCTTCATCAATGAGATAATCAATACAAATGCTGGAGACGTGTTCGGCTGGACATTGAGCTGCTTTCTCGATACAGGTAGCATCTGGCAGCACGGCGACGCACCTTTTGACAATTTTCAAGTATTCACAGAACGGCTTAAAACCTCAGTCGGAGTCGGCGGTTCCGTCTTCATAGATCCGTTCGGTAACATGAAACCGTGGAGCCTTGCTGTCGAAGTCTCAGAGGCACTTGATTCATCGTTCTCATTACGAAACCCAATACTCGTTTTACGCTTTGACCGTATCTTTTAGGAGAATAGTTTTCAGTTATCAGTTACAAGAGTGCCTCGCAGTGAGAATAATAGTTCTAAGGTTCTTTTTCTGACGACTGTTACAAGAGGTTTTGATAATCACAAAGTCTCTTTCTGAAAACTGGACCGGTGATTGACGGGATTACAATGATTACCGGGAGAAAACAGGAATCTTATCATGGAAAATCACTATAATCATGATAATCATTGGTCAAAATCGTACTGTTAACTGTTAACTACTGAAAACTGAAAGGTTTTCGCAGAAAACCGAACTGACAACTGATAACTATGAAAACCACACCCCTGCATCACATTCATGAACAACTCGGCGCGACCTTTGCGGAAAAGCATCAAGGTTGGAGCGTCGCAGCCCATTACACGGACCCTATTTCCGAACACCACGCCGTCCGAAACAGCGTCGGTATTGCCGATGTCGCCTACCGAGGTAGGCATCAGTTAACTGGCGATGATCGCGCAAAATTTCTGCACCGCATCATCTCGAACGATGTTGAAAGCCTTTCCGAAGGACAAGGCACCTACGCCACACTCCTAACACACCGAGGCAAAATCATCGCCGATTTAAATATCTACGTCCTCAAGGACGCAATCACTATTGACACCGCACCTGAAACCACAGAGAACGTCTTCACCGAACTGGACAAGTATATCATCGCGGATGATGTTGAATTCTCTGATCTAACCGCTAAAACTGGAGCGATTGCTGTCCTCGGTCCTAAATCGCCTCAACTCGTCCAGTCTGTTCTCGGTATCAGCGATGTGTCTAATTTGCAGGAACGCCACAATTGCGTGCGTGAAGCGGACACACTTTTTAAAGACGCAATCGTCTGTGTTAGCACGGATACCACCGGCGAAATCGGCTATATGCTTTATACAACCGCTAACGGATTGGAACCTCTCTGGGAAGCGTTGATAACTGAAGGATCACAATTTGATGTTCAACCCATCGGTTGGAACGCGCTCGAATCCCTACGGATTGAAGCAGGGATTCCGAGATATGGGACGGAACTAACCGATGCTGTTATCCCACTTGAAGCGGAATTAGAACACGCCATCGATTTTGAGAAGGGATGCTATATCGGACAAGAAATCGTCGCACGGATGAAATATCGTGGACACCCGAATCGCTTGCTACGTGGTATAGAAATCGACGGGAGTCCGACATCACAAGATGACTGTAAACTTCATCAAAACGCACCGGTTTTCAACGGCGATAAAGAGATCGGTTGGGTTACAAGTACCGCTTTCGCACCAACACTCGGAAAAGAAATCGCCTTAGGGTACGTCCGCATCGCAGTAACAGAGCCGGGCAGTCGCGTCCAGATTGAGACGTCAGGCGGACGTGTAGATGCGACAGTCGTACAATTACCATTTTCGGCATAAACGAAACTGAAATTCCACTTTTTCTGTGCCATTAACTATAGGACTTACGCATGCTGCTCTTTTGTAGCACAAACTTTCCAGTTTGTGGCAGGAGACCGCTGTTTTCTCCGAAAATTCTCATCTAACAAAACGGGCAGAAGTCAAAATTGCGTAAGTCCTGAACTATAAGGAAATCTATATGACACATAAACATTTGAGAATCCAAACGTTCCTGCTGCTCTTGATCTTGCCTATGTTTTTAGGCGGCTGTGGTCTGGCAAAACTGTCGCGGATTCAGTCGGAAAGCAATTTAGCTGTCGTAGAATCCACGCTCGCCAATAACCTTGGAACCCTTGAGCGTCTCGGATTTAAAACGAAGACCGCACGCGCACACGCATCCTACAGCGGTTTCCTTGAAGATAAAATGGAAGACGCTGAACTTGCAGGAAACTTCGAGACGGCAAACGAAATGCGATCACAAGCGATCAGCCACTACGTCCGCGCCGAAGAATACGCCTTTAAAGTGTTAGCGAAATCCGATAAAACCTTTAAGGACGCGAGAAATGTAACACTTGATGACCTAAAAGGAGCACTCCAGAAACTCAAGAAAAAACAGGTGGAACCGCTCTTTTGGGCAGCTTACGCTATGGCGCGCGGTATCAGTCTACAGAAAGATGACCCGATGCAAGTCATCGACCTTGATCGTGTCGAAGCAATGATGCAACGTGTCCTTGAGTTAGACGATACCTTCTACTTCGGCAGTGCCTATCTGTTCTACGCCGTCTATTACGGCGACCGATCACCAGCCATCGGCGGCGACCCAGAGAAGGCAAAAGAATACCTTGATAAGGTCGATGAACTTAATGACGGCAAATTCCTATTGGCGAAATTTTATCGCGCACGGTACTACGCCTATCCTAAACAAGATGTAAAACTCTACAAGAAAATGTTACAGGAAGTTATTAATGCACCGGACGACATTTTTCCTGGTGAAGAGGCTGCGACCGCACTCGCAAAATCACGCGCCAAACGTTGGCTCGGTCAGACAGATATGCTTTTTGATTTAGAAATGATGGAAGGAGATACAGAATAATGAGAAACAAAAAAACAAGCTATGCAGGAGGGGTTTTCAACCCCGAAAAGCGAACGCACAAGGTAGGAGGGGTTTTCAACCCCGATTCCTTATTTAAATTCACAGTTATAGGTCTACTGATTTTAGGGATGTTAACCGCACCGACAACACTTTTTGCTGCGGAATCCATTAAATTCGCGACGCTCGCACCGAAAGGTTCCACATGGATGAACAATTTCGAGGCGATGGCAAGAGAAATTCGCGTCAAAACGGATAACGAAATCGGACTCCGTATCTATCCAAACGGGGTCCAAGGCGACGAACTTGATGTCATCCGTAAAATGCGCGCAGGGTTAATCCACGCAGGCGCGATGACAGCAACCGGTCTCGGTGAAATACAGAAAGAGGTTCTCATCTTTCAACTGCCTCGAATGTTCAGAAATTATGAAGAACTCGATCATGTCCGAGACTTTCTCCGCGAAGACCTTGATAAAAAGTTCATGGATGCCGGATATGTCCTGATCGGTATGGGAGACATCGGTTTCTACTATATCTTCAGCAATGAACCGATCCGCACGATTGCCGATCTTCAGTCCCCAAGCGTCAAGATGTGGGCACGGACAAGCGACAGAATCGCACTCGAATTCTACAAAAACGCCGACATCGCAACCGTCCCACGGGAAGTTACACAGGTCTTATCCTCGCTCTATTCAGGGCAGATCAACGCCGTAACCGCATCACCCTACGTCACTGTCGCGCTCCAATGGCATGATAAATTCAAATACATGACGAATCTCCCCGTAAGCGTCGGTGTCGGTGCAACGGTTATAACAAAAGAAAAATTTGATCAACTGACCCCGCAGGAGCAGCAAGTTTTGCGTGAAGTCGGGGACAAGTATCAAGCCGCTTTGATTGAGCAAATTCGGAAGGATAATGATCGGGCGGTTGAGGCACTACAAAAGAAAGCCGGTCTTCAAGTCGTCGCGTTTGAGGACGATGCGCGCGAAGCGTGGGATGCAATCGCTGCAGAAACGCACAAAGCACTCGTCGGTCAGGTTTACTCACAAGAGTTTCTTGACAAAATCAACGCACTCTTAGAAGAATACCGAAAAAACCAATAAATCAGGACTTACGCGTGCTGCTCTTTTGTAGCATAAACTGTTAGTTTGTGGTCCAAAAACGCTGTGTTTTCAAGAAATTTCATCGTAACAGAACGGGCTGCAATCAACTGCTCTTTTGTAGCATAAACTGTTAGTTTGTGGTCCAAAAACGCTGTGTTTTCAAGAAGTTTCATCGTAACAGAACGGGCTGCAATCAAATTTGCGTAAGTCCTGTAGATAAAACTGACGCAAATACGCCAGTAAACCTCTCAACGATAGGCGCGTTCCCAAAGCGCGCCTATCAACTTTGTGTAAGTTCTGCTTTTATCCGATTCTGTCAGAGGTATTTAGTTTTACATATTTACTTTATCCATGTGAATATGCTTCCCCGGTAGGAGCGAGCTGTGCTCGCGATCTTACGTCCAAACGTTAACACTTGTCAATCGGAATCAAGATTGGAACCGAAAACTAAATAGTCCTATGCTTCTGTCAATTGTCCTTGCAGTTCTCTCCATATCAGTGTATAATTGACGATATTCTAAATTCAGTCCACAGAATTGCCTGAAAAAACACTCATGTTATCGCTTAAGATCAAGCCAACACTAACCGATATATTATGAAAACCCACGAGATAGGAGAAACCATGAAGCCAGATATAGCGTCCTGCGATGCCCAAACAACTGACGAAAATAAAATACCACGAGTGATTGAGGAAAGTTCAGAATTCTACGGGCAAAAATTGCCCTTGAATCCAGAGCGTTTGTGTTCGTGTAAACCAAATCACTTGAGCTGCATAACTGCAAAGGAATGGTTGAAATGTCAAATCGGGGTGTGGCAATTCAGTTATGAAGGTCGGGATATTCGAGACAAAAAAGTTCATCCTGCTACGTTTCCTATCTCTTTAGCTCGAAAGGTGATAGAACTTTTTACACATGAAGGCGAATTAGTGCTTGACCCATTTGTTGGAAGCGGGACGACGCTTGTCGCTGCTAATGACACAAATCGAAACGCTGTCGGCTTTGATTTAAAAGAGGAATATGTCCGATTATGTAGCGAAAGATTAGGACCACAAAATTTATTTAATACCACAGACCAACTTGCTGTTCACGATGATGCTCGAAATATAAGTCAGTACTTGTCAAAAGAGTCTCTTTCTCTTATTTTTACCTCGCCTCCTTATTCAAATTTGTTAAATCGGAAACGCAAAAACAAATCCAGACGCGACCGAAAAAATGAACAACTTGGCAAGGTCGAGCAATATTCCCAAGACGCAAGGGACTTAGGAATACTGGAATTAGATCGTTATACTACAGCAATGGGTGATATTTATGAAAAACTTCTTCCTTTGCTAAAACCTAAGGCGCATTGCGTTATTAATGTTCCTGATATGTGGTGGGAGAATCAAAGAATTACAATTCATATCTCGCTTATAGAGGAACTCCGAAAAAGGGGATACGAACTGAGAAACACTATCATTTGGGATAGAACCAACATTGTAAACAGAATCGGTATTTTTGGTTGGCCCAGTAATTATATTACGATGGGTGTGACTTTTGAATACTTGCTTGATTTTTGGCATCCACCAGAATCGTAAAAGGTATAACGAGAAAATAAGCCAATCTGCGCCAAAGGCGTGTTTCTTAAAACAAAGTCCAAATTAATGGAGGTTTTATGTTACTTTATACGAAGGAGAGTCTGATTGAAGATCTGAAAAAATCAGGGATCAAGGGTGGATAAAAAGTATACGGTCAGCCAGTTCAGGAGGGATAGGTCATACATTAGAAGATCTGTTAGGAATTGAGGAAAATAATTTGCCTATCCCAAACGCAGCTGAATGGGAACTAAAAGCACAGCGAATTAACACTACTGCGCTGACGACTCTCTTTCATATAGAACCATCGCCCCGTGCCGTGAAAATAGTTTCTCAGATTCTTTTACCTCTGTATGGTTGGGACCACAAAGAAGCCGGTGGGAAATATCCTGCCGATGAAAAAAGTTTCCGCCAAACTATAAACGCTTTGAAGAGAACAGATAGAGGGTTTGGTATTGATTTTAACCAAGATGAAAGGAAAGTAGAAATCTCATTTGATGCGGCGGCTGTATCTTCGGACCACTCGGATTGGTTGGATTCTGTGGACCACAGAATTAATCTTGAGGAACTTGTCCCTAAGCCCTATTGGGGTTTTGACGATTTGGCGTATAAAGCAGGCACAAAACTGTTGAACTGCTTCTATATAACAGCAGATGTCAAGCGGATTGATGGAATTGAGCATTTTCATTATCAAGATATTTTTGTCTTGCAGAAGTTTAGCCCTGATAAGTTCATTGATGCAATATCGAAAGGTCTAATACTCATAGATTTTGACGCGAGAACAAGGCATAACCACGGAACAAAATTCAGAATGAGAAAGAATGCCTTGCCCCAATTGTATGAAATTGTAACGAACGCTTAATACTTTCTTAGACTTGAACTTATAAAATTAAAAAATTGTTCGGAGCTCTTGGATCCTGTGTTTGTGTCAAAGTCGGAGCAATTTTCCAAACCACTTTTAGGATTTTTTATGCTTCCTCTATCGGATGTGAAATTCATTTGCTATCTTTTCGGGTGTGTGGTATTATTACGTCTTTGAGGAGGAATCTAAGACACGTGGCATCTATTAACGACATCGCAAACGAATTTATTCGCGAAGAAATTGAAGAGTTCCTTGAAGAACCCGATGAGATCGCGCTCGCCATTGATACGTTTGCACAAGCGACTCCCGCTATGCAAGACATCGCTGCTGCGCTCATTGACGGCGACCATCACACCGTTGACGAGTTAACAGAAGCAGCACTCGGAGACGGCACCGAGGCGTTGGAAATTATGGACGACGGACTCATCGCCGGGATGGGTATCGTCGGCATCAAGTTCCGAGAAAATTTTATCTTTGTACCAGAGGTCTTAGCGTGTGCCCGCGCCATGAAAGCAGGCATGGCGCATATTGAACCGATCCTCTCCGATTCAGGTATCGAACCCATCGGGACAGTAATTATGGGGACAGTCAAAGGCGACCTACACGACATCGGCAAAAACCTCTGCATCATGATGTTACGGGGCGCAGGTTTCGTCGTACACGATCTCGGCGTTGATACCTCTGAAGACGAATTCATTGAGGCTGTTGAGGAATACGAAGCACCAATCCTGGGGATGTCGGCACTCCTGACGACAACGATGCCGAACATGGGAAAAACGATTGATGCCTTTATTGACGAAGACCTACGTGAAGAAGTAAAGATTATGGTCGGTGGCGCACCCGTTACACAAACATTCGCAGACGACATGGGTGCCGACGGATACGGCAAAGACGCACTCGCATGCGTCGCACTCGCAAAACAGTTCCTCGAAGCACCAGACGAAGAATGGTAACACTTTGCAAAGCGTGCCTCACCGAACCATGAAAAAATAAAAACGAAATCCCTTAAGTCTAAGCCTGTAGTCTGAAACGAAGTGGAAGACGGATTTAAGAAAGGATATCAAATGCCAAGGCTCCTGTTGTTTAACCGCAAGGAAAATTAGAAAATTGAAGAAGATAGACAAAACCGAATACGAAAAACGCCTCAACAAAATTACGCAGATTTTTGAAGGATTGGTCGTCCACGCCGATGAACAAGCGACCTATCGGTGTCCCTACAAAAATCGGTTCGACCACTGCACAGCGCAGTTCGGCTGTCGAAACCAACGGAAAATCGATGAAGGAACAGGACTTCTCTGTGTCGGAGACGATAAATTAGATTACCGCAGCGCATGGGAGACGGACGCACCTGACCAAACAGCGGAATTCCAAGGCACAATCACGTGCGACGAAAAAGTATATCAACTCACCCCCGGCAAAACCGTTTTTGACTATGCCGACGACTTAGCCGTCCAAGTCCCCACCTCCTGCTTCCGAACCGGTCAATGCCACGAATGCATCGTTGAGATTAAACGTGGTATGGACAGCCTACGACCCCCTAATGAGGCAGAAGCGTTCCTGCGGGATAACTATCGCCTCGCCTGCCAAGCAGTCGTTCTTGATGTTGATGCGGATATTGAGTTTACCCCACTCCGTCGCACACCGAGGATCCTGACGCATACCACCATAGATGACGATCAAACTTTAGAACTGAACCCACGGGTCACACACCGCGACGGCACCGTCTATTACAACGATGAACCTATCGATCGGTATCGGGGACACCTTTACGGGTTAGCCATAGACATCGGCACAACGACAGTCGTGGCGAATCTGGTAGATTTGGAGAGCGGAAAAACTGTCTCCGTTAGTTCCTTTGAAAACCCGCAGCGTTTCGGTGGTAGCGACATCATGAACCGTATCAGTTATGACGGCGAATTTCACGGAGAACTCCGCCGTTCACTTATCGCCGCATTGAACAGTGAAATCATGGAATTGTGCGATAGACATAACTTCGTCAGACAGGAGATTTACGAGGTCGTTGTGGTCGGAAACACAACGATGCGCGATATTTTCTTCAAACAGGACGTGCAAAGCATCGGGCAAAAGCCTTATAAGTCCGTGATTGAACACGAATATCGGGACGGCATCCGTTCAACCACATCGCTGATTGAAAAAACCCGTCGCTTAGGTATCCGTGCGAACCCGAAGGCGATGGTCTACAGTCTACCGTTGATTGCCAGCCATGTCGGGGCAGATGTCGCCGCAGATTTAGTCTCAATCAACATCAACTCACAGAACGAAACCATCATGTTGGTCGATGTCGGCACGAACACCGAAGTCGTGGTCGGAAATGCGGAACGTATGGTCGCAGCATCGTGTCCCGCCGGTCCCGCATTTGAAGGTGGCGGTATTGAATACGGAATGCCTGCTTATCCGGGTGCTATTGAATCCGTAAAATGGAATGGTAGTCAATTCGATTATACCACAATTGCTGATGAACCACCACACGGTCTATGTGGTTCCGGGCTGATTTCGCTCCTCGCCGAGCTGCGCCGAAACGATCAGATGAGTCCGAAAGGCGTTTTCGCTGAGAGAAAACAACGTCTTATGTCGCTTTTACCGGAATACGGGATCACGTTCTCACGCGAAGACGCGAGCAATCTGGCGCAAGCGAAAGCCGCGAATTACTGTGGACAGTATATTGTCCTCCGACATTTCGGTTGTGTTCCGCAAGACATCACGACACTTTTCTTAGCGGGAGGCTTTGCCAATTACGTTAACCTACAAGATGCCGTTGAAATCGGATTCCTTGCACCTGTTCCAGAAGCAAATGTCGTCAAAATCGGCAACGCCGCTGTAGCAGGGGCAACGACTGTACTCCTTTCCGAAAGAAAGCGAGCAAATATTGAAGCATTCGTTAACAATATTGAGCATATTGAATTAGAGACCACCCCCGATTTCTTTGATATATTCGTTGAAGGTTGTCAATTCAAACCGATGCCAGCAACACCTACGTCCTTCCAAATGGGTAGGCGCGGTTTGTAACCGCGCCGAATCTTGAACCAAATAGGTAGGCGCGGTTTGTAACCGCGCCGAATCTTGACCACAAAC
Source organism: Candidatus Poribacteria bacterium (assembly GCA_012270865.1). Taxonomy (GTDB): domain Bacteria; phylum Poribacteria; class WGA-4E; order WGA-4E; family WGA-3G; genus WGA-3G. The sequence goes on along the minus strand of JAAXHL010000024.1, from coordinate 16,335 downwards.
CGTGTATGCTCTAAACGCCTCTTTAGTCCGATAGGTATGGCATTTGTGTAGGAACTGTGAGGGGAATCCAAACCTTTTTTGACGAAGGAAAAAAATGAGCGAAAACCCAAAAGTTAAAAAATCCTTTCAGGAACGATTAAAATCTAATGAACCCATCCTTTACGACGGTGGATTCGGTTCGCAACTCTTCGCACGCAATATAGAACTCACGAACAGCGCACTCGCCAATGAACTACATCCTGCCGAGGTTGTCGATATTCATTCCGAGTATATCGGTGCAGGTGCTGAGGCGATCGGGACAAATACGTTTGTAGCATCGCCACTCCACTTAGAAATGGCAGGACAAGACACCTCGGACGCGCAACGTCTCATACGGCTCGCTGTGCAACACGCAAAAGCCGCCGTCGAACGGAACCAAAGAGATGTCTATATCGCAGGCTCCGTCGGACCGTCTCCCGGCGCAATTGAGGCAGACAGTGGCGATACCACTTTCGGGATACCGAACACAGATGCCAGAGAGGCACATAAATTAGTTATCCATACCCTCGCAGAGGAAGGTGTCGATTTCCTCTGCCTCGAAACGATGTTCTCCGCGAAAGAGGCAGCGATCGCTGTGGATGTCGCACGTGAAACAGGTCTCCCTATCGCCGTGAATTTGACGTACAAATGGACAAAAGAGCGACGCACCGGAAAGGTCATCTACCGCACAGATTGGGGAAACTCTCCCGCTGATCTGCTTGAGATTCTCACGAACAGCGAATTGTCGGAAAACGGTTCCCTGTTAGATGCCGTTAGTATTGTCGGTGTGAACTGCGGCGCGGAATCCAGACGTGACGAACATACTGGGATGCCTTACGCGATTTCCGGCACACAGCAGCTGCAAGCCGCACTTACCGAAAGACGGATCGACGGAAAATGGATGATGGCATATCCGAATGCAGGCATGCCGAAACTTGATGAAAACCATAATACCGTCTATACACAGATGCCTGACGAGATGGCGAGCCATATCCCAGCACTTATCGAAGCCGGTGCTTACCTAATAGGCGGTTGTTGCGGCACGACACCAAAGCATATCAAAGCCTTCCGCGAGGCAATTGCGTCCTATCGTTCAGCAAAGACAACCGATAATTCAAAGTGAGGGAACGCGCAGCATCGAAAGCCGCAAGCCCGTAATGTAATGGAGGGTTTGCTTGGGTGTATCTTCAGATATAGGGAGAGAGACTCTCAACCCACAATTCACCTCAACCAACCGCAAGGAAAATTAAAAAAAACGAACCGCAAGGAAAATTAAAAATAAGCGGATATAGGGAGAGAGACTCTCAATCCACAATCCACCTCAACCAACCGCAAGGAAAATTAAAAAAATGGAGACTGTAACACTTACCTATAAAAGACTCCCGGACCGAGTGAACCATTTTGAGCAGCAGTTGCTTTATTTAGACGATGATGTTATAGTCACGTCTCAGCGGGTTAAACCATCTTCACCCATAGTTCAAAACGGTAAGACGGTTTTAGCCGACAACTTCGCCGCAATCTGGTTTGTGTTTACCGGACTCTGGTATGATGTCGGCAAAGTTTACAATCTAAATAACGAGTGGACCGGCTACTACTGCGATATTATGAAACCCGTCAAGCGGAGCATGAATACAGCAGGTGAACTTGACTGTTTCGAGATAACCGATCTGTTCTTGGACCTCTGGGTAAATCCAGACGGCAGTTACGAAATTCAGGACGAAGACGAATTTGAAGAGGCAATCCAAAGCGGCGCAATTAACACCACGTTAGAAAAAACGGCACGGGATGTACTAAGCACGTTGATTGTTGAGGTAGAATCTGGACGTTTAGAACGTCAGGTACAAGCGGTAACGAACAAAATGGAATTCACGGATTTGCAGGATTATGTAGAAGAGATGCCTTAAGCACTGAAGGGGGATAACAAGATGGCAACATTGGCAATAAACGGCGGCGAACCTGTCCGAACAGCCGGTTTCCCGACATGGCCCACACAGGATCCTGCCGATATCGAAGCGTTTGAAAGTATTTACAAAAGCGGACAATGGGGAGTCGGTGGACCGAAAGTCCCCGAATTCGCACGACAATTCGCCGAATTCCAAGGCGCGAACTACGGCGTTTGCGTCAATAGCGGCACCACAGCACTCTATGTAGCCTTAAAAGCAGCAGGCGTTTGTCCGGGCGATGAAGTCATCACCACTGCTTACACCTTCCAAGCGACAGTCGTCGCAATCCTGATGACACACGCCACGCCGGTCTTTGTCGATACTGCACCGGACAGTTTTCTATTAGATGCCTCCAAAGTCGAAGCCGCAATAACGGAAAGGACGAAAGTTATCCTACCCGTTCATATCGCAGGTTATCCAACAGACTTGGATGCACTCGTTGACATCGCGAACCGACACGACCTTAAGATCGTCGAAGATTGCGCACAAGCACACGGCGCAGAATGGCGTGGACAAGGTGTCGGCAGTTGGGGGCATTTCGGGTGCTTCAGTTTTCAATCCTCGAAAAACCTTTGTGCCGGTGAAGGTGGTATCGTCTTAATGAACGACAGGGAACTCTATGAACGGGCGTACGCACTGCACAACTGTGGACGCACACTCCCCGATGCCGAATTCGGTATCGCGGAACCCTTCGGCGGCAACTTCCGAATGACAGAATGGCAAGCCGGACTCCTGCTCTCTCGCCTAACACGACTTGAAGCTGAGACCAATTACCGGCATAAGAACATGCGATGGTTGGACGGTTGGTTCGGCGAGGTTCCCGGTATCAAAGTCACACCACTCGACCCGCGTGCGACGCGCGGCGGATGCCACGGTTATAAAGCACTCTTTGATTCCGAAGAATTTGAAGGCATCTCACGTGAGACCTTTCTCCGCGCCATGCGCGCCGAAGGCATACCCATCGGATATTGGTATTCCACGCCGATGTACCGCGCCTCATTTCTCGCCTCTAATCTATTCGGTCAAGGTCTCAATTACGACGATGTACACTGTCCGGAGACCGAGAAAATATGTCAAACAGGGCTCTCCCTCAGCCAAAACGTCCTCATGGCGAGCGAGGAGGCTATAGAAGACATTATTAAAGCAGTCATCAAGGTCCGTCGAAACGTCGGGGAATTAAAATCCGAAACCGCCTGAAGCGGGGTGTCGGTAATTCCCAAGTTTTATTAAATTTTTTCACTCTCCTTTTCGTTCAAGCGGACTCTATATAGACAAATCCGATAGGCAGTTTCGGAAATTGCCATTCACTTTCCGTTCTCCTGCTTATTTGTGGCATACTTGTGGAAAGAACAGCACAATTCGTATTTTGTACTATCCTTTTCAATCTAAACGGACTCTATATAGATAAATCGACCTAAAAAGGAGACAATCATGTCTAACGAACACGAATCCCAAAAGGAAATCCGCAGAATTCTACGGCTCCTTGAAACCACAGCGCGCATCGTAGAAACATCTGCAATTACAGACCATTTCTCAGACGGTGCCGAACGGTGCGCTCGGCAATTCAACAACGCTCTCACCCTCCTCGCGGAGCTCAATGCTGTACCGGATGGACTGTTTGAACCGCTCGAAACGGACGCCTCTTTCGGCGACATCTGTTTCGCATGCCACCAAGTCTCAGCGTACGTCAGAGAGGGCTGCGTTGATGACTTCGACTTTGCTCAAGTCACGAAAACCATCGGTGACGAACTCAAAGATGTCCCCGAGATGGTGCGCCAAGCAATGCCGTCCTTCGTTAAAGATATGTGGAAGGGGCAAGAGCAAGATCAGAATGCTGATACTGTCGAAACCGTCGAAGTCACCTCAGACGAGGACGAAGAGGCAGAAGCGACCACACCCGTCGAACAGCGTATCGCCAGACTTGAAGGACAGATGGAGACTGTTGTCGAGATACTCCAAGAAATCCGAACACAACAGCAGAATAACGACTCGTAAGCGGCACCTGTCTGGAACAGCATTAAGAACCTTCCAGACAGGCTGCGCTTCCCTTTACCAGTGCTTAAACGAATACATCCGTTGTCCGAGGAACAACCCTAAAATCGCCCAGAGACTCCCCATCACAAACTCACCGAGCATTGCCCCAAAGAAAAGAGGCAGTGTTCGTCGGTACGCGCCAATACCCCCATGCCGAATCAGTATCGACTTTATCAACCACGCCAGAAATACAGGAAACCAGAGCCTACCGAAATTCCAGTTACCCGCCAGCGGATAAGCAAGCGGATGCAGCTGCCACCAGATAAACCGCAGACGCATAAAAAGCGTCGCAAGCGTCAAGGAGATACCGAATCCGAAAAAGCCGAGATGTCGCCAGTCTGTATCGTTCGGAAGCGTCAACCAGCGTTGCAAGTCGTTGAACGCCTCCTGTCCGCGCCATGTTCCCAAACTCCCGTGCCGATACCCCGCATGTAAAAACGCAATAAATCCGATGAGGAGTCCGATAACCGTCGCACCCCACATCACCCAAAGCAGTTGACGTGTATTGATTTGCCCTTTGTCAGCGAGTTTAAACCCCTCTAACTGATTCGGCATCGGTTGCGAACGGTAATTACGGGTGAACCCATAGAGGAAAGCGAAACCTGTCAACGTCGGCGCACCAATCTTTCTGGATCCAAAAATCGAAGTCAAGAAAATACCCGGACCCGCACGATAAAAATCTTGCGTCGGTGTTCCGAGTTCTGCGCGCATCCGTGTGAACGCCAAAACGAGTATGAAGTGGATACTGAAAAACGCAAGCACACCCCACCACGACATCCCCGCCTTCAGGCAAAATCCGAAGATGACCGCAACACTCATCAGCAGCCCGACAAACGCACCACGATACCCCATCGGTTCATTTACGGTATCAAGGTTCGTTCGTAAACCCAAGACATTACGGATAACCTGCCATAAGTGCTTGTGTGTTATCCAGAGCGCGAAGAAACAGAGTCCGAAATACGCACCCAGCGATTGCATATCAATGTGCGGGTAACCCGGGGTCTGGTTCATCCCCGTCATAGCACCAAAGACAAGTTGCGCCTTCCAAAAGAGATAGAACAGCCAACAAGAGAGCGACAGGTCTAACGGCATTAGGAAACCGATACCGATAGCGTAAGGGTTCAGATGAATAGGTGTTGAACCGATAGCACTCAGCGGTTTTTCTGTGAACAGCAACCCGATGTCATGTCGGATAGGGATGCTCGGTACATAAGGATAGAGGAAACTGATACCGTTAATCAGATCGAGACCAAAACCGACACCGAAACCTATCCAAAGCAGCCGATTCCGATAGAAACTCGTACCTTTCGTCATCTCAAACGGGAGTAAGATAATCGGATAGCTCAGTTTTTCGTGTTCAATCCACTGTTTACGGAGAATGACGCTAAGCATCATCATAGAGAACGCAAGTGCCGAAAAGAACACCAACCAGGCAAATACCGGCAGCAACCACGCCCGGATATGCGCTATCTCAAAGAGGTTCGATGTGCCTTCATAATAGCCGGTTAAGGCACGCCGATTCATCACAGCGATCCAGTCCGGAATATATCGGAAAAAGAGGGATTGCCACTCGTTCTCCGGTGTCGCGAACCACGTAGCGTGTCCTAAGACGCACATCGTCGCCTGTAAAAGATCGTGTCCACACACAACGCATGCCAGTGTTACCATGAGGTACACCGTTAGCATCTCTGCTTGCGTGAGTTGCCATTTTGGGAGGTAGCGTGTCAGCGGAATGTTGATAATCGCGACAAGGAAAAGCGTAAAAACGGCGTTGAAGATAATCGCCATTGTGGTCGGGTACTGCGTCGTCCATACAGTCTCTGTCTGAACGACGAGGTAGATATTCAGCGGAAGCGACAGGAGTCCTAACAGAATCGCCCGCCATGTGATGCTTTCGGTTGAGAGGCGCCGTGGTTTGTCCATATTAGGGTCATTTCTTGATAGGACTTAGAAGGTTTGATTAAAACCGTAAAACAGACGCGGCTCCAAACCTGTTGCGAACGGTAAATTCAGCGGAAACGCCAATCCCAATCGAAAGATGCTCGGACCGCTTACCCGAGAAAAACTACCTCGTAAACCGAAGCCAACACTCGATTTCGGATCGCCTAAATTAAAGGAGCGTTGCCCGTTCCAGATATAACCGATATCTGCAAAGGCAGTAGCACTCAAAACAAGTCCGACTTTAACGGGGTGTTTGATGAACGGTTTAAGGATAAACGTAACAACCGTACTGAGACCGTCATCAATTTTCCTGAAAAGCGTACCGCCACACAGCGTTCGACTTTCAAGCCGAGCAAGCATCATCTTTTCACCGTCGAACTGTTGCGAATCATAACCGCGTAGACCGGTGTCGGACCCAAGGTAAACTTGGTCTTCACCACTCCATCCGAACTGCATCTCTGTCACAAATTGTGCCACAACCGTTTGATGAAAATCAAAAAATCCGTTTCTACGGTACCCTTTATCCACTGTATAGATGTCGTTGCCAGCATTGAACACATCTATGTAATACCATGAGGTCTGAAGTCTAACCTTAGAACGCTCAATGCGTGTTGTGAAGTTTGTACTGAAATCTATAACCGTTCTACTCAGGACGTGATCGCCTCGCGTCCACCCTGATACGCCGGTAAGGCGTGCGTAAGATTCTGACCGGTCCGAGCCATATAATGGAGAGGCATATCCTATAGAGAAGGCGTATTGTGAACCGCTAACAAAATCTTCCTCTTGCCCCATTTTTGTAAAAAATCGGGTTTTGTGGTAAGCGACGCGCTTCCGTCCGACAGTGATACCAACACTTTTGATGTCTCTATCTACAGGTGCCGCCTCGGATTCGCCAAAAGTTTCAATAAGTTCGTTCCTCGAACGTATCGATTCTGCCCAGAGACCTACATAATTTTGTCGCTGCCGATCCCCAAAATATCGGTTTATAACGCCGCGCACTGTCTGTAGATTTTGCTCAAAGATGTCTGTTTTCGCACCTCTCTCGTACCACCGATCTCGATAAATCTGCTCAGAGATAAGAAGAGCCGCACTCCAACGGCTTTTCAAAGTATATTGTGGACGTTGTAAGATAAAAGTGTATTGTGGACGCTCCAAAAACGAAGTCCATGTGTTGCCTTGTAGACGTTGCGCAAATTCACCATCGAAACCCCAATGTGAATTGAGAAGCCTCGGTATTTGATATCTACTACGTATGAAATGCTGCGTCTCTTCATCTTCCTCTATCACGCCTTCATATCGGAACTGCATAAAATGACCGGAACCGAGCAAATTGAAATCTTCAGCTGCTAAAAGAAACTTTCCGCCTTCCGGGTTTATCGCCGGAAGCGGATCAAACGCGCCTCTAAGGGACCACAAATCTGTAATCGTAACGTGAACCGTAACCGATTCCGATTTCGCATTCCAGTGCGGCTCAATCTTCGCCGAACCGATATAAGCCTTCTGCCGTAGAATACGCTCGCTTTCTGACTTATCCGCCTCTATATAGACATCGCCTTCTTGAAACAGAAGCTCGCGAAGCACAACATGTTTTCTGGTCTGTGTATTGCCGGACACCGTGACGCTGCCGATAATGCCTTCATCTATCTCAATACCGAGATAGACACCGTCCTCGAATTGCTTGACGTAGTGTTGTGTTTCAACGATACGCGCGAACCGGTATCCGTTCCTTTTATAAAAATCAGTGATCGCTTTAAAATCCGCTTCAAGAACAGTTTCATCATATACACTCCATACATCTGTCCGCATCAACGCACGAATTTGCTGTTCCGAAAACGAATTGTTCCCCTTGATAATGAGGCTACGTACGATATTCTTCGCATCCGCTGAACCGACGCTCCGGTTCTTTGAAGCAGGTGTTTTCTCTGTCCTCTCTATCGTGGCTCGCTGTGTTTCGTCAGCAGCTGCTGATGAAATTTCTACCTGTCCACCGATACCCAGCAGCACGATTAGACAGAAAGTTCCAAGCAGAGATACAACATCCCAAAAATTGGTTTCCATTATACTTCACCTGCGGTCAGCGCATTTTCGTCTGTTCCCATTAACGAGCGAGTACCCCGATTCGAGAGATAACTTTCAAAAAGCATCAGACAAACAGCTAAGAGCAGCAATTCACCCCATATTTCTCTACCGTGTCTTTTCATGTTGTAAGCATCGGCTGCTACTGTCGCTCCCTCGGTCGTCCCGTCTGTTCCTGTCTCTGCTCCAACGCGTGCAGCCGCTTGTTGCAGCGGAATCTGTACTAAATCTGCCTCCCTCGCATCAACGTTGACAGCAAAAAAGTCCCGTTGCCGTCTATCTTGAGTTCGCACCTCAATCTGATAGATACCCGGACGCTCCGTGCCTCGGAATTGTAAGGTGCCATCTTCGGCAATCGGAACCACACTGATATTATCGGGATCAGAACCCTCGTTATCTGATGTATCGGGACCGGTTTTCAATTCAATAGTGGCTTTCCCGCCAGCACTCCGAGGATAACGCGCTGTATAGGTGTCTCCGACATGTCCACCCCAAGCTACGAGATTGTTATTTGCCGCAGCGGTGTAAAGCACACTCTGCTGAAGGATCGGTAGGAAATAAGGATTAACAAGCAGATCGTTTGTATAAGGCGTGGCACTGGTAGGTCCGGCACCTGCATTAGCAGCACTATTTTGCCGCGCAAATAGTCCGCAGTTATAGAGAAGGACAGTCCCTGTCCCATCACTCCGTTCAATTAGAAAAGGCGTATCATCGCCGAAACGTGCAACGACTTCTGACGCAGGCGTAGGACGCAGCACCACGCCACTGTAAAATTGCGGTGTGTACTGTGTAGAAAATCCCTCGCTCGGAAAAATGTCAAATATAGGGTGTGTTTCTTGATATGTCCGTACCTGCTGTGGCGGTGTCCATCTCAGCGTGCCGCCGAACTCGGCAGGCATCCAAACGTCACTAAAGCGGTTGTAACTCACCACTTCACTATCGCTGCCTACAAACGCAATGACGCTTTTGCCTTGACGGAGAAACGTTCTAAGCTGCGCATCCGCTTCACGAGTCATCTTCGGGACATCCGCCAGAATAATAACATCGTAATCTTCAAGCGGGAAACTCTCGAATTGATGAGGTGTACATTGCGTCGGCAGGATCATTACGCCGCCCGGATTTATATCTTTAGAAACCACACCGTCGATAGCAGCAGACGGCACGGAAACATTACGCGGGTTTAGTGCCAAGGCAAGGTATTCGGTCTCTTCTCCGACGCAAAGCACACGGACTTCGCCGATAACATCCAAGGCGAAGTAACGCCGATTGTCAGTATTCAGCCGATCTGATGTTAGTGTAAAATAGCCAGTGTGTGTTCCGGGTGTAGAAAAATTGTATGTTAAACTCGTATTAAGGGATTCGTTGGCTGCCGCTGAAAAACTCACAGTTTTCTTTTTCTCGCTTCCAATAAACAACGTTATTATGCTCCGTGCCAATGGTGCTACCGAATGGTTCGCAGTCCTCACATTCAATTGGAACGGTAGATGTACGCCTATTAGTTGGTTTGACAGATGAATCTCTTCAATATTTGTATTATGCGATTCTCCTTCAGTGACAGGTATCAGAGACACACGCGCACCAGAACGATTGAGGGGTCGAGGTAACCGCGCCCCTACGTTCTCCCATCCGTTTTTCGCGAAGTCTGAAATGAGATAGAGTTCCCTGTTAAGCTGTTCCGACGCAGCGAGGATTTCGTGTGCAAGTTCAACACTCGACTGAACGTTCGTGGCACGGTAAGAGACTTCCGCATCGTTAATCGCCGCGACAACGCTCCCTATATCTGGTGTCAGCTGTCGGAAAATCGGATTCGGAATATCTGACATTAAGATCAGGGCAGCACTATCGCCGTGCCGCAGTGTCCCCAGAATATCAGTTGCCAAAGCCTTCCCTTTTTCAAACCTGACACCATCAACGTCTTGGTACGCCATGCTGTAAGAGTTATCTAAAATGATAACGACATCGGTTTTCGCACGCACGGACGCGATCGGCAGCCCAAGCGTCAGAAACGGGCGCGCTAAGGCAAGCACGATAAGCGCGATGATCGCCATCCGCAGAAGCAGAATCAGAAGATTCCTGAGTTGGAATCGCCGCGCATTTTCGCGATGCGCCGCCATCAAGAACATCAGGCTACTAAAATCAATTGTCACAACACGACGACGATTCCAGAGATGGATAATTAAGGGGATACCAGCGGCGAGGAGTCCGAAGAGAAATAGTGGGTTCAGAAATGCCATATAGGTGACTATTCAACAATAACAATTTCAAGTTGATTGAGCGTACGGAAAACACCTTCAGCGAATTCCATCAGGTTATCCGATTCCAGAGTACTCCCGCCAAGTTGAATATGCGTCGCATCGGCGATGGTTTGTCCTAACGTCGGATCCATCTGCACCCAGCTGCCGACATAGACTTCGGGCCAGAAATGGTAGTAGAAAGCATCTTTGGCATAAGCGACACCCGAGCAGATACGTGCCGGAATACCAGCAGCGCGTGCCAATGCAATAAAAAGGACAGTGTGTTCCGTGCAGTCCCCAGAGAGCGTTTCCAATGCCGTTAACGATGAACCGAAGCCACCACTCATCTTTTTGTTCGTCATAGCGGTATAAACCCATTGGCACAATTTTTCTGCCGCACGCCACGAATTAACCTCACCGTCCAATATCTCCTGTGCTTTCGCACGAATCGCTGGTGCCTCGGTCTGAATATAAGCACTCGCGCCAAGGAATTCGTCGTCAACACCCTGAAGCGGCAAATCGGGACAATCCTCCGCTGTAACCGTCGGTACCTGAATCGAAAGCCTACCTGTATTCTTATCGTTTACTTCCAATTTTTGGCGGGAATTAGACATAATGACATCCGTGAGACTTCCTGATGGCAACTTCACATCCGCTTCAAAGTCTTTTGCGTTCCGCCTCGGATGTCCTCCGGATGGAAGAAGACGCGTTTTTAAGACGACATCAATCTCGTCGGTATCACCAAGAGCCGTTTTCTTATCCGTTTTCGACGTTATCATGGTGAATCCCATCATCGGTCCTTCCGTTCGATAGTTCACGCCGTTGGTATCAAGCCAAACTTTCGCTGTGATCCCATTCATCATATCCATCGTCTGACGCAAAACATAAACCTGCTTTTCCTCTGACTGATAGGTTAAGGTATCTTGTCCTTCAACCTCAATCTCTGTCTTCACAGGCTTCAAAAGATCAAAACTGAAGATGTGGAAGTTCCGTTTGTCGCCTATTTTAAGACCTTTCTTGAAGAGCGATTCCACACCTGTATGTTCAGAAATTGTGTCCGATGGCACAACGACTTCTGATTCAGTGGTTTCACCGTTGAGTGTCGTCTTAATGTGCGCCATGCCATCTGCAATCCGTCCCTCCACCTGTTTTAAACCGGACTCATTGGAGGTTGAGAGGAAGTAGCGCGGCATTAAATCGGCACCGGTATACTCAATACGGGTAATCTCTATTGTTACATTGGCTCCGAGTGCCTTAAGATTCATAACCATGTCAATCTTATTCCGATCCACCTCTTCGCCTTCGTACTCGGTTTTATCACTGGATATATGTATGTAACCGATCTTGTTGTTCATCAAAGTGATATTGTACCAATGCTCATTCGGATTTGCTGCCATATTCTCAGGGATGTCCTTATGTATGTCCTTAAAGGTGTCCTGTTGCCCGACTCTGAATCTTTGTAGGAAAGTAGCGACATTTGACTTTTTGGTCATCTTGAGCGGCATGAAATGGTCACCGCCATTGACAACTGTAACCGGTTTTCCGATGCGATCGCCATACCCTTCTTTATAGATACTAATAAGGTAACGACCTGCGGGCAGACCTGCTCGTACGTAATCGCCGTTAGCGTCTGTTTTTGCTGTGAATTCTTTACCATCTGTATTAACAATCTTGACTTCAACGCCTTCAATCGGATTCTGCTTGTCAGTGGTATCAACAATTTGACCTCGAACGGTTCCACCATTCACATCTTCACCTTGTGCAAAGACGGTTCCAAGGGACATCCCGGCGCACGCGATGAGTGCTAACACGAAACTTAAACGAGTCATCTTTTGCGTTCTCCTTTGGAGTTCTGTTTAATTGGGGAAGAATATTTTTGGGTTATTGTTTTGTCCGTAATGTTATAATTATACCTGACGACTGTGCATATTGTCAAATCTTTTGTAGTGCTATCCTACAGTCGTAACAAGTTCTATCTCAGTGCATCACTTCTCCAAACGAGAATAGAAAGTGCTACGCGCGAATCGCCATCGCGACCGTATGCGTCCGACGCTGTTTTACCTTCCGATAATTCCCGAAAACCGTCTTAAAATTGCGCTTGATAAACTCTCGGAGCCCCGAAATTGTAACGACATAGAGCCGTCCATTCGGTTTCAGGTGCTTTTGGGCATCTATCAGAAAAATTTGTAGGAGTTCCTTACCGACGTTGGCAGGCAGATTAGAAGCGATGAGATCGAACTGGATGTCTGGGAGATGGCTAAGCCCGTTGCTCAAGAGGACGTGGCAGTTCTGTAGTTCATTCTGTTTCACGTTTTGGCGAGCGTAATCGACTGCCACAAAATCCTTGTCCACCATATAGACGGTCCCCGTTGGAACACACTTCGCAAGCGTGATACCAACGGCACCATACCCGCAACCGAGGTCCAGGCACGTATCGCCTTCTTGAGGGTCGAGATGTTCAATCAAGAGATGTGTTCCGGCATCAACCGTTTTGGGTGAGAAAAGTCCCCACGTTGTAGAAAAAGTTAGAGGCATACCGCGCAATTCTGTCTGAAACTCGACTTCTCGTGAAAGGTCGTCTACTGCCATTTTATCAAGACTCCAAGCGTATCACCTGGCGAATTCCAGAGGAGATCAAACGCAGCTTTCGCTTCGCCGTAGTCAAAACGGTGCGTAACCATTTCGGAGGCGCGGATCTCGCCACTCCCTATCTTTTGCAAGGCGCGCGCAGCGATCTGAGCGCGCGGTTCCTCCGTCAGGATACCAGCGACCAGCCGTTTGCTCATCATTTTTGAGGAATGCAACGGGAGCGGTGCCTGCTGATAGAGCGCAATCAATTGAATCGTACCGAACTGTCGAGTCATATCTTGTGCCTGTTCAAACGACTTGACACCGGCATACCCACCGACACAATCTATCACCAAATCAGCACCTTTGCCATCGGTAAGACGACGTACCTCTTCAACTGGGTCCGTCTCATCAGCATTTATGGATACATCGGCACCGAGTTGCGTGGACAACTCACATCGGAGCGGCAACGCATCTACGGTTATAATCCGCGCCGGGTTATAACCGCGTAACACTTGCATCATCAAACTCCCCACCAAGCCTTGCCCCAACACAACAACAGTGTCGCCATCTTTTATACCCGATGAATCTGACCAAGCGACGGCACTCGTCGCCAGTGGAAGGAAGGTTCCCGCTTCAAACCCCGCATCGTCAGACAACCGGACGATGCGTCCGTCCTTTGCGTTAGGTTCAGCGACAACGTATTGCGCGTGCGGTGCGACAACCATAACGCGCTCACCTACTTGATAGTCGCTCACCTCCGCACCAACCGCTTCCACAACACCTGTGAGCGAGTACCCCATAATTGACGGTGGAACCGCCTCTTCCATGATGTAGCGTCGGAACAGTTCGGAACCGCGACTAATTAACGTCGTATCCGCCGCCACCCGGACCTGACGCGCATTTATCTCTGGCATCGGCACCTCTTCGAGTTGGATGTTACCGAAACCTTCAGGCTTAGTTACTTGAAGCATATTCTTTCACCTCCGAGCGTAGGGACGAGGGCCCTCGCTCTTACTGCAAACGTTTCACTAAATCCTCACGCGTAACCGGTTCGTCAAAGGACATCAGATAAATATGGAACGTATCACTTCTGTCAGAAACAAACACGAGATGCCGTCCGTCAGGCGAGAAAGCCGGTTGAATTGACCTGCCGATGCCGTTCGTTACGCGCCGCTCGTTTTTGCCATCCGCATCAATAAGATAAATCTCCCAATCGTCATCCCTCTCTGAGACATAAGCAATTGTCTGACCGTCAGGCGATACCGTCGGATTGTAGCAACCGTAACGGCTCGGGTTGAAATGCGTCTCGTTTTGACCGTCAATATCTACGGTATAGAGTTGATTCACATCATTTCGTGACGACACAAACATAATCCGTTTTCCATCGGGAAAAAATGTCGGGCTGCCGTCATCGGTTTCATTGAAAGTAATACGTTTCGGTGTAATATCCTCTGGCGTGAACTTAGCTAAATCCACACCATCTAAATTGAGGAGGTATAACTCCAGATTTCCGTCTGCGTTGGATTCATAGACAACCTGATTACCCGCAGGCGATGTCCGCGGCACCCTCGCCCCGAAGCTTACTGCTAAAACCTGTCGCGTGATTTTACTGTGGATATGTGTCAAATTGAAACCTGCAAAAATCGGCGTAGAGCCACTGCTCTGAATGACGACTTTAACCTCGCGAGAGGATTTCGGTTCACTGCTATAAAAAAGATAGTTTGGTGTCGTGAGGAACGCTGGCGAACTGTCGTTGAAGTCCGTTGTGTAGGTTACACGCTGTCGGAGGCGTCCATTCAAATCCATCAAATAGAGTTCACCGTTGTCTGCCCGGAAAGATGAGAAGGCGATCTGTCTGCCGTCTGGTGAGAAGGTCGGCGAATAGTTATCCGAATCGCCGTGCGTCAGCTGCTTCGTCCGATAACTATCACCTACAAGTTCAATGATTTCGCGGAGCGTTTCGGGGTCTGAAGTGCTGCGCTGAATAAGCCTCAGCACACGAAAGGCGGAAGTTCTATCACCGAATCTCAGGTAAGTCCGCGCCAATTCAAAGCGTGCAGCGGTGCGTTCCTCCGGTTGCGCAACATAGAGTTGTGATGCCTTTTGGAGCTGCTCGACTGCGTCGTTGTACCGTCCCAACGCATTGTAGGCTTTTCCGAGCAACAACCGTGCCTTCGGATCCTCAGGTGCCGTTTCAATAAACGCCTCTAAACCTTCAACTGCCACTTGTGGAGTCCCTGCCGCCAACTGCTTTTCAATCTCTTTCAGAGCGGACCTGTTATCTTGACACCCAAGCATGAAAACAGCGGAGAGGAGAATATAGACGACTATTGACGGACAATTGCTTTTGATATTCATAACAGACGACACAAACCTCTTTGCTGACGATTGATTGCTGAAAACTGAACCCTTTGATTAGCGTCTACGTCTTCCACGTCTCCCCTGCCATCCATCGCCGATCGCATAGAGCCAACATAAAATTCCTTGAATCGATCCGCTAATCTTCAGTTTCCAAGAGGGTCGATACATCAACTTCTCGTCATCGTCAAACGTCCAGATATGAATTGCATAATCCGGGGGCTTTTCAGCGTTTCCTGTCCCCTCTTCCGTCGTCTCGGTTTTCGCTGGCGGTTTAAAGCGGGTTAAATCGCGCCAATCCTCTACCGGCATCGAATTGAGATAGATAATACCGAATGCTGACGCGACACCCAAAAAGATGATGAATGCCTTCAGGAAATGACCTAAGTATAACTGACCGAGTCCAGGAAATATGACCGACAAGAGCATCGCAACATAAGAACGTTTTTTTAACGATTGGGTTTCTGCTCCGATTTTTCCGTTGTCAAAATCGGGTTTTTGCTGCGAATTGTGTGTTTTGGTGGTCGTGTGGCTTTCAGTAGGTTCTGCCATTGATTAAGACTCTCCTTGTGCGACGAGGTAGACACCAACACAGATGATTACAGCACCGATGATACGAATCTTAGGAATCGATTCTTTGAAAAACAGCCAAGAAAACAAGATAGACAGCACATAACCCGAACTTAACAACGGATACGCAATACTCAGTTTAACACGCGACAGAATGACCAACCAGACGAGCGTTGTAAAACCGTATATTGCAATCCCACTGAGAACATACGGGTTCAGGAACGCCTGTGTCAATTTTCCGAGCACGTCTCGAATGTTATTAACGCGCCCAACTATGTTCATGCCGTGTTTGAACAAAATTTGCCCAATCACGGTAAGTAGAACGTTGAAGAACAATAATATAAAGTCTTTCATAATTTTATTATATCACACTTCTGTGCTTTTTTACAATTTTTTAGTTTTTGTCTATATGATTAGAATAATAATATTGAACTGTTCAGTTTTTAATGATATACTTAACATAGTCCTATCTAATTTCTGTTCCGATCTGGGTGGGAAATGCAGAATATTTATTAGGAATATATTCAAAAGTTTCAGAGTATTTCAGAGTCAATCGTGAATGATAGTTCTGTAAGAAGCGTTTAGAATGC
>JAAXHL010000140.1 GCA_012270865.1 Candidatus Poribacteria bacterium | reverse complement strand
ATTTATGAAACACCCTCAAATAATTATGGGCTTTGCTATAATTGTGGGCTTTACTATAATCCGATGTGATTGGCTGTCAACCGTCGGTAAGATGGCGAGCGACAAGAAGTCCGCAGGAAACTTCGCCAGTAGAATTTTTTTGGGAGGGATGCTTACGGTTGCGCCTCAAGTGAGATGTGGAATATACCGCTGCGTTGGGTGGCGATATATAATTTTTGGTCATTGACGGCAAGATCACGGATTTTATCTGGAACGCTGGGTGCGATTTGCTTCCATCGATCATCGGTATCTAAGCGGTAGATGCCACCTGGACTGTTAGCACCATAAACTGTAGTGCCATCTACAGCGAGGTTGTCTATCATTGTCTGTTTTCCCATTTTATCGGTGAGTACGCTCCAGTGTGCGCCGGTTTGTGAACTGAGAACGCCGTTGTCAGTTGCGACGTAAACCGTGTTTCCTGCAAAGATTATTTCCTTGAGATGGGTATAGTGAAGCGGGAGGATTGGCGTAATATTTTTCCAACTCTTTCCGCTGTCAAGCGACTGAAAGAGTGTGCCGTCTCGCTTCCCGACGTAGACGACTTCGCCTGAAGCTGCTAATTTGAAGCCGTTATGATGTGTGCCTTTAGGTGTTTCAGTTGTATCGCTTAAACCGGTGTCTGTCCATTCCGAGTCTCCGCGGTTCCACTTGAAAAGCTGCCGTTTGTATTCGGCGTAGAAGGTTTTTCCGCTGACTGCAAACCCGCCGATTTCTTGTTCGCCTTCGGTAAAACGCAATGTCGTTGGCAAGTTATGGCTTTTTTCAGGATTATGCTCCAAACGTACCTCTTTGAAGTCGTCGTTCGATGATCCTAACTCAATGAACCGCCTATCTCGTTTAAAAATCGGTGCGTCTTGCATGAGGGCTGCCACACTGTCGCTTGCAGAGAGCTGGACAAGGCACAAGCCATCCTTTTCATTCACAATTCCATAAAGGACATCACCAGCAGTTGCTAACTGTGAGACGAGAAAAAAGTTAGAGAGCATTGCTCCTGTAGTTATTGCTTGGACTGGACGATCACTGTCATTCATTCTAACGGTTTGCCACGTCTCACCGCCGTTAACGGATTGGCGGAGGTGCCTGCCGGTATATGCGTAGAGGCAATTTTTGAGTGCCACCAGGTCCTGTATTGTGGTCTCCATTATTCCGTTCATAAATGGGTGCCACGATTTACCGCCATCGATTGTATGATGAATGCCAGACATATTGGCTTTATAAAAAGTATCTTTGTCTACGGCTACAACCTCTTGTGGTAAGAGCAATTCAAACGTCTCATCAGCATACGCCAGAACCATCATACCGAGTGCTGAGCGCGTAAAGTCGGATTTATTTTGGTGTGTTATCTCGGACCAGGACGCGCCGAGGTCGTTTGAGTGGAACATTTTGCTTGGTCCTATCTTGCCACTAAAATTTATTTGTGCCACAGACTCTTGCCTTGATAGGATTGATCCCCATGGCAAGGGATCAGAACCGACTTCAACGTAAAGGTTGTTATCAAAGCCTGTTACGGTGTAGACGGCACCCGAGGGTCCTATTGGCAGTTTTTGCCAAGTCCCTGAATTGAAGCGGTAGAGTCCTTGGTCGGTGCCAGCAAATATAGTGTTTCCCACTGCTGCCACGGTATAAATGTTTTCATTTTCCAATCCATCCGCTAAGAGAGTCCATTGTGTGCCAGCATCTGTAGATCGGAAGATACCTTTATTTTGGAGTGCAAGATACATGACAGCGCGTGGAAGTGGGTTGTGAGTGTCTGTTTCGTTTGTGATAACGAATCCGACAGGGTGTCCTTTTGGTCGGGAGCAGAATACGTGCCACGTCTCGCCATTATCGCTTGAGGCGAATATTTTATTTGTGGCAACGATATAGAGGGTATCGCCATGTTCTGCCATTGGCATTCGGAACCCATCGGTTGGTATATCGGTATTGATGCGTGACCATGCGGTTGCATCTGGTTCGCGTCTATAGATGCCTGATTCTGCAGCAGCGTAGAGGGTTCTTTCAGATGTGACGAAAATATCGCGTACAGCACCGCCGTAGGGGCCATTTGTTCTGTTCCACTGTGAAGTAGAAAAGTTAGCGAGATCGTCCTGTGTGTTGGATATTGAAGCGATTTCAGTGCTTTGCAGCCCGGTACTGTTGCTTTCACCGAAGGTAGCGGCGCGTCCAACCTGATGCCGTACAGTCGGTTTCGCGTCGCTATCAACGACAATGAATGCGTCAATGATTTCGATTGTAGGTTCGGATTGCGCCTCGAAACTGTAGGGCTGCTGAAACCGAAGGAGGTATTGATTGCTTGCACCGAGCAGTAGCACAATCAAAACGGTAGCTGCGCCAAAAGCTGCCCAAGGTAGCAACGGTTTCCCAACTGGCACCGGTGTCGGTTTCATGTCGGCGATTTGTCTTGTGATGTTCTCTGTTAAGTTCGCGGGTAATTGGACAGTGCTGAGAACTTCACTAATCAAGAGTTCCTCTTTGTCCTGTAAGCGTTTTCTTGCGCGATGGAGCCGACTATGCACCGTCTTCACAGAGACTCCCAAGAACTTGCCGATTTCCTTGGCTGTCATTTCGCCAAGATAATAGAGCGTTACGACTGTGCGTTCACTCTCTGGCAGTCTGGCGAGAAGTTTTCGGACAATTTCACTTCGATGTTCGGCTGCCTCTGTCTCGCGCTGTTCTGATACATAGTGGATATAGGAGAATCTCTCTGTATTTTCTTCGGGTGTGTCCTCCAAAGATTGCATTGCAGGCTTTTTCTTTCGCATCCAGTTAATACAGAGTCGGTTTGCGATGACATAAAGCCATCCGGCAAACTGATTGGGGTTCTTAAGCGTGGCAAGTTTTTTGTATGCTTGCAGGAAAGTGTCTTGCGTAATTTCTTCGGCGTGGTGAAAGTCGCCTATCTTCCGCCATGCGAGTGCATGCACGCTCTTTTTGTATTTATGAACCAGAGTGCTGAATGCCTCGTCGTTGCCTGACAAGGTGCTGCGAATCAGTTGAACATCACTTCTTTCCATTAGAGTTCTCCATGATTAATGGGTTGAACGGTATTATACCATTTTGTCCGTTTCTTCTCAAATATCCATCCGGAAAAATTTCAGAAATGCGACAGTTGTTAGCACGATTGCGAAGAAGCAGAGCAGCAGTAGATCGAGGGCGGCGTGTTGTAGCGTCTCTGCTAAGGTCAACTCCGTGAGCGGCGGTGGCGGCATCGGAGGTGGGATTTCTTCTTTTTGGACATGGGACCCTGGATCTTCTGACATTTTGCTGAACATTTCTGCATCGAGTGTCTCGTAGTAGCGAGTTCCTGTTTGGAAGTAAGTATTCTTTTTGGTTTGACCGGTTTGCGTGGTGTCCGTTGCGAGAAAAATGAAGGAAGCTGTCGGTGTGATTCGTGAGAAATTTACACCGATTGTATCTTGGCGTTTTCTCTCTTGTTGATAACGCCTATCGAGTTGAGCCGCGAGGTCTCGGTATTTTAGCCGAGCCTCCTCTTCAAGAGGTGCCATCTCCTCATTCACTCTATCCATGTGTGCCGAGTCGAATACTGCGATGGCCCCAGTTTTCGATCCGGGTGTGACGTTAGATTCGCGCATCATTTCAGAGAACACTTCACTCATCATTTTGCCTCTTTTCGCTGCGAGCGTGTCACGCAATTCTGCTCGTCTCGCTGTTTTTTCGCGATAGACGCTTTCCGCTGTTGGCGTTGGCGCGACGATTTGTGCTGCGAGAAACCCGACACGCGGTAAGATGAGAACAGCGAACACCCAGACAGTAAATGCGACGATGAGTGCTGTCTTGGAACTGTCGAAATAGATTGAGATTACCGCCCCGAGCGCGAAAAAGACTGCGATATAGAGCAACGAGACGAAGATAAGGCAGAGGATACGGAGAAAGATATCCAATTCGGATAGTGGGAAGCCTTGCCAGACAAGCACGAGTAAACCGACGATTATCGAGATTAAGAAGGGGAGGATGAAGACGAGGTATCCACCGATGAGTTTGCTCCACAAAAAGATGTCGCGTGGCAGTGAATTGGCGAGCGTTATCCGAAGTGTTCCTGCTTCTCTTTCGCCTGCAACGGCATCAAATGTAAACAGTAATGCCAGTAAACTAAAGACGGTGCTGACGACAAATACGAAGTCGAGATGCCCCAAAAGAAAGGCTATTGGTGCGGTGGACAGTGACGCTTCGCCCCGCGTGATTCCGTTGCGTGTCATACCGAGATAACTCGGAAGGGCAGATTCTAAACCTGTTGCGAATACACTTAAAGGGGTCGGTTTAAGAATCAGTTTGGAAACTTCAAAATTCGGATCTGTCGCCGTTTTTGCAGTAAAGCTAAAGTTGTGTTTCGGACCTGCCGATTCCTCGCCATTTTCGTTTTCGAGAGCGTCTTCTTCTTTGAGCTTTTCTTGTTCTTGATAGTCGGTTTGGCGTTGGAGATAATGATGGTAGTTGATATGCAAGTTGAGCGGGATGAGCAATACACACATCAAAAGCAGCGCAGCAAATCGGGCACTCAAGATGTGATGCATAATCTCTTTCTGAATTAACGTCATTAACATGACTGCACCCTCATTCCATAGAAAAATCAAATTTGAGACAAAATGATCGTATAACGTTGGTAAAGTGATACAAGGTAGAACTTTGGTTCTCTGTTCAATTGTACACCACTGTCACTGAAAGGTTTCTAAACGAATTTAATGAGCAACTATTCTGCGCGCTGAATGACACCTGTTTTGTCTATGATAACATAGCCGCCTTCACCGAGACCTTTAAGATTTTTAAGATCAATCTCATCAATTATGTTCCCCTCTATCCATATATTCCCCGCTTTCAAATCGGATATTTGTGTAGCATCCAACGTTATAAAACTTGAATCCTTTCCCCAAAAATTAGGGGGCTGTTCCTGCAGAAAATCCGCGAGAGCATCATCTGCAGCGTCTGTTATATCGGAGTTCTCAAGGCGTGCATTGAGGCTCTCGTTTCCGAACTCGTCAGAGGACTCCAGGTCCGCGTCAAGCGATGCTTCTTCTCCATCTCTATCGGTTATTTGGGGTTGGGTTTCTTGTTGTTTCACAAACCCGAGTTCCTCATCCGTTTTGAATGTCACTGGCGTTCCGAAGGTTGTTTGTGCGTTAGGGTTTTGCGTTGACTCTGTTTTTTCTGAAATAGGTGGTGGCGGTTCGCCGAGGGATTCCTCAAAACGTTTGAGGTCCCATCTTGCATAGAAAAAGATTCCGACACAGAATATGAGCGTCAAGATGGCTGTGCTACCGAGGAGTTTCCAGTAATTCATAGTTTCCTCCGTTTTGGTTGATAGTGATTGTCTTCATAACGCATCCAAATTTGGTGGATATCAAAGATTAAACCGATTTATAGTAAAATCCGAAAATAAATGAACACTTGTCCGAAGATAACCCCCCTAACCCCCCTTATCAG
>JAAXHL010000203.1 GCA_012270865.1 Candidatus Poribacteria bacterium | reverse complement strand
GTTACTTATGACGGCGCAGATGACCTTGGACCCGGCTCCGCCGGTGTCTGGCACGAAAGTTGGGGCAACGGAAGAATGGGTAGCGTCCTCGTTACCGGCCCAGGCGGCACCGTAGCAGTTGACCCACAAGCCAAACTCTCCACGACGTGGGGCGAGGTCAAAAGCCGTTATTAGTCTCTATCCTGTATAGGCTAATACCATCAAGTCAATGCGCAGTGCTGAGTGAGGTTCCCAAACCTCGGTCTCTCGGCATTGCATGATCTGTCTTTATCGGGTGAGGCTCTTGCCTCACCCCATCCCGCTTTAGTTTTAGGCGAGGTCCTTTTCGGGTGCTTAATCACCCGCTAAAGCCTTGCTACGTTGTCGCCGTTTACCAATAGACAGCAACACAATTCCTTTCAATACGGAGGAGACATCTCATGAAAACACGTCTCGTTTTTCTTCTCTTCATTTTCAGCTTACTTTTTGCATTCCACGCCGCCGCGAATATCGTGTTTTACGCCGACTTTGAGGCGGGTTCCAAGGACGCAAAACCCAACGCTAATGTCAACAACGTCAAAAACTACAAACCCGAGAACGCAGGCACTGTTTGGGATGATGGGGATTTTAACGGCGGTAAAATCGGCGGTAAAGGCGCGATGGCACAAACCGCTGAGGGTTGCGGCATCTCCGGCAACACACCCCTCCCAGATGTAGACAATTTCACCGACGGTATTATCCAAGTCGTCTTTTCTTTCGGTGATGATGACAGCTTCGGAGTCCAGTTCCGCAGAAAGGGCGACGATAAAGGCTATCTCGTTGTTTTCGGCTATAACGAGACAGCACAAGTCATCCTCGGCGATCTCGCAGATGGATGTTGCCCCTCCGGACAATGTCTCAGCGAGTGTGGCTGTGAGAACGGTGGCAAAGAAATACTCAGTGTAAACCACGGCTTAGGTGGAGGTCTCACCCAAGACAACTCCGTTCCCTATTTCGGACGGGTTGAAGTTAAAGGTAGTAACGTCAAGGTCTGGTATATGGAACTCGCAGAGGTTAAAGATCTGTTCGGCGATTCTTCTAAACTCGGTGCCCCTGTCCTTGAATCCGACGAAGCCACGTACAAAAGTGCCGGTGCCGTCGGGGTCTGGCACGAAAGTTGGGGCAATGGCAGAATCGACAGTATCCTCGTCACATCCGGCAGCGGCTTTGATGTGGATGTCAAAGACAAACTCACAACTATATGGGGCGAGATCAAAACCACTTACTAATTTTAGACCCCCAGGCCCGGTAGGTGCGGTTTCATGAAGTTTAAGAAAATAAATCGGTAATTCTATGTTCTTCCCAGGCCCGGTAGGTGCGGTTTCCTAACCGCGTTCTTCCCAGGCCCGGTAGGTGCGGTTTTGCGGTGTACTCACCCAAATGCGATCTGCATTCCTAACCGCGTTCTTCCCAGGCCCGGTAGGTGCGGTTTCCTAACCGCACCGGGACTGTTACGAAATTACCGAATTAAAAAATTATAGTAAATCCTGTAATTAGTT
>JAAXHL010000205.1 GCA_012270865.1 Candidatus Poribacteria bacterium | reverse complement strand
ATTTATGAAACACCCTCAATTATATAGATCAACCCAAAGCGAGGTACCACAACTAAAGATGTCTAAAAACGAGCGAACATACACAGCGAGCGACATTCAAATTCTTGAAGGACTTGAGGCTGTTAGAAAACGTCCGAGTATGTATATCGGTAGTACCGGTTCAGCAGGATTACACCATCTCGTCACAGAGTTAGTAGATAACAGTATCGACGAAATTGGTGCAGGCTACGGGACACAGATTAGTATCCAACTCCATCGTGATGGGAGTGTAACAGTTGCTGATGATGGTCGTGGTATCCCTGTTGATATGCATGCGACTGCTGGTGTTTCAGCACTTGAAGTGGTGATGACGACACTGCACGCTGGTGGTAAATTTGACGGTCGCGAGCAAGTCGGGTACCAAACGGCTGGTGGTCTACACGGTGTCGGTGCTTCCTGTGTTAACGCGCTTTCTGAGTGGCTCCGCGTTGAAGTCAAACAAGACGGTACCACCTACGAACAGCGTTACGCGCGTGGTGTTCCGCAGACCCCCGTAGAAGAAACCGGTAAAAGCAGAAAGACCGGCACCCGCACAACGTTTATGCCGGACGCTGAAATATTTGATACCATCGATTTCTTACACGAAACCCTTCGGGATCGGCTTCGGGAACTCGCTTTTCTAAACAAAGGCGTTCGTATCAATTTCCAAGACGAACGAGACGAAGAAAATTCGGAACCGACCACTTTCCAATACGACGGCGGTATCGCCTCTTTCGTTACCTATCATAACCAGAACAAAGATGTACTCCATCCGAAACCTATCTATATTGAGGGTGTCCAATCGGACGTTATCGTTGAGATCGCTTTCCAATTCAACACAGGTTACTCGGAAAATATAAGTTCCTACGCTAACAACATCCGAACCTCAGAGGGCGGGTTTCATGAGAGCGGATTCAAAAGCGCACTCACGCGTGTATTCAAAAACTACGCCAACGCCAATGACCTCCTGAAAAACGTCAAAATAGATATTACCGGTGAAGACATCCGAGAAGGCATAATGGCAGTTATCAGTGTTAAAGTTCCGGATCCACAGTTTGAAGGGCAGACAAAATCCAAACTCGGAAACACTGAGGTCGAAGGTATCGTCCAGACGTTTGTCGGTTCACGTCTCAAGGAAATGCTTGAAGAAAATCCAAGTGTTTCCAAACGCATTATTCAAAAAGCGATTGATGCCGCGCGTGCGCGCGAAGCCGCACGGAGTGCTCGTGAAGTGATTCGCCGTAAAAGTGTTCTTGATTCCGCCTCAATGCCGGGGAAACTTGCAGACTGTGCCGAGCGAGACCCTTCAAAAACTGAAATTTTCCTTGTAGAGGGTGATTCCGCTGGCGGCACTGCTAAACAAGGACGCGACCGAGAGAATCAGGCTGTTCTTCCGTTGAAAGGTAAAGGCATCAACGTAGACAAAACGAGACTCGACAAGATACTTAAAAATGCGCAAGTCATTGACATCGTGACCGCCTTGGGAACCGGCATAGGGGCAGAAGAATTCAGCCTCGAAAAACTCCGATACTACAAAGTTATCATCATGGCGGATGCTGATGTTGACGGCGCGCACATACGAACGCTACTTTTAACCTTCTTCTTCCGGCAGATGCCCAACCTCATTGCCGAGGGACATCTTTATATTGCGCAACCACCACTTTATCAAGTCAAAAGAGGTAGGAATTCACAATACCTTCAAGACGATGAGGAGATGGAAGATTATCTGCTTACGTTGGCACTCGACACTGTCCAGATAATAAATTCTCGCCGCGATACGCCGTATACTATATCTGAATACCGGACGATTTCGAGCGCAGTCCGCAAAGTTCAGATGCTTCTCGATCAAATCCAGCGGAGCGGAAACTTAACACTTTCGCAGCTTTTCGGCGCAGTACAAGCCGCTGAAACAGCAGAGAGTGAAACCAACGGTGGCGGTACGCATGATAACGTAGACCAACTGCTTAACATGCTTGAAAATTCTCTGTCTCATGAAAGCGGGACGGAAACCTTAGAAGCAGATGTACCCAGTGAAGAATCGCTGTCCGCTGGCGAAGAATCGCCGTCCGCTGGCGGTGTACAGACAACGCTTTTCGGCAATCCATCAGAAAATGCCGAACGGACAGTTTCCGATCCGGCACCGCGTACTTCGCGATCTTGGTATCAGGAACTGCGGCAGGAACTTCAGAAACTCGCCGAGTTCAACATTGAAGAGACCGACTTCTTACCGCAAGAGCAGGAAACCATTGAAGACACAGATGCCTCGGATCAGAAGTTATTTAGCATCCAATCCGAAAATGAGGAAACGTATCACACGAACAACATCGCCTCACTTGTACAGTATCTTCTCGGAATGGAACACCGTGGACTTACGATTACGCGGTTCAAAGGCTTAGCAGAGATGAATGCTGAGCAACTACGCGAGACGACGATGCGCCAAGATGACCGTGTCTTACTTAGAGTAACACTTGAAGATGCAGTTGAAGCCGATCGTATCTTTACGCTACTTATGGGTGACACCGTCGAACCTCGTCGCGAATTTATTGAACGCTACGGCACGCAAGTCAATTTCGATATGTACGGTGCCTAAAGGAGGGATTTGAAGTTAATAGTTTTCAGTACGGTTTTCAGTTAAGAGGTGCTGTGGTTAATCATAAGTCTCTTTAACTGACAACTGACAACTGACAACCAGTACTCTGACAACTGTTAACTGATAACTGACAACTATTCAGATGGAAAATATCTTAGAAACTAACATAGAAAATGAACTGAAAACGTCGTATCTCGCCTACGCGATGAGTGTTAACACCAATCGTGCGATACCGGATGTCCGGGACGGTCTCAAACCGGGGACCCGTCGGATTATCCACGCTATGGGAGAGATAAATCTCATTTCAAGCCGTCCCTACGACAAATGTGCAGCCGTTGTCGGCGAAGTGATGAAAAACTTTCATCCACACGGTGACGGTCCGATTTATGGTACGCTTGTCGGCTTAGCACAACCGTTTAGCATCCGCTACCCGCTTATTGATGGTCAAGGGAACTTCGGCAGTATTGACGATGACCCGCCCGGAGCGATGCGCTACACAGAATGTCGTTTGACGGCTATTGCGCAGGAGATGCTCACCGATATTGATAAGCAGGTCGTTGACTTTCAACCGAATTACAAGGAATCACTCGAAGAACCGATAGTTCTTCCAGGGCTACTTCCTAACTTGCTCGTTAACGGTACGACGGGTATCGGGGTCGGCTACCTCACGCGTATACCACCTCACAACCTCAATGAAGTTGTTGACGCGCTGCTCTACAAACTCTCGGACCCAGATGCCGATTCAGAAAAATTGATGGAATACATCATCGGACCCGACTTTCCGACAGCCGGAATTATCGTTGGCACCACCGGTATCAAAGAGATGTATACCACCGGCAGAGGGAGCATGACTGTCCGTGCCAAAGCGGTTATAGAGAGAGTCTCTACAAACCAAAGCGGACCTGAACAAGAACAGATTATCATAACTGAGATTCCGTATCAAGTAAAGAAAAATCAACTGTTAGAGCGGATACACCAGTTGGTTGTTGATAAAACTATCACCGGTATTCGGGATATCCGCGACGAGTCCGATAAAGAGATCCGTATCGTCATAATTCTCAAACGCGGTGAGATCGCTCAGGTTATCTTAAATCAGTTGTACAAGCACACACAGATGCAGACAAATTTTAGTGCGAACCTTCTCTGTCTTGTAGAAGGGCTTCCGAAAGTGCTAACACTTCAGGAAATTCTGTACTATTATCTTGAGCATCGACGCGATGTGATTCGCCGGCGCACACAATTTGAACTCGCACGCGCTGAACGCAGAAACCATATCCTTGAGGGGTACCTCTTAGCACTCCAAAACCTTGAGGCAATTATAGAACTCGTTCAAACTGCCGATTCCCCACAATCAGCAGAAGAAGAACTTCGGGAGACGTATCAACTCAGTGAATTACAGGCGAGGGAAATCCTCACGATGACGCTCCGCCAACTAACTGGGCTTGAACGCCAACGTATTCACACTGAATACACCGACATCTTAGACAGTATCGCCGAATACCGTGCAATCCTTGCCAATGAAACATTGGTAACAGATATTATCCGGACGGAACTCGAAACACTTAAAGAAAAATATGGTGATGAACGTCAAACGGAAATTACCGACGAAGTTAAAGAATTTAAAGTAGAAGACCTCATTGCCGATGAAGATATGGTCGTCACGCTTTCGCACAGCGGCTATATCAAACGGCTACATATGGACACCTATCGGAAACAGCATCGCGGCGGTGTCGGTATTAAAGGTGCCGCACCGAAAGATGGCGACTTTTTGGAGCATATCTTCGTTGCGACCGCCCATCAGAACATCTTATTTTTCACAGACTTGGGCAAATGTTATACGTTGAAAGTTCACCAAATCCCTGAAGCAAGTCGTCAATCGGCGGGACGCGCCGTCGTTAATTTGCTCAAATTGGTAGCAGGCGAGAACATCACCGCTTATGTTCCCGTCCGTCCGAAAACTGCTAACGTAGAACCGGAAACTGATGGAACGGCTGATGCTGGCGAATCCTTTGCGGACGAATTTATTTTCATG
This sequence comes from Candidatus Poribacteria bacterium, assembly GCA_012270865.1. Taxonomy (GTDB): domain Bacteria; phylum Poribacteria; class WGA-4E; order WGA-4E; family WGA-3G; genus WGA-3G. Next base: position 45,171 of record JAAXHL010000205.1, on the reverse strand, counting down.
GCAACGCAAAATGGGATCGTTAAAAAGACAGGGCTTTCCAAATTTGAAAATACGTTATCAAGTGGTATCATCGCCGTGAATCTTGACGATGGTGATAAACTGATTGGCGCACAAGTAACAACAGGTACATCAGATATCTTCTTGGTTACGCACAATGGAACTGCCATTCGGTTCAGTGAGGGAGATGTTAGACCACTCGGACGTAATACGCGCGGTGTCCGCGGCATAGAGCTCGGTGATGAAGACTTTGTTGCCCAGATGGTGATTGTTAACGGCGAGGCAGCTGATGCCGAAGAGAAAACCGAAAAGACTAAGACCCGAAAGGATGACACGCTGCTGATTGTCACGGAGAACGGGTACGGTAAACGGACATCTGTTTCCGCGTATCGTTCACAAAAACGTGGCGGCAAAGGTATCATCGCTATCGGTAAGTCCGCGCGAAACGGAGCCGTCGTCGCCGCAAAACGTATGGCTGATACCGACGAACTCGTTCTTATCAGTTCCAACGGTTATGTTACCCGAATGGCTGTCAGCGACATCCGACGTATCGGACGAAACACGCAGGGTGTACGTATCATGGCACTCCAACCCGATGAAAAACTTGTTGACGCGGCTAAAATCGAACTTTCGTCCTCCTTGGTTGATGACGATCAAGACATTTAATGGAGGAAATATGAAATATTTCAGCGTTTTTATACTCTTTGCTTTCATTATAGTTAGCAGTCCGCATGCCGAAACTGATATACCGACGACATACGAAACGCCAGAATTGGTGCGCCTCACAGACGATAATACGCAGTTAGACGCGAATATGTCACGCACAACGGAAATCTATACGGACCTGATGTGGGCTGCTTATTGCAGTACCCGTGAGCCGCAAAGTCAGAAAAGCCAAAACGCTTACAACGCTTTAATCAAAAAGTTAGTATCTGACGATGATTTTTCCGAAGTACTACCGAAAAACGAGCTCAGTTTTATCTTTGCGCAGCGTGCCAAACTTAGATTGTCAAAATGGCAACACCCGGTTGGTGCAGAAGCGGACGCAAGAATGTCTCTTGAACTGGACCCTGAAAGCGTCAACGCAGCATGGATTCTTGGCAAAACACTGGCGGACCGATATCTTTTTCCGAATACAACACGGGATATAAACAAGGAAACAGAGATATTTACTGCCCTACAACGTGTTGTCAAATTGGACCCTGATCACCATGACGCGCATCTCTACCTCGGCAGCATAGCACGCGACCTGGGTCATCCTGAACTCGCGATTAACTCATTTAAAGCACTGACCCGCATTATCCCCTTTAGAGCGCAATACCATAACGAATTGGGTAAACTTTACGAGAATCAGAACCGCCACGAGGAAGCTCTGGATTCTTATGAAAGGGTTTTAACCATCTCGCCGGACGATATTAACGCACACTATAGTGTCGGTATTGCGTATCAGTTAAAAAACAATTTTGAAAAAGCTGAACACCATATCAAGCGTGCAGTCGCGTTATTAGAAGAACGCGTCAATATTTCGCGTATGGCACGCATGCGGAGTAGGGACCGTAGGATGTTAGCGCAACGCCTCCAAGATGCTCGCTATCAACTTGCACAGGTCTATCTGAGATTCGATGCGCCGCAGAAAGCCGTATCAAACTTTGAGGATATTTTGAGCAACGATGGCAAAAATGTCCCCGCGCTCATAGGTATCGGAATAGCTTACCAAATGCTCGACGATGTCCAACGTTCCGAAAATTACCTGCGCAAAGCAATAGAATCCTCGTCTACAGAAGAACCTGATGCATACAACGCGTTAGGGTATCTCTATGCGGAACAGGGCATTAAATTGGATGAAGCAGAAACACTCGTGCGCCGCGCACTCAAGAGTTTCCCAACATCGGGGGCATATTTAGATAGTTTGGGGCTTATCTACCTTAAACAAGGGAAATTGGATGCCGCTATAGAGAAATTAGAACAAGCAGTCCGTTACCTACCCGATGAACTTGAGATTCTCGGACACCTTGCTGATGCCTACCTTGAAAAAGGCTTGGACCAAAAAGCATTACAAACTTTGGAGCACGCTGTACAGATCGAACCGGATAACACCGAATTTCGTCAGAAACTTAATACCATCAGGTCAAGCAAATAGTTTAATAGCCATCAGCCATGAGAAATTTAACGGTTGCCCTTTCCATCTTCATGTTACTGCTATCAGGATGGTCACCGTGTCAAAGTTCGGAAGGTTTTCTCTGCGGAACACCGCACTTGTCTTTCATAAAAGAGGGACTTCGCGGTTCAATACATAATAACTTCTCGGACGAAAATGCACTAAGACCTCCGGTCCCAAGTGCACCGACACTACCGATCGGAACAGAGCGGACGTTTTTCGCACCTGACTTTAGGAGTATGCAGCAGTACACCGTCACTGCTGTCCTACGCGGGGTCGGTAGTTTCTGCTACGTTTTTGTTGAAGCGTCGGAATGGAACACGCGGGTTACCACCGAAACAGTTCAGTCAATAGTGCGTGCTTTTGATACTTCGACACCAGCGGACCCGCGTCGAGGCATTTATCAGACCCTCACACAGTCCTTTGGCGCGCCACCCGACATCGACGGAAACGGTAAGATTATTTTACTGCTGCTCAATATCCGTGACGCAAATCATATCAACCAATATACAGCAGGTTTTTTCAATCCAGCGGACCAAAGTCGCGGCGTGCTTAGGAATCCTGGGTTTCGCAGCTTCCCGATTCGTAGTAACGAAGCGGATATGCTATATGTGGACACACAACCGCTTAATCCAAACAGCGAGACGGCTCAGAATGTCATCGCACACGAACTCCTACATCTTATCCACTGGGGACACGATCCGCACGAAGCCACTTGGGTCGATGAAGGCTGCGCAGGATATGCTTCATTCCTCTGCGGTTATTCCGTTTTAGAGCATGTCGCAGCGTTTGAAAGGAACCCCTCTATTTCACTTATAGCGTGGCCTGAAGTCGATACAGATGCCCTTCCGCACTACGGTGCGACCTTTTTGTGGATGCTGTACCTCCATGAACGACACGGGGGTTTGGAAACATTGACTGAAATCGTCCAAAATCGAGGCACGTCACTCACCGGTATCGCGGACGCACTGGCATCAAACGGAAACCGGACGCAGGAAATTTCCGATATTTTTAATAACTGGAAAATCGCAAACTACCTATCTGATTATCGCACGATAAGACTCTCTCTCGAACCGCGTCGGTGGCACCGCTCCTATCCAAGTGGAACACAAGATGGGCAGCTGAGCAACTTTTCGGCGGACTATATCGGATTTGAAGATGCCAGCGGCTTGACACTCGGTTTTTCAAGCCGTTCTCGCGAAAATAGCACCGTACACGCAATCGAATTTCATAACACTGGCGATGTCCATAAACGTGAGATCGTGCTGTCCACCAACGGCTCCGGTTCTATTGTTTTACCGGACACTGTTACACAAGCGATCCTAATTCCGAGTCTACAATCGCAAGGAATTAATACGCAGACGCAAAATACACAGTATCAATATAACGCAACACGCGGGGCGCATATCACTTTCGTTACTGCTGCTATTCCGAATCCAGTGCATTCACAGTATTGGGATATCATTGCCGTGCCGAGTGAACCGCTCATCGGTTTAGCTCCGTCTGTAACACTGATACGCGCTGAAAACAACGCTGAACGTCTCCATCAAGAATCGCAAGCAATGTACCGAGTGACACCGGACTCGCAAAATAATCACACATACCGGCTTTCATTTCGACTTGACCCAGAGATAGCACCGGAATCTGTCATGTATCAAATTTCACTGGATTCAAGAATCGTTGACACAAGATCGCTGAAATAGTTACCAGTTTTCAGTACGGTTTTTCTGCGAAAAACCTTTCAGTTTTCGTAGGGGTTGGGTTACCCAACCCCTACTGGAACTATCCAAAACCTCTGGTAACCGACAACTCTCACTGCAAGGCAAACCGATAACTTTGACCAACAACTCGTCTACAAATACTTGTGTTAAGGCGCGAGTTGTTAGTCAAAACCATTAAAAAGGGGAAAAGATGCAACCTACACTTTATGCAGGAACTATTGGACAAAGCGTCTGGCACAGCACTGACAACGGGGATACATGGCGCAGAGTCAGTAACGGACTCTTCCCTGAAGCCGACGTTCGCGCCATAGCTGCCAATCCAAGTGACGGAAGTATTGTCTACGCGGGTACTGAGAACGGTATTTTCCGAACGGACGATGCCGCTAAATCGTGGCACCGGCTTCCGAGTCCGATGGATGGACGGGAGGTATGGGCAATAGCGATTGATCCGAAATCGCCAGATACGATCTACGCCGGAACGTGTCCATCTGCGCTTTTTAAATCCACCGATGGCGGCGATAATTGGAAGCAGCTTGATGTCGCCTTGGCAGAAGAATGCGAAGGCATCCCGATTGTTCCGCGTGTCACGACTTTTGTGGTCGATCCAGAAGATTCACAAACACTCTACGCTGGGATTGAAATCGACGGCATGCGTCTTAGCACCGATGGCGGCGAGACGTGGACGGAACGGAGTGAAGGACTCAGCAGTTTGGATATTCACGGTCTTTGTGTCGTTCCGGGTTCACCGAAAACCATCATCGCAGCGACAAATAACGATGTCTGTATAACGACAGATATGGGACAGCAGTGGACACCGTTGAACGTCAAAGCACATTATCCGTGGCCCTATTGCCGTGCGGCGTTTTTCCTTAACGGCGATGCCGGTAGAGTGTTCATCGGTGCCGGAAACGGACCGCCGGGTGATCAAGGCGGTATCTTCTCAACCACTGATGTCGGAAAAACGTGGGACCGCGCTGATATTGGCAGAACCGCAAACAGCACTATCTGGACATTTGCCCACAATCCAACGGTTAAGGACCTGATAATCGCTTGTAGTGTGAGCGGGCAGCTTTATCGCAGCATGGATACCGGCAATTCGTGGACGAAACTTGTACACGAATTCGGAGAAGTCCGAGCATTGGCTGTTGCTTAAATGTTGACTTATTTATGCAGTTTGTGGTATGCTGTAGGTAATTCGGCTTCCGAAACACGGTCTGCCAGGGTGTGATCCCCTGATTTCACATATCCTGAATCATAATTTATAGACCGCTTGTCGGAAGCTAAGACTGTTTTGTTCCAAAACACGCGATATTCGTTCCGTCACGGCTGACGGAAAGACTTTTTAGAGCATTTAGAGTAAGACTTGCACAAATTTTCCAATAACAGAAAATTTGGTTTTCAAGTTACGACAAACCTATAGGAGGCACACTTCAGTGATACGTTTTTTGGCAATTCTGTTCATACCGCTTTTCTGCATAACAATTGCGGGTTGCATTCTTGGTGGAGGCGAGGTTAACATCACCACGCCACCAGAAATTGACAAAGCGAAACGCGTTGTCGTTACCCCATTTTATACAGATGCAAGCGCAGCAGAAGAAGTAAGCAAATTGGGTAAAAGAATCAGCGTTAACCTCGGAGAGCGTTTAAAACTTACATTAAAAGATGCTGAGTGGACTTACGATATTTCAAACAAGGTTAAACCGGTTGACGATAAACTCTCGGAACTCGGATTAACACTTGAGCAGGTTTATGAAGACCCCGCTTTAGCAGCGAAACTCGGACAGGCACTCAACGCAGACTTGGTAATCATCGGGATGGTTGAGAAACCGAATCTAAAACGGCAGGATTACAATCGACATCTTATGAAACAGGGCAGCCAAAGCGGAATTTCTGGGACATCTACCTATATTCGGACGCGCCTTACCGCCCTCGGTCGGACACGAGTCAAAGTTGTTAACGCAAACTCCGGTGAACTTGTTTATAACAACCGAGTTCAGTCATACCTGAAATATTGGTACGCTTACCAGACCCAAATGAGCGAAATGCAAATTTACAAGACCGATGAAGAAAGATACGCCGATTTGGGGAAATATCTTCCACTCAGGATCGCTTATGTACTCCACCCAACTGGATTAAGATTAGAAGAAGAAGAGCAGATTCTACTTGAACCGGATATTGAGTTGAAGGGTACGGGTGGTATCGTCGAATTCAATTAGGACGTTCAGGTGCGGTTTGTAACTGAACTGGCACATAGCTGCAATAGGCGCGGTCACTCGCCGCGCCTATTTTTATGTCGGTGAGGTCCCTCGAAGTACGCTTTGAGTTGATGTGTGTATACTTCGCCGTACGCTAACAGATCTCGGGAGACATCATAGAGTTGAGCAGGCGCAAGTTCTTGATACGGGTTGATAATGTTCTCATAACACTCTAAAGCCCTCATAAAAAAATCGAAGGTCTCTTTATCAATAGCACTGGTTTGATGTAAAATCAGAAAACTGTGGTGCTTTTGTTGGTGCGGGGTTTGTCCCTTAAATTCGGTGATAACGTTGTTGATGTCCACTGCCCGCTGAATAATCATCAGAAAGCAGCTTTTAACGTAAGAGTGCGTGATCCTGTCACCGTTGATGTATGCTTCCTGAGTTTCAGGCAACCCATTACGCAATTGCTCGAAACATTCGCTCAGAGATTCTAACTTCGCTTTCACAGGATTGAATTTTCCGGACGCTGATCTCTTTGAAGTCTTCTTTCGCTTTTCCATCAGGTGTACCTCTCTCTGGTTGATTTTCGTTTTTTAAGGATTTTCTCATTTAGACGCTATTAAACCTAAAAAGTTGTAACCCACTTCTTTTTTTTTGCTGTGAAAGATTTGGTTCTGTTCCCGATGGATGATTCTGATTCTGATAGAGACGTTTTTTTTTGAAGAAACACGAGGCATATTTGCAACAAATAAACGATCTTACTTGAAGTCGGAAAAATCAGAAATTTATCAATTGGAGGTGGGAACCGTGTTTATACAGACAGTCAAAGCCAGCCTTCGATTTCTTGGAATTCTATTTGTTAGGATTTTAGCAGGAATCGTAGTAGGGCATTTGTGGGTTGTCGCTGTGGCAATTATTTTTCATTTCACAGGCGAGAATGTAGTATCTCAACACGCGGAAATAGGTCCCCATCGAGGGCTTTATGACTATTTTGATTCAAGATACGACACAGGTAGCCCTATTTTTCGTATTGTCGCTTGGATTGCATTTATAGGAAACTTGGGGTGTATGGTTCTTGGGGTCATCTGGGGGTTTTCTCAAAATAGATTGGGTTTACGGAGATGGTTAAGAAAGCAGGAGGCATAAGTGTGAGAGGGATCATTAGAACAGGTGATGGCGGACCGGGGGTGCTGCAGTTAAGTGAAGTCCCGGCTCCAATACCGACAGCGACACAACTTTTGGTCGATGTCCACGCCACCGCGTTAAATCGTGCCGACCTGATCCAACGGCGAGGCGGCTATCCACCGCCACCCGGTGAATCCGAGATACTCGGTTTAGAAATTGCGGGTACTGTCGCAGGAATCGGACGTGCTGTGGAAGGCATATCTGAAGGAGATCGCGTCTTTGGACTCGTTGGTGGCGGTGGTTACGCAGCACAAGCGGTCATCGACTATCGTATGGCGATGCCTATACCCGACGGATGGAGTTTTGAAGAAGCCGCGGCAGTTCCCGAAGTATTCTTCACGGCAAACGAGAACATCTTCACGCTCGGAGAGTTATCCGCCGGTGAGACAATTCTTATTCACGCCGGTGGCAGCGGTGTCGGTACTGCCGGTATTCAAATTTCTCATCACGCTGGTGCTAACGTCTTGGTCACCGCTGGCACATTGGAAAAGATTCATAAATGCAAAACACTCGGCGCAATAGAAGGTATCAACTACAAAACAACCGACTTCGTTGCTGAAATCGAACATTTAACGGATGGAGAAGGCGTTGATGTCGTTTTAGACTTTATCGGCGCGCCCTACCTTGAGCGAAATCTTTCCGTCCTCAAAACAAAAGGCAGGCTGTTACAAGTCGGATTGATCGCTGGCGCGACCACAGAAATCAATCTCGGCACGCTGATGCGCAACCGGCTTAAGATTATCGGCTCTGTCATGCGACCACAATCTATCGACGAAAAAATTGCGATCACACAACGTTTTGTTGATCGGTGGTTGCCCGAATTAAAACGTGGCGTACTCAGACCTATTATTGATAGTATTTTCCCGTTAGCAGAAGCGGAACAGGCGCACACATATATGGAAGCGAACCGCAATTTCGGTAAAATTATCCTCAAAGTAAATGGTTAATGGTTAATGGTTATAAGTTAAGAGGCTTTAGATACATCTACGTCCTCTTACCAACAACCAATGACCAACAACCAATCAAAAAAAATGCAATTATTTTCAAAGTCCCAACGGCGGGTTAGTCTCGGCGTAAGTATCTCCGCACTCTTTATTTTCGTATCGGTTTTTAGCGCGTCTGCACGTGTTACGCAAACGACATCAACCGACGGCATCACGGTTCAGTTTACCTTATCTGACCTCGCTGTTTCCGAAGTTACCCGCGACAACGTCCGTTACCACGAAGCGCGTTACGCGGATTCCCATTTCACAAGTGAACCCGGCGATCCGAAGGTTCCAGTCACACGTCTCCTGCTCGGTATACCGGCGACGGCTAACATTGAAGACATTGACGTTTCAGCTGGGCCTTATGAAACGCGCAGCGGTATCCGTTTAGTGCCTGTCCCGATTTACGATGTGCATCAACGCAACGCACAACACGCGGCATCGCAGCGTTGGGAAGAGCGTGGAAATGCCTATCAGTCAAATGCTGGAGATGCATCGTATCCGGGGTTGCCACTTGCCCGCGTCATCCGGGAAGGTTATATTCGGAGTCAGCGCGTCATCGCTTTGGCACTATACCCTGTGCAGTATTTCCCAAAAACTCGGCAATTACGCTTATATTCGCGCTTCACAGTGAACATCAGTTTTTCGGGCACCGGTGACCAGTTAAAAGGGGGTTCGGATAGTTTGAGTGTCTCTTCTCTGGAAACTGGTAACTGGCCACTGGCCACTGAATCGGAAGTTTTTGAACGGGCACTCTCGCGTCAACTCCTGAATGCTGAACAGGCAGCTCGTTTTCGCGCGGGACGACCTCTGGTACCCGCAGCACCGACCCTCCTCTCCAATGTAAACAATATCACGCGCTATAAACTGTTCGTTGAAGAGACCGGTGTCTACACTATCACTGGGGAATCCCTCGCGCGCGATTGGGGGATAGAACTTATAGGGGTCAACCCCGCGAGGCTTCGGGTCACGCATGGAAATAGGGATGTACCGATCCATGTCAGCGGCGCGGCGGACAGAAGATTTGATCCAGAGGACGCTATCTTTTTCCTTGGGCATAAACCGAAAAACCCTTACAGCCGTTGGAACATCTATTGGCTCACGGTTGACAACAGTCAACGCATCTTGGATCGCGTACCGCAGGTTGCCGCCAGTCCGACGGACCCAACAGCGACACAAGTTCCGACTTTCCGATCCAAAGTCTATTTTGAAGAAGACCACCTGACAAATAACCTCGAATTCGCCTATAACGATGGCAATAAACACGACTGGTTTGCCTCGTTTGACTTCTGGTACTGGGACGGCATTAAAAACGGCGGTGATGGTGCTGAGATGCGTCTTGAGTTTCCGCTTTATGATGTCGCAAAGAGTTTTGACCCGTCGCATATCTCTGTTGATTTACAAGGCGGTACACCGGTGGAACACGAAATTTTAGTTTCCATCAACGGTGTCCGGATTGATGTCGCCGAGTGGAGATCACAAGATTCTATCACTGTCGAGCGGACCTTGCGGACGTGGGATACGTTCAAAAACAGTAGTGAAAACGGTGAACAGAACGTTTTATCGCTGGCTCGCGTAGATTATAATGTTGATGAGGACACCACTCGGTATCCATATCACGTCTACCTCAACCGTTTTTCTGTGGAATATACCCGACTCTTCCGCGCTGTTGCCGATGAGTTGTGGTTCAGATCGCCTACCGAAGATAATACTTCACGCACACAGCCTCCCGGCGGACGTAAACTCCAATACAGAATTGAGGCGTTCCGTGATCCAGATGTCCACATCTTTGAAACAGATGGCACATACCTGACGGCTCGGATGCAGGGTGTTACCGTGGAGCCGGACCCCGCACGTCCGGGTGCTTATGACGCGCTATTTCAAGCACTTGATACCCGAAGCGCACAGTTTATTGCGGTTTCTGGGACGGCGTTACGACAACCACAGCGCGTTGAAATTGTTACGCCGTCGGATTTGGCAACTGCAACGCACGGTGTCGATTATCTGGTTCTGACACATCCGAAGTACCTGTCCGCAGCGGAACGGTTAGCAGCGTGGCGCGCCACGTCTGGTGGTGGCGGATACCGAACGAAGGTCGTCACAACTGACGATATTTATAACGTTTACGGGAATGGTGCCGTCAGCCCGAAAGCGATCAAAAGTTTTCTAACGCACGCATATCAAACGTGGGCACCACCGGCACTAAGTTATGTGGTCCTCCTCGGCGATGGCACTTATGATTTTCGGGGTGTTGATACGGACATTCACCTTGAACCGCCTGAACTTGACGGCTATATCCCGACGCACTACATCCGAACCGATTCCTTCGGACGGACCGCCTCAGATCACTGGTATGCGACCGTCTCTGGACATGACGAATTCACAGATTTTTATATCGGTAGGTTGAGCGTCGAAACCGTGAGCGAAGCCGAGGCTGTTGTCAGTAAAATCTTGGCTTACGAACAGGCACCACCAAACGACGATTGGCGGAGAAGAATCATCTCCGTCGCTGACGACGAGGTTAGCAATTCCGGCGATTTTATATTTAAAAAGAGCCTCGACGAGATCGCGAAGGACCATACCCGATTGGGATACGAGACCGTCGAAATTTTCCTTGAAGATATTACAGATGAAGTCGAGGCGAAACCCGATGATTTTAGCGTCCATCCGCAACGCCTCGCGAAAGATATGATCATTGAGGCACTTGGAGAGGGTGCCGTACTTGCACAGTATGCCGGACATGGCGGACGAACCGTCTGGGCACACGAAATCATCTTTGACAACATATCTGTGGATCAGGTCGCAGAGACGGATAAGATCCCTTTCATGTTGGTCCTGAGTTGTTACAACGGTTATTTTGATGAGCCTGGTGAGCCGAGCATGGCGGAGCAGTTGTTGCGTAAAGAGAGAGGCGGTATCATCGGGATGTTGAGTGCCACACGTCTCACTTATGCCAGTGGGAACGACGCACTCAACCGTATTATCTTTGATATGCTCTTTAAACGGAACGTCCGACAACTCGGTCCTCTGAGCTTCGACTCAAAAACGGAACTTTTGATTACAGAGGGGACAGGACAGATTGATGTTATGTTAGAGTACACGTTGTTCGGGGATCCGGCTTTACAGATGGCTATCGCTGACGGCGAGATTCAGCCTACTATTGAGACGAAGACGGTTGCACCAGGCGATACACTGCAAATAGCATCCGGACATATTCTTGATGCTACTTACGACCCATCAAGCCAGACGAAACGCTTTACTGAAAATACTGATTTTGATGGAACGCTCACCGTCAAGGCTGTATTTCCCGGCAGGACGGCTGTTTCTCAAGGGGTCGCCGGACCGGTTGAATACTACACAGGTGATGTTGTCCTGACGAAGACACTTTCTGTTAGCCGCGGTGTGTATCCGGCTGTGAATTTCACCGTTCCCCAAAACATTGCCAGTGGCGACGCACACGTTGAGTATTACGCACAAAGCGATACAACAGTTGCTGTCGGCGGCGATGGGTTTACTGTCAACGTCCCAAAGATTCTTGATATACGTCCCGAATTAGTCGGCGATGACCAATTCAGTATCTCTGTTCAGGTTTCCGATGAGAGCGATCAGGCACTCTTGGTAGTTTTGGAATGGCGGAATTTAGCGACTCGCGAGTGGGAAACTGTAAGCCTCGTTCAAGGGAGCGAGGAGGGGTGGTGGACAACACCTGAACCGTTAGACGCACCTACGGACGGCTCCGCTATCCGATACGATATCACCGTCACGGATACCGACGGCAATGTCACGCAAACTAACAGATTAGAATATTATCCTTACGTCTATCCGAACCTCTCCGTTGTGCGGGTCCAGAGGGCTGATATGATTCATTACGGCTACAACCTTGAGCGAAAGCAATGGTTCCTGGCAGTGGACGTTCAGGTAGAAGGAACCGATATAGAAACACCCGTTGAAATCAGTTTCTTTAGTGGCAACCCAGATGTTGACGAAGACATGCTTGTTGATAGCGACGCAGCATTTCTCGGTAGTGCGCGGATACAACCCAGCGACTGGCTGCAACGTACACCGTTGGTGAATTCAGGAAACGCATCTAATCGGAAACAGGTCTATGAACCCGATCCGTTGAATATATTACCGATTGCAACAGCAACTTTGAACTTAACGGACCCTTTGCGTCCCGGTATACACGACATATTTGTTTATATTGACGCAGCAGAAACGGAAGCGGACCTTCTTGGTGAAATTGTTGAAAATGACGAAGAGGATAATATCGCCTACCGCCGTATTTCTGTTGAGATGGGTGCAGTCGATGCTGCTTCAAGTCAAATTATGAGTTTAGACGGAAATTGTGTCATTACGGTGCCGCCCGGTGCGTTTCAGGATGTAGCTGTACTGGCAGTCCGTTCTTTAGATGCGCAACGGTTTGCTGCCATAGGATCGGAAACCGTAGAAACGGTTTCTAACCGCGATTCATTACCGATTACCGTAAATACGATTGCAGGCATTAGCGGGAACGGACCGCCTAAACGCGCGCCGCTGCCCAGCATTTCCGTATATGGTTATCAAATAGTTAACAGTAATCAGTTAACAGTTAACAGTGACAAGAGTCCTTTGGAATCATCAGAAACCTCTTTAACTGAAAACCTCTCACTGCGAGGCAAACTGAAAACTGACAACCAGTACGCCATCGACTTGAATTTCGATTATGGAATCCTGAGAGCGCAACTTGCTGAAGAGGTGTTAGGAAGCTCGGAGGAGGTCGCGGGTGGAAACTCAGACGTTACAGGCACGCTTGACACGGCAGTTGCTGCGCGCGCACGTGAAATGGGGGTCTACATGTTTAATTCTATACTCGGATATTGGACGCGACTCCCTTCTCAGCACCTCACAGATGCCACCGGAACATTAAGGCGGCGGATACATGTAACAAACATAAATGCCGAGAATGTCGGGGGTGGACAACTCCGAAATGTTCGCATTCAACCTGAAGGGGCACTCGTCGGTAAATACGTTCTCTTTTTTACAGGCCCCCGCACGTATCGTGTTTTCCACGCACCTTTTGCCGATGGTGCAAACGATTCAAAGAATCTTGGCGAATTAGAAATGATCTCAACGGAAACCGAACAACTCTCGAATTTCAGTATAGACTATCCGAACTGGACGCACGGGTTCTCCGTTGATATGGAGCAAGACTTTGATGATGCATTCGCATTCGGCGATGTCTGGACGTTCAACGTAACCGCGCGCAACCAAATATTGGAAGCCGGACCGGACAGTGAAGATATGTCGCAACAAGAATTGCGCTGGCACGCGGCAGGATTCAGAGATACCAATCGAGGTGCTGGCACGATCAATTATATTGAACTACATCGGTTACAAACCGATGCTAGCACAAGCATGCCTGAAGACCGATGGATTGTCCTTTTCCTTACAGATACCGAATTTCAGATTGAGGGACAGAGAAACGGGGTCCTGCGTTCCGAAACTGATGGTACACCACTCCGCGGGACAGTCGGGCAACCGTTTTTTTATGAACCCTACGGCTTACGTCTTCAACTGACGCAGGGACAGGATCCGTTTTCACCGGGAGATAGATTCCGCTTTGAAACCCGACCTGTCGGCACTATTCGGGCGACTACCGATAGACTCGGACCCATCACGCTCATTTACAGTGACGACACCGTGCCGCCAGACATCCAACTCACCATCGGTAACCAGCAGCACTTCGTTCCGGGAGATGCAACAGACCCTGAACCGCTTATCGGGGCAACATTAACCGATCCGAGTGGACTCGATTATCTCACCCGACCCTTGTTATTAGAACTTGGGAGGGTTTCCGGTGAATACGAACCTATCGCGCCGGAGGCGTATCAACTGACGCACCAACCCGGCTCGAATCAACTCATTTTGACGTATCCATCGCCAGAACTTGAGCCACGTGAGTATGAACTGCGGTTGACAGCAAGCGATGTACACGGGAACACCGACACAAAACGCATTACATTCCAGGTTCACGACGACTTGCAGCTGCTCTCATTTCTGAACTATCCGAATCCGTTTCCGCGCAAAACCACGCTCACGTGTGAATTAACAGCACCCGCGGATTCACTCGTGGTAAAGATTTATACGTTAAGCGGACGGATGATTCGGGAACTCTCTATCCCAGCGACTCCCGGATTCTTGATGGTAGAGTGGGATGGCAGAGATGCGGACGGTGTTGAGGTGGCAAACGGTGTCTACTACGCGAAACTCAAAATCAAACGTGAAGGTGAAAAAGATATTACCGAGATACTCAAAATGATGAAGTTGCGTTAATTTAAACTTTCCTTGCGGTTCGATGAGGCGGATTTGAGGGTCGAAAGTCCCTCTCCGTAGATACCGCTCTCCATTTTGCGGCGTACTCGCCCATAAGCGATCTGCTTCATTACGAGCTACAGTTCTGATGGATCAATTAGAATTAGAAACGAGGCGTTCCAATCCGTAAATTTTGATGAAAGCCATAAAGAAATACATCATACACTTCATTGTGCCTATAATTATGCTGTCTGTTAGTATTCAGTCTGTGGATGCGAACTATACGGCGGATTTCCTGACGCTTGGTGTCGGTGCGCGCGCACTCGCTATGGGGGGCGCGGGTACTGCCTTAAGTGATAACGCTTACGCGGCTTACTGGAATCCTGCTGGATTGGGGCAGCTGACCCGATATGAGGTCAGTTTCATGCATTCCACACTCAACGGACAGGATGCTTACGATTTTGTGAGTTATATCCATCCGCTGAAGAATCGTGGCGCGATCGGTGTCAGTTGGTTACGTGTCGGTGTCAACGATATTCCGATCACCAGCCTGCCGGTCGTGAGCCGTCCGGTCGGACCGACGAACCGTCCACAAGTGGTCGGAACTTTCAACAATACAGACAACGCGTTCCTGCTCTCGTCCGGTTGGACGATCCCTTCCTTCAGCGGTGTCGATTTCCATCTCGGTGGCACGCTTAAACTGCTCTACATGAGCGGCTATCGGACGACAAACGCCATCGGTGGTGGTGCTGACATCGGTTTCGTTGCAACGACTGCTGCCGAGAAACCGCATCGACTGACGCTCGGATTGCAAGCGAGCGACGCTTTTCGGACAAAAATTTATTGGAACACACCGCCACCGTCGGCAGACCTAACATCACACACCGAGACGATAGCACCGAATCTGAAAATCGGCATCGCAACCACGCATGCGCTCGCTATCTTCCAAAGTACACTCATCTTGGCTTTGGATACTTATATCAAGGACGGTGTTGAATTGCACGGAGGTGCCGAATGGATGCTCTTCGATCTGCTTTCGCTGCGTATCGGTTTTGATGAACGTAAGGGAATTGAGCGGATCCGACGTTTAACAGCAGGGGCAGGATTGAACCTACGGTTCGTTACAGGTGCCGGAGCCGGATTAGACTACGCGTTCGCGAACCACCCCGCATTAGGCGGCAGCCACCGCATGTCTCTTAGGATTAGGTTTTAATAGCCATTGGCTGTTGGCTATTGGCTTTCGGCTATCAGCAGAAGAGGTGTCCGATGAACTAAAATCTCTTTGCTGAAGGCTGAAGGCTGAAGGCTATCTTGCTGACTGCTGATAGTTAACTGCTGACGACTGACGGCTATTCCGCTGACAACTATTTAACGACTTTCTCCCAATCCCACACGAGGATAGTTCCGTCCTGCCCAGTGCTGACGAGTGTCTTGCCATCGGGTGAAAAGACTAACGTCTCTACTATTGAGGTGTGTCCGTTGAGTGTTTCGATTTTTTCGCCTGTAGTGAGTTCAAATAATTCGATGCTACCGTTTCTAAGTCCTGCGAGGAGAACAGTGTCATCGGGTGCAAACGCTAACGATTGGGCACCGCGTGGTGCATTTTTCAGAGGGAGCTGCTTGCTGCCACCCAACAAACGGATTTTTTGTTGGCTTCCGACAGCGATTTGTGTGCCATCTGAAGAGAATGTGAGTGTTGTAATAGGATCCCGGTAACTAACCCTAACGCTCCTGTTATTTGGGTCTATCTTTGTTGCCTTATCCATATCCTGCCCAGCGAGGAAGGGGGATAATTCAACGCCAGTTTCTGCGTCCCACATCTGTACCTTTCCGCCCATGGTTCCACTAACAAGTTTTTTCCCATCGGGTGAGAATACCAGAGCACTGATCTGAGGGGCTTGGAGGCGTATCATCACATTTAGTGGAGGTGCCAACTCGTCATTTCCATCAGCATTGTGTTTATCTCCAAGAGGGATGTCAAGGCTGGTGCCGGTCTCCGTATTCCATAAATGAATTTTGCCATGCTCTCCGAATGCCACCGTTTTTTTGTCAGGCGAAAAAGCCATACTTGCGCCTGGATTAACGCCAGCATTCGTTTCATTCACTGTTGCTAACTCACGTCCTGTCGTCACATCCGTCAGCCGAACCAGATGGTCTGCGCTCCATGTTGAAATAGGTGAATTTACATCAAAGGACATAGTGGCTTTCGCGCTAACACTGGCGAGTTTCGTTCCATCCGGTGAAAACGCCAAAGCCGGTAAGAAATCGCGATGTCCTGTCATCTGGACATCGGTTTTTTGAGATGTCTCCAGATCCCAAAATGTAATTGCGCCATTAAAAGCGACGCTAGCGAGTGTGGAACTGTCTTCAAGGAAGGAGACTGCTTTTACCCACTCCGTATGCTCCATAATATTCAGGGGTAGCAGGTTACCGGTCTCTGTATTCCAGAACCGAATGGTGCCATCTGCGCTCCCACTTGCGAGTGTTCTACCATCCGGTGAAAACGATAGTGCAGCGATACTACTGATGTGTCCGTTAAGTGTCGTGAGCAATTTACCTGTATCGGTATCCCACAAATTCACTGTTTTGTCAATGCTTCCGCTTGCGAGCCTTTTCCCGTTTGGAGAGAAGGCTAACACGTTTGTCCATCCTGTATGTTTTCGTAGAATAGCCAATTCGTCGCCGGTGGTCGTGTCCCATAATCGCACTGTTTTATCTTTGCTGCCACTGGCGAGTTTTGTTCCATCGGGCGAAAATTCAAGGACTAAAACATGATTATCTCCCTCTTGAACAGGCGGTTGACCCTGAATCATCTCTCGGAACTTCTCAATTAACGGATGCTTTAAGTCTTCTCCATGTCCGATCAGGGTAGATAGTTGCGCACCAATCCTTGTGTCCCACAACTGAATCTTTCCGTTCTGGCCACCAACGGCAAATTTATCGTGTGTGAGTGCATAGGGTTCCGGCATACGTCGCCTCGGTATTTTTTCCCAAGAGCGGTCTTCAATATTTTTCACACTTCCCGCTCCAGTTTCAACATTTAACCTACTGATCGAATCTCCCCAGTTCCCCAAACCGAGCAGTGTTTCGCCATCTTCGGAGAAGCGGAGTTCAGAGAAGCGGAGTGCTGAGACAGCAGCAGGACCATCAATAAATGCCATTTTTTGACCCGTCGCAATCTCCCACAATTGGAATCCCGCATGAAATGCATATTTTCCGCCACCGCTTGCGATGAATCTGCCGTCCGGTGAAAATGCAATAGACCGACATAGGCCAGGGAACATAGTAATCTCTTTTCCAGTATTTAGGTCATATAGCCACACACCGATGTTGCTTCCGACTGCGAGTTGCGTTCCATCCGGTGAGAATTGAAGTGCCTTAATGCCTCCTTTTCCAAGTCTTGCTTTCGCCTCTTTTGGCAGTTCCCATTTGGTATAATCGTCAACAAGTTCATCAGCGTGTGCTTCTGCAACGAGTGCTGGTGCATCATCGGGTGATTGTTCGGGTTTGCTGCTGCCTTGTCTATCGGTACTCCCTATCTGTGTTCGCGTATCCGGTTTTGAAACAACGTTCAGCACAATAGGCGTTTCGATTAGTTCAATCGTCATCTCTGACGCGGCATCAAGGTTATACGGTTTCTGGAAACGGAGCGCGTGTTGTCGATTTCCAATCCCCAGCATTAGCAACACCACCGCAACCGTGGAAGCTGCGATTGCCCACGGCATGAACGGCTTACTACCCGACGGGGCAGCGGGTTTGATACGAGCGACTTCTCGCATGATATTCTCTGTGAGGTTCGGCGTGATCTGGAAGTTTTCTAAAGCCTCTCGAATCATCGGTTCCTCCTTCTTTAAACGCTGCTGCGCTCGGCGGAGGCGACTCTTGATTGTGTTTTTCGATACTCCCAAAAAGGTACCGATCTCTGTACACGACATTTCACCGAAGTAGTGTAGTGTCATGATCGTGCGTTCACTTTCCTGTAGTTTCGCAAGCAGCTTTTTAACGACATCGCGTTGCGCTTCTGCGGTTGTGCGCTCATTTTCCGCAACGACGTATCCAGAATACGTCAATTTTTGCTGCTGTTCGTCGTCTGTTTCCTCAAGATCCTCAAGTGGCTGCGTCCACAACCGTTTTTTACGGAGCCAAGAGCTGCAACGATTCGCTGCGATAACATAAAGCCAACTTGCGAACCGCTGAGGCTTCTTGAGTGTAGAAAGCCTCTTATATGCGTTCAGAAAAGTGTCCTGCGTGATTTCCTCAGCGATATGGAAATCTCCGATTTTCCGCCATGCAAGCGCGTGCACCTGCTTCTGGTACTTTCTCACCAGCACAGCAAAGGCATCATCGTCGCCTTCAAGGACGCGTTGGATGAGCTCGGCATCGTTGTTTTTCATGAGTCGCCTCCGAAAATGGATGGTTACATAATTATCCGTTCATATCTGGTGACGCTACTTATGGATGGAGCGGGTGCATAATTCTGGAAAAAAACTATGTTTGGAAAGAGAGTTAGGGTCGTTTCTTCGATTCCTCTCTGTTTTTTCGCAGGAGCATTGGCGATGTGAGGTCCCATAAACGGAGTGTACCATCTTTACTGCCACTTGCAAGCACTACACCATCTGGACTGAAAGCGACGCTCTTGACGGGTGCCGTGTGACCCGTAAGTGTTGCGATGTGCGCACCTGTGGAAATATTCCAGAGTCGGACCGTCTTGTCCTCACCACCACTGGCAAGTGTTAATCCGTCCGGACTGAAGGCGACACTCCACACAACAGAGGTGTGCCCAATAAACGTTTTCAGTTGTTTTCCTGTGGTTGTATCCCAAAGTCGGATTGTCTCGTCCCAACTGCCGCTTGCCAGTAGGGGCGAGGTCACCTCGCCCCTACTAAAAGCAACGCTGAAGACCCAATTCGTATGTCCAGTAAGTGTTTTTAGTTTTTCGCCGGTAGCAATATCCCACAAACGGATAGTGTCTCCTGCATTACCACTCGCTAACGTTTTTCCATCGCTACTGAAGGCGACACTGAAGATATTCTCCGTCCCTTCAGTCAGTGCTTTCAACCGTTTACCTGTTTCCACGTCCCATAGATAGAGATTCCCGTCCTCACTACCACTGGCGAGTATCTTGCTATCGGTGCTGAATGCGACAGTATTGACCCAATGCAAAGCATTCGGCGCATTTTCTTTCATGAATCTGAGTTGCTCACCGGTGGCAGCGTCCCAGAGGCAAATCACCTCACTTTCATTGATCCCACCTGCGATCATCCGCCCATCCGGACTAAAAGCAACGCTGTTAATATCCGCAGTGAAGTTCCGTGGCAAAGTTACCCAGAAATTTTGCTCCACTGTGATTTCTTCTCCCGTGAGAGCATCCCAGAGTCGGACAGTATTATCCTTGTCACTCGCGACCATCGAACCGTCCGGGCTGAAAGCGACACTGTGGACACCTCTCTTAACGGCTAAATCAATCGTGATGTGAGACAAATCTTGGGCTGACGTTGTTTGCATGGTGGATTTCTCCTCTGGAACCACATTTTCAGATTTCACTGGTGCCGCCTCAATAAATATCAAAAGTGCTATGAGCACCGTAAAGGCATCAATTACTGGAGTTGTTTGCATGGTGGGTTTCTCTTTTTAGGGCATATTTTCAGATTTCTTTAATAGTTGTCAGTTTTAAGTACGATTTTTTTCTACGAAAAAAAACAGTTTCAGAAAGAGATTTTGTGATTATCAAAACCTCTAACAGTTGCCAGTCGTCAGGAAGAGGAAACCTTAGAACTTTCAAAAACCTCTTGTAACTGTTAACTGTTAACTGTTAACTATTAACTATAAATCATGGCAGTACCAACTTACCTAAAATTTTCCGAACGGATGCCCCCGTCGCCGAAGGTAGATTTCCGGCGTTTCCGTGGAGTGTCTCATTCGCCAGAATCGCGAACGCGATTGCCTCCTTCGCATCTGCCGAGATACCAGAGTTGTCTACCGGTTCAACCGCGGTATTCGATAACAATTCACCAAGCCTTCGCATGATTGTCTGGTTATGCACACCGCCACCGCTCACATAAAGCACGTCTATCGGATTTTGACCTGTTATAAATAGTTCTATGTAGCCGGTAATCGTTTGAACAGTCAATTCGGTCAGTGTCGCGATGCAATCGTTATCTGAAAGTTTGTGCTTACGGCAGGTCTCCAAGCACTCCATCGTGTATGTATGTCCAAACATCTCGCGTCCAGTCGTTTTCGGGGGTGATAGATGGAAAAACGGATGCTCCAACCATTCATCAATAAGCCGTTGGTGCGGCGTGCCTCGTGCAGCGCGTTTACCTGCTTTATCATAATGTTCTGAGCCTTGTGTAATTTCTGTTATGACAGCATCAATACACATATTGCCGGGACCCGTATCCGCAGCACAAACAGAATCAATGCTTCCGTCTGCGGGAAGCACAGTAAGGTTCGCAATCCCACCGATGTTCAAGAGTCCGACTGTTTTCGTGCTATTGTGGAACAGCAGATAGTCCGGGTATGATACCAACGGCGCGCCTTGTCCACCCGCTGCCATATCCGCGACCCGAAAATCGGCTATCGTTGGAATCCCTGTTTCGTGCGCAATGACCGCAGGTTCACCAATCTGCAGTGTTGCCGGTTTTTTAATGTTCCTTGCGGTTCGATAAGGTTCGTTGGATGTTTCATGTCCGTTTCCGTCTCCCCGCTTTCCACTTCGTTCCAAGCTACGCGTTTTACTAACTGTGTTTGGGTCTCCAGGCAGATGATGAATCGTTTGACCGTGTGAACCGATAAGATCAATATCGCCGGCACGCATTCCGCTTTTTTGCAAAATATGTTTAACAGCCTCCGCGAAGAGGTGTCCGATATAAAAGTTCATCTCACAGATGTCGTCAACCCTACCGGTATCAGGTTGACAGAGCGCAAGGATACGTTGCGGCACGCCAGATGGAAACGGAAATGTCTCAAAAGCGATGAGGTCTACTTCAGTCTCTAAACCGTGTCCCGAAATTTCGACGATGGCAGCATCAATGCCGTCAACCGAGGTGCCGGACATTAACCCGATGACTAATTTTTTATCTTTCCTAAGAAGTTCAAATAAGTTTTTCATCCGTTAAAAGTTTTCCGTACGATTTTTTCGGAGAAAAAATCTTTCAGCCTTCGGTTCTCGGTTACAAGAGGTTTTTGATGAAACCGTACCCTCTTTAACCGAGAACTGACAACTGATAACCATTTTTACTCGTAGACGCGATACTGTATTGTATGTTCTTGCCACCTCTGAAGTTCTGGCATCCACTGTTCCTGAATCGAATCCACTGAATTTCCGCTGGATAGTGCCTCTCGGAGCCAAGTATTCCCTGCCAATCTATCGAAACGTGACGCTGAGAACGCAAAGTGATCGCGGTATTCAGTGGTTAGCATAGATAACATCTGAACGGCTGTCTCTATAGGACAGAAACGTTCTCTATCGGTAATATGGATTGCGACACCCTGGCAGGTCTGTTTCGCGTATTTTGTAGTCTCAGACGCAGGAGCCGGTGTAAAGACAACGGCGCGGAACCGAACCCCCGGCAGTTGGCAGTCGTTGAGTTGTTCTGCCCACTTTTCGCCGTTGCACCAAGGCGCGCCGATATATTCAAACGGCTGTGTCGTTCCGCGTCCTTCGCTCATATTTGTCCCTTCAAACAGACATAAACCCGGATAGAGTGTCGCTGTTGTCAGGGTCGGCATATTCGGTGAGGGCGGCACCCAGGGTAAACCGGTGTCATCGAACCACATCGCTCGCTTGTATCCGGGCATCCATGCAACTTTTAGTTGACAGGACGGCACGCGCTCCGCTTTTAATAGCGTCGCCAATTCTCCTATTGTCAGCCCATAACGGATGGGTAGCTGGTGTATTCCAACGAACGATTCAGACCCGCTTTCCAATACCGGTCCCTCTATAGCGTTACACGTAATCGGATTGGGTCGGTCAGTGACGATAAACGCAATCCCGCGGTCCGCTGCTGCTTCCATCGCATACAGCATCGTCGAGATATAGGTATAATAACGCGCGCCGACATCCTGCATATCGTAGACCAGCAGATCTATGCCTTCAAGCTGATTCGCTGTTGGACGCATTGATTGACCATATAAACTGAAAACGGGAACATTTAAGGGGTTTTTGTCTCGTAGGGACGAGGTTGCCCCGCCCTTACTATTGATAGCGATACCGTCTTGAACGGCACCCCAGAGTCCGTGTTCTGGCGTGAAGATCGCGGAGAGTTGGCACTCTGGCACTTCTGCGAAAAGCCGATAGTTGTTTCGTAGCGTTGCATCGACACCGGTATGATTTGTAATAAGCCCGATGGATTTCCCTTGAATCCAGTCGCGTTTTTCAGTCAGTAAGACGCTCAATCCTAATTCGGGTGTTTGAGAATTTGTTATGGTAGACATAAAGGGCATCCGAAGAAGTTAACAGTGGCAAGTTCGCTTCGCTTCCAGTTTCCAGTTCCCAGCAAGAAACCTCTTTAACTGGTCACTGGTTACTGACCACTCTTTGCTAAGCGGACAAAACCTTATGGAACATCCTCCGAAATTCGATGATACCGCGTCGATCAGCATCAGGATGCACCCGATTTGTGAGCAGAATAACCGCGAGGTTTCTTTTCAAGCATATCCGTATTGAAGTGCCAGTGAATCCAGTATGATAGAGACACCCATCGTTCGTTACGATCCAACCGATACAGCGGCGTTCTCCCTCTGCTGGAACGACTTGACGCATCCTGTTGAGACTCTCCGGACGGAATAATTTGCCGCCGTTATCCATCAACGCTTTACAAAACTTTCCGAGGTCTGTTGACGTAGAAAAGAGTCCTGCGTTTCCCGAAATCCCACCGAGGAAGTGTGCATTTTCGTCGTGGACTTGTCCCGTAATTACACCTTCGCGCCAATCGTGGCGTTCGTAGTTAACCATCCGACGTTCAAAACTGTTGGAATCCTCGGTCGCTGCACAGTTCTTATGCCATTCCTGCGGTGGATTGAACCGTGTCCACGCCATACCGAGCGGCACAAAAATCCGTTCTGATGCCAGTTGGTCAAGCGACTGTTTTGTTACCCTTTCAAGCAGTTTACCGAGAACGATATACCCTAAGCAGCTATAGACCGTCTTCTCTCCGGGCGCGGATTCCAAACCGATCTGTCCGAGATAAGAGACGACGTTCTCAGGCGATCCTGCCCGCAGATAGAGCGGAACCCATGCCGGAAGCCCAGAGGTATGCGTCAACAGATGTGTGAGTGTTATGCCTTGCTGTCGAAACTCTGGCAGATATTCCGAAGCGGGTCTATCCAGTGAGAGTTCCCCGCTTTCAACGAGTTGCATGCAAAGTGTGCCGACAATAATAGGCTTCGTCAACGATGCTAAGTCAAAGAGCGTCATACGAAACATCGGGAGCCGTTTCGGTGTTACACATCGGAAACCGAACGCTTCGTGGTAAAGCACTTTTTCGTCGGTGAGAACGTAGACAACGGCTCCCGGAAACACCTTTTGCGAGATACTATTCTGAATAAGTGTTGAAATTGTATCTTTTAGCAATGGGAAGCCTCACAGATTAGTTAATGGCTGTTGCGCTTGCTTCGCAGTGAGAACTGACCGCTGATGGCTGATTAAAATTCTATTTTCGATTGACTGAGATGCTACTTATATGATACACTATTTCACGTATTTTTGACCAGTGATTTATGGGATTCTTGTGATTTGCCATGATAAGCGTTCTCTTTTATCACGGTAATCATTAAAATCATAAGGATCACCGGTCGATTTTTTCATAAATGCACGCCCCGCTGCTCGGAGAATCAACCATGCAATTACTTCCAAAAGAAATTCAAGAGATAACAACAACCGAAAAACCGTGGGGTCACTTTATACAGTATGTGTTGAATCAACCCGTTACTATCAAAATTTTAGAAATTCGAGCAGGCGAGCAGGTGAGTTATCAGTATCACCATCACCGAAGCGAACTATGGATTCCACTTGATGAAGGTGCCTGCCTAAAACTTGACGGCACTATTCAACGTCCTCAGCCGATGGAGCCTGTGTTTATACCACAAGGCGCGAAACATCAACTGATCGGTGAATCAAAAGACTATCGGATACTCGAAATAGCGTTCGGACACTTCGACGAAGAAGATATCGTCCGCCTTTCAGACAAGTATGGAAGAACTTAACCAAAAGGAGATTTTGTTGGATAGGGAACTTAATCTATGGATTGACGGTCGGACATCAGATTCAGCTCTGGAGTCCTCATCCGGCACTGCGGAGACGCAAGCGGTACAAGAGAAAGTTGATACCGATTTACAAGAGATTCACGCACACTTTCAAGATGAGAGGTCTGTATCACTTGTTGAATTGGAATCTACACTGCGTGCTTGGACCCGTAGCCATCTCCAAGACGAGGATATTGCGAATGTCGGAACTTTAGCCGCACGTGCGCGGACGGATTTTTCGGTGCTGGTCACCATCGGTATAGGCGGTTCTGATCTGAGTGCTCGTGTCTTTCACGATTCTTTCAATCACCCGTATCATAACTTATTATCGCCTGAAGAACGCGGCGGCGCACCGGAAGTCTATTTCACGGGTGATACTTTCGACCCCCGAAAACTCATCGGCTTGGTCGAGATGCTCAAGGCGCGGAACCTCCTTCAGAAGACGCTTTTCAACGTTATCAGCAAATCCGGAACGACGACCGAGACGATGGCAACACTGATGACTATCCGTGAGGTACTCGGTGATGTGAATTGGCATCGGCAGGTGCTTGCAACGACGGGGTTAACGGCTGAAAGTGTCCTGTTCCGCATGCATGCGCAATCCCCGTTTTATGGTGGCACACTGCTTCCTGTTCCCGATGGTGTCGGCGGACGGTTCTCAGCGTTTTCGCCGGTGGGTCTATTCTTTTTAGCGATGACAGCCGGAAAAGGCGAGACACCGGAAACGCGTATCCGCGCTGCAGTGGACGGTGTACAGCAAGCGCACGAAGATTTTTTCTCTGATTCTGAATACAAAGGAAAGGTCGCTTATCAACTTGCACAGTGGATTCATCTTGCTGAAAAGGTCGAAGATAAACAGACGATTGTGTTTTATAACTATGCTGACAATAGTTGTCTCGGTGAGTGGTTTGTTCAACTCTGTACGGAGTCTATTCAAGAGCGCGGTGCCGGTCCTAACGTCATAAGTGCTAAGGGACCTACGAGTAACCACTCAATCCTCAATGGTATCATCGCCGGTCCGAGAGATAAAATTGTACTTTTTATCCATTGGGAAGACCTTGGTCCCGATTTGGTACTGCCGACAGACACCGAAATGGATAAGAAATTGACAGACATTGAAGGACTATCCATGACACACATGCAGACTGCCTCCTATCGAGGCACCGCCTTGGACTTTAGCGAGAACGGTGTATCCAACGCAACGCTGGTACTCCCGAAACGAGATATTCAGTCTGTTTGTCGATTGATGCGGACGTTAATGGATACGATCGCCGTTAAAGGCAGACTCCAAGGGTTACATCTTGACAACAGTGACGGAAATGAGTTAACATATCTTCAAGACGGTGTTGAAGGCTATAAACGGAATTTCCGATCTTTTTTATGAAGGTTGTTAGTATTCGTGGCGTTCACTGTACGTATCCACTGTTTAAAAATATGCGCGCGTTTTCGGTCAAACTGATAACTAAAAAATGAGGAATAGACTCTCCGCTCTCCATTTTCAGGATAAAATATTTTTCGCTTACGGTTTCGTGTTCCTCGTTATGTTTGGTGCTGTATTTGGGAGTACCAGTTTCTTAATCCGTCTCGCTTTTAAGCGGGAAATTGATTCCTACGTTGAGAGGCGGCAAGCCCAGATATCAAACAATTACCAAGCATTCCTTAACAAGGTTCAGAAGGATGTTCACGCCGCAGCTGCTGATGAGAGGTTACACCGCGCCATTGATATGGAACCGTCATCGTTCACTTATCAGCCGACATCGGAGTTCGATCTGTTCGAGTACGGCACCCCGGACGGAAAACTTCTGTATCCTGATCTGCAGATTGGGAGAACCACGCCTGTATTCCGCTCTTTAGACAATCGAGAGGCACATATAGAATTTAGGCGTATTCCACAACGCAGCGATCTCGGTCAACAATTGGTGGTTCAAGTAACAGCAGCCGGCGAATGGGGTTTTGTTACCGGCGGCTATAACCTACAAACATGGCTTGAAGAGAAAGAGACGATCCTCCAGTCCGATGAGCATCCGGTTTTCCTTGTCCGTAAACCCCCTGTACCTGAACAGACGGTCTTTGATTCAGGATCACGGACGATGGCAGAGGATTGGCTGCCGTTGAACAATGCGGCGCGACACGTACCTTTTGACAGTTGGCTTCAATGGTTCTCTCGGACGCAACCACAACAAAAGGTCGTTATACCGGGATCAGAAGAGACCGGCGGAAGTCCTTTTACGGCTTCTCTGATAAAACCGTTCAACTCAGCCTTC
Organism: Candidatus Poribacteria bacterium; assembly: GCA_012270865.1. Classification (GTDB taxonomy): domain Bacteria; phylum Poribacteria; class WGA-4E; order WGA-4E; family WGA-3G; genus WGA-3G. The sequence continues at coordinate 18,126 of JAAXHL010000205.1, read as the reverse complement.
GCAACGACACGTGAAGAAGCACCTGTCGGATTGGTTGTTGCCTATTCACAAGCGCGCCAGATACAGTGGCAACAGCAGCTGACGCTCACACTCCTTTTAAGTGGTATCGGCGGGCTTGTGTTGGTTTACCTCATTAGTTATATCGTCAGTCGCAGCATTGCACGTCCGATCGCAATACTACGCGAAGGGGTCAGTCAAATTGCTGCTGGCAATCTTGATCATCGTGTTAATATCGAAACCGGTAATGAGATGCTGCAACTCGCGGAGGGTTTCAACCAGATGGCACGAGACCTGAAACGAGGGTTAGATGCACGTATGGCAGCAGAACGCGCAGCGACATGGCGGGATGTCGCACGACAGGTGGCACATGAAATCAAAAATCCGCTTTTTCCAATTCGGTTGTCTGTTGAAAACTTGCAACAAGCGAAATCTCAACCTGCAGTTTTTGAGAAAATATTTAGTGAATGTACCGACACTGTCATTGAGGAAGTCGATCGCATCGGTAAGTTGATAGATGAGTTCCATCAATTCGCACGGATGCCGAGAGCACAGCGGAAACCGAGCCATTTAAATGATATTATAAAGTCCGTTCTGACGTTATATACCGGTGGACGGATACCAGATTCCGATCAAACCGATGGTGACACAACAGTGGATTCAGAACACCAGAATTTGATACCCAAGGATTCCGCCGAAGGTATTTGGCTTGAAAATATTTCTAAGATTAACGTCGAAACCGAGTTAGGAAAGATTCCGAAACTCCTACTTGATCCAGAGCAGATCGCACAAGCACTCGGCAACCTGCTAAAGAATGCGATTGAAGCGATGCCGGACGGCGGAACGCTCAAGGTGGCAACCTATTTTACGCCAAGCACGCCATACGGAAATGCTGAAGACATACAAAGAGGCGATAACAAAGCAGATGAAGATGGAGACACGGACCCCAACGGCATAGTTTCACTGGAAATCCAAGATACCGGCTGTGGTATGTCGGATGAAACTATGGCGAATATTTTTGTCCCTTACTACACAACAAAGTCTGATACGGAAGGGACGGGTCTCGGTATACCGATTGTTAGGAGAATCGTTGAAGAACACGGTGCCGAGATCGAATTTGAGAGTACTGAAGATGTCGGCACAACAGTCCGTATCTATATTCCGTACAATCGAAATGAACGTGCCGAAGAATTAGCCTTAGGACCGGAAGGATTAATACCATTCACAGGTTTGACACCGAGACTGGAGTCAGAAGATCGGTCAGCAGACTCGACAGATTAAAACCGAAACATACCGCGATAGGACAAACGAAATGGAAACTTTTTTGATTGTAGACGACGAAAAAAATATACTTAAGATGTTATCCCAAGGGCTCGAAATGCGGGGGTATCAAATCTTGACCGCCGCGAGTGGTGAGGAAGCACTTCAACAGATGGGGAAATCTGATGTTGATCTTGTGCTCTTGGATATCCGTATGGAGAATGGTATGGACGGGGTCCAGACACTCGTCAAATTCCGTGAACGCTATCCCGAATTGAATGTCGTGATGATGTCCGCACAGCAAGATATCGAAATCGCTGTTAAAACGATGGAACTCGGTGCGAAGCGGTACATTACAAAGCCGATCGGCATTGATAAGATTCTGTCGAGTGTCCAACCCTTTTTGGAAATATCTCGTCTATCGCAAGAGAATGAGATCCTGAAGTCTCAAATTATCCCTGTTGATGATATGGTCGGAGAGAGTATCGCTATTAAGCACCTCCGTTCACAGATTGATCGGGTCGCTGGTAGCAAACTCGGTGTCCTTATTTCTGGTGAGAACGGTACCGGTAAGCAGCTTGTCGCCAACGCCATCCATCAAAAGAGCAAACGTGCAGCGAAAAATTTTATTCCACTCAATTGTGCCGCTCTACCTGATGAACTTATTGAGAGCGAACTCTTCGGACATGAGCGCGGCGCATTCACAGGTGCCGATTCCCGCAGGCAGGGACGTTTTGAACTCGCGGACGGTGGCACGCTTTTCCTTGATGAAATTGGCGATATGAGCTTAAAAGCACAAGCAAAGGTACTTCGCGTTATTGAAACCGGGGAAGTCGAACGCCTCGGCGGTAATCAGATTCGGACGGTAGATGTTCGGATTATCGCTGCGACTAACAAGAACCTCCCGGAAGAGATTGAGAACGGACGGTTCCGACGCGACCTCTTCTATCGGTTGAATGTCGTGCCTATCACGGTACCGCCGCTTCGCGAACGAGCAGAGGATATTCCCTCCTTAGTCAAGTACTTCGCCGAGCGTCTACAACTCAATATGGGATCTACCCCAAAGGCTATAGACCCGGGTGCTTACGCCGTATTTCAAAGTTACCATTGGCCCGGGAACATCCGCGAGCTAAAGAACATCGTTGAACGTCTCCTGATTATGGTGAACCGAGATGTTGTGATGGCACCCGATGTCGCAGAGGCTTTATCCTTGGTACCACAAGTGCCTTCCACCCCCAACCTTATGGGTGATGCTATGGATTATCAGGGTTCGCAGTCTCTGCCGAGCGTGGCACTTTACAAACAAGGAACCCCGTTAAGCCAGATGATGGATACCGCTGAGGCGCAGTGTATTCTCACCGCTTTGGAAGAATTTAACTGGAATATCCGACGCACCGCAGAGGCGTTAGAGGTAGAGCGGAGCAACTTGTACAAGAAGATGAACAAGTACGGTATTTCCCGACCGAGTTCCGATGACTAAACTTATAAGGGTTATAAGTTATAAGTGGTAAGTTATAAGTTAACGTGAGTTTGATAAATACTTGAGGCGGACACATTTGCTCTTAAAGTCCCCCTGATAAGGGGGATTTAGGGGGTTGTATTCCTAAAATCGCCGCTTTTTCAGGGAATATATTGTTTTTGCTCAATTTGCGTACACCTCGAAAACCTCTAATATTTTTTTCAAACTGGCGTTATGGTACGAGGGGTTTTTCACCCCGATGGAATGGCCGAACGATGCTAAAGAAGAACATCAATAAAAATGGTGGGATGACTCGCCTTCAACTGCTTATTCTCGTTGTCTTAACGGCTGTGATTGGAGCACTCTCCTTTCCGCCGTGGTTGGAATATCGCAAGGTCGGGACAGCGGATGTTGATGTTGAAACGATTGCCGTTGCTATCAAAAAATTCCATAGGCATACCGGCAGTTATCCGACACATTTGGACGCACTCGTGACGGACCCCGGTATCGAAGGATGGCGCGGGAATTATCTCGAATCTATTCCTGAAACGCCGTGGGGTGGTAGCTACGTCCTTCTTCAAGACAACTATAAAATCGGGATCGCGAAGGATCACCGACGCGTCCCTGAAAAATATCGAGTTGGCGGCGTTGCAGAGATCAGTCGCGTCTATCACGTTGACCCACAACTCGGTGAGAAGTATTGGTGGTAACCCCCGTGCTTGAGATATGGATACCGGTATTCATCTTCCTTTTCGGTTTAGCGATCGGTAGTTTTCTTAATGTCTGTATCTACCGTATCTCTTATCGTATCCTTCATCCTGATTCAGATGTGTCCGTCAACTCTCCGCGCCGCTCTTTTTGTCCAACATGCAATGAAACGATAAGTGCCTATGACAACATCCCGATTTTGAGTTATCTGCTCTTACGCGGAAAATGTCGGCATTGCAACGCACCGATTTCTGTGCTTTATCCGTTGGTTGAGCTTGCCACGGCGGGATTGTTCCTTGTGATGTACTACCGTTTTGGATTCACCCTCGAATTTCTGCTTGCACTTGTTTTCGTTGCGGTATTAGTGCCAATTTTTGTCATTGATGCCCAGCACTACATCATTCCGAATGCCCTTATTGTCATAGGGCTAATTCTCGGCTTCGTTATTGTTTGTGCGATCGCGTATCAACGTAGCGATGTCTGGTATCTTCTTATCCGTCTCATCGGTGCTGTCGCGGGTGCGGTGGCGTTGTGGTTGGTTGGTGTTATCGGAAGTGCGGTCTTACGTAAAACAGCAATGGGTTTTGGTGATGTCAAATTGATGGCACTTAACGGACTGTTCCTCGGTGCCTGGCCCGAATTAGCGATGGTCATAGCCTTCTCCGCTTTGGGCGGTGCGATTGTCGGGACGACTCTCATCGTTTCAGGTGTGAAAAGCCGCGAGAGTCCTATTCCTTATGGACCTTTTCTTGCTGGTGCTGCTGTGCTTGTTCTATTGTGGGGAGATAGTCTCTGGCGTTTGTACTTGCAATCGGTTGGTTGGAATTAAGTAGTTATCAGTACGGCGACTGCGTCGCCTTTCAGTTGTCAGTCCCAGAAAGGTAGGTGCGGTTTGCAACCGCACCGGATTTTACACAAAAACCTTGAAGACTTCAAAAACCTCTTGAATCCCGTAGGAACGCTATCTGCGTGGAAACTGAATATTTAGGAGAGGATATGAAAACCTTTTACCTAATCATCTGCCTCCTGATATTAGCCTTAAGCCAACACGTTGCATCCGCACAGCAGCCCCTTGCGCAACAAGCGTTCACTATCTTTGAACAACACTGCCTCGACTGTCACGGTGAATTCGGTGCGTATACTGACGCGCTTCTCATTAGACGCGCAAATTTAATCTTGGACCGCGCTGTTGTTCTTAAGCAACCGGATGCTTCTGAACTCTATCTGCGCCTGCTCGGTGATACGGACACCGGTTCACAGATGCCGTTGGGACGAGATCCTCTGGACTCTGAGGAAATCATCACAATCCGCCGCTGGATTGAAGCGGGTGCACCAGATTGGGAGGCAATCCCTAAGCCAAAACGCCGTTTTATCACCACCGAGGCGATGCTCCGAACTATCCATACCCACGTGACATCGCTCACTGCCTTCGACCGCTCCTTCGCACGCTATTTCACACTGACACATCTCTACAATGCTGGTGCAACAGATGACAACCTCCGCGCCTATCGAAATGCGTTATCAAAATTGGTTAACAGCCTCTCGTGGGGTGCAGAGGTCATAAAACCTAAACCGATTGACCGAGAACAAACAATCTTCTATATTGACCTAAGACATTACGAGTGGGACATCAAAAGCGATAAGTGGTATAAGATTGAACAAGCGTATCCGTACGGTGTGCAATTAAACTCGCCAACGTGGACAACATTATGCGAGGAAACGGATTGCGAATTGCCATTTGTCCGTGCCGATTGGTTCATCGCCACCGCCTCACTGCCGCCGCTTTACCACGAGATTCTTGACCTTCCGAAAACGGATAAGGAATTAGAAACTCGACTTGAGGTTGATGTTAGCGAAAATATAAAAAATGCGCCAGGTGTTCGCGTCTGGCGTGCGGGTTTTAGTGAGTCCGGTGTGTCGGTCAATAACCGCATCGTGGAACGTCACAAATCTCGGTACGGTGCCTACTGGAAATCCTACGACTTCGCTGGAAACGTAGGCACACAGAACATCTTCACACATCCGCTTGATTTCACGCACGACGGCGGCGAGATTATTTTCAACCTTCCGAACGGGTTGCAGGCGTACTATCTGACGACTGCAACAGGAGAACGGCTTGACGAGGCACCGATTAACATCGTCTCAAACGCTGGGGCGCGGGATCCTGTTGTCCGTAACGGACTCTCCTGCATGGGCTGCCACACGGAAGGAATGAAGACATTTGAGGATCAGGTCCGTCCGGTGATTGAACAGAGTCGGAACCCTTCTTATGACAAAGCACAAGCGTTGCGTCTCTATGCCGAAAAGTCGGAAATGGACGCTCTGGTTCGCGAGGATGTTGTTCGTTATCGGCAAGCAATCGAAGCTGCGGGTGGTGTGTTCGGCGGCAGTGAACCGATACAGCAATTGTTTAAACAGTTTGAGGGACCGCTTGATGCAACGCACGCTGCGGCGGAAGTCGGATTAGAAACCGCTGATTTCCTTTGGGAGATTCGTGAGCATAACACACTGCGTAAAGCTGGGTTGTTAGTTCTAATGGTGAAACCGGTTATTAAGCCCGATACCAGGGAACCACAATATGGGACCGTTAAGCGCGATGCTTGGGAATCACAATTTGCGGAGATAGTTGCTGCGCTGCAGGGACAGATTAAATCTGAGGAACTCGGAATAACTGAACCTACTTACAAATTTAAGGTGAAACCGAAGTACCCAACTGCTGCTAAAAAGGCGGAGAAGGAAGGCACAGTTCTTTTACAAGCAACCATCGATGAAAACGGTCTTCCTAAGGATATTGTCGCATTGACAAACCTCGGATTTGGACTCGAAGCAGCAGCGATTGAAGCATTGGGCAAAACAACCTTCCATCCAGCAACGAAAGGTTTTAAATCGATCAGTCTTGAGAATGTTCACATTCCTTATGAGTTTAAACTTGAGTTACCGCCATCAAACATTGTGAATATAGACATGGTGCTGATTCCCGCAGGCGAGTTTCAGATGGGCAGCAGCGACAACGACGCGGAAGGTGATGAAAAGCCTATGCACACAGTCTATGTTGATGCGTTCTATATAGACAAGTATGAGGTGACAAATGCCCAATATAAGGAATTTATTGATGCGAACCCGCAGTGGCAAAAAGATCGTATCCCTCGCAAATACCACGATGGGGATTATCTGAAACACTGGGATGGAAACGGTTATCCGTCCGATAAAGGCAACCACCCTGTTGTTTATGTGAGTTGGTACGCGGCAATGGCGTATGCCCAGTGGCAGGGGAAACGGCTTCCAACAGAAGCAGAATGGGAGAAAGCTGCGCGAGGGGATTTAGCTTTCAAGAAATACGTTTGGGGTAATTTACTTAATGCTAACAAAGCAAACTATGGTGAGAGTGTCGGCGGGACGACTGCTGTTGGAATATATCCTGCGAACGGCTATGGTTTATACGATATGGCAGGGAATGTCTGGGAATGGTGCCTTGATGAATACAATCCCGACTTTTACGCGATTTCTCCAAGTCAGAATCCACTTGCCGGTGGAACCATGGATAATATCTTATCCGATTGGACGAATGTCAAAACCGTCCGTGTGTTGCGCGGCGGTTCTTGGGTGAGTGATGCGAAGTTTGTGCGAATTTCTGATCGGACAAGGTTCACGCCGAAGATTACGAACAAGGCTCGTGGATTTCGTTGTGTCAAGGCTGTAACACCTTAAATTTTTCGTTAGATTCGGTTAATATTCTCTGGTAAAATGTGTTATTATTAATTTCAAAGTAAATCTGTTTTTGAGAGGAAAACAAATGAACACACAAAACCAATCTAATCGTCAAACCGAATTAAACAAGATTTTGGAAATAATCGGCAAGATAGCGAAAATGTCTGCCGGTGGTGACTATATTTTCCGCGGGGAATCTCAGTGTTATAAAAAAGTTACTTCAAACCTTTACCGCAAACTTGAGACAGTCAGAATGTTAAACCTTGGCGTGGAGATTTTTCAAAAACAAGAACTGGAATATGCTAAAAGGTACGGGTACACCCAGAAAACAGACGAATCTAAAATTTTAACTGAAATCCAGCACTTCGGTGGGAAAACTAATCTCATAGATTTTACGACTAATCTCCACATTGCCCTTTTTTTCGCCTGTGAAAAGACCCATCATGAAGATGGCAGGGTTATTTTGCAAGACAAAAATGGCGCGATAAAAGACTGCATTATAAAACCTTGTGATTCGGATCCAAAGAGTCGCGTCAATATCCAGAAAAGCATATTCATTAGACCCCTTGAGGGTTTTATTGAGGTTGATAAGGAGGTTATTATTCCGGGATATCTCAAACAGCCTATGTTGAATTACCTTAAAAAAACGGAAATTGGTATATCCGCTGAAATTATCTACCCTGATCTCCATGGGTTCGTTAGCACTCAGGACAATCGTTGGAATGTCTACGAGGAGATCAGTACAGGTATTGACTATCTAAAGAGTGGAAAAGAAACAGAAATACCCGAAGAAAAATCCAAAAATCAAAAGGCAATTCAGCATTTTACCAAGGCAATAGATAACGCTACACAAATACAATTGACTCAGGCGATTGTCGAGGGACATATAAATCGCGGGTGCGCCTACTTTGCTGAATATGAACTTGACAATTCCGCTGCTAACCTTGAAAATGCCATCGCAGATTTTAGTAAAGCAATAGAACTGATACAAGAGGTTGTTAATACTAACACTAGCAGATCGGTAGAACTAATACAAAAGTTTGCTGAAGCATATAACCGGCGCGGCGGTGCCTACTTATCTAAAGGCAAGTCTGAAGATGCCATAGCGGATCTCAATAAAGCGATAGAGTTGAATTCAGAGTTTGCTGAAGCCTATCATAACCGTGGGGTTGTTTACTTCACTAAACGCAAATTTATTCTTGCTATCCGGGACTATACCGAGGCAGTTCAACTCAAATCAGATGATTCCACTGTTTATTATGATAGAGGAGTTGCTTGGTTACACCAGCAAGAATGGGAAAAAGCGAAAGCTGACCTGATCATCGCGAGAGGCATGGCGTTTAGTATTGTTGCCGCATTTCAGGATTCCTACGAAAACATCGAAAACTGTGAAAAGTTGATTGGGGTCAAGTTACCATCAAACATCGTTTCATTGTTGACACAGCCGTAGTCAGGCTTGTTCACGCTGGCAAATTTGCAAACTTGTCTTTGTTGTTATGCTAAAGATAGGAGTTTCCTATGCAAAAACGTATTATAGATCCACCTAAAGACCAATGGGACCGACTGCCAACGCCGCTTACGTCCGGCGAAAACAAAGTCTGTAACTTGTTTGATGCTGGACTCCCTCTTGATTGGGAGATGTACATACAGCCTCATCTCAATGGATTGAGACCTGACCTTGTACTCCTCAATCCGTATGCCGGAATAGCAGTATTTGAGATTAAGGATTGGAGTTTAAATACCCTTCAAAATTCAATCAAATACAATTGGGCAACCCAAAGTCCTATCAACCAGATAAAACTTTATGAAGACGAAATATTCAACCTTTATTGTCCACGTCTTGACGACCGTAATGGAAAAGCAGTAATTACTGCTGGACTCATTTTCACGCAGGTCCCTCAGAAAGAGGTAGATCTTTTACTGAACCCGTTCCGAGATGGAAACATGAGAAATTATCAAGAGCGATATCCGTTCTCAGGTTCAGAACACGTTGTAACTGGCGATGCTGATGCTCTGTTTCCAGAGCAAAAAAAGTGGGGTAAGCAAAGGCGATCTCACACTATGTCGGAGGATACTGCGGATGACCTTCGTGGATGGCTCAAGGAACCTGCTTTCAGTAAAGAACAGCGAAAACCACTTATATTGAATAGTCGGCAGCAAACGGTTGCAACGGATCCCCCAGGTACGCGTTATCGTAGAGTTAGAGGCCCTGCCGGATCCGGTAAAAGTCAAGCTCTCGCTGCTCGCGCAGCTGTACTTGGTAGCGAAGGCAAACGAGTTCTTGTGTGCCCATTCAACATTACGCTAATGAATTATCTTCGGGATATAGTGGCTCGATATGCACGTGAACTCGCAACCCAACAAGGCGGAAATCCAAGAGTCATCAAACAACAAGTTGAATTTCGGCACTTTCATGGTTGGTGTAAATGGGTATGTGCGCTCGCGGGACGTGTTAATGATTATTCTCAACTTTGGAGACCATTTACTGAAGAAACTGAAGAAGCGGTACTGGAAGAGCATATGGCAAAACTGGTATTGCAAATCTATACTGATCCGTCAGTTCGCGATGTCCTACCGATTTATGATGCTATTCTGGTCGACGAAGGGCAGGACTACAACAAAGACTGGTGGCAGACACTGCAAGCAGCAGTTAAACCAGATGGAGAAATGCTTCTCGTTGCAGACAGGACACAGAATATATATGGAAAAGATTTGAGTTGGCTAGGTGGATCATTAAGGGGAACAGGATTTAGTTCTACGGAGTATAATTTAGAAACAAGTTACCGACTGCCTCCCGAAATTGTCCCTATTTTGGAGGATTTTGCTAACCGTTTCCTTGTGCCTTCCGGTGTAGAAGTTGACATACCTAAACAAGTAGGGTTGGGTTTCAATCCACCGATCGAGATGCGGTGGGTACAAGTATCTTCTGTAAGTTCAATAGCAGAAATCTGTTTTGAAGAAGCCCGCTGGCAAATGAAATCCTTGAGAGATGATACTGCAATTCCTGATATTATTTTCCTCACACCAAGGAATGATACAGGCATTGTGTTCGTTGAGAAGTGTAAAGAAAAGAGAGTCCGTGTCCTTGACACATTCGTTCAAGAGGATCAGGAACTTGATCCATTCGGGCAAGGGGATGGAAATTTACGCAAGTATGAGAATTCCCGTCGTAAAAAATTAGCATTTTTTCTCGGCGATGCTAGAATTAAAGCGACAACGCTGCATAGTTTCAAGGGTTGGGAAGGTAGGCATCTGATTCTGTATGTCAGCCGTATTACGAGTGCCGAGGATCGTGCCTTATTCTATACAGCTCTCACTCGCCTGAAAGCACATCCAAACGGCAGCATGCTTACTGTTGTTTCTTCTTGTCCCGAGCTCTACACCTTTGGTGAAAGAAACTTTTCGCCGAATTTCTTCCCTCGTTAGAGGTAGTAATTGTTAAAATGGGTTGAAGGAAAGCGTTTAAATTTGAACGGAGACATCTATTTTTTCTTGAATTCACGTTATGTTATCATTTCCGCACTAATGGGCAGCCCGTATCTTGGAGAAAAGCAATGCTGACAATGCCAGATCTGCAGGATCACGTTTTCTATAACAATCGCGGTATTAATTACAGTGAAAAAGGTGAGTCTGATCTTGCTATTGAAGATTTTACCAGAGCTATTGAACTCAAACCTGATTACGCGATTGCCTATAATAATCGCGGGGCTGTCTATCGCAGTAAAGGTGAACACGATTTAGCTATAGATGATTGCGACAAAGCCATACAACTGAAATCAGATTATGCCGAGCCTTATAGCAATAGAGGTAGTGCTTATCGCAACAAAGGCGAGTATGACCGTGCCATTGAGGATTATAACAAGGCAGTACAATTGAAGCCGAATTTTGTTCAAGCATATTATAATCGCGGTCTCGCTTACCATGAAAAAGGCGAATTAGATATTGCTATCAAAGACTATAGTAAGGCGATAGAACTGAATCCAAAACTCCTTCATCCTTATTACAATCGAGGCAATGCTTACCTCCAAAAACGCGATTTCGATAGAGCTATCAAAGACTATAGCGAGGCAATAGAATTGAACCCAGAACTTGGTCCTGCATATTGCAATCGCGGAGAAACGTGGTTACATCTAAAAGAGTGGGATAAAGCCAAGGTTGACCTGACAGCAGCCAAAAACAAAGGGGTTGATATCGTCGCCGCGTTTCATAATTCCTATAGAGACATTGCAACGTTTGAGCGGAGAAATAGTGTTAAACTGCCGCAGGACCTCGTCACAATGTTGAGGCAATATCCAGTAAATAGTTTCCTCACAACCCAAAGACCTTTGACTGGCGATTCGTATTCCACAATGCAGATAGGTAGTGCCAAGTCAACCACTAGACAAGCAATTTTGCCTGTTGAAATTAAGCCGAATGAATCCGGGGCAGTGTTGGAACTATTGGAGAAATTTCGCAACGCTGGTAAGCCGCTGAACGAATATCTCAACGGGCAGTCCTCGCGTGGGATAACGACAGGATGCAACGAGGCATTTATCGTAGAGCGTACCACACGGGAGGCACTCATTGCGGAACATCCATCGTCTGCTGATGTTTTGAAACCGTTTCTGATGGCGCGCGACATCCAACGATGGCGAGTGAAGCCGACAGACGAATCGCGGAGAGAACCGCAGGATAAGTGGCTCATCTTTACGCACCGAGGCATAGACATCAACACTTATCCAGCGATCAAGAAACACTTGGGAAAATACCGTGACGCGCTGGAAAAGAGGTCTGGGAAACAGGAATGGTATGAACTCCAAACCGCTCCAAAGGATACGGCTCGGTTTACGCAACCGAAGTGTATCTATGCAGATATGGCAAGTGAAACTGCGTTTGCTTTTGATGATGAAGGCTACTATGTAGGCAGCCCTGCATCTCTGATACCCACGGGTGAACTATGGCTTCTCGGCGTGCTGAATACCAGAGTTGTTTCATGGTTCTACGCGCGGACGGCTCCGCAGGTTCGGGGTCCGTTTTTAAAATTTGTACCTCGGTATGTCTCGCAAATTCCAATCCCCGATATGGAAGCGGAACAGAAGGCACTCATTCACAAAATTGTTGAGTATATCCTTTATCTCAAAAAACAGCCTACGGTAAACAGTAAAGATTTAAAACACGCCCGCGACGCTGTAATGGTTGGATATTTTGATCGAATCGTTGATGGCATGGTTTACGAGTCGTATTTGCCAGATGAACTGCACAAAGGCAGCAAACACTTCTTCCAGCCGCTGTTGGACGAACAGTTGCCGCAACTTGAAGAGATCCAGGGAGATAAAATGTCTGCGTTCCGGGACATCTTTGAGCACTTGCATGAAAGAAAGCATCCGGTTGCGGTCAATCTATTCTTTTTGGATAGTATCAAACCTATCCGTATCATTGAGAGTAAGGCATGAGAATTACCAAAATTGAGATTAAAAACTTTAGAGCCTTTTATGGGTCGTATCAGGTCGACCTGCACAAGGCGGGCAAGAATTTGCTTGTTTACGGCGAAAATGGCAGTGGAAAAACTTCACTATATGAGGCACTGAAGAGATTCTTAGAATCCAGCGAGGGAGGGCACCAATTTAAACCCTACCATAACATCTTTAACTCAGATGACGGATATATCAAGCTGCACCTTCGGGCTGATGCTCGCTCAAAACAAGGCACTTACGAGTGGTCCGAAACTGTTACGGACGAGACAAACGATCAACTTCTTATTGAGGCATCAAGAGCGAAAGGTTTCTTGGACTATAAGGCACTTTTGGAAACGCACTACGTCCATCGGGAAGAAGAAGACGTGAATGTCTTCAGATTGATGGTGGATAATCTTCTTATCAATACTATCAACCGCGCGACAAATCAGACCCTCGGCGAAGAGTGGGCGCGTCTTCAGCAAGAACCCTGGCCTCGTCGAAATGCAAAAACGAAAATTGCAGAACTGGAAGCACAGATCGAAACGTTTAACGAAGGGTTGATCCAGAGATTGGACGGACTACAAACGCAAGCCTCCGAAATTCTCCTCAAATTTGGATACAACGTTGCACTTGACTTAAATTTTCAAGGGATTACGTATAACAACAATGACAAGACACTTGATAATCAGGAGATTCTCCTAACGGTTAAGCTCTTTGACAAAAATATCCCCGAGCATCACCGTTTTCTGAATGAAGCGAAATTATCTGCGATCGCGATTGCCATCTACTTTTCGTCTATTTTGCTCCAACCTGTGAGTGAATTGAAAATTCTCGCCTTAGATGATGTCCTTATCGGTTTAGATATGTCAAATCGCCTACCAGTGCTTGACATTTTAGACGAGTATTTCTCGGATTACCAAATTTTTCTGACGACTTACGATAAGGCGTGGTACGAGATCGTCAAACAGCGAACATCCCACGGTGGAAAGTGGAAAGCCGTTGAATTCTATTTTCGGCAGACCGATGAATACGAAATACCGGTCTACGCGGAAGATAAAGCATATCTGGATAAGGCGAGGGAATATCTTGACGCGAATGACTACAAAGCCTGTGCTATTTACCTGCGTACCGCTTTTGAGATGATGATTGAAGATTTTTGTGACGCGAAACATCTTCCAGTTAGATACCGTCGAAGTCGAGATAGGCTGGACAGTCAGGATTTCTGGGATCCGATAAAGATTGAAAATGGGAAGTCTGGCTTTTTAGAGGCATCGCTCATCAGAGATATTGAACTGTATCGGAGCCGTATCCTAAATCCGCTTAGCCACACTACGATTACAAACATACCCAAGAAAGAGATTGAGGACGCGATTGAAGCGGTGGCACGTCTTAAAACTGCGCTGCAGTAGAACGGACGCTATATCTTGCAATTAACCCTCCAATACAGTATAATTCAATTCCATAAGGAGGATTTGACATAATGGATGTTAAAGACGCTATTCTTTCACGACGCACTATTTTTAAGTTCAAACAGGAACCCGTCCCGAATGATGTTATAGAACAGGTTTTCAGTTACGGGATATGGGCACCGAACCACCATGTCACAGAACCGTGGCGTTTTACTGTCATCGGTCCGAGGGCGAAGGTACTCCTCGCAGAACGCTACCGCGAAATCAAGATGGAGGATACACCCGACCACGTAGATGCCGACAATCTCGCCAAAATCGGTGAACTCGCTTACGAGAAGTTCATGTCGAAACCGACGATTATTGCTGTTTCGTGCCTACAGGAAGGCGACGAACAACGCCAACGCGAAGACTACGCCGCCGCCTGTTGCGCAATGCAGAACGTCCAACTCGCTGCGTGGGATGCCGGGGTCGGTATGCAATGGAGTACCGGCAGAATCACGATGGAAGAGCAGACCTATCAGTTGCTGAGAATTAATTCATCCGAAGAATATATCATCGGTTTCTTCTATACAGGGTACCCCGCTGAAGTCAAGGAACCGAAACGGAAACCGGCTGGTGAGTTTATCCGATGGGTGGCTTAGTAGCCGTCAGCATTAGCAGTCAGCGGAATACCCGTTACGCTGATAGTATAGGCTGAAAGCCGATGGCTGATCGCTGATAGCCATTACACCGATAATTTGTACGCTGCCTTGGCGTTCTGATAGAAAAACTTCGCCTTGACCGCATCGCCTTTCGTGCTGAAATAGTCGTCCACGATCTGTTGCACGATGTTATACGGTGCGAAACGTTCCGATACGGGCCAGTTGCTCCCGTAGATAAGCCTATCCTCACCAAACGCGTCCCATAAGACATCAATTGTTGGCGTGTAATAGGCGACATCTGTCGGTGCGGGGGTTTGTCCTGTGTTTTCGGCTAATCCTGATACTTTACAATAGATATTCGGATAGCGCGCCACTTCGTTGATTGCAGAAACCCACGCAGGATCCGGTGGCTCTTCTGATATGCGTGCACCGGCGATATGGTTGATGACGATATGCATCTCCGGCGTATGTTCGACCAGTGTCGGTAAGAGTGATAAGGCTTCAGGATTAATCAGCAGGTCTAAGGTGAGTCCTTTCGCTGCCAATTTTTCGATATTTGCCATAAAACTCGTGTCGCCGATGGCGCGTAGGTGTCCGCTACCGAGGCGTATCCCGCGAAAAAGTCGATTCGCAACAAACCGGTTCAAGTGTTTTTCAAAATCAGCGTCATCGGGTTCTAAATGTCCAACGAACCCGACAATGAACGGTTCGTCTGCAGCGAGGTCCAGAATCCACTGGTTATCCTCAAGCCATTTGCTCGCTTCAACGACGACAGTACCTGTCGCGCCTTCAGGGACTGCGAGTGCTTTGTAGTCGTCCGGCATAACCCGTCGATAGAGCACCTCATCGTTAGGGTTCGGCCACGGGACACCTTCAGGGCGCGTTGGATCGTAGAAATGCGTATGTGTATCAATAATCATTTTTTTAACGATTACCTCTTGCTGTGCTCAACACGTTCTGCTGAGCATCGGTTTCTAATTAAGTTGGGACGTTTCCGTGAATAAGTACCTTCTTTTTCTCTTTAAATACAGGCATTTTACCATAATGCTAACAATGCTTTTAATAAGCAGCCTGTTTGGGTGTACGTCTCCGGATCCAGAACAGCAGCAGAAGCGTGAACTTCAACGTGATGCCTTAAAACTGAGGATGGGACAGGCACTCAATCCGACCGATGCGGAAGGACATCTTCAACTCGGAAAAATCTATCGTGAACTCGGTGAATATGAGAAAGCGATAGAATCTTTCCAACACGCCATCGCACTTGATGTGGAACACGCACATGCCTATAACAATCTCGGTCTCGTTTACATGGATACACGTCTGTTTATCCTCGCGATTGAGATGTTCCAATCTGCGTTAGAGTTATCACCCGAAAATCCTGCGTTCCTGAACAATCTCGGCTACGCGTACAATATGACCGACCAGTTTGAAGAAGCACTCGCCGCTTACCGCAGTGCCATTGAGGCGGAGCCGACTTTCATTGATGCCTATTATAACCTCGCCGATACCTATCTCAACCGCGAGATGTATCCAGAGGCGGTCCAGTACTATGCATCGGCACTTGAGATGGAAGAAGGCGATGCCGACGCTGATGTCTATTTTAACGCCGGACTCGCTTATGAGAAAAACGGACAGTTCCTGCCCGCGATCCAAGCCTATGAAAAAGGGGTATCGCTTGATGATAGCGATGCAGAGGCATATTACCGTCTCGCACAGACGTATAAGAAAAACGGCGACCCGCTTATGATGCGTCGCTATCTGGAGACGTTTTTGGATCGGGCGCGAGGGCTTCCACATCTTGAAGCAGAGATTCGCGACGCGGAGCAGCTGTTTGACAAATAACCTTTTTTCTTAAGATCAACAGGAATTCCGACTTCATCCCGTCAGGGTTCTTATTTTTCCGGGCACCGAATAGTTTACGCGTCTTAATCCTATCCTCATAGACCTTTTCAAACGTCCATCCGCGCTCCGTGAAATACTCCGCTAATATCCGCCACAATTCTACCGTTATGCCGTCAATCCGCGGGTTCCCAACGAAGATACAGGCTGCAGCGTTCGGTTTCAGTTGATCCATCGCGTTTTCGAGCGCGTTGACTGTATGACAGAAATAGGAATCGAGCCGTTTTTGGAGGTCGTCGCGCGTGAGCATCTCCCGGACTTTATCCAACGTTTCGGTCTCAACGATCCGATCTGCCTTCCGATACGGGATTTCGAGCCGTGACAATTCCCGAACCGCTTCCTCGGTGTGTCCTAACCAGAACAACTCCATCTTCGTAGAACGGATATATTCCTGTGCTTGGAGGTATGGCGGCGATGTTATAAGCGCGTCGCATTCTCTCGGCACAGTGATATAGGACGAATCCACACCCCCTTGCCACTGTATTTCAGGTGTCTGATCGTTATGATGCTGCTGTCTATAAATCACGAAGTCGTTGAGACTTCTTAACGTCTTTAGCGAGAGATTGTCAACCATCTCATCTAACTGCGCTCTCCAATTCTCCTCAAGCAGTTCCGCTATAGCACTCAACTTACGTTTGGATCTCGCGAGTTTAGGTGTCCTGTCTTCTGTGTTAGAGAAACGTTTACTCGCCTTCAACAACGCAGCCTTGATGATAGAAGCAGAAACATCGTCGTCCGTGTTATGGATGAATCCCCAGTAGTCGGACAGTACCTCTAAGATTTCGGGTGCGTACCAGTAACCGACGTTTGACCAATCGGGTGTGAACCGGTGGTTGCTCTCTCGCATCGCCGTTAAACGTTTGAACAGCTCCGCTTCGGGTAACGGCTTTTTCCCGTTATAGACCTTTAACGGCATAATATGGTTCAGAAGTAAGTTAAGATCGAAGAGAACGGCATTGCGTTTGCATAGGTAAGCCTCGACACCCACCGTCCCTGACCCTGCGAACGGATCAACGATCCAATCCATTTCCTTTGTGTAGGTGTTAATCGCATAGCGGACAATCTGTGGGATGAATTTCGCAGGATAGGCGTAGATCGCGTGTGTTAGGTAGCCGGTATCGTCGATTTCAGGAACGAGATCGCGAAAGGAGACCAATTCGACCCCATCAGAGGTCGTTTGCTCTGCTGGCGTTTCAAACTCGGTATCTATCGGAAAAAGCGTGAATTGTGCTTCCATATTTCGGTTTTATAGCAAAGCCCATAATTATTTAAACACATCAAATCGAAGCAATTCCCATCTTATTCCCCCCTGATAAGGGGGGTTAGGGGGGTTGTCTTCGGATAACTGGTAACCAGAGGCTATTGCTGTCCTTCTCCTACTTCTACGGCATTTTCTATCTCTTCCTCTGTGATTTGGAAGTCAAACACCGCTTCACCTTCATTGACGGCTTCTGTGTCCGGTGTTGCAGTTCCTTGAACCTGCTCCGTGGGTTGTGTGGTCTCCTGAACGGTGGCTTCTGTCGTTTCAAGTTTCTTGGACGTGCCACCGAGGATCGTCAAGACCGCAATCCCGATAACGCAGAGACTCGTGACCGTCAGCGCAATCGGAC
>JAAXHL010000096.1:26768-96094 GCA_012270865.1 Candidatus Poribacteria bacterium | reverse complement strand
AAACTCAACATTGAACGACTACTACAATCCGATTGAACATGACTTTGCGAATATCAAGCGTCTTAGAGAATACAATG
Organism: Candidatus Poribacteria bacterium; assembly: GCA_012270865.1. Taxonomy (GTDB): domain Bacteria; phylum Poribacteria; class WGA-4E; order WGA-4E; family WGA-3G; genus WGA-3G. Next base: position 96,017 of record JAAXHL010000096.1, on the reverse strand, counting down.
CTGATATAACCATTGATGAGGTTATAAACATGTATCATTAATTCTAACGTTTACTATAAACACATCAAATCGAAGCAATTCCCATCTTATTCCCCCCTGATAGGGGGGTTAGGGGGGTTATCTTCGGACAAGTGTTCATTTATTTTCGGATTTTACTATAAAATTAAATCATTTCACCGTGTCAGGTTTAACCACCCTAAACTTACGTTCACCGGGTCTAATATAACCAAGCCGTTTTCTCGCAAGTCGTTCCTTCGTTAACTCGTCAGTTTTCAGCATTTCGACGCGTTGCTTAAGCCGATCGCGCTCAGTTTCCAACTCCCGTATCTCCGCGCGATACGCCTGCTCAGCGAACTGAGCCTTTTGCCAGTCGTCATAACCTTTCATGAATTGCCTGACGCTAACCAAGAGTAAACCGAGTGCAATCAGGAGTAAGATAGGGCGAAAAATACGCATAAAGTGTACCTGTAACAAAAAGCACTTTCGGACAACACAGCAGCTGTCCCGATATGAACCTTCTACCTTAACGAAGAGCCGCTAAATTATAGAAAACCCGTTCCCCAGCAAAAATAGCACGATTTCCGAGTTCCTCCTCAATACGGAGGAGTTGGTTATATTTGCAAACACGATCCGTCCGAGAAAGCGATCCCGTCTTTATCTGACCAGAATTCGTTCCAACAACCAAATCAGAGATAGTCGTATCCTCAGTTTCACCCGACCGATGTGAAACAACAGCCGTGTAGTTGAAACGCCGTGCCAGTTCAATCGCATCAAGTGTCTCGGTCAAAGTACCAATCTGATTAACTTTAATCAGGATAGAATTGCCGATCTGTTCCTCAATACCGCGTTCCAAACGCGTCGTATTCGTAACAAAGAGATCGTCACCGACAAGTTGAACCTTATCACCAATCGCCTCGGTCAACTGTTTCCAACCCTTCCAATCGTTTTCATCCATACCGTCTTCAATCGATATAATCGGATATTTCTCACAGAGTCCGATATAAAAAGCGACCATCTCTTCAGGTGATTTTGTCGGTTGCGCTTCCGCTTTTAGTACGTAGGTCCCAGCGTCGCGGTTGTAAAACTCACTTGAAGCGGCATCCAATGCCAATAGCACATCGTCGCCAGGAGCATACCCCGCACGTTCAATCGCTTCAATAATCACAGCGATCGCTTCCTCGTTAGAACCGAGATCCGGTGCAAATCCGCCTTCGTCGCCGACAGCAGTGTTACAATTCCGCGCCTGTAAGACCGCTTTAAGTTTGTGAAAAATCTCGGCACCCATACGAAGTGCTTCCGCAAAATTCTCCGCACCCGCCGGCATTATCATAAATTCTTGGATGTCAACGTTGTTATCCGCGTGAGAACCACCGTTCAAGATGTTCATCATCGGCAACGGAAGCTCTTTCGCATTCGCACCACCGATATAACGATAGAGCGGTAATCCCGCCTCGTCCGCAGCCGCTTTCGCGACAGCCAGAGAGACACCTAAAATCGCGTTTGCACCCAGACGACTCTTGTTTTCTGTACCGTCAAGTTCACACATCACAGCATCAATATCGCTCTGTGCAAAGACATCTTCACCCGCAAGCGCACCAGCGATGACACTATTGACGTTTTCGACCGCTTTCCGGACACCTTTTCCCAAATAACGGTCAGCGTCCTTATCACGCAGTTCAACCGCTTCGTGTTCACCTGTAGACGCACCAGACGGGACAGCAGCGCGTCCAAACGCACCCGATGCTAAATTAACGTCTACCTCAACCGTCGGGTTACCGCGCGAGTCCAATATCTCGCGCCCATGAATATGGATAATTTCTGACAAATCTTTTCTCCTTATGAAGATAAAAGTTGGTTTCTGGGTCTAAATTTCACTGCGTCTAACACAATCAAGCCGCTCTTAACTAACGACTGGCGACTGATAACTGACACGTTATTCCTCAATAACAGCACCCGCAAGTAGATATGCCGATGCCAAAAAGACTAAACTACATCCGATAAGCAAATTCAGCCAAAACCCGTTATCCACGCCACCCGTCACCAAAAGCGAAACGGTGCATTTCGCACCACCGATAATAATTGGAACGACAACCGGAAGTAGAATAACGGAGAGCAGACTTTCGCCACCACTTGTGCTTGTAGACATCCCAGCCAACAGCACACCAACAGCACAAAATCCAAGCGTACCGATACTCAGGACACCGATCAGTTTCAGTAATACACCCACCGTCACCACATTAAGCAGATCCAAAAATTGAAGCGCAATCGGCGTAATAACAATCTCTAACAGAAGCAGAGACACAACATTGCTGACAACCTTAGAAAGGTAGAGGTTGCTCGCGTCAACACCCGTCAGCCGAATACCGTGTAAAGCACTGTGGGAACGTTCTACCACGAATGAACGATTCAAGATGATAATGCCTGCAAAAACGAACGCTGTCCAAAGCACACTGGCAGCCAATTTGCCCCGTTCCGCTCTCTCTGGAAAAATCGGACCAAACGCAAAAGCAAAAATCAGGACAACCAACACACTGAAAACGAAGATGAGTACCAGTGTCTCTTTTGAACGGAATTGAAGCGCAAGGTCCTTGCGAACCAATGTGCCAATTTGACGGAGTGCTTTCATGTTTGTTTCGTTTTCTCTCGGAATGCCCTTTTCATTCCTTCACAACTGAAGGGAAACGGAGCGAAAACCCAATCGTCCCAATTGTCAAAGGGCAAGCCGCTTCTCGTACATAAGCAGTAAGGTCTCTGCCGTAATTTCGTCTTTTCGTGCTACTTCTTCGAGTTCCCCATCTATCATAAAGAAAAATCGCGCTCCGACGAGATAACCTAACTCCGTATTATGTGTCGTGATGACGATCCCTTTACCGTTTTCTTGTTCTTCCGCAACGCGTCGTAAAACAAACTGCTTGGCAGAAGCATCTAATCCAGAGAACGGTTCGTCGAATAATAACACAGATGGATGATGAAGAAGGGCTTTGGCAATCATAAAACGCTGCGTCATGCCACGTGAGAAAATGTGCAGAGGTTCGTGAGTAAAGCGTTGCAAGCCGACTTCAGCGAGAAGCGTCCTCACGCGGTCCTCTAACTGCTTAACGCCGTACATCTGTCCAAAAAACTTGAGATTCTCATAAGGCGTAAACGCCGGATACGCAAGCATCTCATGGATGACGACCCCAAGTGCGCCGCGCACGTCTGAGGCATCCGCAATCGCATCTGTACCTTCAATCTCAAGGTCCCCGGAGGTCGGTTTCAGGAGGGTGGCAAGAATCTTGATGAGCGTCGTTTTACCGGCACCGTTCGGACCGAAAATCGTAACCACTTCGCCGGGTTGAACCGAAAAAGTCGCATTTTTGACAATCGCACGATGTCCGAATTCCTTTGTGAGTTGCGAAGCATGAAGCCGCATGGTATCAACGATCTCAGAGTTGGCAATAAAAAAGGCAGTGGGTGGGATGCAACCCACCCGACAGCCAATATCACAATCAAACGGATAGACAAGCACAAGAACCCATCGTTCCGTTCATACTTACATCATTTTCCGGATGATCGCATCGCCTTGTTCTTGGCTGATGCCGAGCGGTTGATGTGCTATAGGACCGTTTTCCAAAACAGGTTCCATTTCATCCAATGATTGCCGGCTTGTATCGTGGTAGAACAACCCAAGCTGCGTTTCATGACCCGTCTTCACCGCTTCCGCAAGTGCAGCAGCTCTGTCACTTGTGTCATGATCTTCAAGGTATTGGACCCGCTCTTTCCAGTAATCGAAAATCACCCGCGCCCCGCCCTTCCAGGTCACACAAGGACTGATAACATCAATGAATGCAAATCCTTTGTGTTGCATTCCGTTATACATCAATTCCGCTAGTTTTGTTCCGTCAGAACTATACGCTCTTGCGACATAAGTCGCACCTGCGACAATTGCCATCGCAACCGGATTGAGAGGGGTCTCTAAATTACCGAACGGCGTGCTTTTCGTTTGTTCTCCTACTATAGTCGTCGGTGAGGCTTGTCCGACAGTCAACCCATAAGTCTCATTATTCATGACAATGTAAAGCAGATCAATATTTTTTCGCATCGTATGAATGAAATGATTTCCACCGATACCGTAACCATCGCCATCACCACCGGTGACGACAACATTCAACTCGTGATTGGCAAATTTAGCACCCGTTGCAACCGCCAAAGAACGTCCGTGTAGCGTGTGCATCCCATACGTTTTGACATAGCCAGGGAGGTTAGACGAACACCCGATCCCGCTTACTGTCAAATGGTCATGATTGCCACGACCAGATTTCGCATAAGCGTTTTGGAGCGCACTCAGGACACCGAAATCGCCACAACCGGGACACCAATCAGGATTAACATCACCTTTAAAATCTTGCGCTGTCGGCGCGCCTTGAACAGGTCTTTCTTTTCTCGCTCTTCTCGCCATCTGATTCATCCTCCTTTGTTACACAACAATCTCTTGATAGGGGACATAAAGATCCGTTTTACTCTTCAAAAGTTCACGCGCCCCATCAACAACGTGGTGCGGCATAAACGGTTCACCGTCGTATTTGCGGATATGACCATCTGCCTTAAAGCCGGTCTCACCCCGTAAGAACCGAGCGAATTGACCCGTGTAGTTACACTCAACGATAATCGAATACGCAGATTTCGCAAGCACCTCATTGATCGCGTCCTCGTCCATCGGATAGAGCCATTTGAAGTGGATATGGTTGGTCGCAATGCCTGCTTCGGTCAACGCTTGTGCCGCTTCACCAATCACACTATGCGTGGAGCCCCATCCAATCAGCGTAACTTCCGCATCTTCGGGGCCCTCAAAAGTCGGCGGTGGAAGCAGTTCAGCAATACCTTCCATTTTCCGCTGCCGTTTCTCCATAATATCACGCCGTTTGTGCGGGTTTGTGAATTCATCACTAATCAGACCCCCATCTTCATCATGATCATCAGTAGCAACAACGTGCGTATGACCAGGGGTACCCGGAATCGCTCGTGGGGAGATGCCACTATCCGTAATCGCATAACGGAGGTATTCACCGTCCAACTCTACGGGACCGCTGATGAGTTCGCCGCGATGTATTTCAGGATGCCAATTGATGGTATCCGGATCAAACGTCGTAAAACCCATAGAGAGTGTAAGATCAGACAACACCATACCGGGGCATTGGAACTTGTCTACGAGATTGAAGATTTCAGGGATGGTATCGAACCCGTCCATAATGCTCGTCGGTGAAACGATGATTTTCGGAAAATCACCTTGGCTCGCACCGAGCAGCTGCCATAAATCTCCCTGCTCCGTTTTCGTAGGTAGACCTGTCGAAGGACCCCCACGCTGAACATTAATAACAACAATCGGAATTTCCATCATTCCAGCACTGCCGATGGCTTCTGACATCAGAGCGAAACCACCACCTGACGTGGCACACATCGCTCGACTACCCGCATGCGCTGCACCGATAACCATATTCACAACGCTAATTTCGTCTTCACATTGGCGCACCAGAATACCGAGGTCTCGCGCATTCGCTGCCATCCAGTGAAGGACACCCGTCGATGGACTCATCGGATACGCTGCATAAAATTTGACACCCGCCGCTGCACCACCCATCGCCATTGCCGAATTCCCATCAATGAACGCAAGCGCAGGTTCCTGCTTCTCAAACTGCATTTCAAAAGCTGTGAAATGTTCTGAGGCATGATTGTAGCCCGCGCGCGCTACGCCAATATTCGCATCCACCAACTCCTGTCCTTTACGTGAGAATGTAAGGTTAATGATGTCTTCAAGTACCTGTAAGTCGCCACCAACCATCTTCAGAGCAACACCAAACATACAGATGTTCAGCATCTTCTTAGGTCTATCGGTGTTATTGGACAACTCTCTATAGGAGATAGGACAGAGTTGGATGTCATCGCGCTCAGGTGCCGCTTTAACATCATCACTGTTGTAAATAAGTGCGCCGCCGGGTGCGACATTCTGAAGGTGGGTTTCTACGCTGTTCCGATCCATCGCAATAATCATGTCTATCTTATCGCCGTGGTTGGCAACCGGTTCGGAACTGATTCTGACGGTAAGGAAGGTATGACCGCCGCGGATAAGGGACTGGTAAGCACTATAGGTATAAACATGGAGACCATGCCGAGCACAGATTTGGCTCATGCTCTTGCCAACGGTGTCAATACCTTGACCTGGTGCCCCTCCTACAGCGATTACAAAATCGTATTTTGCCATCTTGGCTCCTTTCGGGTCGTAAGCAAATCCATATAATTATAGGCTACTTTTCTTTCGTAATTCCCGCTTTTCTAACGAGGTTTCTATGATTTTTTCATTCATAATTCGCAGATTCTACTTTTCTTAATTATACCATATTCGCAGTTCATTTTCAAGTTTTATTTAAAATTTCACAAATTCGTCACATTGATTGGTTAAACGTTTCAAGTGCCTGTTTCGCTTCCGAGGTTCCAATCTTGCCTAAGGCAAAAACTGCATGATTTCGGACCTCTTCCGATTCATCGTCAAGTGCCTTGATAAGTGCAGGCACCGCATCCGCTGCCGCACCCTCCATTTTAGAAAATGTATAGGCAGCATAAGACCGAACCTCATCCGACGGATCGGTCAATGCCTCAATAAGCGCAGGCAGCGCACGAATTGCTGCAACCCCCATCAGATTGAGCGCGCGAATCGCATACTCCCGAAAATCTTCATTAAGTTTGTCAGATAACGCTTCAACCAAAACCGGTACCGCCGGTTCACCTATACGGCTAAGCGTATCACCAAGAGCCAAGGCATAGTACCTCTCAGCGATCGCCATCTCATCAATAAGAGCAGGTATCGCCGGTTCACCTATGGCTGCCAAGACATCAGTGGCTTGTTCAACCACATCTCCAAGATTATCTGCAAGTGCCTCAACAAGTTGCGGAATCGCAGGTTCACCGATAGCAATCAATTCCTCCCGCGCAGCCTCACGGATATCGTCATCAAACTCCGACAAATCATAGATTAAGTCGGCTATAACGCTTTCGTTGTCCATCTATTCGCCTTTCTTAACATACGCCAACATTGTGATAAGACGGTCCGTCTGCTCCGGACGCAAGTACTTATAAAACCACTCCGAAAACTCGCGCTCGGCTCTCGTGAGTTCCGCCGTCAGTTTCGGGACGGTGGACTCTCCGATTTCCGCCAAAACCTCCGAAGCGTTATTCGCCATCTGTTCCATATAAACTGGAATCGCAGACTCTTCTATATGGGTGTAGAACTCAGCACCATACCCGGCTATATGCCAACACTCTTGCGTGAGGACATCGATGAGTTGTGGAATCGCGGGTTCACCTATCGCAATCAATTCTGCTTTCGCGGTGTCCCGAACGTTCTCATCTACATGACCTAACATAATTATCAAATCAGCGATGCGGTGTTTGCTATGCATTGTTTCCCCTTTTCTGTTGTTCTAAGAGTGTGGTGAGGCGTTCCGTCTGTTCTCGGCGCAACCGTTTATAAACGCGCTCCGAAATCTCTTGCCTCTCGTACTTATCATCAAGATGTGTAATAAATTCAAGCCTTGCGACGCGGGCATGTTCAAGATCGTCGGGGTTCAGTTTACGAAGCCACCCCGCGTCTGATGGTTCTGGTGATGTTGAAGTATCATCGGTATCAGATGCCGCGCTACTGTTGGCGGCACGGAGTTTGAAAAGTGCCGCAACGAAAAATCCGCCAGTCAATGCCGCCGTAACAGCAATAAGAATCAACTGCCCGAGGTTAGAACCCTGTCCCGGAACAGGTCCACCCGTCGAACCCTTATGGACACTAAATGATAAATCAATCGTTGTACCCGACTCGAAAATACGCTCCGAATTACTCTGATAAATAAGATAAACATCGTTATGAATTTGTTCGCGGCTCGGGGTCCCAAAAAATTTGGCATTTGGGACTAAACCGATACCAGCAGGAATAAAAAACACGAATTGTGCCGTATCAAAATCCAAACGGCGTGATAAATTCAACTCGTCTCTCTCAACGTGAAAGATATAAGCATAACCCAACTGCGACTCCCCAGGCGGTAGCGGCGTTTTAAGGATAACCTCATCGGTGCCAGGATGCATTGTGAGTGCAGCGGATGAACGCGTTTGAAACCCCTCAGTCCCTTTCGGAAGCGTCAAATATAACCCGACTGTCTCCGCACCACGTGCTATTTGAAAAGGTAGGTCACTCCGGTTCTCAACGCCAACCGCTTCAAGAATTGTAACAGCACCATCCGGAGCGTGATCTTCAGGCGGTGGGCCAACGATAAAGGTATGCGTCTTAATCCGAATTTGTGCCGTGTCATCCGTAAACGCACCGATATTGAAGTCAATCGTTACATTCGGCGACCAAGTCGACAAAACTACGTCCGCCTCACTATAATCCGTGTCTTCATAAACAGTCGAAACAGTGTAATGAACCGTCGGATCAAGCGGTAGACCTTCAAAACGATAATTGCCGGTTTCATCCGTCAATGCCTGCTCGGTTTCAGTACCCTCGGTCCCATGAATCGTCAAAGTTATTGGATGCGAGACAAGCGGCTTCTCAAGTTTCCTGTCAACAACCGCACCTATGATATTGCCAGATTTCGTCGTTTGGGCAGAAGCAGTCGGAAGCGAGAAAAAAATCAGGGCAATTCCCAACAAACTGCACATACACCATTCGGTGAAATAGCAATATTGCGAGTTGCCCCTCAAAAGACTGAATGAAAATTTGCGCGTATGCATGTTATGTTCCACGTTGTTGCTGTTTAAATCTCTCAATCTCTGCTTCTACATCAGATTGCGATTCACTTTCGAGCTGCACTATAATTTGCGCTGTCTCTTGCAAAAGATCAGCACGCAACTCTTGATAATCGGCTTCCGAAAGCTTTCCGGTTTCATAATCCTCGTCAAGGTCCGCCAATGCAGCGTAACTACGCTCACGCTCTTGAGAGAGTGTCCGCTGTCGTTCCGCAATAATATCTTCTGAAGTCGCCACAGGTTGCGAACCCGTTTGTAAAAAAATTGGAACACCCAGATACACAAGGAGAGCAACGCCAAGAATTATCATCCATAAAAGCACAAGAAAAGACATATTGAACACACCTTAATAAAGCACAGACATCAATCTATCCCGCACGAAAAACTTGCCGTGTTTAGTTTCCCCGCTTGTATCTTTCCAATTCAGCCTCAACCTGTTTCACAGTATCATCAGAAACCTGTGATTCCGATCCGTCGTCTGACTCCGATGTTCCTAACGCTCCCTGCATTGAACGGCTTGACCGCTGTAGCACGACGAAAACGACACCACCGATGAGGACAAGTATAACTGCTGGCATAATATAGGCGAGTAAGTTAATACCCTCTGCTGGCATAACCGCATAGAACTCGGGTCCATACTTGTCAAGATACGCCGTGCGAATCTGATCAACACTTTTACCGTTAGCGAGTTCATCTTTAAAGGAGGCCTCAATTGCGACTGCTGTGTTGCACACGCAAACTTTGATGGTTTCCCGTGTACAACCGCAGTAACAGTAGACCGTCGTTAGCAGCTCCTCTAAATCGGACGCAAATGCAGGATCTTCTATGCCCTTCGGATCCGTTTCTGTCTGCGCCTGACCAATAATAATAAAACTACAAGCCACCAAAAGCAGAATAAGGCAAACAAATTTACGGATTACAACTTTGTTAGACAAGGCACTTTTCAAAAATCTTTGAGGTTTCATAGTTCCAACCCTCACCTATCGTATCAAGAATCTCGACTACGCTCAGATTTCTCGGCTATCGCAACGATGCCGCCCAACACCATCACAGCAATCCCGAGCCAGACAACACCGACGAGAGGGTTGTGGTACACCTGTACATTCACAACGCCGCCAGTTTTGATATTCGGTGGAATATTGCCGAGAGCAATATAGAGGTCATTTAACCCGAAATGTCGGATAGCAGATTCAATTGTATCCGGTTCGCCTTGCCCTACCCTATAGTAAAAATGACGCGCCGGTTCCATGCTACCTATCTGTTTCCCATCCTTGGCGACATCAAAAACAACAGAAGTTCGGCGATAGTTCGCATAATCCTTCTGAAACGAGTCCCGCATTGTCAGTTGATATTGACCAACATCCACCGATTCTCCGAGCGTCATACTTCTCGATTCAAGCTGAAAATAACCCTTTGACCCCATAATCCCTACATAAAGGATAACGATGCCGATATGGATAATGTATCCGCCATACCGCCGTTTGTTCCGCTGAATCAAAAGGTTCAAACCGTTGAGAAAAGAAGTCTCCTGCCGTTTGGAGCGGAGTTTCGCACCTCGATAAAATTCCGCAGAAATAGCGACAAGCACAAAGATAGCCGCAAAACTACACAGCACCGAGTACAATGGGAAAGCATATCCAATCAAGGCAAGGAATCCCCAAGTCAAAGCACCGCCAGCTAAACCCATCAGAAGCGGAAACACAAACAAACGTCGGAAATTATTCGCCGTAATTTTCCGCCACGAGATAATCGGCCCAGCACCCGTCAAAAATAGAAGCAATATGCCTGGAATAATAACGACTTTATTGAAAAACGCTTCAGGAACAGAGGACTTTTCGCCGTTAATTGCTTCGGAGATAACCGGCCACAACGTCCCCCAGAGAATAATCAGAGTTAAACCAACGAGAAGCCAGTTGTTCAGAATAAACGCACTCTCACGCGAGAGAAGTGATTCCAGCTGATTCGCACTCTTAAGACGTTTCCAACGATAAACGATAAGTCCAATAACACCAGCAGTTGAAGCAAAAATGAAACTCAGGAAATACGCACCAATATCAGATTGCGCAAACGCATGCACCGATGTGATAATGCCGCTACGTGTAATAAAAGTCCCTAATAACGTGAATTGGAACGCAAGTGTAATAAGGAGGATGTTCCACAATTTAAGCATGTTCCGCTTCTCTTGGATCATCACCGAATGTAGATACGCAGTACCCAAGAGCCACGGCATAAATGATGCGTTCTCAACGGGGTCCCATGCCCAATAACCACCCCATCCAAGTTCACGATATGCCCAATTACCGCCAAGCGCGATACCGAGGGTCAAAATAATCCAAGAGAAAAGCGTCCACCGCCGGGAGCGCAGTATCCATTCACTTCCGACTCTACCCGATGTCAGCGCACCGACTGCAAACGCAAACGGCACAGTCAAACTGATCCATCCGATATATAAGGTCGGCGGATGAATCGCCATGAGGGGTGTCTGCAGAAGCGGATTCATACCTTGTCCGTCAGCGGCTACCTGCCCATTTGGAAACCGAGCAAGTGGGTTATAAATCCCTTCAATTAAACCTGTGACAAGAATCGTGAAGAAGAGCTGGACAACAACGATAGGAATCAGGGCATGATCTGCTAAGGTATCCTGCGTCTCTTCGTCGCGCTGGCGACGCTGCCAAACAACAATAGCACCCACAACCGTCAGAATCCAGAGCCAGAAAAGGAGAGAACCGGACATCCGACCCCAGAGGGCAGTAATCTTATAAAATAACGGCTGCGCTGCACTTGATACCTCAACAACATAGCGCATTGAAAAGTCATCTGTCAGAAAACCGTAAACCAACGCACCCGTCGAAATACTGATAAGAATGAAGGTCGCAATAACAGCGTTCCTACCGCTCTGGATCGCATTCGGATTTCGCATCCGTAACCCAACGCTAAGGAACGCAATCGCCCACAAACACGAAAGCACAGAAAGGAATATCGCGGCTTGTCCGATTTCCGCAGTCATGCGTTGCTGTGCCTCCTTAAAAAGATATCTTTGAACATAATACTAAGTGTTGCTGGTCCTTCTCACTCTGAAGAGTTATAAGAAGTCTCATCTGTCGGCACAGCACTCTCTGCACCATCGTATTTCGAGGCACACTTCGTCATGAGTTTCGTCGCCACAACAAGGTTCTGCGATGCATCGTACTCGCCTTCAACGAAAACGCTACCGCCATCCGTAAAATTATCCGGTTTAAGCTGATCTTTATAGATCACATTGACCGTCGCATCGGTCTCGCGGTCGCGGATAGCAAACGTTAGCACGAAATTAGCAGCATCCCATTTTGAACTCCCCTCTGCGATGAGACCATCAACTTGGATCTGTTGCTTATCTACACTGCTGCCATCTGTCACAAGCGAGGCTGGCGTAAAATACCGCATACTCGTACTTCGCGTCATCGCGACAACCAAAAACACCATACCGCCCAGCAACATGACACTCGCAGCGACGATTTTGAACCTGTTCTGTTTTTTCACTTGCACATCCTCCATTGAAATACGCATCCGTAGGCATGATTTTTAACCGTACCAGCAGACTGAATTCTCCTATTTAAAATAATACTTGATTTTACTTGCAAAATCAAGTTAAAATAGAATTAAATCAGAAAATCGTACCGAATGTATAGTAAAATCAATAATTAAAGAGACATTTCAGTGATTGCGGAGACCACCCTCGTAGGGGTTTTTGCTTGGGTGTTTCCCTAAAGGTTCCCTCGCCCACTGTGGAGTGTTTCATTAATTCTGAAATCCACTCTAAATAAAAAACAGTCAGGAGATAGTTATCAGTTATCAGTTGTCGGTAAGAGGTTATTAAAAAAAATAAACCTCTCTTTACTGAACTTCGATAGTCAATAGCCAATAGCCGATAGCAATAAAAATATGAAACTCGATTGGCAACACCACCCATGGGCAGGTGTATTTCCCGCAACGCTCTGCCCGTTTCATGAAGATGAATCCATTGACGAAGATGGATTGCGCCAATACATGCAGGAACTCGCGAGTGTTCCGGACATAAAAGGGGTCGTCTGTAACGGGCACACCGGCGAAATCATGTCCCTCCGGCTCCATGAAAGACAACACGTAACGCGGATTACCGCCGAAGCCGTCGGTGACCGGGTCAAAGTCGTCTCAGGTGTGAGCGCAGAGGGGAGCCTCCCCGCAATTGACGACGCACTCGCAGCGAAGGAAGCCGGCGCAGATGCTATCCTATTAATGCCCGCGCATCACTGGTTACGCTTCGGCAGAACACCGGAAACCGCAGTCGGTTTCTTTCAAGATGTCGCCGAGGGCGCAGATATACCGATCATCGTCCACCAATATCCCGCATGGACAAAAGCAGGCTATAGTCTCGAAGAGATGTTGGAGATGGTCAAAATCCCACAAGTCGTCTGTATCAAAATGGGCACCCGCGACATGGCGCGCTGGCGATGGGATTACGAACAACTCAAAGAAGCCGCACCAGATGTCCCTGTCTTGACCTGCCACGATGAATACCTGCTCGCTTCGCTCCTCGAAGGCAGTGACGGCGCACTCATCGGATTTGCGGGATTTGTACCGGAACTGATGGTCGATGTCGTGCACGCTGCGCTCAATGACGATCTCATCGGCGCACGTAAAGCGCGCAGCCAAGTAGACGCACTCGCACGGATTGTCTACAACTTCGGCGAACCCAGCAGCGACGCACACCAGCGAATGAAATGCGCACGATGGCTAATGGGTAGATTCCCATCAATGACGATGCGACGACCGCTCCGGCAACTGTCCACAGCCGAAGTAGACAAAATCCGAGCAAGTCTCGAAGCAACCGGCTATCAATGTGTTAACTAATGCTTCAGCCACATAGAACAACGGTACGATCTGGAGTTGGAGGACTGAAATGTCACGTCTAAAATATGCGTTAATTGGCCACGGCAGACGCGGCGCAGCACATCTCTCAACCGCAGCGACACTAAAAGACACCTTTCAAGTCGTCGCGGTGTGTGACGCACACCCAGAATCTGCAGAGGCAGGCGCAGCGAAACTCGGCACTAAAGCCTACACCGATGTCCGAAAAATGGTCGATGAAACCGCACCAGATGTCTGTGATGTCGTCGTACCTGCCCAACTACATCATATCGTCTCGTGTTACCTCTCCCGACGCGGTATCCCACACAATGTGGAGACAGGACTCGCACCGACACTCGGTCTGATGGATATGATGATCGCCGATGCCGCCGAAAATAACGTGAAACTCCAGACATCCGAAAACTTCCCGTTTGTCCCTGTGGAGCAGTTTGTCTGCAAACTCATCAAGGAAGGCGTAATAGGGAACATCCACAAATGTTATCGACTCTTCTCCACAACCGGCTATCACGGACTCGCCGCAATCCGGTGCCGAATGGATGCCAACCCGAAATCCGTCAGCAGCATCGGACATACGATGCCTGTCACCGCTTACGTTGACCGGGCTAAACGAGATTTCAATCGGGAAAATCTTGAGTTTTACGCCGTAGATTTCGATAACGATGGCCTCGGCATCGCAATGGTCGGAAATAAGAATGGATGCCTCGGACGGAATAAACTCGTCGGTTTCGAGACCTGCGGTGAGCGCGGCACAATCATCACCAACGGAAACCAGAGTGCCACCGGCGGCGAGACTGTCAACGTCTGCACAGACGAGGATCTCACGTTAAACGCTGGAAGAGCGCAAACTTATGAATTTCAGAGAGAATACAATACCGACAAAACACTGCGACGTATCTTTGTAGAACTGCCAGCATCCTTAGGAGGCACCGTTGAATGGGTAAATCCTTATCAGGGGACGACTATAGCAGAAAATGGCATCTCATTGGCGACAATGCTTGACGGTATCGCACGCGCCGTACGAGAGGATACACAACCCTTATGGACAGGAGAGATGGGCAGAGCCGATCAGGAAATGGTGATCGCCGCACATCGATCCATCCAGACGAACCGACAACCGGTTGAACTCCCTCTTCAAGCAGACCCTGCCGAAGAGGCGGCATTCGACCAAAATTTTGAAGCGCAATTTGGTGTCCATCCACGCGAAGACATCGAAAAAGCACTACACGTTAATTTTAAAGCACGCTAAATTGCACAGACTTTTCAACAACAACTTTGTCCAAATCCATAATAGCACGGGACTTACCCAAACCATTTTGCAGTCGGGGTTTGTAACCCCGTTTACCGAAGGTAATACGCAAAAAATTGCGTCCACCCAAAGAATTGAGGTAGAAATGAAAGAAGTTAAAATAGGATTTATCGGGGCTGGTGGTAATGCAAGTGGGCACATGAACCAATTAGCCGGAATCGAAGGTGCCCGCATCGTCGGTATATGCGATATTGACGCAGCACGCGCTCAAAACGCGGCGGAACGACATAACGCCGACCCTTACACCGCTCACCAAGACCTACTCGAACGCGACGACTTAGATGCAATCTATCTGAGCCTCCCAGTTTTTGTACACGGGCAACCCGAACTCGACGTTGTCGCACGCGGTTTACCCTTTCTCGTTGAGAAACCGGTCGCAATCAATATAGACATCGCTCGTGAAATCGAAGCAGCCGTCACAAAAGCCGGACTGATAACCTGCGTCGGTTACCAACTTCGTTACCTCGGTTCAACCCGGATTACACAAGATATCCTGAAAGATAAAACAATTAATATGGTCGTCGGTAAGTATTGGTGCGGCACCGGTATCGGTAATCCAGACGCGTGGCTACGACAAATGAACAAATCTGGCGGTCAGTTGGTCGAACAAGCGACACACACAATCGATATGATGCGTAACCTCGTTGGCGAAGTGGAATCGGTTTACGCCATGCAAGCGAATCGCGTCTTGAAAGAGATCGATTGTCCAGACAGCAACAGCGTTAGCCTCCAATTCAGCAGCGGTGCCGTCGGTTCACTCACAGCAGCTTGGGCTTACGGAGGCGGCTGGTCAAACGCAAACGTCTTAGATATCCTATATGAACGAGAACTATTGAATTGGAATCCATCAAAAGTCTCGGTACACGAAAACGGCGAATGGGTAGACAAGACAGAACCCGGACCGACGATTGATCAAGTCTTTGTAGAGGCAGTCCGTAGCGGCGACGGTTCTCAGATTTTGAGTCCCTATAGCGATGCCGTCAAAACGCTCGCAATATCGCTCGCGGCAAACCTCTCTGCAGAAGAAAACAGACCCGTAGAGATCGCCTCGCTATGATATAACCCATTGTAGGAGGGGTTTGTAACCCCGAACTCATAGAATCCATTAACCCATTGTAGGAGAGGTTTGTAACCCCAAACGCATATAACTAAAATCATGACAAAAAAATACCGCGTAGCGATTGTCGGGTGCGGCGGCATCTCTCACGCACACGGCAACGCATGGCGCAATCTACCAGAGATCGAAATCGTCGGCGCATGCGACGAGAAATTTGAATCGCTCGCACGTTTCGCCACCGAATTCAACGTGGAAAACACCTATAATGACCTCCGACAGATGCTCGAAAAACAGCAACCCGAGGTCTTAGTGGTCGCTACCTGGCCCTCAAGCCATCTCAAAAATGTGTTGGAGGCAGTCCGCTGTGGTGTCAAAGCCATACTCGTCGAGAAACCGATTACTGTTACCACCACGCAGCTCGAACAGATGATCCAAGTCACAGAACGCGCCAACATCTTACTGATGGAAGCGTTCATGTATCGACATCACCCGTTGACACTCGCCGTGAAACAGAAAGTTGAGGAAGGCGGAATCGGAGAAGTCCGCTACGCACGATCCACCTTCTCGACCGGACTCACAGACCGGCAGAACTGGCGATTAAGAGGCGACCTCGGCGGGGGTGCCGTCATGGATTTAGGCTGCTACTGCATTAACATCATCCGTTATCTCATCGGACGAGAACCACAATCAGCTTGGGCAACAGGTAAATTTGAACAGATCAACAACGTCTGGGAAACCCTCATCGGAACTTTAGATTTCGGCGAGGGTGTTACCGGACAATTCGACTGCAGTTTCGGGTGGACCTGGCGCGAATCTTACGAAGTCACAGGCACAGAAGGCACGCTTTTTGTTCAGAGCGCGTGGGGCAACTCAGACGGTGAGGCACACTTCACCCTGAACGGTGAGACCTTTACAGTTACAGGTGTGAATCCCTATGCTGCTGAAATTCTGAACCTCTGTCATGCAATGGAAACAGGCGAACCAACCCGTCTACCTTTAACAGACGCACTCGGAAACATGCGTACCATTGACGCATTACACGAATCCGCGCACACAGGGCAGCACATCAATATCCCTGTGTAAAAATTTCAGAATAGCTGGCAGCAACTAAAAGGAAACCTGCGCGGGAACGTAGTGGAGCGCAGCCTAGGAGGCCAAAAATTAAAAATGTTTGAAAAAATAATGAAGTACCCTATTGACGTTTTTCGAGAAGGAAATTTCTCATTCGGGGTACCCCTGCCAGGACTCCTAATTGCCGTTCTACTTGTCGTACTTATTGCCGCAGCGATATGGTCATATCGCACCACACAAGGACGCATCCGACGCGGATTCCGCGGCTTTCTAATTTTCCTCCGTGCCGTCGTACTCTGTCTCCTCGCCTTCTGTCTACTCAAACCCTTTCTAACAATCTACCAAACAAACCCGGATGATTCCTACTTGTTGGTAATGGTTGACCAGTCCAAGAGTATGCAGGTTACCGACACGGATGGTTCAGAGACACGGCTGCAGCAGGTCAACAACCTACTTTTTGCTGACGGAGAGGGTCTCCTCGAACAACTAAACGCAAAATTCAAGGTACGACTCTTCGCATTTGACACCACAGCAAAACGCATCCCAGACGTAGTATTAACCAGCGCAGAAGGCGAAAGCACTGACATCCCGCACGCTTTAAACGAAGCACTTGACGATCTCCAAGGCATCCCACTCTCCGGTGCCGTCCTCCTAACAGACGGCGTAGACAGAAGTGGTACCGACACGACCAAATTCGCACTGCAAATGCGAGAACGAAAACTCCCGATCCACACTGTCGGGGTCGGTTCAGAAGCAGGAACGCCAGACCTTGAAATCGTCAAACTCGATGTACCGCGCACATCAGAAGAAGACTTCCCCGTTGAAATATGGGCAACTATAAAACGGAAAGGGTTCAACGGAAAAAAAGTTAACCTCCAACTCACCAGTAACGGACGAATCCTGAAAACTGAATCCGTTGACATGGATGAAGGCGACTCTTGGATACCTCAATTCGGCGGAACGGATACAACGCCTGACATAAAAACACAACGCGTCGCACTGAAATTCACGCCTCGCCAAGCAGGCACCCAAAAATTCGAGGTACACGCAGCGTTAGGCGAAACGGAAGCAGTACCACAGAACAACACAAAGACGTTTCTGTTGAAGGTCGCACCTACCAAACGCGTGAAAATCCTGTTTGTGGACGGCAGACCTCGCGCCGAATTCGCCCATATAAAACGCGCACTAAAAAAAGACCCGAACATCCAATTAACCGACCGAGTTTTGACAAGCACCAGTAGTACAGGACGACACTACATGGGCACACGAACTGGAACTACAAACGACTTTAATTTTTATCCAGACGATAAAGATACACTTTTCGATTTCGATGCTATCATCTTCGGCAATGTGGACGCAGCCGAATTTACAGCGGCGCAGCTCGAGAATACACTCGAATTTGTACGCACACGAGGCGGCGGATTACTTATGTTAGGCGGTTCAAGTTCCTTGGGGAACCACGAACTCGCTAAATCCTACATCAACACATCAATCGCACAGTGCTTACCGATAGAATTGGAACTCGGATCGCCACCCGCTCCGTTACCGACACGACGCACCAGATTAACCCAAGGTTCACGCCCTTCCCAAAACAGAGGATATAAATTGCAACTGACACCAGAGGGAAAGGTCGAAAATTTGATGGCACTCGCTGACAACCCTGTGGATAACCTGAAACATTGGACGGATATGGTCCCGCTCGTAGGTTATAGCAAAGTCAAACGTGCCAAGGCGGGCGCACTCGTTTTGGCGGAACATCCGACAGATCGCAACGAATTCGGAAACCGGATCCTCATCGCAATCCACAATTACAACGCCGGACGCGTAATGGTTTTCACACCACACACTTCCTGGCGATGGCAAACGCTCAAAAAACGCCTCGAAGACGATAGCCATGAACGATTCTGGCGACAGGTCGCAAGATGGCTGACAACTGCACCGAAAGAACACATCCAACTCGACATCGCAAAAACAGCCTACACGCTCAAAGAACCCGTCGTGATTGAGGTTACAGCAACAGATCAACAGTTCCAATTGACCAACAACGCCAAAATCCGAGCCATCGTCATTGACGAGGCAGGAAAACGCAAAGAATTAAGACTTGAGCAGGTCCTCGGCGAAGACGGTCTCTACACCGCGCGTTTTATACCGAACCGATACGGCGAATACACCGTCACTGCAGCCGGAACCCTTGACGGCGAGAACCTCGGCGAGCAACAGACACTCTTCGAGGTGAAAACATCTTACGCCGAATTCAGCAACGCCGAACTTAACGTCGCACTCCTCAAAACGCTCGCTGAAGGAAGTGGCGGGAAGTATTACGCAACGGCTGAAGCAGACCAACTCGTCAACCAGATACCGCTCGTCGAAAGCGCAACCTCAAAAATAACCGATGTCGATATCTGGGATATACCGCTCATCTTTGGAGCCGTCATCGCACTGCTCGGATTTGAATGGTTCCTAAGAAAGCGAGGCGGCTTGGTGTAGCAAAAAACGACCACAACCCATAACCTCGTAAGGCTCCTTGACAAACGCAACGTTAGATGGTACAATAGACCTCACAGAGCACGCAGTCACGGAGGAACGAAAAGTATGACACAACAGGAACTTCACGAAATCGCGCAAGGTATTCGCTCACCAGAACAGGTTTCCATGACGTTGGCAGAATTTCTTGAGAACGATGTAGACGGATACGAATACGTTAAAGGAGAATTAGTGCCGATGTCGCCACCAACGAGAATACATAGCAAGGTTAGTGTTAAAGTCATCCGGTATTTGGATCGGCATGTAGACAAGAATCGGTTGGGGGAGGTCCATGTAGAGGCAACTTTTCAAGTCGGTGAACGGGGACTGAAACCAGATGTGGTGTTTGTGTCAACGCCGCGGTTGGATGGAGACGAAAACACAGGTTTCCCAATACCGCCCGATTTAGCAATTGAGGTCGTTTCACCGACAGACATTCAGTGGCGTATTGTAGACAAAGCGTTTGCCTATCTGAACGCCGGAACGCGCCTTGTCTGGGTTCTGGATCCCCGTTCCAAAACGGTGACGGTCTATCGTTCCGAAAACGACATCGCGCTGCTTACTTATGAAGACACACTCACAGGTGAGGATGTCGTGCCGGGGTTTACCTGTCGAGTCTCTCAACTCTTTGAATAATTGTGCCCTAAATAAGGAAAACTATGAACAATTCCTATAAAAACGTAATGTTCGTCATCGCTGACGATTGGAGTCGTATCGCAAAATGCTACGGAAACGATGTCATCCGAACACCGAATATTGATGCCTTTGCAGAACGCGGGGTCGTGTTCGACCATGCCTTCTGCACAAGTCCATCGTGCGCCGTGAGCCGCGCATGCATCCTTACCGGACAACACAGCCATACACACGGACAATACGGACACTGCCACGGAATACACGGATTTCGGACACACGAATACATGCAATCCGTACCAAAAATCCTAAAGGCAAACGGATTCGCTACGGCGTGCATCGGAAAAAAACACGTCGCCCCAGACACCGTCTACCCCTTCGATTTTGAGCCGAGCGTCAACGCTCGAAGTCCAGCGGATATGGCAACAAAGGTCACACAATTCCTCAACGAGAACACAGACACACCTTTCTATCTCCATATCGGTAGTACGCATCCGCACCGCGCAGGCAGAGGCTTCGGAAACGACCAAACCCCAGCAGGCATTCAACCCGGCTCTTATGCACCCGATGAAATCATCGTGCCGAATTTCCTGCCAGACGTACCAGCAGTCCGTGAAGACCTCGCTGACTATTACGAAAGCGTCTCACGATGGGATGCCGTCGTAGGCGCAGTCTTAAACGCTCTTGACGCTTCTGGACGCGCAGATGAAACCCTCGTCTTCGTTACAACCGATCACGCCATGCCGTTCCCCGGTGCGAAAGCATCAAGCTTCGACAGCGGACACCACTGTCCACTCCTTATCTCCAGTCCGACACAACAGAAACGCGGATTCCACAACCAAGCACTCGTCAATTGGGTAGATTTCTGCCCGACGATGTTAGACTGGTGCGGGGTCGCGCATCCAGACGGCGATGACGCACTGCCGGGCAGATCAATCCTCTCTATTCTTGAAGACGATACCGCGCATCCCGGAAACGGTGAATGGGAGGAAACCTATTTCTCTCACTGCTTCCACGAGGTAACAAACTACTACCCCTATCGCGTGCTACGCGGCAGACGCTATAAATACGTCCGTAATCTCGCGTATCAACTCGAAACACCACTACCGAGCGACCTGTTCCGCTCAATTTCGTGGACAGCGGTCCGGAACGACAACGTCCAGCAACTCGGTGAACGCCAGCGAAATGATTTTTTACATCAGAGCCGTGAATCGTTATTTGATATCCAGAACGACGCAGCGGAATCCAAGAACCTCATTGACGCACCAGAATTACAAGACATAGCCAACGAAATGCGCCGAAAAGTCATCGAATTCAGACAAAAAACGAAGGATCCGTGGCTTGAGCAATCCTTCCAAGAAGGCGAAACACAACCTTTTTTTACATGATAGCAGTCAGCCACCCAAAATCACGCTGTTCTTCGACAAGGTAAATTAGAACAGGATTGTATACTTGATAATACCAAAACGGTAGCCTGCATTCTCACTGCGAAGCAGGCGCAGGCAGATTTAAGGAAAGCACGTCAAGCACCCAAAATCACGCTGTTTTTCCGCAAGGTAAATTAAAATTGCAAAACTACGATTTAGACGCAATGAACGCCCGCATCCAGGCAGATAGCGGGTTAGTACAGCAAATACTCACAGAAACAGGCAAAGTGATCGTCGGTCAGAAAGCATTATTAGAAGGACTGATTATCGGATTGCTCTGCAACGGGCACATCCTACTCGAAGGCGTACCCGGACTCGCGAAAACAACCGCTGTAAGCGCACTCGCACAGACGATCGACGCATCCTTCAACCGTCTTCAGTTCACACCCGACCTACTCCCAGCGGACCTCATCGGCACGCTCATCTACGACCAACAGAAGGGCGATTTTTACACCAAAAAGGGACCGATTTTCGCCAACGTCATCCTCGCCGACGAAATCAACCGCGCACCCGCCAAAGTCCAAAGCGCACTCCTCGAAGCCATGCAAGAACGGCAGGTCACAATCGGCGGCACCACATACCCACTTGATGATCCGTTCCTCGTCTTAGCAACCCAAAACCCAATCGAGCATGAAGGCACCTATCCGCTACCCGAAGCACAAGTAGATAGGTTTATGCTCAAGATTAAAGTTGACTACCCATCACACGCAGAGGAATTACAAATCCTCCGACGGATGACAACCGAAGAAATCCCAGACATCCAGCCAGTGATCTCACCCGATGATATTATCCGATTCCGAGAAGTCGTCCGAAACATCTATATGGCAGAACAGTTGGAGAATTATATTGTCGATTTAGTGTGTGCGACGCGGACACCGGAAGCGTATCAATTGGACGGACTCAGCACACTTATTGAATACGGCGCATCACCGCGCGCCACCATCTTTCTCGCTTTCGCAGCGAGGGCGAGAGCGTTCCTCTCCGAACGCGGCTACGTCACCCCAGAAGACATCCACGCCGTCGGCATGGACGTACTCAGGCATCGCGTCATCATTAGCTACGAAGCAGAAGCAGACGGACAAGACGCTGAAAGTATCATCGGACAAGTATTCGCAAAACTTGAAGTGCCTTAAACTTCTATTCCTGCGTCTGTCCAGCGACAGCCGAAGCACGCGCACCTACGCCAAGCACCCCCAAAAATCCCTCCGAATCCGTATGATCAAAATCACCGATCGCCTCCATAGACGCGGTCTCCTCGGAGTAGAGCGAATGCGGGGCACCACCCGCAGCATAGAACGCAACGTTTCCCTTATAAAGTGCCACAGTAATCGTACCACTCGCCAAGTCGGTTAACGGTTGGATTGAGGACAGCAACGCCTGTGTCGCAGCATCGAACCAATAGCCTTGATAAATCTGTTCAGCGATGACGGGTGCCGCACCATCAAAATGGCGACGCGCACGTCTGTCCAAAATCAGTTGCAGCAGATACTCGTAACACTTTCCAAGCAGTTCCATCCCCGGAGATTCATAAACTCCGCGGCTCTTAATGCCCACAAACCGATTTTCAACGGTGTGAATACCGATACCGATACCGTTCCGGCCACCGATACGGTTCGCCTCCTGCAGACTCTGAAGTGCTGTAACAGGGCTGCCGTTGATTTCAACCGGCGTTCCACGCGCAAAGGTAACCGTAAAGTGCTCCACCTCATCAGGCGCGTCTTTCGGATGGACTCCCATACCCGGATTAATAAAACCTGCCGGCGTTTTCAGCGATTCAAGGTGTCCGGCTTCATGCGTAAGTCCAAGCAGGTTCGCATCCGTTGAGTACGGCTTCTCGTGCGTCGCAGTAATCGGTAGGTTATGCGTTTCGCAGAAGTCTATCATCTCTTTTCTACCGCCAAACACTTTGAGAAACTCAGGATCCCGCCACGGCGCATAGACTGAGAAATGCGGATTCAGCATATTCGTAGCAAGTTGAAAACGTACCTGATCATTGCCTCTGCCCGTCGCACCATGCGTCAAAATAGAGATACCGCGTTTCTCCATCTCTGGCAGAAGTGCCTTCACCGTAACGTGCCGCGCAATCCCTGTCGTATTCCAATAACCACCTTCATACATCGCTTGACACTGGATAAGACGGATACCATCTTCCGCAAGCGCGTCCTTCGCATCTACAATAACAGACGCTTCGGCACCACACGCCAGCATCCGCTCCCGGATTTCGGAAACGTCCCGTTCATCAGGTTGACCCAGGTCCGCCGTAAAACAGACCACGTTGACCCCGTTATCGACCAACCACTTCGTAATCGTGCAGCTATCCAAGCCACCCGAAACAGCAGCACCAACCGTTTTCCCTTTTAATGTATCAATATTCACAAGTAGTCTCCAAGTATTGTATTTAATTATGGTGGAATTATACCACTTTTTGGAGCAGCTTGCAAACCAATATTGAGACACCCAACACGATGTATTTGACAATTTTCTAAATTTGTAGTATAATGACTTCTGTGGTGTGAAGGCACCCGCTCGCTCCATCTGGAACAACGAATCCGAGACGATGAAGCGAACGAGACCCTCTCAAATATGGCTTAAGTTCGCCATTTTCACACGACCCTTCCAAGTCGTTCTGAAGAGACGTGAAAACTTGATACTGTCCATTTCCTATGGAGGTTTCCGTTATGGAATTCGTAAAAGATATTATCCAACAGTGCCATGAACGGCGACGAAGGTACCTCCAACAACAGGAGACAATCGTCTCACCTACGCTGCACGGTGAACACCCTTACCGCTATATCGTTTATTGCGCACATCAATATCCGCTATTTTTGCATAATCTTGAACAGGCAAACATTTCCTTTATGCCGATTGGACCAGCACCTTTTGACCGGGGCCCAGCGTATTGTGGCGGCAGCCGTTTCCTAAGACGACAAACCACACTTGACTGGGAATCAAGAAGATGGTTCGCGTCATGGGGCATCCAAGTCTATACAGGAGCGCCATCCGCACAAAACGGAGCGAACTGGCATGACATCGAATTCACATATAGGGCAATCCGAGACGCACCAGATGCCGTCATCGCATGTGTGGACGCACTCGTCAACGCTGTTATGAATCCACTACTCACCCTACTCAAGGCTGGAGGTTTGCGATTCTCGTGTCGAATACCAGACTACATTCACCCAAACACGACAAACGCAACCGAGTATGTTCACAAGTATCTACCTGACACACATCGCGCCATCAATCGCGATGTGTATGTTAGGATTACCGGGGATAAAAACTACAGCCGATGGGATGCACGATACCAAATTCTTAAGGGCAGCCTATTAGACCCACCCATTATTTCTAAAGATGTACTGTTCGCGTTTCTCGATATTTTGCGAGAGTCGCTACATGAACCCGCTCCAACACCAGAAATAGACACGAGAAATGAAACAATTGTGGATACACAGAACTGGGACGATTTCGCTGTCGTAGAATCGTTAGAAACAGATCACGTTGGAAATGAAAAGATCCCAGCAGTGCAACGCGGTGAAATCTCTCCTATCGCAATCAAACGTCCGAAACCTGTCCTTGATAAAACAGAACGCATTCAGGCAATAGATGAGGAGTCCCTCTCAGCAGCCGAAGAACGCATCCTTGGGCTTGTTACAGGGCTGATAAACACTGAAAAAAGACGTGAAATTGAAACCGCATTTCTCAAGTCCACCCCTATATGGGTCAATGCTAATACCCCTTATAACCCAGACGACACACAGCAGTATTATCAGCGTCAGGGAATCACCGTCGGGCAATGGAAACCGAGAAACTACCGATGGGAACAGGTCAAGCAGATACCAATTGCGCAACGGAGGCAGAACCCCTTTGCACTTGGGAACATCTGCGAAGATGCCGAAAGATGCGACGCATTAGAGCAGAAGGGCGGCAATCCCAACGAAAGTATCTGCCCAACTTGTTTCGCTTACGACACATGCCAAACCTACGGATACCTTTCTCAATTCAGGACACTCAAAGAGAAGCAGGTCATTCTATCGGAGATACCCAACCTCTTTCTCGATCGGCGGCACGCCGCATTTGTTGACGCATTGATCCTTCCCAATCGAATCTGTATCATAAATGACGCTGAATCACAACTCGCTAAACTCTTTTCTGAGCATCATCTATCAATCCCAATCCTTGAAAGTTGGCTCATTAATTGGAGCAGTGAAGTGTTGGGACAATTCGCAAAAACAATGCTAAACGCCGTGCGGATCGCTGACAGCCAACACGGCGACATCGCTAAACGCATTCGCACTGTCGTTCAGGCGTTTGAAGGATTAGAAGATAGCATCGTTCAACAGATGTGTCAGATAAATTGTACAGACAAAAATGGCAACAGCACCAAAATGGATATTGATAGGGCTATACAAGCTGGCCTGTTGAATATATCAACCCCTGAAAACATAGCAAAGATTCCGAACATGTATCGCGACCCGACCTGGACATTATGGCATCAGTTGAAAACTTTTTTCGCCTATTATACCCGCGATATAGATGCTCCGATGTTCGTCGATGATGGGATTTTGCGGTTCTGGTTACCGCCAAAAATACACGAAAAAATTCAAGACCTCGTGTTCATATCCCCAGCATTTTCAGAAGAGGCTTTCAAAAACCTCTTTCCTGAAGAGACTGTTTCCGCCAAGCGAGTTGAATCGCAGGAGACACCCCTTTCGCGGAATAAGTCTTTTCAACTACGAGGCGCACCGCATATCGCCTATGCAATCACAAACTATGAAGTCAATTGGGATACCTTTGGACTTTCCGAAATTGCCAGCCGCTTTTTCCGAGGTATCCATCAAGAGGTGAAACAGCATCCGGAGCGAAACCATGTCATTATCTCAAGCACAAGCACAGTGCAGATGTTGAAAAACGTTTTTGATAGAATTATTAACTACCACGATCTCATCAAAAGCAAACCAGCGCACTATGAGGATTTGCGATCCATTTTTGAAACCACCGACGCTTACGACAAACGCATCAACGCTCTACGACCTATCTTTGAAGCAGCCGATGTCGTCTGGATCGTTGGAACGCCTTATTGGCCACCGAAATTCATCTGGGAACAAGCGAAAATACTCTTTGGAAACCAAGCAGAACCGCTAAACTATAACCTGACGATGAACCCTTATCAATTTGAAGATGAACGGATACAAGAACTCTACCAACAGAACGCCATCGGCACTTTGGCACAGATTGTCCGTATTGTCGGATTCGATAAGGCATCAGATAAAACGCTCGTTCTCAATACAACTTTACCGATACCTTCTGTTACCGAGGCACCAGAGACACAATTGTTCGATTGGGAAGACTTTGAAATCGCCGGTGGGTTAGATGAACTTCCAACAACCATTCGCATACGCGAGGAGCACGAAGCAGAATACGCTAACATGGACGCATCTTGGAAGCGAAAACGCGTCGAATATTTGCTCGGTGTTTCTAAGGCGCAAGCAAACCGTATCCTGATGCGCCTACGAGGTCGTAAACTCGATCGGGTCCCATTTCACGCTCAGATTTTCGACCTGCTCTCCAATGGTGAAAAAACAACGTCTGAAATCCTTGAATCCATCCAAGGAAATCCCGGTGCCATTAAAAACGAACTCACCCATCTTGTAGAAACAGGTGAAATTGTGAGGATCCGGCGCGGTCTCTACACACTCCCATAAACGCATATTTTCCTTTCAAAGCGCATTTTTTGCGAAAAAAATCAAAAAAATAAGTTTTTTTATACAAAAACCGCATTTTTTCTTGCAAAACTGGACTAATTTATGTATAATTACTTCAATATGACTTAAATCTAATTGTAGTCCATACGCCATTATGATTTTAGTCATACGTACAGAATTCAAACTGAAATCTATTTATATAATTATATTCATACGTCATGATTTCAGTCCCCAGAATTCAAAAAGAGATTTGGTAGAGTGCCGAGGGGAGGATTACAGAAGCGTATCCTCTCAGTACTCTACTCAATCCCTCTATGTCCATCCTTTGCTGTAAAATTTCACAGGACCTTATGAAGTTTTGGATTGATGGGCAACTTTCTCCAGCACTTGCCCCCTGGCTCAATGTTATAAAGTGAGAATCATTGACTACGAATTACTGACTTAAGTGTTGCTAACACAAATCAGTATTGAATCACTGATGCGATTGCTATAACAATAGTTCTCATCATTTGAGGCGACACCTCGCCCAATTTCCTGACAAACCTTAGTGTATCAATACCGCGCAGTTGCAGCGTATCAACTACCGAAGGCTTTGTCAGTCCGTTCATGGCATTTGGTTCTAACTTTACATGCCAAATGTTTCCTGCAAAGTAATCTTTCCATTCCGTTATGGGTGCGACAAGCCGAATAGGGAGCGTGCCTATCGCATCTGAATTCATGACAACAACAGGACGTGTTTTTCGGATCTCCGCGCCGAGTGTAGGATCCAGGTTAACTAACCAAATTTCCCTACGCCTTACGTTCATCAATAAAATCTCCCGCCTGCCATTCGGTACGTTCATCAGCAGTCTCTTCATAATGTGCTTTCATCTGCTCGGCTTGTTCCGATAGAAGTTGATGACGTTCTTCTGGTGAAAGACGCAGGAAATCTGCTTGAGGCGATTGAGGGTCTACATCTTTCTCCGCCAACTCAAGCAAAAAATGATACGCAAGCGGTAACTTGGTTTCTGGGAGTTTTTCGACGAGCTGCTGAACCTGAGTGTATGTGATTGTTTCCATTATGTGTCTCCTTACGCAATCCGTGTTGTATTACAAGAGGTTCTAAAGAAATTATACCACGATCCTGCATGGGCTGCAATGCAAAACCAGATTAAAAAAACTTGACAATCCTTTCAACACTGGGGTACAATGAAATCTCAAATAATTTATAGTTTGTACGGAGGTTCCCCATGCCCACAATCGAAAAAATTTTTGATGCCCCAGGTCCACAACCCAACGGAATGCAAGCCACAGAAGACGGACTCTGGATCCTCGACCAGCAGACCAACGAAGTACACCTCGTCTCCTACGACGGCGATATAAAAAAGACGCTCGCAACCGGTTCCGATAAAGGCAGCGGTATCACAGACACAGGCGACACGCTCTGGCTCGCGTCCACCTACAGTTGCGAAATTTTATCAACCGACCCAGAAACTGGCGAAACACTCGCTTCTTACGAGACACCCGGCGCAGGACAGACAGGCGCACACGGTTTAGAATGGCGAGATAACAAACTCTGGCTGGCAGTACCACCCTCCGCCACTATCTATCAGGTAGATGTCGAAGACGGTTTCAAGGTCATCCATACGCTCCCTGCCCCAGGCGACCGACCGCACGGCATCGCATGGGTCGGCGACGACCTCTGGTGTGTCGAGACCAACCATCGCGCCATCTTCCATCTTGACCCAGAAGACGGTAAACATCTCAACAGAATCGAGATACCAGAACCGCACCCCGAACCACACGGAATGACATACTGGGACGGATATTTCTGGTATTGCGACGCACACACCACAGCAGTGTGCCGTGTTCCACTATCCTAATGGAAACCATCGGTAGACGCCTGAACATGCAAAAAAATAACGCCGCGATGAATATGGCAATTGACGAGGCAATCCTGCTCGCGCAGACGGAACAGCCGAACCCGACGCTCCGTTTCTACGGTTGGACGCAACCCGCATTCAGTTTCGGCTACTTCCAAAACATCGCCGCAGAGGTGGACATAGATGCGTGCCGCGCAGACGGCATCGAACTCGTTAAACGGATGACCGGCGGCGGCACAGTCGTACACGGGTGGGAACTGACCTATACCCTTATTCTCCCACGAAGTGACGGAGAGATCAGTGTCGCCAACGCATACCAACGGATCGGTCAATCGCTCACCAAAGCGTTCCAGAAACTCAGTATCCCTGCACAATGCTATGCCGTATGCGCCGACGCTGCCGGTACGGTTAGAAACCGCACCTACCAGGCGGAGGCTAATATATGTCTCACAAATCCCGCTGAACACGACATAATGTCGGACAATAACAAGAAATTGGCAGGTGTCTCTGTCAGACGGAACCGACACGGAATCATGTTTCAAGGCTATATCTCCTTGGATATACCGCCTCCCGAAATCCTCACACGCGTCTCAAAGAACCCGGATACCCAGCAGATGCTACGTGAAAAATCGACCGCTATTAATACAGACGGACGTTCTATAACCCGAAGCGCGCTCATCCAAGCAATATCTGAAACATTCGACCTCGGAATTGCGTTTAAATCAGGAAAATTGCTATCCGCAGAGCGGAAACAGGCAGAAACCCTCGTTAAAACCAAGTATGCTACAAGCGCGTGGAATTTTGAATGAAGTAATACTATATGGGACTTACGCACTCCGTCTTAAAGTCCCCTACCCCCCTGATAAGGGGGGATATGGGGGGTTGGGGATTTAGGGGGTTAATTCCTACTTTTTGCGTCTAAATGTCCAATATTTTCTCAATTTGCGTAAGTTCTGCTATATCTAAACCAGCCTGACCGAACCGCAAGGAAAGTTAAAAGAAATGAAATGGAGGGCGGATATATGGAAAGGCTCGCCAATATCTAAACCAGCCTGACCGAACCGCAAGGAAAATTAAAAGAACCGTTATTATTCCGCAGGGCGCGTTTATCATGGGTACCGACATCGAACCGTTCTACGGCACCGCTTTAGTGAGTGCAGAACACGCCAAGCTCGACGAAGCACCGATGCACGTCCGCTTTCTCAAAGCGTATGCCATCGAACAGTATCCCGTAACAAACGCCGAATACGCCGCCTTCGTACAGGCAACGAAACATCCACCACCAACACACTGGAAAAACGGTACATTCGCTGATGAAGATGCCGACCTCCCCGTTGTCCAGGTCAGTTGGCACGATAGTAACGCTTATGCACAATGGGCAGGCAAGCGGCTACCGACGGAAGCAGAATGGGAAAAATCCGCACGCGGCCCCGATGGACGAATTTATCCTTGGGGGAACACCTTCGCTCCTGAAGAACCCGAATCCACAGAAACCGCGCAGGTATTGACAACGCACCTCACACCCGTCGGCACCCGTCCTACCACAGCAAGTCCTTACGGCATCGGTGAAACCGCGGGAAATGTATGGGAATGGACAGCCGATTGGTATCAGCCATATCCTGATCCAGAGCATAAGGCATCTCAGCAGTCAACCGATGAAAAACATAAGGCACTACGTGGCGGTTCATGGTTGGAAGCACGCGAAGGGACAGCAGAACGCTATTTCCGATGCGCTAACCGTCTACACGCACCACCAGACTACAAGGCAAGAAACATCGGATTCCGATGCGTCCGAGAGATACCACCCCAGCAAACTGAATCGGTACATGTTCCCATAGAACCGCTTGTTGGCTATGTAAAACAGAAAAAACTCGCTAACCTACACCTCCTGCAAAAGCGGGCACAAAAGAACAGCCTCAAAGACACATTGATCGCGAGCATACTCATTGGGGGCGCAACCTACAGTGTTATCCGAGAACCCGAACTCGTGTTGAGCGGAACGATCGTCGCTATTATTGGTGTCGGTTTCCTCTTTAGTGCCAGTGTGAACTTTTGGCGGAAATGGCGCGCCGTCCAACGAGCAAAACAAGTAGATTCCGAAAACTTTCTGCCACTCCTATCAGATAACTGAAAACTTCTGGTTAGATATATTTTCGCGTTGACGAGATTTTCAATTCAGTGTAAACTTTTCGCAAATTACAACAGCCTTTGGGGGGAAATATGAACCCGCTATGTTTAGAACACTGTTTAACCGAAACAGAAGAAAAGCAATTTGAAGAAAATGGTTTCTTTGTCGTCGAAGACGCGATCCCACAAGAGATGGTCGAGAAATTGATTGCCGCCGTCGATCGCGTCGGAGCAGAACACTTGGGTAAAGACGAACTCCCGCCCGACGCACGTTTCAACCTTCTCGATTTCGTCGGTAGAGACGAAAGCTTCATCGAACTCCTCGATTGGCACACAACCTTCCCGAAAGTGTGGGGGATCCTCGGGTGGAACATCAAACTCTACCACTCACATTTTATTTTCATGCCACCGCTGCCACCTGAAGAACACGATAAACCGAAACGACTCGGATGGCACCAAGACAGTGGAAGACTCAACATCGAATTGGAAGGCAACCCGCGACCACGCATATCGCTGAAAGTCGCCTATTTTCTGACAGACACATCCGTTCCCGGACGCGGCAACTTCTCCGTCATACCGGGCAGCCATCAATTCAATAAGATAGAGATGCCCGAAGATAGCACCGTCGACCCTGAGAACGCTACACCGGTGTTCGCAAAACCCGGAACCGCTGTCTTTTTCGATCGCAGGCTCTGGCACGCAGCAGGACGCAATACCTCTGACATCGTTCGGAAAGTACTCTTCTACGGCTATAGCTATCGTTGGCTCCAACCTCGCGACGATATGACCGTAGAACACTTCATGGAACACGCCGACCCAATCCGTCAGCAGATCATGGGTAAAAGCACAGGCGGACACGGTTATACCTCTCCGGGTGAAAAAGATGTCCCACTCCGGGCATGGATTCAGGAACACCTCGGTTCCGAAGCCGTCGCACGCTAACACAGTACACAACGGGTGGGCAACGTTGTCCACCCTTAACCCGCCAGAAAACCGACCAAAATATCCCTCGTCCAAAAAAACGAAGCAACTCCATTTTTTTTGGCAATCTACAAAAGAAAATTGTATACTTTTAGTACACACAATCACATACAATTTTTCGATACACCGAGAACAGGGGTTCCAGAATAATCATGAAAAGTTTCTTTTGCCTGCTGGCGGTTTTACTCGTTCCAGCAATAGCACTTGCACAAACGGGGACAATCGAAGGCACCGTCTATAATCAAAGTACAAAAGAACCGTTGGCAGGCATAGATGTTAAAATCCTCCAAACAGATACCCGTCAAAAAACCGATGAAAACGGCAAGTTCGTATTCAGCAACATCCCTGACGGCACTTACACCTTAGTAACCACCGTGCCTGAGACAGAATTCATACAACGAACCGTCGTTATCGTCGCATCGGGGGCAGCAAAAGAGACCGAAATCTATATCAGAACAGGGCAGTATCGGCTCGAAGGTGTAACCGTAACCGATAAACGTGAACCTAAGACCGTCAGTAAAAAAAGTATTCAAGCACGAGAAATCGCACGCCTCCCCGGCACTGCTGGCGACGCACTTCGCGCACTCCCAGCCATTCCCGGCATCGGTGTCGCAAACGATTTTAGCGGCGCACTCTACATCCGTGGCGGCTCCGACGAGGATAATCTCTACTACTTTGACCGAGTACCCGTCGGTTACCCCTACCATTTCGGGGGCATCGTTTCGTCGTTGAGTTCCGAAATTATCGATCGTATTGATGTCTACGCCGGCGGATACGGTGCCGAATACGGTGTCGATTCTCAAGCCGTTATTGACATCTATTCACAGAACGATAGTCCAGAGGATTTACGCGGGAAGTTTAATCTCAACTTCCTTTATTCAGAAGGACTCCTCCAAGGCAAAATCGGCGAAAACGGGTTCTGGTACGCCGCAGGACGGAGAAGCTACATCGACCTATTCATCGGAACCCTCACATTTAATGCCGTCTCAATCGATTCTTTCCCACGTTTTTGGGATTACCAAATTAAAGCAGGATACGATCTAAACGAAAAACATCAACTCTTTTTCAACCTATTCGCCTCCGGCGACCAGTTCGCACTCACATTAGAAGGCGAAAATGTTGACCAAGACTTCAGAGGCAATACCAGTTTTGATAGCGGTTTTGAAGGCGCAGGCATCCACCTCCGCTCCTTCCTTACAGAACGACTCACCTCCTTTTTATCACTCACACGCTCCAACTTCCTATTCGATGTCAATTTCGGTCCCCAGATATCTCTTAATATCAACGCCCCGAGCTACACGCTCCGCGAAGACATCACCTACGAACTAAACGCAAAACACCGCTTAGAAACCGGGTTAATCCTTGGACTTGAACCGGGAGAGGTTAACGGCACATTCACACGCATCCCAGACGAAGGTGAGATCGACTTTGACATCCGATTCGAGGAAAAAATTGTATTAGATGAATACGTCCGCGGACAACGCATCGAAGGCTACCTACAAGATAGATATACCGTGCTACCCTTTTTATCCGCTGTGTTCGGCATGCGTTTCGACTATTTCAACCGTACCGACGAACTCTCTATTCAACCGCGCGGCAGCCTACTCGTCGAACTCCCAAACGAATCCGAACTCCAATTCGCCTACGGGGTTTACAACCAGACTCCCATCCCAGCACTCCTCTCCCCGACCATCGGGAATCCGGCACTCAAATCAAGCAGCGCAAGCCACTATATCCTCGAACTCAAACGACAACTCTCAGAAGATACAGAAATCAAAATGGCAGCCTACTATAAAGACCTCTCAGGTATAGCAACCGTTGACGATGAAACCGCTTACCTCAATCAAGGTGTCGGATACGCACAAGGCACCGAAATTTTTCTCAGGCACCAGAACGACGATCGGTTTTTTGGATGGGTCTCCTACGCTTACGCACTCTCTAAACGTCGCGACCGCGCCGGAGAACCCTATCGTTATTATTCGTTTGACCAGACACACGTCGCCACATTCGCCGCAAGCTATAACCTAACCCCAACATGGGAATTCGGCGCAAAATGGCAATACCGAACCGGAAACCCATATACACCTTGCGTCGGCGCAACAATCGGTTTCGACCCCCGTAACGGCGAACTTATCTATATTCCTATATACGCCGAAACAAATTCTGGACGGCTACCAGCATACCACAGACTTGATCTTCGCGTCAGTAAAACCTTCCAATTTAACGCATGGAATCTCGGCATTTTCCTTGAACTCTTAAATACTTACAACAGACAGAACCTACTGGATTTCAATTATAGCGAGGATTGTGAAACACGGAATGACATCAATCAGTTGCCGATCCTCCCTTATCTTGGGATTACAGCGGAATTTTAACCCGATTTTCCGCTATAAATAGCACTACCCTGTTTACAAATGTCATGCAGGCTGGGTTTGTAATCCTACCATAAAAACACCGTCAATGCAGGCTGGGTTTGTAATCCCGCCATAAAACACCGTCAATGCAGGCGGGGTTTGTAACCCCGCTCACAACTGCTATGGAGACAAAACGTTGAAAAAAATATTGATCTATCTAATCTGTTGCTTAGTGCCGTTTACTGCTGTTGCTGAAGCCGAGGACACCGCTACATCAGAAGTCGCAGAGGGTGAAGCCGAGGACTCTGTCATTACAATGAATCCGGTAACAGTTGAGGGCAAGCGGAAAGAAAAAAAAATGAGACAGACTTTAGACGGTGAATTACTCAAAAGAACGCCAGGCAGCGCAGGCGATCCACTTCGAGGAATCGCACGACTCCCAAGTGTCGCAACCATAAACGATTTCTTCGGTGTCCTTTCTGTACGCGGCGGCGCACCCGAAGACAATCTCTATTACTTTGACCGACTCCCGTTAGGATACCCGTATCATCTCCTCGGCATCGTCTCAGTCGTCAGCTCCGAAGTTATTGGACAAGTTGATGTCTACCCAGGCGGTTTCGGGACCGAATTCGGCGCAGACGCACAAGCCGTCATCGACATCCATTCAGTTCCAAAAAACAGAGAATCTTTAGGACAGTTCGATGGAACAATAAAACCCAGCTTCATCTATTCCGAAGCCTTCCTCAATGGCACTTTTGACTTTAGCAACCAAACTGAAAACCTAACAGACCCAGAGAACGATAAAATCAACGAAACACCGGTGTGGAACGACGCTGACTATTTAAACAAAGCCTTAGCCGGACAAGGGTATTGGTACGCTTTTGGCAGACTTAGCTACCTCGAACCACTCTTTGAATTGGCATCACGTTTAGTAGAGGTCGAAGACCTGGTACGGCAGGTCCCACGCTTTTGGAGCTACGAATTAAAAGGTGTCTACAACCTCAACAATAATCATGGACTCGTCCTTAACGCAGTTACCGCGTACGACGCATTTAAATTAAAACTCGGTTCACAAGAGGTTCATGATAGCGATCTCCAAGGACCTTTAAACTCTGAAAACCCGTTTGATGTCCAAGGCATCCATTTCTACTCCCAACTCCTGCCGCGATTCCGGTCAATCTTATCATTAACCCGTTCATTTGCTGCAAACGAAATAGCCTTCGGTGAAGACTACTACTACCGCACAGCATCGTCCACCTACGCGCTTCGGAACGATTTTACTTACACGTTGCCATCAGAAAAAACCGATCTGGAATTCGGATACTTGCTATCAAACAATCCTTCAACGGTTATCAGCCACGGCGCACGGCGACCTGAAGAGGGTGACCCAAATTATGAGTTCAGGATCCGCCAGAACTTTACAACACTCAATGTTACAAAAACCCGAAACCTCCACGGTTTAGAAGGGTATCTCCAATCTCAACATAACTTTCTATCCTCTAAACACTTGGGGCTTTTCGGGACCTTCGGAATCCGAGCGAGTTACTTTAATCTTACAGATAGCCTCTCATGGCAACCACGCGGACAACTTCGCCTCGACCTCCCCGCAGAAACAACCCTCTACTTCAGCTATGGACGCTACACACAGACCCCGCGCTTCGATCAGACTGTCCTCGGTGTAACACCAAATCCAGACCTCGAAACGAGCCGCGCAACGCATTACGTCCTGGAATTGAAAAAAACGCTACCCTTCAACGCAGAGCTCAATCTCGCAGCCTACTATAAAACTCTTCAGGACCTCATTACATATAACAGAGATGAAAAACAGTATCAGAACGGGCAGACAGGATTTGTACGTGGATTTGAAGCCTCTTTAGAATACCAATTTTCTAAAACTTTTAACGGATGGGTAGCCTACGCATACACCATCTCCAAACGGCGGGACATCTCTGAAAAATTCCATCGGTTCTATGTCTACAACAGTCCGCATGTACTAACAATCGCGACGAGTTACAGCGCACCACCAGAATTGCTCGACGCAATTCCACTCATTAAAGCGTTAGACATAAACGCAAAGTGGCAATACCAGAGCGGTGTACTCTACGCCCCATTAATAGGGCGCACGATCTTCACAAACTTCCGGACGAAAGAGATGAAATGGCAACCCCTCTATGGAGAATGGACGCGCACAACGCCGTATCATCGATTGGATTTGAGTCTCTACTTCCAATTATTCGGCGGCTCAGACAACCAAGACTGGAAATTAGGATTCGCACTTGAGGTTTGGAACCTCTATAACCGAAACAATATACTCGAAGTACGCTATAGCCCAAATTTCACGAAAGAAGAACCCATCTCCCAATTGCCGATTATCCCATTCGTAGCAATGGTGTTGGAATTCTAATATAGGAAAACCCGAAAATAAGTCCGTAGGGGTTGGGTAACCTTGAAGAAACACCCAAGCAAGAACACCCTACGGTTCCCACTGCGTGTGCAAATAATTACAGACGCTACTATAATACCGTGAAATTTATATAGTCCAATCCGCCTCCTTTTTCGTCTTTATAAAGAATAGACTCTTTTCCGCAAAAAGGAGGCAACGTTCTTGAGCAGACCTATATTATCTTCTCTACCCAAATTCCAAAAAATCGTCATCTCCATCTTCTTCATCGCGCTGTTGAACGCCATCGTTGTCAATATTTATGCCGATGCAGACACCAAACAAATTAAGGCATACCGCACATATCAGAGCATCGAGATTGACGGCGATTTAACAGAAGCAGATTGGCAACATGCCCAACCGATGAACACGTTCACACAAGTGGAACCAAACGAAGGCGAGAACATTACCGAAACAACGGAGTTTCGGATCCTCTACGACGATGAGAATATCTACTTCGGGTTCACCTGTTACGATTCGGATATGTCTAAACTCATCGCGAATGAGATGCGACGCGATGCCCGAGACCTACACGAAAACGACAACGTTTTTCTCTTACTTGATACATATAACGATAAACGGAGCGGCTTCTTCTTCCGGCTCAATCCACTCGGGGCAATACAAGACAGAGCCATCACCAACAGCGGCGATACAATGAATACCGACTGGGATGCCGTTGTCGAATGCAAGTCCAAAATCAACGATACCTACTGGACCGCTGAACTCAGCATCCCGTTTAGTCAACTCCGATTTGAAAAAAATGATCCAATGACATGGGGGATCAATGCCGGGCGAGAGATCGCACGCCATCAAGAAGAAGGGATATGGATGCCCGTCCCCGCCTCCTACGGCGGCAGAGCAAAATACCGGACAGCAAACGTCGGAAGCCTCATCGGACTCGAAGGAATCACACCCTCTCGGAACTTAGAAATCCTACCCTACGTTCTGCCCGGAATCGCACAAGTCAGCAACGACGACGCTGTACTCGAAACAACCCGTGAATTCAAACTCGGCTTTGACGCAAAATACGGCATCACATCAAATCTGACCGCCGACGCTACCTTTAACACCGACTTCGCACAGGTCGAAGCAGATGAGGAGCAGGTAAATCTTACCCGATTTAGCCTCTTCTTCCCCGAAAAACGTCCCTTCTTTTTAGAGGGTGCCGGGCTTTTCGACTTCGGCGTACCCCGAACCAGCTTCCGCAGACCCCCGCCGATGCTCCTCTTCTATAGCCGACGCATCGGACTCGCTGAAGGAAACGCAATCCCCATTATCTTTGGCGGAAAAACAAGCGGCAAAATCGGTTCTTACGGCGTAGGATTCCTCAATGTCTTGACAGATAAGTTTCAAGATGATACTAAAGACGACCCAATTGACATTCCACGTACCAATTATTCTGTCGTACGAATTACAAAAGACATCGCTTCGGGGTCCCGTATCGGGATGATCGCTGTCAATAAAGACGAAATTGGAAACTACAATCGCGCAGGCGGCCTCGATTTTGAATACCGGCCCAATGACAGTCTCGACGTACGAGGCTTGTGGTCCCGAACATTTGAACCAGACGCAACTGGAGAAAGTAACGCATGGACTGGACAAAATAACGCATGGTACATCGGCTCCAACTGGAGAAGCAGGTACTTTCGTGTAGAGGGTTCGTACACAGACATTGGAGACGGTTTTAACCCTGCCCTCGGATACGTCAGACGCACAGGTATCCGACACATTCGCGGGGAGACCCGTTGGGTACCGAGGCCACAAAAATTCGGAATTCGACAAATTTGGACAGGACCAGAGGCAGACTATATCCTCAATCACGACAACGAATTAGAAGAATGGGACATCTCCTACACCAACTGGTTTGAATTGAGTTCCGGAGATTCCATCTTTTTTAACGTCAGACGCAGCTTTGAGCAATTAGACGAAGTTTTCAAGTTTCGGGACGGCATAGAGGTCCCAACAGGCGGCTATTATTCTAACGCTTTCGGTTTCCGTGCCTCCAGCAGTGATAACCGCCCGATCAGTACAAGCATCGGCGGCGGCATGGCAGATTTCTATCAAGGCGATGTGCGTAGGGTATACCTACAAACCACCCTCAAACCCAACGGGCATATAAGCGTAAGCGCAGAGTACCAATTTAACCAAATAGTAGACCTACCGACAACGTATTTTACCGATGGACAGCCCCGACCTGTCTACGTCAACCTCTTCAGAGGGAGGTTAGACTACTCCTTTACTACAGGACTCTTTGCAAAGCTCTTCGCACAGTGGAACGCTGAAACTGACGTGGTGTCTACCAACTTCCTGATCAATTACATCTATCGTCCAGGAAGCGACTTCTATTTCGTTTTCAACCAGACCTACGATACCGACGGCACCACAAAAGCCGTCTTACTTGATTCAACCGTCGTCGCGAAGATGACCTATTGGTGGAATCCTTAAGTCAATCGAGTCCGATAATTCAAATAACATAGGACTTACGCAGATCGCTCTTTTGTAGCATAACCTGTTAGGTTGTGTCAAGGAACCGTGTGCGTTTTTTGTCAGCTCATCTGTTCAGACAGTGTCCTATCGTCAAAATTGCGTAAGTCCTCTAACAAATAGTAATTATGGAGGGGAACTATCATGAGATACCTATTCATAAAAAAGAAGTTCACTTTTTGGAGTGCAGTTATATTTGTGTGTTGGGCATGTTTTTCTTTCGTCCAAGACGCATCATCACAGGTACCAGGGGTGGAGCATGTCGTAATTATCGGATGTGATGGGATGAGTCCTGATGGTATTCAAAAGGCGAAGACACCAATTATAGATGGTCTCATAATTAACGGGGCACATACGATGCATGCACGAGCCGTCATGCCAACTTCCAGTAGTCCAAATTGGTCCTCATTGATAATGGCAGCGGGCCCCGAACAAACGGGTATTACATCGAATGCTTGGAGACCGGATAAATACGCACTTGAACCGACAGCGGTAGGTCCAGAGGGGATCTTCCCGACCATCTTCGGGGTCCTACGCCAACATCAACCAGAAGCAGTCATCGCTTGTTTCCACGATTGGGGAGGGATTGGAGTATTGTTGGAACGTAAGGCTTTTGATGTAATTGAAGATACCGAAGGCCCAGTCAACACGACTCAACAAGCTATCAAGTATTTCAAGGAAAAGCAACCTACACTTACCTTTATCCATCTTGACCACACCGATGGTGCTGGACATCAGTACGGATATGATTCAACTGAGTATCATCAATCTGTTGAAGAAGCAGATAGACTTATAGGGAAGACCATCAATGGACTCAAAGAGGCGGGCATGTTGGAGAAAACCATCATAATCGTTACTTCTGATCATGGCGGTGTTGGTAAAGGCCACGGCGGAGCAACCATGGCAGAAGTCGAGATTCCATGGATTATCAAGGGACCTGGAATCCTACCCGCAAAAGAACTGAATAAATTCGTGAACATCTACGATACAGCAGCAACAGTCGCATACATTTTCGGTTTGACACCACCGGACTGTTGGATCGCAAAACCTGTACTGGAGGCGTTTGATTCACCGTAATCTTTTTCTGATGACCTATTGCTTGACATTTTAGACAGTTTTTTGTATACTTCGGTAAAAGCGGTTGCACCATTCTTTTAGATCATTAACGGAATCCTCCATAAAAGGCGGAGTTCCATCCCGAACATTTTTTTTGACGGTGTGTAAAGTTTTGACGCACAAAAACCAAAAAAATTGACAAAAAAATAAAAGTATGTTATAATTAGAACATATTTATGATAAAATAGCGGTATTCTTACTATATTCTGTGAGTCTTATTAAACGCCTTAGCGGTACTTGGCGTTTAATATAGGTACTTACGAATAATTTTCAAAGCACTTTTAGCCACATCAGTTTCAGTCATTGCCGCAACATAGATGTCCAAAGACCGAGACTATCCGTCTTCTCTTCATAGGAGGAAAAGCGAATGAGTAGCAGAACTTCCGGCATACTCAGCGGTATGCGACAACGTCGCGCAGAACGTAAAAAACCGAAACGTTTCGTCGCACTAAAGAAGGTTGCCCTCGATTCCAACCAGCAGAGCAGCATTTCCACGGCACAAGCGAACTTACTGAAGCATCCGATCACGCAGAAGCACATCGGACGCAGCTCCGCAGCGTTCACAGTCGCAATGGTGTTTCATGCTCTTATTGCCATTTTCATCGGCTTTTTTGTCATCGTTGATCAGATCGAGCAGGAAAGAGAAACATTTGATGTCTCTATGATAAGAGAAGAAGCGAAAACCAAACGCCGATTCAGACGGCGAGAAGCACTGAAATTTGAAAGCAAACAGCAGGAGCAGAAACCCGTCTTCAGACAGCCAGTAAGAACGAACACCGAACTGCCATCAAAGGATGTGTTCACAATCCCCGACG
Organism: Candidatus Poribacteria bacterium; assembly: GCA_012270865.1. GTDB lineage: Bacteria > Poribacteria > WGA-4E > WGA-4E > WGA-3G > WGA-3G. The sequence continues at coordinate 54,469 of JAAXHL010000096.1, read as the reverse complement.
GCACAGATACAGGTGTTGACCTTGTAGAACCTGACATTAATGAGGGACCCGCAGTCATAAACGTTGATCGTAATTTTGTTCAACCGTCAACTACAATCGAACCCGAAACGACAGCACCAGCCTTTGAACTCAAGCGGGAAGCACCACCAACAATGCTTGAGAAACTCGACACGCCTTTACCGGACAGCGATCTCGGAATGGGGAACATTGAGATCACCGCTGAAAAGGGCATTGAGATACCTACCTACAAAATTAGGGTAGAACCGAAGTACCCAGACACTGCAAAAAAAGCAGAGAAGGAAGGCACCGTTATTCTGGCAGCAACCATCGATGAAAAAGGGATCCCGAAGGATATTGTCCCGGTAACAAGCCTCGGATTTGGACTCGAAGAGGCAGCCATTGGAGCACTCAAAAAAACAACCTTCCGTCCAGCGACGAAAGGTGGTAAACCCATCAGCCTTGAGAATGTTCAAATTCCCTATGAGTTCAAACTCAAGGATAGTTAAAACAAAACAGTAGGAGCGAGCTGTGCTCGCGATTCCTAACTTGAGAACCAAAATTAAATTGTAGGAGCGAGCTGTGCTCGCGATTCCTAACTTGAGAACCAAAATTAAATTGTAGGAGCGAGCTGTGCTCGCGATTCTTGAGAACCGAAGTTAAATTGTAGGAGCGAGCTGTGCTCGCGATTCCCACGAGCCGTACTCGCGATTCCCACGAGCCGTACTCGCGACACCTCACTCCATTTTTAGCAAACCTTTCGCCGCAAAATTACGCACTAAACTGATGATAGATTGACGGGCAGTTTCCGCAAGTTGTGTCTGTTCAAAGGTCAATTGTTCAGATTCTGCTTCAATAGCTTCCGACTGTGATGCTGACATATTTTCAAAAAACCGATCCCGTATCGCAGTCGGTGCATTGTGCAGAGCAAGTGCCATCGTCGGTTTATCTAACACTTGCAGGATCGTCTTAATCGCGTCATCCCCTAAAGCACTCAGGTCTTCAAAGGTAAACAACCTATCAGAAACGTTCCCAACTATCCTCGGTCGCCTCACTGCCAACGCTTCCAACAAGCGATCCTGTTCCGTTATATCCATATACGATAATAACTTAGCAAGATTCGCCGCACCTTCACCCAAGAAGGTTGTGTTCTGATGTGTCTCCTTAATCTTAGCAAGCTGTTCGTCCCAGACTTGCGTTGCGCGTTCGGCATCAACAATCTCTGTCGTAGTTACCTTTTCACCAACACTCACCTGTCTATCAAAAGGTAGCATAGCGAAAATTTTTCCAATATCCGTAGCGATCGCATCTCCAATAGGTTCACCTTTCAACTGCGTACAGATAACAAAAAAAAGCGCAGCGTCATCATCCTCCGCACTTTGAATCGCCGCCACAACAATCTGCGGATGTGTCTCATCGAGCAAAACAGCCAATTCTTGCTGAGCAGCTTCATCTAAAAAAGGAAGTGGCGTTCGTGTATCTGTATTAGGATCCGACACCCTGCACCCCCTTGTCGCCCAAGACAACTTCACCGATGTGGAAAGTAGATTCACCAGAGGCATTGAGTGATGCTAAGGCAGCATCAACAGCATCAGGCGCAAGGACAACGACCATCCCGATCCCCATATTGAAGACCCTATACATCTCCACCTCTTCAACATTCCCACTCGCTTGCAAAAACGGAAAAATCGGCGGAATATCCCACGTCCCCTTCCGAATGTCGGCTACGCATCCGTCCGGCAGAATCCGCAGCACATTCGCGGGCAAACCACCGCCAGTGATATGCGCAATCCCCTTTATCTCGCAAACTTTGCGAAGTTCCAAAATAGATTTTACGTAACTCCTATGGGTTACAAGGAGTGCCTCCCCGACCGTCGCAGAGAGTTCACGGAGATAGACATCAACATCATAACCGCACCTATCAAATAGGATCCGACGGGCAAGTGAAAATCCGTTGGTATGTAAACCCACAGCACCTAATCCAACGAGGTAATCCCCTGGCGTAATCTCACTTCCCGTAATTACATCGTCTCTCTCAACAGCACCGACAATCGTCCCCACTAAGTCGTACTCCCCCGGCGCATAAAGATCCGGCATCTCCGCGATCTCACCACCGATTAAAGCACAACCGATCTCACGGCAACCTTCGGAAAGACCTGACACAATACCTTCAATCACCGCGGGTTCTACTTTGTTAATGCCGATGTAATCTAAAAAGAAAAGTGGTTCCGCACCCTGCACAACAATATCGTTACCACAATGGGCGACAATATCAAAACCGACACTATCGTGCCGTCCGACCTTAAACGCAACCTTCAATTTTGTACCGACACTATCCGTACTGGATACCAGAACCGGTTCCCGATAGGTTTGCAGGGCGAAGAGTCCTCCAAAACTCCCAACATCGCTGAGCACTTCAGGACGATACGTCGTTTTAACAAGGCTTTTAAGCCTCGAAATCGACTCAGATTCCGCCTCAAACGAGACACCCGCATCTGCGTACGTCAACTGCTTTTCATCGGTTTCCATCTGATTTTTCTTGTTCCTTTAAAAGTAATTTACGAAGCGGTGAAACATTTTTTTTCGGCGGTCTGAGAAGACTCACAACCAAAACAACGCCACTAACACCCAAGGCAATGTACAGTCCTATCTCTTGCGCGACAACCGCATCCATATCAGGTTGTAACTTTCCAATGACAGAAGGGAGAACTCTACTCAGAACCATGCCCAAGATCGCACAAATCAGCAGAGAGATAAGCGTATTCTGTCCTTGGGGTGTCCCTATCGGATTCGGTTTTTTCTGGTTCCTATTTTTTTTATTCGGCGTGAACATCAGGATAAAAATTTCCTCGTAGGTTCCAAACAGACACTAAGATACAACACTGGCAATCAAATTAAAGGGAGCTGCTCCGAAACCTCCTCCACAAGCGGAATCGGATACTCCCCATCGAAACAGGTCGTGCAAAAATCGCGAGGCGACTTCACCGACTTTAGTAAGCCTTCAATACTCAGATAACCGAGACTATCGGCACGGATGTACTTTCGTATATCCTCAACGGTGTGTGAACTCGCAATCAACTCGCCACGCGTCGGTGTGTCTACACCGTAAAAACAAGGGAACTTGTTCGGAGGAGAAGCAATACGGAGATGCACCGCCGTCGCACCCCCTTCCCGAACGATCTTCACCAATTTTCGACTATTTGTACCCCGCATAATCGAATCATCTACGAGTATAACCCGCTTGCCACTCAACACGTCACGCACCGGGTTCAACTTCACTTTAACCATCAACTCACGGATATCCTGCGCAGGATTCATAAAAGACCGACCGACGAAAGTGTTCCGAGATAACCCTAAATCGAACGGGATACCAGACTCCTCAGCGTATCCAAGGGCAGCAATCGTCGCCGAATCAGGAACAGGAATAACGACATCTGCTTTGACAGGGTGCTCGCGCGCCAACTGCCTACCAAACCCGCGACGCGTGTTATTTACGCTCTCACCGAACATTATGCTATCCGGACGCGCAAGATAAATATACTCAAAAATGCATTGCGATAACTCTGACTCTCGCTTATGAAAACGCAACGACTCCAAACCGCGATGCACAGAACGTATAAAGACCAACTCCCCCGGATATACCTCACGGATCGGCTCCGCTTCAACCACATCGAAGGCACAAGTCTCAGAAGACAACACGTATGCATCGCCGAGACGACCAATCCATAACGGACGGAACCCGTAAGCATCGCGAGCACCCATCAGCGTGTTCGTATCCATACAGACAAACGAGTACGCACCCTGAACACTCCGAAGCGCGTCAAGAATCCTATGTTCTAAAGCCTGGTTCCGAGAATGCGCAATCAAATGGAAAATCACTTCCGTATCCAAACTTGTACTGAAGATAGAACCCGCATTTTCCAGATGGTTCCGCACTTGTACCGCATTGACAAGGTTACCGTTGTGACCAAGCGCAAGAGGCCCCTGCTTGTAGTTCCTCACCAGCGGCTGCGCATTCTCAAGCGTGCTTGACCCCGCCGTTGAGTACCGGTTGTGACCAATCGCTATATGACCATTTAACCCCGCCAACACATCATCAGTAAATACAGAATGAACAAGCCCCATACCGTGGTGATACGTCAGTCTCTCGCCATCCGAGGCAACAATGCCACTGCTCTCTTGTCCCCGATGTTGAAGCGCACGTAAACCCAAATAGGTCAACTCTACCGCTCTTGGATGACCAAAGATACCAAAGACACCACATTCGTCCTTCGGTTTATCATCATATTGCATATTGATGCGTAAAACCTCCAGTATGCACGCTGAAATGTTCGCAGCCGTTCATCAAAAACCTTTCACATAATCTATGTCTGTTCCACATGCGCACCGGTATCTTCAACTGCCGCTATCCTATACCCCAATATCGCACCAATCGGGATAGCAAGAATATACCAAACTTCGACAGGTAAGCCGAGGGATACCCATCCCCGCATCGGTAACGAAACAATATAGGCAAGCAACTTTAACACCGGGATCAGGAACGCCAGAATCAGGTTCGGTTTACCAAATATCTCCCACGGCACGTTCAGCAGCGCAAACAAACCTACAACAGCAGGCGGCCCCAAAAACGCACCCGAACAGAGCCGTTTTAACGGCACATCTACACCGAATTTCTGACTCACAAAACGCATGCCTACGCTCGCACCCACAACGATAACACCGTACGTCACACCCATCGCAATGAGCAGGAACAGACCTACCCAGAAACCGTGATTAATGCGACTGCCGATCAGCACACCCCAAATGAAACCCTCAAATATAAGCAGACAGACCCAACCGCCTACCCATCCAAGGATACCACCTGTCAAAATCTGCACAAGGGTTAACGTGATACCACTCTTTTTCATCTCTTCCAACCAACTCGCTTTCTCTAAAAGTATTAATTTATTGTATCACGATGCCACATTAATGTCAAAATAATCTTCGATCCATCTTCAAAAATTGGTTTGACACAATTTTGATTCTGCATTAAACTATTGCCACAGAATGCAATTCTTACGTCCAATTTCTCATCGTGAACGACGGTTGAAGTGCCGTTTCCAAAGGAGACTCTCATGTCGAAAGTCCTTGTACTATCAGGTGAAAACCACCGTTTCAACGCAAGCGCAGATATCATCCACGATTTTCTGTCCGAAGACCCCGACATTTCAGCAACACTAACCGATGATAAAGGGATCTTAGCATCATCGGAATTGAATACTTATGATGCATGTGTCTTTGGCACAGGCTTCACGCGAACCGAACGCAAAGAAGACGGATCCGTCGCACGCGTGTCCGATTTAGCAACCGCTGAAGAAGACGGGTTATTCCAATTCGTCAGCGAAGGAAAGGGATTGATCGGTATCCACGGAACAGCATGGTGGATCGGGGGGCGCGCCATGGACCTTATCGGCGGCGCTGCCAATTGGCACCCTCCCGGTTCAACATTCACTGTCCATATTGAGGACAACGAGCACCCAACAACCCAAGGCATTGAAGATTTTGATGTCGAAGATGAGATTTATATCTCCGCACACGACCCGCACATCCACGTCTTGGCATCCGCTGAATGGTTCGGCAAAGCACACCCGATGGCATGGGTAAAACCCTACGGCTCCGGCCGCGTTTTTTTCACCACCTTAGGCCACGGACCAGGCACTTTTGAACGCGCAGGTATGCAGAAATTCCTTACGCAAGGTGTGAAATGGGCAGCTGCCTCGTAGAATTTCGTGTGGCGCGGCGGTAATAACGACCTCGCCACACCATCAACGCAAACACCATGCAAACACTAAAAATTACCGACATACAAACCGAAGTCGTTCAAGTAAACCATCGCGGGAATTGGGTCTTCGTCAAAGTACACGCAGACAACGGGATAACCGGTATCGGAGAGGCATCTCACGGCAGAGATGATAACCGCGTTCGACATACCATCGACACCCTCAAACCGATGCTCATCGGACGGAACCCGTTCCAACTCGAATCGTTTCGACAACGCTTCTATCGCGACACCGAAAGCCACACCTATCATACCGCATGCAGCGGAATTGAGCAGGCAATGTGGGATATAATCGGCAAGACATTAAACGTCCCGAGCTATCAACTGTTAGGCGGCAAGTGTCGAGAAAAGGTACGCCTCTACGCCAATATCAACCGCGCCACTGTAGATCGCAGCCCGTCAGGGTTTGCTAACAACGCAGAACGCGCCGTCGCCGAAGGATTCACCGCCATAAAATGCGCACCCTTCGACGATGTCTCTGTCTCTAACATTTCGCAGGGAAGCCTAACGCCTGCCATCTGTCGCGGTATCGATCGTATCCGCACAATTCGCACCGCAATCGGTGGAGAAATTGACCTCATGGTGGATTGCCACAGCCGTTTTAACCCCGGCATTATCATCCAAGTCGCCAAAGAATTGGAGGACTTACACCTCTTTTGGATCGAGGACGCAGTATCATTAAACAACCTTGATGCCTTCGCACATATCAGTCGCTCTATCGGGATACCAATCGCAACAGGTGAACGGCTACGAACCCTCACCGAGTTTGATAGATTGCTAACCGAAACACACGTTGACTATATCTTACCGGATGTCAAACATGTCGGCGGAATTTCGGGATTGAAGAAAATCGCAACGCTTGCCGCAGCACGAAACGTCATGGTAACGCCTCACAATCCGAGCGGACCCGTCGCAACCGCCGCCAGTGTACAATGTATGGCGAGTGTACCGAATTTCGCGATCCTCGAATACGCATGGGGAGAAGTCGAGTGGCGCGCAAAACTCACTGAACCACCAGAAAAAATCGTCAACGGATTCATCGAAGTAACCGACCAAGCAGGATTAGGCATCACACTATAGCAATATAACACACAAGGAGCGATAAATGATATTTCGCAACATTGGAAACCTGAAAACCCTTCCGTTTTGCTACCTTATCGTAATTGTTACCCTTACCGGATGTCTCGGTGGCTTGCAGACAACCGGAACGCAAACACAGACTGACGAAACCGCATCAACTGCAGAAACGGAAACACCGCAAGCACTCGCTGTACTCCAAATTTCAACGCCGAAAACAAACTACGCAGCAAACGAAGCTATCCCGCTGAATCTCAACGTTCAGAACGGAAAATTCGACCTGCTCGTCCCGTTTGTCAGCGTTGCAACGAGAGGCGCATTCTCACAAATAACCGTGACAGACGCGAACGGACAAACCCTTGAACCGCAAATTCCGATTACACAAGGAAACCCAGAAAAATACGTCGTCGGCAACGACGGAAAGACTGTCCGATGCATCCAAGGGTTTCAACTCAAAGCATCCGAAAATCAGGAACTCTCAATGAAAGATATACAGAAATACTTCCAGTTACAGCCAGGCACTTACACCCTAACCCTCGCTATTGACTTGGAGGTATACAACGAATCTATAACCCAAGAGCACCCCGAAGTACTTGAACTCAGAAAAGATATGGCGCGTATTCAGAGCGATCCAAGTCTTCAAGCCGCCGCAAAGCAGGACGCAGTCAACTACTATCAGGAACAGATTAAGTTTATCACAGAAAGACACAAAGATGTCGTCAAGGATATTTATCTACCTGTCAAATCTCGACGTGGAAAAGCACCGCTCGTATCAAATGAAATCACCATAACTGTGGAACCGAAAACAAATTCATCAAACCCGTAGAAATGAAAATCATGCTTGCACTGAGACACTGCTCGCGCACTTGGGTTCGAGCAAACACCGTAATGACAACGCAGGTTGGGACTGGTTCGATCCCAATACGCTATCGGTTTCTCCGCAACCACAGTTGCTTAGCACAGTCTGGGCAAAGGTCAAAACAACCAATTGACGTTCTAATAGGAGCAATATGATCATAAAACTGATAACTGACGACTGATGCCTAATGGCTAAAATTTTACTTGCAAATCAGCATAAAATGATATATAATTTTAACCAACGAAATCGGATACACACGAAAATTTTCGCAACACCGCAGTTCTCAAGGATAACCCAGAATGCTTTTTAACTTCGCAAACGTCCTAATCTTCTTGATTGTCGGCTGTCTATTTGTCGTTCTAAATCTCACGGTCTCTCGTCTCCTACACACCAAATTATTCTCAGGCGAAAAGTACATCCCCTATGAATGCGGTGAAGACCCGATCGGCGATACGCGTATCAAGTTTAACACCCGCTTCTATGTCATCGCGCTCATCTTCCTGATCTTCGATGTGGAAGTCGTCTTCCTGTTCCCATGGGCAGTCGTTTTTCGGGATTTCGGTCTCTTCGCATTCTTGGAAATGCTCGTCTTTATCGCGATCCTGTTAGTCGGGCTTGCTTACGTCTGGGCAAAAGGCGACCTTGAATGGATACGATCCACCCAGCTTGAAGTCCAATCCCTCCGGAGGGAAGAAAGCTATGATAATTAATGAAAAACTCGATAAAAACGTAATCGTCACCTCGGTTGACGCTGTCGCCAACTGGGCACGTTCTTCAGCACTCTGGCCGATGACCTTCGGACTCGCATGCTGTGCCATCGAGTTTATGGCAACCGCAGCCTCTAATTACGACCTCGACCGATTCGGAGCAGGCGTGCCTCGCGCAACACCACGACAGTCCGACCTTATGGTAATCTCAGGAACTGTCACACTCAAGATGGCAACACGCATTCGACGCCTCTATGAACAGATGCCAGAACCGAAATACGTCATCTCTATGGGCAGCTGCGCAACAAGCGGCGGACCCTACTGGCAACACGGATACCACGTCCTCAAAGGCGTTGACCGAATTATACCCGTCGATGTCTACGTACCCGGATGCCCACCACGTCCAGAAGCACTTATTGAAGGACTCCTCAAATTACAAGAAAAAATTAAAACGCAGACCGTCGCCAAACGCGAAAACGTTCCATTCTTGAAAAGACTCTTCGACAAAACAGAATGGTATGAAATTGAGGGCACAGAACCTACGGCTGAAGCAGAAACACCAACTGAGAAAGACGATAACCCTGAAAAAACCACCTAAAGGTAGGAGCGACTTGTAGTTGCGATTCTTGATTTGTAGGAGCGACTTGTAGTCGCGATCTAATAGTAGGAGCGACTTGCGGTCGCGATTCTTGATTTGTAGGAGCGACTTGTAGTTGCGATTCTTGATTTGTAGGAGCGACTTGTAGTCGCGATCATGGAGATTAAAATTACGTGAAACCCGAAGAAATCTATGAAGCACTAACCGCCCAGTTCGGTGAAACCGTTCTCGCATTCGACAACGAAACGGCTGGAGACCCAAGCATACAGATCGCTCCCGCAGCAATCGCTGAGGTATGTCAATACCTCGCCGAAACCGATACATTGGCGTTCGATTCCTTGATGTGTCTCAGCGGCGTAGATTTAAATGCAAAGGACGAAGATTTTGCTGTCGTTTACCACCTCTATGCGATGAAACACCGACATAGTGTAGTGCTGAAAGCAACAGTCCCAAAAACCGACCCACACCTGCCGAGCGTCTCGCATATCTGGAAAACAGCAGACTGGCATGAACGGGAAGCTTATGACCTCTACGGGGTATTCTTTGAAGGACACAACGACCTCCGCCGGATCCTACTGCCCGACGATTGGGATGGATACCCGCTACGTAAAGATTATAAGGAGCCAGAAATTTACCGCGGTATGCGAGTTCCGTATTAGCAGATATTTTCGTTTCGTCTGGTGTTGCACGCGACCGAAAATGTTACACTTTTCGGTTTTTTTCGAGGAAACCTCAGAATAATAAAACGCCTCAGAATTCAGGCAGCACGTTGGTTTGTAGCCACAAACACTAAACATAAAATGTTACACCAGGTGTAACATTTTTCCGTAGAAATACGGCACAGTCTCTCACCGAGAAAACAGCGTTGAGATTTGACATTACACCGCAAAAATGGTATCATATATAGTGGCGAAGCGTAAAAATAGAAGGAAACGCGTAAGTCAGAAAAACGTTGCAGAACCGACATTATGGAAAACACACAACAAACCGAAAGCAAAATCATAGAACTAAAACCGTTCGCCGATGAAATGGTCGTGAACATGGGACCTCAGCACCCAAGCACACACGGTGTGCTACGCTTAGAATTGAGATTGGATGGTGAGGTCGTCCGTGAAGCAATCCCACACATCGGTTACCTGCATCGCTGTTTTGAGAAACACTCGGAGAACCTCTCTTACCCCCAAATCATACCGTTCACTGACCGGATGGACTACGTCGCGGCGATGAACCAAAATTGGGGATTCTGCCTCGCCGTCGAGAAATTAATGGCAGCAGACGAAAGCAAAAAATTTGAGATACCAGAACGAGCCGAATACTTACGAGTGCTTATCTGCGAACTAAACCGTATCGCAAGCCATCTCCTCTCTTTCGGAACCTATGGAATGGACATCGGCGCATTTACGCCGTTCCTCTACGCCTTTCGCGACCGTGAACGCCTACTCCTCCTTTTTGAAAAAGTTTGCGGCGCACGCCTCACCTATAACTACATCCGAATCGGCGGGGTCTCCGAAATCATTCCAATGGAACCCGGTTCCATTGCCGAACAGAACTATCTTGACGAGATAGAGCAGTTTTTAGACTATTTTGAACCGATGATTGACGAGTACAACGAACTCCTAACAAAAAACAGTATCTTCGCAGAACGCACGACTGAGGTCGCTGTGATGTCAGCAGAGATGGCACTCAGTTACGGCGCAACCGGCCCCAACCTCCGTGGTTCCGGTGTGGATTGGGACCTCCGCCGAGACGAACCTTACTCCATCTATGACAGATTTGAATACGATGTCCCCGTCGCTGTTGATGTACCAGAACTCGGCGCAGTGGTCGGCGACTGCTGGAGCCGCTACAAAATACGCATGGATGAAATGAAACAGTCCGTTAGGATCGTTCGACAGATTTTGGCAGAAGGACTCCCCGATGGCCCTGTCATGGCAGATTTAAAAGCCGTCCGTCCACCACCAGGTGAAATCTATTTCCGCAGCGAAGCACCCCGCGGTGAACTCGGATTCTATATCGTCAGCGACGGAACACCGAAGCCGGTGCGCGTCAAAGGACGCTCCCCCTGCTTCAGTGCTTTGAGCGCACTACAAGAACTCAGCCACGGCTTGATGGTCGCAGATATTATCGCCATTATCGGCAGTATCGATATCGTGATGGGAGAGGTTGACAGGTAAATACGCCTAACAATGGAGTTAATCGAATCGGATAAGGAGATTAGATGTCGGACTTTAGGGCAATGTTCGCAGGTTTGTCAGATTTCAATGTATCTGAAGGGTTCTTCCCCAACATAAACCTACAAGAGAAACTCAATTGGGCAGAGGAATTCATACAGAACGTTTTAATGCCGAGACTGCCAGAAGCAGTCGCTGCTCACTTTCCTGTAGAATTAGGTACAGTCCTCGTTATGTTTGCTTTCGCAGGCATTTTCGTTGCGGTTGTTCCACTACTCCCTTTGGTGTTGGTGCTTGCAGAACGAAAAGTCGCCGCCCGGTTTCAAAATCGGACAGGGCCCATGCGTGTTGGCCCGTGGGGGACACTTCAGACCTTAGCCGACGGTATAAAACTCATTTTCAAAGAAGACTTTATTCCGCCGCAAGGCGACAAACTCCTGTTTCTTCTTGCCCCGTACATCATCTTCGCCTGCTCTTTCGCTGTTTTCGCCGCCATTCCATTTGGTGATGGAATCCCTATTCCTGGCGACTTCAACATCGGCATCTTCTATATCATGGCGATCTCCTCTGTGATCGTGATGGGTGTGATTATGGCAGGCTGGTCATCAAACAGCAAATGGTCGCTCTTAGGGTCTTTACGCTCCGCCGCCCAAATCGTCAGTTATGAAATCCCGCTCGGGCTCTCTATCCTCACAGTCGTTATGCTCGTGGGAAGTTTGAGCATGACAGATATTGTAAGTAGTCAATCCAACGGCGTTTTCAGTTGGCTCATCTTCCGAACACCGTTTACCTTTATCGCATTCTTTATCTTCTTCATATCCGCTATTGCTGAGGTAAACCGGACACCCTTTGATTTGCCCGAAGCCGAGTCCGAAATCGTCGCAGGCTTCCATACCGAATATAGCGGAATGCGGTTCGCACTCTTCTTTATCGCTGAATACGCGAATATGTTCGCCGTCAGTGCAATCGGTGTGACACTCTTCCTTGGGGGGTGGGAAGGTGCCTTACCCGGATACGACATCCTCGGCGGGATGCCCGGCTTCGTTATCAAAACCCTGGCACTCGTTTTCCTAATGATGTGGCTGCGATGGACGCTGCCACGCCTACGAGTAGATCAACTCATGAATCTCTGCTGGAAATACTTCATCCCGATCGCCTTCTTCAACATCTTAGGCACAGGCATCTGGGGTCTCATTTTTGAGCACGATAGCGTATGGAGCATAGGAATCAGCTGTGCAATTATCTATACCGGACTCATCGTCGCGTATACAATCGCCGGACGCGTGATGGCACAAAAGCCAGCACCACAACCGAGTTAGGGCTGACTGACTGTTGGAGGAAATATATAAATGGAGAAATACATACGAAACATCTACAGAGGCGTTTACACCGTACTCGTCGGTATGCGCGTAACAATTAGGCAGTTCTTTGAACCGAACGTCACGCATCAATACCCTTATGAACACGATTACGAAAAGAAACAGAACGTCCGAGAAATTCCGAAAGGGTATCGCGGGCAGCTCTATAACCGTACTGAAGATTGTATCGGATGTAAAAAGTGCGAAATGATCTGTCCCGTCGATTGTATTATGATTGATGCCACTAAACTCCCGAAAGGTGAACAACTCTGGGATAGCATGAACGTCATTCACCTCAAAGACGGACGCGAAATCATCGGTATCATTGAAGGCGACGACAAAAAAATAAGATCGGAAGAGTCAATAACCGTCACAAATACAACCTCTCGCCAAGGGGAGCAGGAGGTCATAGACCGTCTTGAAGCATCAGGCGACGAGAGCCGAATTCAGACCGTCTCAGGCGACGAAATATCGCGAATCGTCACCCGAAACCCCGTCGTCTTTTATCTTGACAAGTTTGATATCGATATGTCCCTCTGCATGTATTGTGGACTTTGCACCGAAGTCTGCCCGACAGAGTGCCTCACAATGAAGGACACCCTTGAAGGAATTGAGTATTCTAAATTCGATCGGTCAGAACTCATCTTCAGCTTCGACAAGCAGGAGATGTACAATAAGACAGAAGAAACAAATACCGCTTTGTAGGATATGCTGTTGGTCTCCTGTGTTCTTTGTAGCATAAGGTAAATTAGAAATATTAGCACCGGACCCGTAGCTTGAAACGAAGTGGAAAGCGGACTTACGAAAGGAACGCCATACGCCAAACCACCGTCCTATAACCGCAAGGTAAATTAAAAAACTTGAAACGAAGTGGAAAGCGGACTTACGAAAGGAACGCCATACGCCAAACCACCGTCCTGTAACCGCAAGGTAAATTAAAAAATATGGAAGAATTTACACTTAAAACCTTTATTTTTTATGGCTTCGCACTTATGACAGTCGCCTCGGCACTCCTTGTCGTCACCGTGCGAAACATCGTCCATGCAGCCTTCTCGCTTATGGTAACACTTTTCGGTGTCGCAGGACTCTACGTCTTTTTACAAGCAGATTTCCTCGCAGCAACGCAAGTCATCGTCTACGTCGGTGGTATCCTCGTCCTCATCCTGTTCGGAGTCATGATGACAAGTGGACACTTTGAGATCCCCCGCCATATTAAAAGCCATATTGAGCGCGGGCAGCTTCTACTCGGTGGCATTGTCGCCTTAGCACTCTTTATGCTACTCTTGACCGTCATCGCCAATACACCCGTTTGGAAAAACCGCATTGACGACGGCACAGCACTGGCACCAACCACAGAGCGGATCGGTGAACTCATTCTCAAAGGACCCTTTCTCTTGCCGTTTGAGGTCGTCTCCGTGCTACTGTTAGTCGCCTTAATCGGAGCCGCCCTGATTTCTCGAAAGGAGGTCAGGGACTAAAAAATGACCTTACAACACTATCTTGTGATCAGCGCGATTTTGTTTACGCTCGGTATCTTCGCTGTCTTGACGCGTCGGAACGCCATCAGTATTTTGATGGGTATTGAACTTATCCTTAATTCCTGTAACCTAAACTTCGCCGCGTTCTCGCGTTTTATGACACCAGAGGACATCGATAGCCTCCTCAGCGGACAGATTATCGCTATTTTTGGGATCGTGCTCGCTGCAGCCGAAGCCGCTGTTTTTTTAGCAATCATTCTCGCAATCTACCGCGAATTCGGGAGTATACGTCCAAACGAAGTGGATACTTTGAAAGGATAAAACAGTTTTCGGTTATCAGTCTTCAGTCTGGAGACCTGTGATTCATCAACATCTTCTTGTAACCTCTCCACTTCATTTGAGTAACGATGGGTACAAAAGGTTGTTAGGGCATCAGAAACCTATTAACTGACAACTGACAACTGACAACTGATAACTAATAAAAAATATGATTATTTCTTTAATAAGCCTCATCTTGCTCTGTCCGCTCGCTGCATTTGCGGTCTTCGGGCTTCTCGGTTTAGCGAACCGCCGCTTCCCGCGACAGGACTATCTGTCCACCGCGGCAATGCTCATCGCACTTGCCTGCTCGTTCTTGCTCCTACGAGAAGTGGTACCGACACCTGAAGCACACACGGTCAATTGGATATCACTCGGTGATGTTACCTTCTCAATGGGTTTCTACTTGGACAGTGTCACCGTGATTATGCTGATTGTCGTCACACTCGTCAGCAGCCTCGTCCATATCTTCTCCATAGGCTACATGCACGGCGATCCGAGGTACCCGCGGTTCTTCGCCTATCTATCGCTCTTCTCCTTCTCAATGCTATTCTTGGTAGTGTCGGACAACCTACTCGGCATCTACATCGGTTGGGAACTCGTCGGACTCTGCTCCTATCTGCTCATCGGCTTCTGGTTTGAGAAAGACTCCGCCGCGAACGCATGTAAAAAAGCGTTCCTAACCACACGCGTTGGTGATGTGGGCATGTTCATCGGCATGATGATGCTGTTTAAACAATTTAAAACGCTTTCACTCTATGGAGATGGAATTTTTACACGGATCACCAATCCTGAATACTTTACAGCAGATCCAGCCGGTATCGTATGGCTCTCTATTGCAGGTGTTCTCATCTTCTGTGGTGCCATCGGTAAATCCGCACAGATGCCTCTCCATACATGGCTTCCAGATGCAATGGAAGGTCCTACACCTGTCAGCGCGCTGATCCACGCCGCCACGATGGTCGCCGCTGGTGTCTATCTCACGGCTCGGATGTTCCCGATTTTGACAGAAACCTCGTCTCTGGTCATCGCCTATGTCGGTGGTATCACGGCACTCGTCGCCGCGACGATCGCTATCGTTCGCTTCGACATCAAACGGGTTTTGGCATACTCTACCATTAGCCAATTGGGATACATGATGCTTGCAATCGGTGTCGGTAGTTACGTCGCCGGACTCTTTCATCTGACAACGCACGCCTTTTTCAAGGCACTGCTCTTTCTCGGTTCAGGAAGCGTCATCCACGCCTTCCACGCCATGCACGCACACGGACACGACGATGAACACGCACATGAACACAGCGAAGATGCTGAGACAGGACACGTCCTCGGTTCCGAAATCCCGCCAGACCAAGATATGCGGAACATGGGCGGACTCCGACACAAAATGCCGATCACTTTTATCACCATGCTCATCGCAACACTGTCTATTTCTGGCGTGCCGTTTATCTTCTCAGGATTCTGGAGTAAAGATGCCATCTTAGCCGGTGTGTTAGGACGAGCGATGGAATGGGGCTCCGTACACCACTACATCCTGTTCATAATGGCACTCTCCGCCGCAGGGATTACGGCGTTCTATATGTTCCGTCTAATCTTTATGACCTTTTTCGGTGAACCGCGCAATCAAGAGATGCACGACATGGCACACGAATCGCCGCTATCAATGACGCTGCCGCTCCTCATCCTGGCATTCTTGAGTCTACCTGTCGTTAATATACTCTGGTTCAACGCAGACTACATTGAACCGCCACCGCAACCTCATCTGCACGCACCGACGCATGCACAGGTCGCGCCAGACACCAAAACAGGCGGGATAGGCTTGGCGTTCTCACTCTTCGGTGTCTCCGAAGCAGTGGCTGCCGAAGAAGACGCTGGACACGACACACACGCAGGTGATGGACATCACGGACACGGTCCCGCACATACCATCGCAATGGTGCTATCTATCTGTGTCGCGGGGTTAGGTATACTCCTCTCATGGCTGTTCTACCATAGGCGAACTTTATCCGCTGAATCGGTCGCAACAAAGTTCCGACCCGTCTACAACCTGTTCTGGCACAAATACTACTTTGACGAGTTCTACGACGGCGTACTGGTCGCGCTGACGGTCTGGAAAGCGAGACTCTTTGCGCAATTTGACGGAAGTGTTGTAGACGGTATCGTCAACGGTGTCGGGGTTGTAACACGAGACATCCTCGCCGCTTTCGTAGGACTTTTCGATAACCGCGTCGTTGATGGTCTCGTCAACCGCGTCGCACAAGTCACGTGGTCAATCGGTGGAAGAATCCGGCGTATCCAAACCGGCGCGATTCAGACATATCTTTTCGTCGTATTGGCAGGGATTGTGTTGTTAATCTTGGTTTTCCGGGTTCTTTAAATATTGGGGTTTCTATAGCACAAACACGTAGCCCGTAACGAAGTGGAGGGCGGATATGAGGAACACATATCAAACACAAAAGCCACTTCATTACTCCGCAAGGTATAATTAAAAAATGTTATTGTCGCTAATGATTTTTATCCCGTTGCTGGGAATGATTGTTGTTTTATTGCTACCGCGCGAATCGGAGGAACTGGTTAAACGCGTTACGCTCATTTTTACACTCATTCCACTCGCACTCGCAGTGTACTTATTCATTTCCTACGACCGATCAACCGCTGGCACGCAGTACGTCCACGGTCCTGTTGATTGGATTGATGCATTCAATATCCAATATCACATCGGCATTGATGGACTCAGCGTGACGCTGCTGCTCCTTACGGCGCTCTTAGGTCCGATCTGCGTTATCGCATCGTGGCGCAACATCGAAAAGGGTATCAAGGCGTATATGGCACTGTTCCTGCTACTTGAGACAGGGATGCTCGGTTTCTTCGCTGCGTTAGACCTTTTCCTATTCTACGTCTTCTTTGAACTGACCCTACTACCGATGTATTTCCTGATCGGTATCTGGGGTGGCCCCCGCCGCGAATACGCTGCCATTAAGTTCTTCCTCTATACCCTTTTCGGCAGTGTACTAATGCTCATCGCGATGATAGCCGTCTATCTCAACAGTAATATCGTTAACGGGGTGGTAGAAGGTTTACGAACGTTCGATATTCCGACACTCATCACCTTAGCATCTACAGAAGGACATGCACTCGCCGATCCACGTTTCCAAATGTGGGTATTCCTCGGTTTCTTTATCGGGTTCGCTGTTAAAGTACCGATCTTCCCGTTCCACACCTGGCTCCCCGATGCACACGTCGAAGCACCCACAGCCATCAGTGTTATCCTCGCGGGTATCCTCCTAAAAATGGGAACTTACGGACTGGTTCGCGTGAACATGGCGATGTTTCCACAAGGTTTAGACCATTTTACCAACGGAATCGGTTTCTGGGGCAACAGCCTCGCACTGCTCGGATTCATCAATATCGTCTACGGTTCCTTCTGCGCACTCGCACAAACCGACTTTAAGAAGTTGGTCGCCTACTCCAGTATCGGACACATGGGGTTCGTTATCCTCGGACTCGCAGCACGAAATGACACAGGCATCACCGGAGCGATCCTCCAGATGTTTAACCACGGTGTCATCAGCGCAATGCTCTTCCTCCTCGTCGGTGTCCTCTACGACAGAGCACACCACCGCGAAATCAACGGTTTCGGTGGTCTCGGCACCAGAATGCCTGTCTACACCGGTATTACCACGCTCGCGTTCATGGCTTCTCTGGGACTACCCGGCTTGAGCGGATTTGTCGGAGAAGCACTCTCATTACTCGGTGCCTACCAGAATTTCAAATGGTTGACCATTTTGTCCACAATCGGTATTGTCGTCGGTGCTGCATACTTCCTCTGGACATTGCAAAGAGTCTTCTTAGGAAACCTCAATCCGAAATATGAGGACCTCCCAGAAATCAATGGACGTGAAATCCTGACACTGGTACCACTCGCAATTTTAACCGTTTTACTCGGTGTCTGGCCCAACCTCGCGATTGATATGTTCAGAGAATCGGTGACCAAT
Organism: Candidatus Poribacteria bacterium; assembly: GCA_012270865.1. Lineage (GTDB taxonomy): Bacteria > Poribacteria > WGA-4E > WGA-4E > WGA-3G > WGA-3G. The sequence continues at coordinate 36,096 of JAAXHL010000096.1, read as the reverse complement.
CTCTTAAGCGTCCTGCATGCGATATAGGAGGTCTAAGAAAGTATGCAACCTTTAAGCAATATTGACAGTCTCCTATATTTCAGCCCAGAAATCTTACTCGTAATTTTTGCCGTTGCCGTTATCATTCTTGACCTCGTTGTAAAAAACAGGGAGAGTGTCGCGGTCGCGCATCTCGCGCTCGTCGGGTGTCTCTGTACACTTGCCGCCGTCCTTTTCATACATTTTTCCTTCGGTAAAGAAGAACCCATCTCCCTCTTTTTGGGAATGATCCAACTGGATGTATTTTCGACATTCTTCAAGGTACTGCTACTCCTCGCAACCGCCGCTACAATCCTCTTTTCACTCCGTTCTGAGGAACTTGACGCGCGTTTAAAAGGCGAATACTACGCACTCCTATTAGCCATCACCCTCGGCATGTTTCTCATGGCTTCGTCAACGAATCTGTTGATGATTTTTATCGCATTGGAGACAGTAAGCCTTACCTCCTATATTCTCGCTGGGTTCTTGACGCATAGCCCGCGATCAAGTGAAGCCGCATTCAAATACATCACCTACGGCGCAGTCGCATCTGGAACAATGCTGTTCGGGCTCTCGCTCCTCTTCGGAATGGCAGGGACTGGCGACCTGACACAAATCGGCGGACGGCTCACCGAACTCCTCGCCTCAGGGGAGGTAGCACCCCTCGCCGTCTTAATCGCGCTAACCTTTGTCCTCGCAGGCATCGGTTACAAAATAGCCTCCGTCCCCTTTCACATGTGGTCCCCTGACGTTTACGAAGGCGCACCCATCCCGATAACCGCTTTCTTATCCGTGGCCTCAAAATCTGCCGGATTTGCACTATTTATCCGGTTTTTCTATACAGGGTTCGGCTCCACTGGACTGATGGAATCTGTTGACTGGCCCCTCATGTTAGCAATCGTCTCCGCATTGACAATGACCGTCGGGAATCTCGCAGCACTTCCACAACAGAACGTCAAACGTTTATTAGCATACTCAAGCATCGCACACGGCGGATACCTTTTGATGGGCGGTGTTTTGCGAACCTCCGAAGGTATCGGTGCAATCCTTTTCTATCTCATCGTCTACCTCTTTATGAACTTAGGCGCATTCTATGTCGTCGTCCTCGTCGCAAACGAGATGGGAAGTGAAACAATTGACGGGTATCGTGGACTCGGCTCACGCGCACCATTAATCGCCATCGCAATGGTCATCTTCCTCGCTTCTCTGACGGGAATTCCACCGTTCGCTGGCTTCTTCGGAAAGTGGCTACTCTTCACCGCAGTCCTCGAACAGGGGTATTACTGGCTTGCACTCGTCGGCTTACTAAACAGCGTGGTCTCCCTCTACTATTATGCCCGTATCTTCAAAGCAATGTATTTTGAAGACGCAGACGAGGATACCGATCGCGTCTCCTTCTCCACCGGCACCTTCGCATTGTTGAGCACATTTGTGATTCCCACAATTTTCATCGGGTTCCTGAATATCTTCTATACATTCTCAAATATCTCAGTCTCTGTCATACCGATGCAATAACCCTGCCGTGATTTACGGAAAAATTGACAAACGCAAATTATTAAGGTATACTTAAATACAACATGCCTACGGACGCATGTCAATGCCCGGTCGTCTAATGGTAGGACGCATGGCTCTGGACCATGTAGTGAAGGTTCGAGTCCTTCCCGGGCAGTTTTTCTGCAATTATCAATAAGCCGCTATCGTCTAGGGGTTAGGATAGGTGGTTTTCAGCCACCCTTAAACCTATAAGAAACTCGATTGCGAGATTGAAACATCAAACCGGGGTTCGAATCCCTTTAGCGGTGCCTCTTCACTTGTAAGGGCGGGCGTGCATACTACCCGCCCTTCATTTTAAGCGCGCGAATGCCTTCTGAATTAAAATTCGACACATTGGAGAACACACGAATGCACGATGATACACCCAAACACACCAACCGACTCATCCACGAAACAAGTCCGTATCTACTCCAACACGCACACAACCCCGTCGACTGGTATCCCTGGGGTGAAGAAGCTTTGACACGCGCCAAACAAGAGCAGAAACCTATCCTTCTCAGTATAGGTTACTCCGCATGCCACTGGTGCCACGTCATGGAACGCGAATCCTTTGAAGACGAAGACATCGCAGCCATCATGAACCAACTTTTCATCAACATCAAAGTCGACAGAGAAGAACGTCCCGATTTAGATGAAATCTACATGAGTGCTGTCCAAATGATGACCCGCCAAGGCGGATGGCCCATGACCGTTTTTCTCACACCGGACCTCAAACCCTTCTACGGTGGCACCTATTATCCACCCACCGACCGATACGGCAGACCCGGATTCCCGAAGGTGATGGAAGCCGTAGCAGAGGCATTCAATGATAAAAAGGCACAGGTTTTAGAACAGGCTGATCAATTCACAGCGCAGCTCAATCGGATAAGCAACGTCGTCGATCCGCACGAACACGAACTCACCGAAGAACTGATGACCAACGCTTTCCATCACTACCGTTCCCAATTCGATTCGCAATACGGCGGATTCGGCACCGCACCCAAATTTCCGCCCAGCATGGGACTCCCTTTCCTCCTCCGATATTGGCACCACAGCGGCAACCCGAACGCCTTAGAGATGGTGGAACTCACCTTAAAAAAAATGGCGCGCGGCGGTATGTACGACCAACTCGGCGGCGGTTTCCACCGCTACTCCACCGATGCACACTGGCTTGTCCCACACTTTGAGAAGATGCTCTACGACAACGCCCAACTCGTCGTCGCCTATTTCGAGGCATACCAAGCCACCCAGAAACCGTTCTACCGCCACATAGCCATCGAGACCCTCGACTACGTGCTCCGAGAAATGTACGACGCAGAAAACGGCGGTTTCTACTCCACACAAGATGCCGACAGCGAAGGCGTAGAAGGCAAATTCTTCGTCTGGGAACCCAACGATGTCGAAGACATCATCGGCGAAGAAAACGCCGAAATCTTCTGTGAATACTACGACATCACGCCACAAGGCAACTTTGAAGGCGAAAACATCCTCCACGTCCAAACGCCACCCGACATCTTTGCCCGAAAGCTGCAAATGGATCTCGGAGAACTGGAAACGCTCCTCGCGGACAGCAAGCAGAAACTCTTCAAAGAGAGAGAGAAACGGATTAAACCCGGACTCGACGACAAAATTCTCACCAGTTGGAACGGCATCATGATCCGAGGCATGGCGATGGGATACCAATTAACCGGGAAACCCGAATACCTCGAGGCGTGCGAAAAGTCCGCCGAATTCGTCCTGACCACGCTATCCCAAGACAACGGTCTCCTTTTACGCACCTACCGTGCCGGCAAAAGCCATCTCAACGCCTATCTTGAGGACTATTCCTACTTCATCGCCGGACTCATCGCACTCTACGAAGCCAGTTTTGAACCGCGCTGGCTCACCGAAGCAGAATGCCTCGCACGCATCATGATTAACCAATTCGGAGACGACGCAGGTGACGGTTTCTTCTTCACCGGCAAAGCGCACGAAACCTTGATTGTCCAATCCAAATCCGCCTACGACGGTGCCACACCTTCCGGTGCTTCTATGGCGATCCACAGTCTGTTACGTCTCGCCAAACACCTCGACAACCCCGAATTCCACGACAAAGCCGTAGAAACCTTAAAACTCTACTTCCATCAGATGGAAGCGATGCCTTCAGGTTCTGGGCAACTGCTCTGCGAATTAGCGTTTCTGCTGTCTACACCCAAAGAGATCGCCATTGTCGGGAAAAAAGGCGATGCAAAGACAGAAGCGATGTTGACCGCGTTGCACAGCATCTACCAACCCAACAAAATCGTCGCCGCAAGCGAATCCGCAGACGGACAGACGTTACCGCTCCTCGTTGACAAACCCCAAATCGACAACACCGCAACAGCGTACATCTGCGAAAACTACACCTGCCAAGCCCCCACAACAGATGTCGAAGCATTTGTAGAGATGCTTCAATAACATACCAGAGGCATCAATATGAGTCTGACAGTACGCCTAAAAAACATCGGAATCCTAAAGCAGGCAGAATTTTCGCTGAGTGATTTGACGCTTATTTGTGGCGAAAACAACACCGGCAAGACCTATGCTGCTTATGCCTTGTACGGCTTCTTAAAGTCTTGGCATCAATTTATCCGTGTCCCAATTAGCGACGCACAAATCCAACAGGCACTTACAGAACAAGTTAAGATTGAATTGTCTCAAACAACCGATGATATGCTCACAGAAGCGTGTAAGAAATATACAGAGCAATTGGATAAAATTTTTGCAGCACCTGAAGACTCATTTCAGAACAGCGAATTTCATCTCGTGACAGAGGATATTTCCTCTGGCTCCTTACCCAAACCTTTTATTTGTTCAACTGAACGCACCGGAGTTGCTACTTTCCGTAAAGAACTTAACTTTGCCCGAAACCGACTGCTTAAAGAAATGGCAGGTGCAGACAAGGGTATTGATCCACACCAACTGTTGTCTAAAGGCTACCAGAGATACCCTTCACCAATAGAATCCGATGTTGATTTTATGGGGCAACTTCAAGATGTCGCGAAAAGCAAAAGTTTCATCGCTAAAGAACATCCAGAAATCTTAGAAGATTTTGCAGACATTGTAGGGGGCAAATATGTGATTACACAGAACGACCAACTCTATTATACCCCCAAAGGGACACGTTCAAAACTGACGATGGTTGAAAGCTCAAGCTCTGCACGCGCCCTCTTAGATCTCAGTTTTTACCTCCATTGTGCTGCCGAGAAAGGTGATCTGCTCATGGTAGACGAACCCGAACTAAGCCTCCATCCAGAAAACCAACGCCGCATCGCCAGGCTCTTTGCCAGACTTGTAAATATCGGTGTTAAAGTCTTCATAACCACCCACAGTGACTACATTATTAAAGAATTGAATACACTTATCATGCTCAACCACGACAAACCGTACCTAAAAAGAATTGCCGAAGAAAACGGCTATCAGGAAGATGAGTTAATTAATGTTGATCAGGTTAAAGTATATATAGCGGAAAAAGCACTATTGGATTTAGAGGAGGGACAAAAGAAACGGAGAAGAGGACACACACTTGTTCCAGCTAAAATCCATCCTGAGCTAGGTATTGGGGTCTCCAGTTTCGACAAAACGATTGATGACATGAACAGGATTCAGGACGATATTGTGTGGGGGGCAGAATAAATTTCGTGAATGATATACAAATATTACAAGAAATGCTCGTCCGTCGCGCCCAAGTTAGGTTACAACAAAGACACAATAGACTTTCCGTTGAATTAACGGATTCGCAAGCTCGCACAACGGTAGAGATAAAAGGCTTGCCTCCTGACTCTATTGTTATCAGAGCGGAAGACTTCAAGAACCCTCTTACTATCTTTAACGGCTCAAAAGGTGAACGTAAACGGGCTGATTTTGTGATTATAGCCAATGATGAAAGTCAAAGAAAGTGGATTATCTGCCTCGAAACTAAGGGTGGAAATAAAACAAGAACAGAAGTTGTCCAACAATTAAAAGGAGCATACTGCTTTGTCGACTACTGTAGGTGCATAGGGAAGTCGTTTTGGGAATATGAAGAATTCCTTGAGGGGTATCAGTACCGATTTGTAAGTGTTGTCCGTCTTAACGACCCCAGCAAGCGAAGCACAGAAAATTTTTATTACACGGAGAAATTGCATGACCGTCCCGAGGTTTTTCTGAAAATTTCACGAATGTTTTCTATCCATTTCAGTAAGTTAATTAATCCTCAATCCTGAAGAGTCGTAAATCTTCTTTACGAAACATGGAGCAAAATAATGGCACACACAAACGAAGCAACAATCGACCTCGACTGGCACCCACTCTCCGATGACGAAATCCGCCACTTTGACGACAACGGCTATCTCATCGTCCGCAATGTATTGGACGCAGATACCATTGACGAACTCATTGAGGCAAGTGATCGGCTCATAGCAAGCGACCGACGCGAGAACCGTCAACAAAATTTCGACGGATTATACGACAGTTTCCGAAATACCGTCTCCATTGACGATGCCTTCATCCCGCTGCTCACGCAAAAGACCATCCTACCGGTTGTTGTCCAGTTACTCGGCGCGCACTTGCAACTGATGACCTCACACCTGATATACAAACACCCAGACCCACCGGGCACACCCGATACCACTCGCAGACCGGGTTGGCACCGCGACTACGCCATGGCAACGACAACACACGGCAACAAGGTCCCACGCATCTTACTAAAATGTGCCTATTACTTCACCGACCTAAGTGAACCCAATTCCGGCGCAACGCTTGTCACACCCGGTAGCAACCACCTCCTCGAACGGGTTACCATCCCAAAAGGACAAGCAGACCCAGAAGGTGCACTTGAACCGAGCTTACAACCCGGCGATTGCCTACTATTTGAAAACCGGACTTTTCATGCAGGAGCCGCAAATCTAACCGACCAGATCCGCAAAGGTATTATGGTCGGCTACGGTTACAGGTGGTTGATGCCGATGGACTATCGGACACAGGAACAGACGTTGTTAGATAAACTCACGCCACTTGAGCAGTATTTAGTCGGTGAACCCTTCACGAAAACGAAAGAATTTATTCCCAGTGGCAGTGAAAGCCCCCTCGCAGCGTGGTGTGAACAGCACGGCGCACCAGCAGTCAGACCGGTTCATTAACCGTGTAGGAGGGGTTTGTAACCCCGATTGTGTAGGAGGGGTTTGTAACCCCGATTGTGTAGGAGGGGTTTGTAACCCCGATTATGTAGGAAAGGTTTGTAACCCCGATTACGTCAACGTGATAACGTCCTTTTTAACGATCTCTTTCGTATGGTAATGGTCTGCGCGAGAAATGAGCTCCAACGTCTCCGGCGAAAGTCGTCCCCTCACCTCTTCCGATACCCGACTCTCGCCACGATGTTGCGGTCTGTAGCGTAAGGTCAATATACAACGATACCGATCCTTCGGTCTCCAAGGCAACGCACCGTGCGTCAAGAGTTCAGAGATAATCACAAAATCCCCTGCCTTCGGTGTGATATTAACAACCCCTTCTGGAATATCATCAGCATCTTCAATCTTTCCATTATTGAAAAGATGTTCCGGCCGATCAAAAACGGTTTTGTGTGTACCGGGGACGACAAGCAATCCACCATCTCCCGGATGCACGTCGTACAGATACGGAAAAACAACAAAATCATCACAAAAGATACGACCATCCCGGACCTCATAACGGTTGCAGTGCCACCCAAAGTCTTCGCGCGCACAGTGCAAACGGAGTCCTTCCGCAGACTCCGATACACCCGCCCGATCCGCAATCATCGTACCGCGAAACAGTTGCGGTTTATCCCGTGTCAATTCTTTGATGATGGGCCATGTCGATCGGTGCATCGTGAGTGCTTCTAAAGGTTTCGCAAACGCAAACCCGTTCGGTAGGTTCTTATTACTCGAATCAAATCCCGGTGGAAGTTCTTCGGTAGGTGTCCTGATATATTCATTCGCTGCCGCTTGCGCCGCTTTCAGTTCTTCTTCACTCATAACATTCTTTAAGTGAAGATATCCAGTCACATCAAATAGATACCGCTGTTCAGGGGTCATCATCGCATTTGCTCCTCATTCATGCAAACTCGGTAGTTATTCAAAATATTCGGGATAAAAATCAGGTTCGTAGTAGGGCGATTCATCGCCCGTTCTTACTTCTCAAAAGCGCAATGAATTGCGCGACTACAAACTAAAATTATGAACACCCCAACTGTTTAACCCAAGTTGCTACCAACAGATTTTGATGTTTTTGCTTGGGTATTTCTGCGTATTGTAACACGGTTTTTCCGACACTTTCTTCACCCCGTAGGTGTGTTATGTCTATAGAAACTTGCGTTAAAAATAGTGGAAATCCGGTGACTCACCCTCCCAAACAGGCCAATCATTCTCCTGGAGCTGCTTGAATAACGTATCAAACGCTTCACTACCATCATCTTCCCATTCGTCAAGACGCACATCGGGAGTGTATGATTCGTCCACACCCTGTTTCATAAGGCGTTCCGCCTGTTGCAAGTTTCGGTAGTAGTGCTTTATACCACCCGGCAAAGTGACAACAGAGATATGTCGATCCCATTCCGGTTCAGGTGTCTGGCTGTATTTTTCCACAGCATCTTCATCCAACACGACACCTAAACCGGGACCCTCCGGCACCTGCATAAATCCGCGCTGGACTTTGTGCGATGTAACAATCAAGTCGTCCTGATATGCATGACTCGCAGTGACACCCGGCAGCGTGGCAGTCGGCATCACGGCTCCCAGATGACACGCAAACGCTGCTGTGAGACCCGTACCGACATACTGTAACAGAATCGGTGTGTTCGCGGCAGCAAAAGCCCAACCCGATGCCAACGCACTCTTGACACTTTCATGGCTACACAGCGCACCGTCGAAATCGCCTGCTCGTAACCCAATCCAAGGACCCGAAGGTTGACGCGATGCACCCTCTCGGATAACACCGACACCGTGCAGATAAAACGGAATCCGAATCTCCTGATGCAACCGTCGCCACCCCTCCACATCGTACGCAAAAATCGGCTCCTCAAGACCTTTCACAACAGGAATCTTCTCCAGTTCCCGCAAGATAGGCAGTGCCTTCTCAACATTGATTAACGAGCCGTTAAAGTCAAACTCCACACGAAAGTCCGGAGGTGCTACCGTCTGAATTGCTTTCGACTGCTCAACGACATCATAGAACGCCCGCGCCTTGCACTTAAGACCCCGATACCCACGTTTAACTGCAGTCTGAACCTCAATGATGGTATCTTCAGGAGACATACACGGCATCCACCACCCCATCGCAACCCACTGCCGAACCTGTTGTCCCATTAGTTTCCACGCCGGTAAACCGAGATGCTTCCCCATCAGGTCGTAGCACGCCATGTCAAGATTAAAACGTCCCTCACCCATAACGTGATCAAACGGATTCGTGCCAAGATAGGAGTCCAAAACCTCCTGATCGAAAGGCAGCCCAGGGTTCTCTCCGAGACCGATGAGACCGGTATCAGTATGAAATTTATAGACCGTGACCAACTCGGTCATCGCAAAGTGGTAGTATTGTTTACGAATCCGTTCCTCATAAGGCACACGCAACGGAATCGCTTCAATCTCGGTAATCTTCATCGGAAAAAAATTAGGCACGAAACCGAAAAAACCGCCTATCTCCTTATATTCTAAGTAACCGTCTTTTGCTGTAATCCTTTGTCATACTTGAAATTATGGGTCAGAAATGTCTATTTTACGCATTGATTCCCAGACCCACCTGCCTCTTCTTGTAGGAGCGA
>JAAXHL010000096.1:0-26733 GCA_012270865.1 Candidatus Poribacteria bacterium | reverse complement strand
AGCGAGCTGTGCTCGCGATCTTTGTACTGTCTCTTTGCGTCCTCAGTATTCTACCAAAGCCGATGAAAAGAGTCAAAACTAAAATGCTGAAATCGGTTTACCTCTTTCCTGTAGGCGCGGAACTTGGCATTTACACACATGTTCCACCCGAAACAATGGGTCAAAAGTATCTTACCATACACCTTGCCACCTGAAAAGATTTGTTTTTTTACCCAAACTGTAGTACAATTAAATTGAACTTTACCTCAGACGATAGAAAAGTGAGGACATTCCAAATGCAATCATTCAAAATTATCGTTGAAAAGCACAAAGAAGGCTATGTTGTCTATCCACTTGGCCTAAAAGGTGTTGTCGTGGGAGAAGGGAATACCTACGAGGATGCAGTCGCTGATGCGACCTCTCCAATTGAATTCCATATTGAAACATTTGGGAAAGAAGCATTTGAAGAGGTGCAATTTCCAAATCTTTAAAATCTCGCTATAATTACGCTGATGAATTCTGTTCTTGAATTTAATTGAAAATGGTGTATAATTAAAGCGTAGATGCTAACACGGCACATTGATAGACCACGAACCGAAGGCACCACCATCGCGGAGCAAATATTGAAAAATCGGTCAAAATTTCTCCATTTTCTATTCTGCGGTATCATAATCAGCAGTTTCATCGGGTGTGATTCGCCTAATGCCAAGAAACAACCTTATGAAACGCTCGTTTTTAATGTTGATGAAACCCAACTTGAACCGCCAGTGGTGGATACAACCCTCAGAATCAAAATAGCCGCACCCAAGAATTGGAAAAAAATTGACGATTCAATGCTCACGCAGGTCATCAACAAATTGGGCACCCAACTCACTCTCGAAGAGGGACAGGTGGTTCCACGATGGATTTTCTTAAATGAAAATTCGCGGTCAATGTGTGTCGTGTCAGAGTTAAAGGGGCTGGAAATCGCACCAGACGAGACGCTAATAAAAACTCTCACAACTACTTACCAAAACCAATTTCCGAAGGCAACGGTTCGGCAAGCAATCTTTATGAAAGATGCTTTTCGTATCCATCAATTGATGGTTGTTGCTGCCGATTTTGTACGTATCAAATTGATATGTGACGCACCGGAAACTCTCGTTTTCGCGGTCGATTATCATATTCCAAAAGATGTTTACCAAACCAAACTGCGAGCCATTGAATCATCAATTGGCTCCATTAACCTAATCCAAAAATAATAAGAAACGCGCTGTAAAAGCGCGTATCGCAAGGAGAAAATTATGTTCAGCAAACTTTCTGCTGCTTTCCTTATTGTAGCAATGTTGTTCGTCATCGGCTGTGCAGCGCATGTTCACACAGTCGGGAACGGAGCACAAGGTGGTAACATGACGGAAGCACGCCAGCGGTATATCGTATGGGGACTGGTACCAATCAACGAGGTTGACACAAATGCCATGGCAGGTGGAGCAACCGATTATGAAATCACGACTTCAATTACCCCTATTGACTTCATCATCGGTGTAGTTGCCGGTTCCATCACGATCTCGTCTCGAACAGTGACCGTGCAAAAATAGCCGGTAGTAGATTTCAAAATCTTTCGGTAAAGTCAATGCCTTTTTACGCTTTGGTGTTGACTTTACCTTACCGACACTTCTTAGGGCACCAACTGCACCTTAATCGAATCCGATCCTTCCCGAACCATCTCAAACCCTGTCAGATAATCCGCCAACGGCAATTGATGCGTCACTATAAGTCCAACATCGATTAAACCGCGATGGATATAATCAATCGCCAGCGGATACGTGTATGGACCTAAATGCGAACCGTGAATGTTCAACTCCTTCGTATCACCGATGATCGTCCAGTCCACCGTCACAGGTTCCCGCATCACACTGAACTCAACAAACGTGCCTGCCTTCCGAATCATCTGCAGCCCCTGCTCAACCGCCTTCGGATGTCCCGTCGCCTCGATATAGACATCACACCCGTAACCTTCCGTCAAATCCAGCACCTCTTGGACAGCATCCGTTTCCGATGGATTGATCCCGATATCCGCACCTAATTTTTTCGCAACCTCTAACCGGTTCGGCATCAGATCCACAGCGATCAGCACACCCGGATTCTTCAACTTCGCCGCGCCAATCATACCGAGACCGAGTGTCCCCGCACCCGCGACCACGACGACATCACCGAACTCAATTTCGCCACGTTGCACCGCGTGAATCGAGCAAGCGAGCGGTTCAATCATCGCCGCGCTTGCTGTCGGAATATCAGAAGGCACCTTGTAAACCAGTGAACGCGCCGGAAACTTCATATACTCCGCCATACCACCGTTAACAACCGGTTGAAACCCGTAGATATTGTGGACCTGGCAGAGCCAATACTTCCCAGTTCGGCAATATCGGCACTCCCAACACGGCACAATCTGCTCCGAGATAGCCGTATCGCCGATCTGGAGACCATACTTCTCACCCGCGCCTTCACCGAGTTCCACAACCTCACCGATGAATTCATGACCCGCGATAACCGGTGCTTCTATGTATGGCTTGCGGTGTTCGTCACCCCAAAAAAGCGGCGCGCCTGTATAACATTTGATGTCGCTCGCGCAGACACCGCAGGCGTTCACCTTAACCACAACTTCACCGGGCCCCGCCCTCGGCACCGCTACCTCTTCAAGACGATAATCGAAAGGTTCACGACACATAATCGCGCGCATCGTTTGTGACATCCAAACTTCCTTATCCTTGCAGGGTTTTTGCTTGGGTGTTTCTTCAAGGTTTTCAACTTTGTCTGACTTTCTTTTTTTCTTACCCTTGCAGGCGAGGTTTGCAACCTCGCCTGACTTTCCTGCTACCAAACTTCACAGATCAAAAAACACCTTACGCCGCCTTGCGTTGTATCAACCGCTGTCTTGCACTCGCACGTGCCAATCCGGCATCCAATGTAATATGACGGTCATCGGTCATACCGAGATTGATCGCATGCGCCGTTTCAAGATTGAAACCCCACGCAATCCATTCCGGCATATCCGTTTCCGAAATATTACCGGCAACAACCACCTTCATGATACTAATGCCTTTCCCCGCATTGTATGCACGTTGGATGTATTCCAGATGCCGATCAATCGAACCGCCTTCCAACATCCGACCCTCTTTATTCGCCGTCGTCAGGATAACTTCGATTTCAGGATGGTCTATCACGGCATCCATGACGGGACCTGTATAGACATGTGTGGAGCAGCCAATGACTCGGATTTTGCCAGCAGCTTTCGCCTCGCGGAACGCATCAAGCGCACCCTCTCGCATAACCAAATCCTCCGGCGAAGAGACAGCATGTAACAACATAACATCAATATAATCGGTCCGCAATTCACGTAACGCTTTCGTGATACTCGCAGAAGCACCGTCGTAATCCTTCGCAGGCGTTTTCGTCTGAATCACAACCTCTTCTCTATCAATCTGGCGGATAGCTTCTCCGAGATGCGGTTGTGTACCATACCCTTCGGCAGTATCCCAGAAGGTAACCCCTTCTTCAAGAGCCTTCAACATCAATTTGCTACCAGCCTCATAGCTATCACAGGTATCCTTAAGCCGTCCGGCACCGTAGCAGAGCCGTGAAATCTCTAAACCCGTGTCCCCGTACGCTAAATATTCCATGGAGTCCTCCACATTCAAATTTGTAAAAATGATAACTATAACCCGATAAACCTGTTTAAACCTCTTTTGATATACTTTAACCGAATTCCACCGAAAAATGCAATACTTTTCTACGCGCCGCTTTTTTCTTGGCAACAAACCCATTTTCGGGTATTATGGACTATCAGTTATCGGGCACTGTAATTAGGACTTCTTATCATGGAAATCATATAAATCAAAAAAATCAAAGTTCAGATTCCAAATATGAAATTCAGCGGACGCACTCTTTTCAATAACACAGCTATCGAAATTGATCTGAGCGACGGCATTGTGCAGTCAATTCGTGAAGTAAGCACCACCGACAGCAATATACAGATTGCACCCGCACCGATAGACATTCAAGTGAACGGCTTCGCAGGCTACGACCTCAATATCGAAACCGTTACACCCGATGACGTTCGCGCCATGGTCCGCGCACTTTGGCGAGTCGGCACCGGTTTTTTATGTCCGACAATTGTCACCGGCTCGTTCGACAGAATATCCAATTCTATGCATGCCATCGTAGATGCCTGTAAAACCGACCCGTTGGTCAATTACGCGGTCCTTGGAATCCATCTTGAAGGTCCCTATATCTCTGCCGAAGACGGACCGCGAGGCGCGCATCCGTTGGCACACGTCAGGGACCCAGATTGGAACGAATTCCAACGGTGGCAGGACATCGCCGAAGGGAAAATTAGCCTCGTAACCCTCGCGCCTGAAAAAAAGGATGCTATTCCATTTATTGAAAAATTGGTGGCAGACGGGATCGTGGTCGCTTTGGGACACACGAACGCTTCGGCGGACGATATCCAAGCCGCAATCGACGCTGGCGCGAAACTCTCCACGCATCTCGGCAACGGCGCACACGCCTTAATCCGCCGCCACCCCAACTACATCTGGGAGCAGCTCGGTGCCGATGAACTCTCGGCAAGCCTCATCGTCGATGGACACCACCTACCACCCGCCGTCGCTAAATCGATGATACGGGCAAAGACGCTTGACCGATGCATCCTTGTCAGCGATGCAGTCGCACTCGCAGGCATGAAACCCGGTATCTATGAGTTCGCTGAAAAAGCCGTGGAATTGACCACTGACCGATGTGTCCGCTTAGTCGGCACGGAATACCTTGCCGGTTCTGCTATTGAGTTGGCGCGGGGTATTGAAAATAGTGTCCGATTTGCTGGCATCTCGCTTAAAGAAGCCGTATCACTCGCCACGCTACAACCGATGCGCCTGCTTAACGCAGGACAACACGTAGAAGCAAAAACAAACCTAATCCTCTTTGAGTGGGACGCAGATCAATGCGAAATCAATCTGATAGCCACAATCGTCGGCGGAAAATTGGTCTACCACGCGGAAATACTATAATAACACAATAGAGGAAACCTAAAATGCTAACGTCCGCAGAAATCAACGCCTTTGTTGAAAACGGTTATGTCATTCGCAAAAACGCTCTGTCCACAACACCGGTGCCAAGCGACAGACGTTACACTACGCCGTCCTCGCAGCACCACCAGAAGGGACACCCCCAAACGATAAAGGCGTAGAGAGTCAAGCATGGCTCAACGAACCGAATTTTCTCGGCAGTCTCCCACCACGACTCAAACCACTATTCGACAACTGGTTGAAGTACGGCTAACGGCTTAATCTTTCTGACAAATCATCGCTGTGATCCAACAGAACCGTTTAAGGAAAGGAAGGCATTTAAGGAAAGATATATCAACCGCTTTGAGCAGACGGAGGGACATCCTATAAAACGTTGGAATTGGGATACACTTCTGCCAGAACAGGGCACCCACCGCAGAGAGATGAAATTCACGATGCTCCAAACCCTCAAATTCAGCACCCACTGTTTCAACATCGCGTATCGAGAAATAGCGTAACTTCGCCGAATACTTCAGAAACATCTTCCGATACAACCACACCATCGGGTGATAGCGCATGTTTTCCATGAAGATCGCCTTTCCTCCCGGCTTGAGAACCCGGTAACACTCTTTCGCAGTTTGCGCGTGTTCCGTAAACACCAACACCGATTTCGAGATAATGAAATCGAAGGTATCATCTGGAAAAGCGAGGTGCATCGCATCCATCAAAGCAAAGTTAACCGACTCAGCGACATCGTGTTCCGATGCCCGCGCCTTCGCTTCAGCAATCCGAAAAGGCAGCAGATCAATACCGATGACGGATGCACCCCGTTTCGCTAACAGTGTCGCAGTACCACCTGTACCTGTGCCTAATTCCAGCACCTTCTTCCCTTCCAAAGTCCCTATTTTCGGAAGAATATACTCGAAAACCGGCAGGTAGAAATCCTCCCACCAGAGCAAAAGGTCTGATTCAACACTATCGGAACGACTGGTAGATCGCTGTCCTTTACGTGCCAACATATTGTTCAATCTTAGGATAAAAAGCGGGTTACGGTAATGCCCTTTCAATCCGCACCCCACCTCAACGAACCGCAAGGAAAATTAAAAAACGGGCAGCTTGAAACGAAGTGGAAAGCGGGTCTACGGCAATGCCCTTTCAACCCGCACCTCACCTCAACGAACCGCAAGGAAAATTAAAAAGCTTTGCCCATTTTTCGTAGAGCGTTAATACAACGTTCAGCACACTCGATCGGTGGATACGGATAACTCTCCTGCTCCACGATATACCATTCAGTCCCACCGACAGTTTCGCAAGCATCGAACACATCATCCCAAGGCATATCACCCTCACCAATCAGTGCCTGATTATTTGTACTCGAAAACTCTTTAATATGCACCAGTTTCGACCTACCCGGGTAGCGTTCAATAAACGATACAGGATCAGAACCAGCGCGAAGGGCGTGACCAATATCAATTTGCATCACCACATCGTCTCGGGTATTCCCACCAAACGTATCCCACGGGAGCTTACCTTCCATCGGCTGAAATTCACCCGTATGGTTATGATAACCAGCAAACATCCCGTGATCGGCAATCTTTTCGGCAATATCGTTGAAGATTTCTGCTGTATCAAGCCACGCCTGCTGTGAACTCTGGTACGCCCCGGGCAGTCCCGGCACAATCAAATACGGGTTGCCCAGAATCTGGTTGAATTCGACCGTTTTGGCGAGTTCATCACCGAGAAGCGTGTTTATTCCTGTATGCGTCCCAGCAACTTTCAAGTCGAGGTCATCACACATCCCGCGTAATTCTTCGGCAGTCCGGTCATAGTAACCCGCAAACTCAACACCTTCATACCCCATCTGTGCAACCGCTTGGAGCGTTAAAGATAGGTCGCCAGCACAATCGTCTCTGACGGAATACAACTGTAATGCAATCGGAATTCTATCGCTCATTAAGTATTGATTCTCCACTTTTAGGTACAATCCTAACTGCACCTATACAAATTACGACATCGGTAAATTCACAACTTGACCACTGTCCGATGATACCAATCCAGCCTCAAGAATTTCTTGGGCATCACGACTCACTTTAGGACTACATAAACCCTCAATCGGTTCACCCGTCTCTAAGCAGTGAATAAGGTATTCTGGCGCGTTACGCCGACCTTCTGGAATCGGATCAGGATCCACCACTTCGGCATCACTACCGGCACGATGTAGATGGACTTGATTACCACTTACCATCAGCGCACCTTCAGTACCATAAACCACAGGATTCGGCGTAACATAACCGACCTTCTGCGTCCAAGATGCCTCCGTAATTCCAAACGCATTCCCATATTTCATAACGATGACAGCGTTATCATCCGGCACAGGGTAGTCCTTAACGAAGGTGTCACGAAAAGCCGTTACCTGTTCGGGCAGACCGAGCAGATAAGCACACATATCCGCACAATAGCAACAATAATCCATCAACGCACCCGCACCATTTTTCTCTTCATCATAAAGCCATTCATAGAAATAACGCGAGCATCCGATCTCCTTCGGACCGTTGTGTGCAGAACGCCATTTGAAATAGAAAAGGTCTCCGATCGCACCGTCTGTAATGAGATTCATCGCCGTATTGAGTGCCGGACTCCAAGCCGTGGGCCAATTCACCATCAGCAGGATCCCCGCATCCGCCGCTGCGGCAAGCATACGGTCTGCCTGTGAAAGGCGCGCCGCCATCGGTTTCTCAGAAACGACGTGGATACCTTTCGCCGCTGCAGCTTCAACAATGTCAACACCCGCACTATTTTCAGCCGATGCTTGGACAATATCTAATTCCTCTTTCTCTATCATCTCTTGCCAAGAGTCATAGACGTTCTCAACACCGGCTTCCGTTCCAAATTGTGTACGCAATTCCGCATTGACATCGCCTGCCGCAACGATTTCGACGTTTGGATGTGCTTTCCAGTGGCGAAGTTCGCCCCACACATGGTCATGCACGAGCGACGCAAAGCCAACGCGATATGTTTTTGACATCAATAATGCCTCCTATAAGCGCGCTATATCAGCACGCAATGTTTAGACTACAAGTTCACTGTTCTCCGAAGTCCGTCTATTCTTCAGCGCGAACCGCAATTTTAATGGCGGTCTCGCCGTTAATCCGATAACCACCATCAAGTGCTTTAAAGCCGTCTTCAACTTCTGAAAGCGGCAGCTGATGGCTAATCATATCGGCGAAAGGCAACGCGCTCTGTTCAAGGAGCGGTAAACCGCGAACAAAGTGTTCGTAAGTACTCCCCCAGATCGCCTCCACACGCAGATTTTTGCGCATCAGCAACTGGTTAATGTTGAAGTCAATGGACCCCATATCTACAAAGTGCCCGACCTCAACAAAAGTACCACTGCGTCGGGTGTAACCCAATCCTTCTGGCGTGGCAGGGAGGAAACCAGCACATTCAAAGACCACATCCGCACCTTCTTTACGCGGGGTTTCCGCTTTCACAAGCTCCGTCCGCTCCTCAACAGAAGCGACTTCCTCAATATTAATCGTTACGTCGGCACCGAGCCGTTCAGCAAGTTCCAACCGTCCAGCGGGTCCGCCGACCATAATCGCTTTTGCAGCACCGCTCAACTTCGCACACGCAAGCGTTACGAGACCGATAGCACCGGAACCTTGTATAACGACGGTATCACCGAGTTTGATGCCACCCCGCATCGCAGCGTGAACACCAACAGTAAACGGTTCCGTCAACACAGCGACTTCAGGTGAAGCATCGGTCTTTATAAAACAGGTATTCCCAAGGCAGAGATACATATAATCCGCAAACCCGCCGCGAAAATGCGGGCCTTCATCGGGGTTCCACTGGAATCCATAAGCACCGTAATTCGTACCAGGCGCGAAGATAACCCTGTCCCCTTCTTTCACAGGTTTCCCGACATAATCGGTCTCCACACCTTTACCGAGTGCCTCGATAATACCGACGTTTTCATGTCCCAGAAGCACCTCTGTCTCGAAACCGTTCTGCCAATTATGCAGATCCGTCCCGCAGATACCGGCTAACTCTTGACGCAATAATACCGTATTCGGTGCCGGTTCTGGCACCGGATACTCACGTATTTCAAAATCTTTACCGTGCGCAACGACGGCTCTCCCCGTCCGACTCATACCTATCTCTCCTTGGGTTAGTTTTGTCAAGAAGCGTTCTTTAAGCGCGCCTTCGTTTGACTGTCCTCAGACATATTTCCGTTTCTTCCGCGAGATCAGCACAATCACGATGATACCAACAATCACAATTGGCAACCAGAACGCCTCAAAGATTTCCCAGAAAATGGTAAATCCGATCCAAAGCAGGACCTCAATGCCTACGATCATCGCTGTTTTTCCCCACGGAAAATCCGCGCTGTACTGTTGTTTCAACCGATGCGCGTACAGCCACGAAACACCTATAGTACCAACAATCGCCAAAAAAAATAGAAGGTTGACAAGCCCTTGGATACTGTTCAAAATACCTAACATAAGAATTTCACTCCTTTAAGTCTTACTTGCTATTATAGAGACATACCATTGCAAAAAGATAGCAAAAACTTGTCTACACACCTATTCCCATTTGCTTACATTTCACGGGAAACACGCTCCGGGCAGCTATAGACCGCCATACGTCGTCCACGCATGAAACCGATCAATGTGAGATTTCCCTCCTCCGCGAGATCAACAGCGAGTGTAGACGCAGCAGAAACGGCAACGACAATCGGAATACGAGCAAAGAGCGCTTTCTGAACAATTTCAAAACTTGCACGACCGCTCACCATCAAAACATGCCGCTCAAGCGGCACCAAATCAGACAGCAACGCTTGACCGATCACTTTATCGACAGCGTTGTGCCGTCCTATATCTTCCCTAACAATCAGGAGTTCGCCTTCCGCATTGAACAACCCCGCAGCGTGAAGTCCACCCGTCTTTTCAAAAACCGATTGTGCTTTCCTTAACCGGTCATTAAGCCGATAAAGCACCCCTTGATTCAGACGGAACCCCGACTTCACAGGAGACACCTGCTGCCGAACAGATTCAATCGTCATCTTGCCACAGAGTCCGCAGCTCGTATTCGCATGAAAATTGCGCTGCCAGCCCGATTGTTCATCAAGAGTCAATGCCTCCCGAAGTTGAACGTTAACAATATTCTCGAACGACGAGACCTCCGGATCCTGAGTGTCAGAACCATTCTCCTCACAGTATGCGATAATTTCAATATCATCGCTGGCGGTAATGAGACTCTCCGTGTAAAGAAAACCAGCAGCGAGTTCAAAATCGTGTCCCGGAGTCCGCATCACAACGATTAAAGGCTGCTGCCCGACGCGAATCTCAAGCGGCTCTTCGACAACCAGCTCATCTTCCACACGGATAGGTTCGGCATCTGCCCAACGCGTAATAAGTTTTGTCGATGTCGGTTGCATGGTCTTATAAGTATCCGCACCTCCGCGACCAGGTATCACTGGACGTTCATCACTGCTAACCCATTGTTCGTCGCGATCCATACCCTATCATTCCCTACAGTGAACGCGTTTATTATCAATTCACCGGCGACTATTCGCGGGGTCGTCGTATCCTGCCATTCACCAGAACGGGTATGATGTGTGTAAAAAAGATCGTCCGTTGCTATCCATAACATCAGAGGTGTCGGGGGCGGCGGTGGTTCAATTTCTAACCCCTCTGTCTCAGCGACAGGTTCCGATATCAGTGGATCCGGCACTTCCACAGGGAAATCCTCGCCTATTAAATCCGGGGTCTCTACAGGCGACATCTCGCGCTCTTCCGCCACAACCGGCGAATCGTCAAGGACACCTCTAATATAAATATTCCTCAATTTTATCTCATCCGCTATGCCTGTATGGAGCGTTGTCGATTTTCCGTGCAATCCATCCAAATCTGATCGAAAATAACCGTTAGACTGTTCATTAGCATTGAACCACGTAAACAGCAGCTGATCCTCAGCAGTATCAAACCCGACAACCGTCATCCCTTTGCGCATTTCCGTCGAATTATAGAGCGACCACTCCTCGATCTCGGCTTCACGATTGAACGTTACGATTGCGCCATCCGCTGAAGCACCCCAAAGCGTCGTAGGTGTCAACAACAACGTCTCAATGTTATCTGGAATGTCACTCTGTTGTCTATTGTAAATAACCAGCGGATTAGCAGTACCGAGTAACTTACGGATAACGCCACCATCTGTAGCGAACCAAACCTCCCTATCATCCATCTTGATGTCCTTGACCCAAGCAGGGAATCCATCAATCGGCGTGTAGGTCTCTGAGATTTCGCCAGTCAACTTGTTGTAATGAATCGCACCTTGAGAACGCGTACCGATCCACACATCTTCTGAGTTCACCGCAATGGATTGCACATCCGGCACCGTTTCCATCGAATCATTTATCAGTTGCGACACACCTAAATTCGGTATCCAGTTATTGGAAGCGGTCTCAAAGAGCATCACACCGCTCGGTGTACCCACCCATAACCGCGTACCATCAACCGCAATCGCTTGAACATGGTTGTCAGGCAGATGTTCTGCGACTGTATAGACTGTCCAGCGGGTCTGATCCAAAATCTGTTTCGCACGCTCTTTCAGCACCTCATCTACACTCATATCGTGAACCTGTGCAGCTTCATTCCCCGCTTCTTCCAC
Organism: Candidatus Poribacteria bacterium; assembly: GCA_012270865.1. Taxonomy (GTDB): domain Bacteria; phylum Poribacteria; class WGA-4E; order WGA-4E; family WGA-3G; genus WGA-3G. Next base: position 15,040 of record JAAXHL010000096.1, on the reverse strand, counting down.
CCTACCCAATTTCAAGTTAACTTCAGCACGCGTCAAGCGCGCCTCATAAACCCACTCGCTCACCGGATAACGGAGAACAAACCCCTGCAAAGTATGGAGTGCGTTCTCTAACTCCCCCTTTCGCGCTTGTAATTTCCCAATAAGGAAAAGTGCCTTTTCGTGCGACAGCATGTTTGGGTATTGCTGTCTCGCTAATTCGAGAAGCGGCAATCCTTCATCATAATTTTCGAGTTGCTCGACGAGTAGGAAACCCGTAATATAACTCAATCCCGATACAGATTCATGCTCCGGATAATACTTCAGGATCAGTTGATAATTCTCTGCGGCTTCAGCGTAAGCCTCGTCGGCGAGCGCAGCGTCCCCAAGCTCCCGAAAATGCGGCACCAAGTCAAAATTCACCGCATCAAGGATCGCTACAGAACGGAAGCGTTCCAAGGCGTTTGTAGTGTCTCCATTCGCCTTGTAAAGCAAACCGAGTTGATAATGCGCATCTGGATATTTCGGAAACTCTTCAATCGCGGCTTCAAAACGGTTTTTCGCTTGCTCAGGAAGTTCTAACTCCAGCAGCATAAGCCCGTTCCGAAAATACTTCGCAGCAGTGCGATCCGCGACGTTCGCAAGGTCTGATGTGAAGCTCAGGCGATGGCCCTCCACAGGAAGTCGTAAAATCTCACCCTGATATTCAATCTCAAAATGCGTATCAGTGCCACCACGCCAAACGCCGGTCAGTCTATCGCCGTTCTCTCTATCCACGATAACGTACTGTTGACTATAAGCGTGATGCTGCTGATAGATGAACAGAACAATTATTGATGCTAATAATATAGATAGGTGAAAAATTTTCTGTTTTTTAATTTCCATATTTTTTCTAAACGTCTGATGCAACATATTTTACCTTCAAAACACGGAATGATACATATTTATTACGACTTATAATATCAGAAACCTTGAGAAATGTCAAGACCGTTTCTACCTTTGGACGTTCATTCAAACGACTCAATCCGTTGAAACGAGCAGCGGATTTTTCCGCGGTGTAGCCACCCATCTTTCTTTCACTCTATCCGTTTGAAAGTGCATCTTAACCCCCCAGTTCGCATCCAACCCCTCGGTGTTAATTGCATATCCCCGTAGAGCACTAAAGAGAGTGTATCATCCGTCACCGTAATTCCCGGCATCGAAGCGATTGAGCGCGATGTCGCCTTTAAAGCACCTCTTCGATTGAAATTTTGTGTCATCGCAGCTCGCTTCTGTTTTTGCTTCGCGGTTATCTGTTTTATGGCTTCGGAACCGAAAAGGAATTCAAGCAACTCCGGTCCTGTCCGCTGATTAAAACGGATAAATGTATGCGGATCATCTCCGTATCGCTTCGTCGTAACGTAACACTGTCCCGTAACATTCGTGCCACGATTGCTACCACTATAATAGTAAGAACTGCGATCCTCTGAAAATTCGAGGATAAGATTTTTACGCGTAGAAGCAACGAGCGCAGCCTTCGCACCCAATATCTGTTGATTCGATTTCTGATCCGTAACCTCAATAGGCGGCAGACGCGTCGAGCCCTCTTCCGATTCAGAGTTTTGTCCCTTTTCTTCCACCTCTTTCGATCCCGTTGCTTCCTGTTCAGGCGCGTTAGGTACTGCTTTTTGTCCATCGGAACCGCTGCGAGGAACACCAACAACTCCAGCATTCGGCAAATCCGAAACCTGCGGCGGCATTGACTTCGGCTTATTTACGTAAACATTCCCCTCCTCAACCTCTAAACCGACATACTGCCACTTCCCAACGAGAAGATCCTTTACCGCCTCTTTAACTCTTTCCGGATTGTGCCGCTCACGTGCAGCGTCCTGCAGCGCAAGCAAACGCCGTCGCTCTTCCTGCGTCTCTTGCGGCGCAAAAATCGCACAACTCGTAAAAACCATCACGACAATACTAAAAATTACTAACGTTTTCACAATCTTCCTCCTCTATTTTCTAATTTTTTATTTAACCCGTTCAAAGGAATACCTGATGCCGTCGCGCTGTACCCATCCTTCAAGCGTTAGAGCCGAACCCGCTCCTAATGTCAGATGAAGTTGATTCCCCTGCACAAAAATTAAAACATTGGACGTTCCGGGCAGACCATCGAATATCCCGCCCGAACGCTCATTAAATAAAAACACCCCAGGCCTAATACCTGAGCTCCGATTCATGCAAAGTTCCGGGTATAGAACCTCAGCAATCCGCTCAACGTAGACCGAGAATTTACCGGTAACCCGAATACTACCGTTATTACCCTCGTAAAAATGGATGCCGTTCTGTTCAAAAAATCGGATTGTCAGGTTCTTGCGACTTAATTCATCAAGCGCAATAGCAGTCCTCTCAATTTCATTACTCAAACCACTTTCTAAGACCTCTATACCGAGAAATTGCCACGTCCCAAGTATCTCTTGCTCAAGCCTGTCTTTTGAAGTCCGTCTATCGTTCTTTAGCCGCGCTTCCTCATATACCGCGCGAAGTCGTTCCCGTTCGTTCTGCATCTGCTGGTATTCCACCGAGGTACAGCCTACGAAAACCAGTATAATCAAACCAAAGATCCCTAATATTTTCATTCCTCAACCCTCTCAAAATAACAGCGCACGCCGCCACTCTGTATCCATCCATCGGGACCCGATTGCATCTTGCCGTGCATTGTGAGATATAGCCTGTCAGGCGTAACCGAGATACCAATATCCCGCGCTGTGCCGAATCCCGGCGCGCTTGACAATCCAAGTGCCCTTCCATCCGCACTCGCTGCGAAAAGCAACTTTTCCATCTCTGGACCGGTGCGCCTGATGAACCGGATAAACGGGAACGGTTCATCGCCATACCGAATCGTAATCACAGTCCATTGACCGAAGACATCCGTCCCACCCCTTTTACCACGGTAATGATAAATGCCTTTCTCCTCAAAAAATTCAAGTGTGAGATTTTTTAGTTCGAGCGCGTAAAGTGCGGCTTTGGCTTCCGCAACCTCCTGCGTAACACCGCTCTCCGCCATCTCAAGGCTCAAAAACTTCCACTTACCGAGGAGAGTATCGGTGATCGTGTTTTTCAGTTTCAGTTCGCTGTTCTCCTCGCGGAGACCTTCATAATTCTTGAGCAGTTGATCCCGTTCCGCTTGCATCTTCTGGTACTCGGCACTTGTACAACCAACAAGTACCAGCACGCACATACCAAAAATAACCAAAATTTTCATACCTATTCCCTTCGTCGTCCGCTTATGCTCTTTTTGTAGGGGTTAGGTCACCTAACCCTACTACAGCAGTATTATATCAAACGAACGTTTAAATCGCAAACCTCTGCCTCAAAATTCAAGCGTCAACCCAAAATAGACGATCCGCGGAAGTTGTGGCGCATCAAAGGTTTCGCGGTCAATGCTGACTTCCTGTCCTTGTACGTCAAGTATTGCCTCTTCAAAAATGAATTTTATTTCATTCTTGCGATTGTATACATTCAAAATATCAAGAAACCCACCTATTTTCATTCCACTAACGTTCCATTTGCGGCTTATCCTGACATCTAACTTGTGGTATGGCGACAGTTTCGTGCTTAATTGTTCGTCAGCACTCGCCAAAAGTGGGTTTAACCCGCCCGTCACCGGATCTTGAATTAGAACAAGAGAGCTGATAGGCACCTCGGAGGTCCCGCTTAAATACTGCCACTTCGCGCCTATCTCGAAATTTGGCGTGAAACTATAGTTCGCAACGACACTAACGATGTGCGTGTCGTCAAATAAGTAAGGTTGATAGGCAGCGTTCGGTTTCTCACGTCGCTCGGTGTGTGTATAAGCATAAGAAAACCAACCGAAGAACTTGTCCGGTATGCGATGGCGTAAGAAGACTTCCGCACCCCCAATATACCCATTCCCTTGATTGAGATAATTTGAAACCTCATCTGCGGTTACTAATTTCTGCGCGTCTTTGTAATAGGTGGCAAACTTGAGTTCTGTCCGTGACGAAAGTGGATGCTCAAGTTCCATGATATAGTGGCGGGTGAGGCTCGGTGTTAACGTCGGGTTGCCATCCTCTGATAGCAACTGATACGGTAGCGGGTTCTGTTCATAATGTCCATAAGCGAGACGAAGGTTAGAACCCCCCGGCAGTTTGAAATTTACGCTCCCTCGCGGCTGAATAGAGAGCTGCTCGGTTACGTTCAGATAATCTAAGCGAACACCGAGGGCCACAGACAAGAACGAAAGCGGATCATAGCGTCCCTGCAAATACCCTTCTGTCCGATAAAAATCGTGTCCGAATTCGTCGTGTATTTCCTCAAAAGTGTCCTCATTGAGGACTTCACCGTCAGGTGTTTCTGTCGTATAAGTCAAGTCATGATCTGAGGGGAAATTCTCCTCAAACCAACCTTTTTCGGAACTCGTCGCTGGATTAAAAGCAAAAAGAAAACCGGACTCCAATTGAAATGACGGTGTTAACCTATAGGAAATATCCTCGCGTAATGTCCAAACCGGCGCGCTAACCTTTATGTCATAACGGACAAAGTTCGCCGCATAATCCCAGTCACCGTTCATAGGTTCCAGAGAATACCTCTCTTCAACAACAGCCTTGAGCTCAATATTGAGAAAGTTGTGAGAGCGGGTCAGCGATAGATGGGAAGTGAGTTGGTCAGTAAAGTTTGAACGTAGATGGATGCCTTGTCCATCAAACCCGTTTTTGAAATAGACACTGGAGCGCGCAGCCTCTTCGGGCGGAATTTCTGGTAGATCCTCTATTTCTGGCTCTTCTTCCACCAAATCGGGTGGAATTCCTGATGGATCCTCTATTTCCGCCCCTTCTTCCACCAGGGTTGCCTGCTCCTCTATTTTGAAATGATCAGTTGCAGCGAAGGCGTTCACTGTCAGATGATGCTTTTCACTCAACGCATAAGCAAACTTGAATTGGTAATCTGAAAAGTAGGGCAGCTGCTGTTCTTGTCCTGTCTGACTTTCAATAATTGGTCCTACTATGAAATCAAAGTAACTTCGCCGTCCTGAGACAGAAACATAACCGTTATTTCCGATCCGACCTTCGAGCAGCCCTTCGGAGTAGAAGATATTCAGGTTAAATTTTCCATCCAACCGTTCGGTAAGGCTATCGCGGGCGTGGATGTCAAGCACCGCCTGCGAATCCAACCCGAATTCCGCACCATATCCGCCAGCATAGATGTCTATCGTTTCAATCGTCTCCGAGCTGATCGTCGAAAGCAAACCGCCCCAGTGAAACGGATAACCGAGCGGGGTTCGGTCCAAATAGTAGAGATTAGAACCCGGTTCACTCCCACGGATATACAGAACACCGAAGTAGTCGTTCGGAATCCCGATGCTCGGAAGCGTCGTCAGACCCTTAAGCGCATCGTTGGCAGCACCCGGAATCCGTAACAACTCACTCCCACGAATCTCCGTGCGACTGATCGTCGGCGGCAGGCGTTTCCCTTCAACAACAATCGTTTCTAACCGAACCGCCTCGCCTAAGTAGATTTTGATCTCAGTGGTATCACCGCTGCTAATGGAAACGGATACGCTTGTAGGGGTAGGTTCAAGTGGATGTGTAACAACAAAAGTATACGTACCTTCGGGGAGCTCTGTGAATTGAAAGACACCGTTTTCGTCAGTTTTTTCGGTCTGTTCTGTTTCGGTGATGTAAACATTAGCCCCTACTAAGGGCTGCTCCGTGCTTCGCTGATAGACCGTCCCTTGGATATCACCGGTTTGTGCAAAAATAGGTGTAGCCATGAGCGTAAATGCAAACAGAACTATGACGGATTTCATCTGCATATAGTGATTTTGACCTCCGCTTATATAAATACTTAACCCAAAATAAACCACAAAAAAATACCGATACTGGACGAGACACAACCCGTTGTCGCGTGGTAAAGTTGGAGACCCTTTGTCTCTCTACGAAACTCGTTTGCGTAATACTCCACATATTCCGGTGATTTACCCATGAGGCGATTTGCTGGCAAGCGAGGTTCGTAAATAAGAGCTGCCCCCATACCAAAAATATTGCCAACGCAACCCGTAAGCTGCCATATTGTCTTGTTAACAACAAGTTGGGCATCTCTTTGAGCATCTGCAATAGCTTCTGAGTGTATCTGTTCCTTAGTGGTGGATTCTACACCATAAGCAGCCGTCGAGAAAATCAGTAACACCGTTAGTATTATGTGAAGTTTGTTGATATACAAAGCGTGAAGCATTTTAAGGACTCCTTAGATATTAAGAACTGCACCTTCGCCAAGGATACGGATTTTTTGAACGAATTTTCTCTCTGGGATGATTTTTAACTCATTCCAGATGACGAAGGGCTTCCGCAATATCGGTTTTCAGAGGTTTATCATTTTCCTGTTCCGTAAGTTTTAAGGCAGTTTGGAGATCTACCTTTGCTTCTGAAACGTTGCCTATTTTAGCCTTTGCGCGTCCGCGTTTATAATAGGCTTTGGCATAACTCGGTTTTAGGTGGATAACTTCATTATAGTCTTCAATGGCACCTGATGTGTCTTCGAGATTTGACTTTGCCTCCGCCCGGGTTTCGTAAGCTTCAACAAGGTCTGGATCAATGCGAATTGCCGCATCACAATCTTCAATAGCACCTTTATTGTTTCCAAGATTCGACTTCACCGCAGCTCGGCTGACGTAACCAATAGCACGCAGGGCATCTATCGGGACAAGGCGGAGTCCTTGATCATAATCTTCAATAGCGGCTTCATTCTCACCGAGTGCTGATTTCGCATCGGCGCGTTTGAAGTAGGAAATAACAAAAATGATAACATTTTTCGGTTTTAGACGAATCACTTCATCGTAATCTTCAATAGCGGCTCTGTTCTCACCGAGTGCTGATTTCGCATCGGCACGTTTTGAATAAGCAACAACAAGAGCATCGTTTTTCGGTTTTAGACGAATCACTTCATCATAATCTTCAGTGGCGGCTCTGTTCTCACCGAGTACTAATTTCACCTCGGCGCGTTTTAAATAGGCGTGAACGGCAAAGGCATCGTTTTTCGGTTTTAGACGAATCACTTCATCATAATCTTCAAGGGCGGCTCTGTTCTCATCGAGTGCTGATTTCGCGTCAGCGCGTTTTAAATAGGCAACAACAAGAGCATCGTTTTTCGGTTTTAGACGAATCGCTTTATCATAATCTTCAATGGCATCTTTAGGGTCACCTAATGCTTCTTTTGCAGTTCCGCGATGGATATAAGCCGCGGCATAATCCGGCTCCATGCGAATAGCAATATTACAGTCTTCCATAGCACCCTTATGATCGCCTAACTCATTTTTCGCAGCACCGCGACTCGAAAAAACATCGGGATAATCCCCACCTTGTTGAATGGCAGCGTTATAGTCTCTAATCGCCCGCTTATAATCTCCTAACTCTGACTTCAAAAGTCCTCTTTGGAGATAAGCACGGGAAAAATCTCGGTTTAGACGAATAGCTGTATTATAGGCTTGGATCGCTCCTATATAATCGCTGCCACCTCTTTTTTTCGCATTACCGAGTTTGACGTAGGCATAAGCGCGTATTGAAGGCTCTTCATGCCATTCTTCTAAAGGTGTCTCTTCAGCAGGCATATCATCAAGCAAAACCTTAAGGTGATTTGAAGGGATAGCATTCCCTAAACCTCTCGTTGTGCCACCTTCTACAGAAATTCCTACCACTTCGCCCTTGCTATTTAGGATAGGTCCCTCACTGTGTCCTGGAGGGATATCGGTTTTTATACTGAAGAAATTAGGTGTCGTCCGAGTTATCGGACCCTTCGCGATTTTGCTCTTGGCATCTTTGCTCCCTCGATATGAGGTACCCACGGCGATAACCTCGTCACTCAGTTCTACCGTATCACTATCGCCAAGACGGAGGATTCCTGACCCTCTACCTTCAACTTTTAAGATAACCAAATCGCGGTTGGCATCGCTCGCCATGATCCCTTTGATAATGTGTTGTGTCGGCGGATTAATCGACTTGACACTCCAACGATAGTCCTTCCCGTGCATACCAGTAAGAACGTGAATGTTGGTAACAACAAGATCGTGTTGAACAAAGAAGCCGCTACCCGCAAAGCCCGTCCCATCGGCAGCTTTACCAACCAAGAGTACAGTAGCCGATTTACCAATTTCCGCGATTTGTTGCTCAATATCTGACTGTGCGAAAGGTTTCTCGAGGTGTGTAGTGTGTTGCTTGACATTTGTAGCACAAGACAAAAAAGCCACCAAGGTAAAGCATCCTGCTAACGCTAACATTTTTTTCACAAATTTCATTTGATTACCCCTTTCTATTTCCGTAGGTCCGATTTAGGTGTCATTGTGGACAAGCAATTCGACAAACGTTTTGTTTTTCTATACTGGATTTAAACCTGTCGGTTCATGGGGACTTGTGAACTTCGCCGTAAGTGGACTGCCTCTTGTAACGTAATCTTCAAATTTTTAGTTGACTTAAGCAATCAATTTCATTACTTAAGGACGTAAAAAAGCCAAGCGTATAGCATATACACTTGGCTCTGTATCAAAAAGATGGACACTTCTCTTAGTTAGGACTTACGCAGCCACTTGCAGGCGGGGTTTGATGAAGTTTAATTTATTAATTCGGTAATCCATCAATAACCTCTTGGTAGGAGCGAGCTGTGCTCGCGATCTTAACAATTACCGATTTATTCAATAACCTCTTGGTAGGAGCGAGCTGTGCTCGCGATCTTAACAATTACCGATTTATTTCTTAAACTTCATGTAACCCGCCTTTTACGTAGCGTCTAATGAAAAAATGCGTAAGTCCTGTTAGTTTTCGATGCTATCTTTGTGTAATCTGCCCCAAATCCCAGACGAGGATCGTCCCATCGGAACTGCCGCTAACGAGGGTTTTGCCATCTTGCGTAAACGCGAACGCGGTCGGCCGCGCAGTACCCCCCGCTCGGATTTCGTGGCTTACAGTTTTTGTCTCCACATCCCACAACAGGATTAAACCATCATACGACCCGATTACAACTGTTTTCCCATCGGGTGAGAATCCTAAATGGAGAACAGGCCAACGCACATCTATGATGTCTGCTATGTGCTGATGCGTGTTTGTATCCCAGAGTTGGAGTGTCTCATTCCGAAAGGCACTCACAAGCAGGCTGCTATCCGGCGAGAACGCCAATGAATTCACACCCCCGTTAGATGCTGGGACCAACACCGTTTTTTTCTCCGTCTCAAGATCCCACAAATGAGCCGTTCCATCCCGACTGTTACTCGCAAATTTTTTACCGTCCGCAGAGAATGTCATTCTTATGATTCCGTCTGTATAACCATCAAATATAGAGAGACGTTGACGGTTCGGCACATCCCAGAATTCTATTTTTCTGTCTCGACTTCCGCTCGCAAGGATTTTGCCATCCGGTGAGAATGCTAAGGTATCCACATAATTTTTGTGCCCAGTTTCAAAGGTAGCAACAAAGTTTTTTGTGTCGGTATTCCACAAATGCACATCATTGCCAACACCCCCAATTGCGACCCTTTTGCGATCCGAAGAGAGAGCCATACAGTAGATAGGTCGCTTATGCTTTATCGGGATCAACTGTTGGTTCCCAGTGTCTGTTTCCCATACCCTGAGTGTACCGTCAGAACTGGCACTGATAAGGGTTTTATCATCTTCAAGAAACGCCAGTGCTTTAACCGAACCTGTGTGTCCCGTAACGGTGAAAAGCGGGGTTCCTGTTTCCACATCCCACATTATAGCTGCACCGTCCTCACTTCCAGCCAAAAGCCTTCGGCTGTCAGCGGTAAAGTCTAACGCCTCAATGGATAGCGTATGTTCTATCAACATGCGATTTTCGCGCGTGTTGTTTGTTCGGGACGATTTATCGCCAGTAATAGAACGCAATAAACTCGGGAGTGTGGATTTTCTCTTTAAAGGTTTAGGGGTGGGCGAATCCAAATCCCACAATATGACTGTTCCGCCGGTGTCACCACTGGCAAGGATTCTGCCATCTGGCGAGAAAGTCATGATATGCACCTGTCGCCTATGTCCATCGAGTTTGGAGAGTTCGTCGCCAGCCTCAGTATCCCATAACCGGATCGCCGCATAACCACCGGCAAGGGTCTTACCGTCAGGTGAGAATGCCAAAGCAGATGTAGGGTTCCCGCCCTCTCCCAAGGTATGCCGAAGCTCTTCTGTGGCGACATCCCATATCTTAACGGTATCGACATTCGCACTTGCAACAGAATGTGGGGAATGTGAAAGGACTAAAGCACCTTTGCTAAGTGGAATTCTACCTTGCGCTTTTGTAAAGCTTAAAACTTCGCGACCGGTAGCAACCTCCCACAAATAGTACTTCATCGTTCCTGACCAACTCACGCTGGCGAGTGTTGTGCCATCGTCCGAAAATTCCAATGCCTTAACTGAACCCATATCCTCCCCCAACACAGTTAGACGTTCTCCGGTCGTGGTATCCCACAACTCGACTGCCCCACTCTCATGATCCAAATCCTCACTCCCGAAAGCAAGGGTTGTACCATCCGGAGCAAAGGCGATAATACTTACAGCCGAAATTCCGCGCGGTTGCCGTTTAACAAGCGCAATCTCGGCACCGGTCTGCGCCGCATAGACCCAAATCCCAATGTCAGTTGCTATCGCCAAGCGAGTGCCATCAGGTGAGAATTCTATATCCTTTATCTTTCCTTTTCCAAGGCGTGCTATCGCGCCTTCCGGTAAGTGCCACTGTGTGTACTCCTGAGCAAAACTGTTTGATAAGAACCCTGCAGCTAACAAGAAAACTAAGGAGAATAATCCAATCTTTTTCATCAGTTGAATCTCCTCTTATGTGAAGTTTGACAGTAATTTACTATAGTTTGGACGGTTTTCTGTACCATAGGCTGTTAGCCTGTGGCACATTCCGATTTTTGTACCATAGGCTGTTAGCCTGTGGCACATTCCCAGGTTTTCAGTCGACTTAAAACTTAACTTCATCAACGATACACAAAAAGCCAAGCGTATAGAATACACACACTCGGCTTTTCAATATTTCTGTTTTCGCTGGTAAAGTCTTATTCCTGATGCAATGTAACCGACCGGCGCGGCGGACTAAATTCCTGCTCCGTCAACGGCACTGCCATATTCTGATAAACCTGAACCCGATAGGACCCAAAATCCGGCACGAACATTAACCCGTCCTCGCTAACTGCGACAGATTTCGGTTGGCGCAGATATTTTTGCGGCTCCAAATCCGCCATATCGCGCATCCGGTTCGGACTCGCATTCGTCATCATATACGCCTGCGACACCTTTGACAGCGTGGCATCACCAAGGAACTTCTGCACATACCGACCTTCAGCATTAAAGAGTTGAATCCGGTCGTTGCCCCGATCAGCGACGTAGATATCGCCGTGCAGGTCAACGTCAATCCCAGCGGGACGGTTGAATTCGCCGTTACCGCTGCCAGATTTACCGAAGGCAAAGAGAAATTCTCCGTCAGCATTGAACTTCTGCACCCTATCGTTTCGCCAATCCGTAACGTAGACATCGCCAAGTTCGTCTACGGCAACACCCCACGGCATATTGAATTCACCTTCACCGTCGCCATAGCGTCCCCATCCGAGAAGGAACTCGCCATCCTTCGTGAACTTCTGTACCCGATGACTCAGACTGTCAACCACATAAAGATTCTCATCAGGATCGAAAGCGATACCGGCAGGTCCGTTGAGTTGCCCCGAATCAGTGCCGTGTTCACCCCAGGTACCGATATGCTCACCCTCACTGTTAAAAGCGACAATCCGATGCAAATATTCATCGGAGACATAGATGTTCTCTTCGTTATCAGCGATAATTGTTACGGGCCATGTAAATTGCCCCTCACCCTGTCCATAGCGTCCCATCGTGCCGAGGTCTTCATCTTCAACAGTATATTTCCGGATGGATGCCGTGCCGTCGTTCCGGCACAAAATATACAAACGTCCCTCTTTTCCGATTGCGATGTCGATCGGAAAGTTCGTCGTCCGCCGCATGCTCAGGCACTTGAGGTACGGAAACCCAGCACGCAGCAAGCCGTAAGGTCTGCCCATGATATATCTCCTCCCGTTGTCCTACATCATTTAATAGCAAGTTTCAGTTTGCAAGCTACACTGAAAAGGGATGAATCTGTTCAAAATTCCCACCGACGATATCCGTCGGATCAACCCCCATCCACTGTTCCAAAAGCGTTCCGTAGATACCACGGAAATCAATGGTATGCTCAAGGTCTTCGCCGTGTACCCATCGGGCAGGCTCAAGCGACGGATACTCCGAATAGAGACCACCTTTCACATGATCCCCGATAATAAACGCACCGCCGCCGGTGCCGTGATCCGTGCCACTGGCGTTGTCTCGGATACGCCTACCGAATTCCGTGAACACGTACATGACGACCTCTTCGGAGGCGTTTTGCGCGCGCAAATCCGTAAAGAACGCTTGAATCGCTTCCGTCAGATCCTTCAGAAGGCGTGGATGCGCCGGAACCTCGTTGGCATGGTTGTCGTACCCACCGTGCTGCGTATAGAAAACGCGCGTACCGAGATCAGCAAGGTGGACACGAGCGACATCCCGCAGGCTTTTCGCGATGGAACTCTGCGGGTATTCCACTTCAGATGTATACATCGCCGGTGCCTTTTTCAGTTCGTCCGCGCCCTTAATGACATCTAACCCAGTTTGGCTGAGGTAGTCCATCACAATCCCACTGCCGACGGTGCTGCTGTACATCTTCTTAAATACATCAAGTGCCTTCGTGCGTTGTCCTTCATCACCGATGCTGGTCATCAACCCGTAGTTATCCAAATCACCGACAGAAGTAACAGGGATACCAGCAAGCGCACAAGCACGCGGCAATCCTTGTCCGAAACTCACACACGTTAAAACATTCTGGCTTGTCGGATCAAGTTCGCGGACCAATCGTCCGACCCAACCTTCATCGCCGATTTTCAAGGGTTCACAGGTGTGCCAGATGTCCATCGCCCGGAAATGAGAGCGATTTGAGTCCGGGTAGCCGATACCCTGTACAACCGCGACATCACCAGCATCAAACATCTCTTTGAGGGGTGCAGCGTGCGGGTTCCAGCCGAGTGTATCGTCTACGTCTAACGGTAGCACATCTTCCGCTTTGATGCCAACAACCGGTCGAGAATCGTGATAAATCCCAGCTGTATAGGGAATGAGTGTGTTCATGAAGTCGTTGCCGCCTGTCAACTGCACAACGACGAGGACTGGGGCTTTCTTCGTAGTACGCATGTCAATGTCTCCTCTATTCAGCCCAAAACTACAAAAAACTAACCGAGTTGATACTCTCTTGATGCCACAATTAACTGGAGCATACTTACGAGACGCGCTTGGTTTTCCGACACAGCGTCATCATCTCTGAAATCGATCTCACCGGTCGCTTCCGCAAATTCGGTCAAATACTGACGCGTCGTATCTCCTACCACCAACGGACCCGTAAATTCAAGACAACTCTCCACAAACGCTTCCGGCGAGAGTGGATTCCCATTATCTTTCAAGCGTGTGAGGATGTCCTGAATGCCGGGTTTCGAGGCATCGCTGACTTCGCGAACAGCAAAGTTAACGCGCGCCGTAAGTAGACCACCATCAATCCACTCCTTACCCGTGTGCCAGCCTTCTACAGTCGGCGGATCGAGAAGTTTCTGACCCATCAATTGCGTAGCACTCGCGTAGGGACCCATTCCCGGTTGCGGACCTTGAAACGTCCCTACCAGTTTCAAAATACCTGTGACCAGTTCCGTCGGGCTTTTCACCTTCTTGAATCGGGCTTCTTTAAAGAAATTCGCGTTGAAGAGAACACTCAGGACATCCGATATATTCCCATCCGACCTCATAAATGCGTCCGCAAGCGTTTCAATAGCAGCCGGATCCTGTGGCGGCGTTACATTCCACGACGGCACTTGCGGTTCATCGGCGACAAAGAAATTGTAGAGGTGTCTGGAGATGAATCTCGCGCAAGCAGGCTGCTCAACAATAATGTCGATGATGTCATCGCCATTGAGGTTTCCGGTATGTCCCAAGAAGGTTTTTTCACTGTTATCGTGTTCATCTTCGACAAACAGGAACGGGGGCGTGTAGTAACCGTGCGGATACAACGGAATCGGTTGACCGAATGTCCAACCCGTAAAGGCAAGCGCGCAATTCTTGATGTCATCCTCCGTATAGTTACCGACACCTAACGAAAAGAGTTCAAGGAGTTCTCTGCCGTAATTCTCGTTCGGTTCACCCTTTCGATTTTCGTTGTTATCAAGCCAGAAGATCATCGCCGGGTCCTTCGAGAGTTCGAGTAGAAGGTCCCGCATTTTCCCCATACCGACGCGTCGAAACATATCAATCTGGTTCGTCGATGCAAGGATATGCTGATTCTTGCCTAACCCCGTCGCAAAGACATGATGCCAAAAAAGTGCCATCTTCTCTTGAAGTGGACACCTACTGTTCAGCATCCGATAAATCCAAATACCGACATAAGCACCTTCGCCGCCGAAGTAGCGTTCTAAAATATCTTCATCAATGGGAGTCCCGCGTTCGGGATGGACAAGGTCGTCAACTACGTTCTCGTAGCCTCTTTCGACGTAGGTTTCCAGTTCGGCGCGGGTTGTTCCAAACCCTGCGCGGCGCATGAGGTGCGCCATCAACGCAACATCGTTCTGTGACATTTTCACCCTCCGATGCGTTCACTGTGAGGAGGGACCTCACGTTAGTAACTTTCAATGGAATACCATTCTCAAATTTCGGTTCCATTAGGAATTAGATGAAACCGCTATCAAAGTTACACATATCCTAAATCAAAGCCAAAAAATTGTCAACTTTTTGCAGTTTTCCGAAATAGCGTTCAGCAGCCTGAACCACAGATTTTTAAACAATTTTACCAACTTTTATACAAAAATCTCATCTTTTTCCAAAATTATGCAAGCATTCCACGAAAAATTGTGTCTTTAATACCTGAAGGGCATCATGTTCCACATTTATAGCAAAGCCCATAGTTATTTAAACACATCAAATCGAAGCAATTCCCATCTTATTCCCCCCTGATAAGGGGG
>JAAXHL010000164.1 GCA_012270865.1 Candidatus Poribacteria bacterium | reverse complement strand
GATAGATTTGAGAAATATCAGTTAAAATAAACGGGCAATAAATTGCCCTACTACAAACAGACGGGCTCGTAGTAGTGCGATTCATCGCACGTTCTGACATTACCGAATTAATAAATTAAACTTCATGAAACCGCACCTACCGGGCTCCTCGCAGGCGGGGTTTGAAACCCCGCCTGCAGTGTAGAAAAATAAAAATGATACAGGTACATCAGGTCAGTTACAGTTATAATGAGCTTAGCGTGCTTGAGCAAGTGAGTTTTCGTGTTGAGCGCGGTGAATTCGTTTTCCTCGTCGGTCCGAGCGGTTCTGGGAAAACCACGCTGCTGCGTCTGTTATACGCTGATCTGATGCCACTTACTGGCGATCTGAATGTGATCGGGCAGCAGCTCGCGAAATTAGACAAGATGAGCCTACCCTACTTTCGTCAGAAGATAGGACTTGTGTTTCAAGACTTCAAATTTCTGCCGAATAAGACGGTGAAAGAAAACCTTGCGCTGCCACAGAGATTGGCAGGGGCAGCACCGAAGTTCGTTGAAGAGAACGTCACCAAGTTCCTGCATCAAATGGGACTTAGTCATCATCAACACGCGCTACCGACGGAAATATCGAGCAATGAACGGCGACGGCTCGCTATTGCCAGAGCCGTTATCAATAATCCGGTGCTACTGCTTGCCGACGCACCTACAGAAGGTTTAGATTTACGCCTTTCACTTGAAGTTATGGCACTTCTCGATGCCCTCAATTTTCAAGGCATGACTGTCTTTGTCACGACAACGGACCGTAAACTCGCGGAGAAATGTAATAAACGGATCATAGAGCTGCGGGATGGTGGTATCCATTGAGATAGGAGGAGTTATCAGTTATCAGTTATCGGTCATCAGTTACAAGAGGATTCTGATTGTTCAATATTTTTTTTCTAACCGTTGACACTTCAAAAAGTAAAGGTTTGAAAAAGCCTGTTTGTGCATCAAAAACCAGAACTGAAAACTGAAAACTGAAACTGAAAACTAAAAATGCGTTATCGTCTTAAAAATGCTATCTCTCATATCGCGTGCGCTGGCACTTCCAGCTTGATAGGCATTATCGGTGTCGGGTTCATCACTGCGCTACTCACGACCTTGCTGCTAAACCATTCCCTCATATCACAACAATCTGATTTTAAGAGCCACTCACCGACCCTCGTAGCGTTTCTAAAAGATACAGTGGCTGAATCAGACGGACGCATATTGGTCAGCCAATTGGAGAAGAGCGGACAGATTCTCGCTGTAGGTTATACGTCAAAAGCGGATAAACTCGCACGCGGCGAAACCGAATTCCGAGATTTAGGGGTGCTGATTAAGGAAGCGTTTGCAGAGACCCGAGGTGTGAACCCTTTTCCGGCGTCCCTCAATATTTATGTGGATGAGGAATTAATCACACGTAAAGCATTAGAACATATCGCCTTAGAGATAAAAACATACGATGAAATTGAAGATGTTATGTTGACCGGACAGGGACAGTTGAAAGATCGTTTACGTGATTCGGAACGAACAATGCTCGCTGGCATCGCTGTCGCTGTTGTTGTCGTCTGGTTTCTGATTGGGTCTATCATAAAAAAAGCCGCGGTTGCTCGATCCGAAGAGATTCATCTGATGAGATTACTCGGCATGTTCCGAAACTACCTACTTTTTCCTTTTATTCTCCACGGTCTGTTCCTCGGCGGTCTCGGTGCGCTGTGTGGACTCGGTTGCTTCTACGGAATGATCTATGTGTTCCAGTCTCAATTAGGTGGCATCCACTTCCTTGCGATTTATCAAATTATCTTGGTTGTGTTTGCTGCGATGCTAATTGGCGTATGCGTCGGTCTCACCACGTATCGGAAATCCATATAATTTTAATTTTCCTTGCGGTTCGGTTAGGTGAGTTGTTAATTTCAAGCGAATTGGCGTATATCTGAAGAAACACCCAAGCAAAAACCCTTCCACGTTGTTTCAGGCTATGTGTTTTGTGTTATTAGGCATTTCGCAGGCGGGGTTTGATGAAATTTAATTTATTAATTCGGTAATTCCGGTTTTCCCCAGGCCCGGTAGGTGCGGTTTCTAAAAGAAATTACCGATTTATTTTTTGAAACTTCATGTAACCCCGCCTCCCTAACTCAACCGCAAGGAAGATTACGGAGTTTCGGTTGTTTTCTTGCTTTTTATAGCAAAGCCCATAATTATTTAAACACATCAAATCGAAGTAATTCCCATCTTATTCCCCCCTGATAAGGGGGGTTAGGGGGGTTATCTTCGGACAAGTGTTCATTTATTTTCGGATTTTACTATAAAAAGGTGCGTAGCCCGTAATGAAATGGAGGGGTGTTTTTGCTTAAGAAACGCCCAAGCAAAAACGGTATTTCTGCGTATTGCTTGGCCGTTTCTTCAGATTTATGGAAGGAACGTCAAAGACCAAACCGACCTAACTCAACCGCAAGGAAAATTAAAAAAATGACAAATCGTGAGATTAGCGATATTTTCAGTGCTATCGGTTCGCTCCTACAAATCCGGGGTGACGATGCATTCCGCGCACGTATTTATGAACGCGCAGCCGATATCATCAATAAATTCCCACGCGAATTGTCCGGCAAGACCGCCAAACAAGACACCCCCAATTATGATGAAGAAGCCGTACAACAACTCCGGGCGACACCCGGTATCGGCAAGGCTATCGAAGACAAGACGGTTGAGATGCTCGAAACCGGACGCTGTAAGTATTACGATAACCTCGTCGCAGAGATGGGGACAGGGATACTGGAAGTACTCGAAATCCGAGGACTCGGTGTAAAGACTGTTGGTAGATTCTATCAGGAGCTCGGTGTCCGAAGCCTTGAAGACCTCGAAGTACTTTTGGAGAGCGGGAAACTTAATAACATGAAGGGGATCGGAAAGAAGACCCTTCGGATGATAACCGAAAGTCTATCGTTTCGGATGGAGCTCCGAAAGGCGCGCCCCCTACGGAATGTTTTACAACTCGCAGAACAGATTATCGAAAGCCTAACACCCCTTATCACTGACGGATGGATGGAACGGGAACCCGAATTCACAGGACATATACGGCGGCTCGAAGAGGTCTGTCGAGGCATAGAATTGATCGTTGTGTGTGAAGATGAAGCTGCCTTCCGACTGATGGATAGTGTCGTCCCCGATCCGCTACAATCATTTCTTGAACCGTTCTCACAAAATCCGATCGGCTTCAAAACAGGCGATGGCATCGTGTGCGCCTATCACAGCGGCAGTGCCACTTTCGTTGAAACAGATCGGAGCGAACCGACAGATGATGTCCGCGGGACGCTCCCTGTCCTCCAATTCTCCGTTGACCGAGATTTTCCGGTCTCGCTTTATCTTTGCACGCCTGCTACGTACGCTTTGACCCTATTCTTAACGACAGCCACAGACGCACACTTTAACGCACTCCCCGACGGCTCTGCCTTGGAAACGATTGAACCCGATATAACGGAGGCAGGGATTTACAAGAAACTCGGACTCTCCTATATTCCGCCAGAACTTCGACAGGACGGAACCTCGGTCGCAGCGGCTAAGGATAACGCTTTACCAGAACTTATTGAATTCGCCGATTTACGAGGCGATTTACACGCACATACCAACTGGAGCGACGGACGGCAGACACTGCAAGAGATGGTGGCAGCGGCGCAGGCGGAAGGTTTCGAATACTTTGCTATTACGGATCACTCTGTCTCTTCCGTTGTTGCAAACGGCTTGGATCAGGAACGGTTACTTAATCAGATAAAGCAGGTTCGTGAATTAAACGCAGCGGTTGACGGCATCACAGTCCTCGCCGGTTCTGAAGTCGATATTCGGCGGTACGGCGAACTCGATTTCCCCGACGAGGTGCTGGCGCAACTCGATGTTGTCGTCGCAAGCGTTCACAGCAATTTCAACCTAACCGAAACCGAGATGACAGAGCGCATTATCCGTGCAATTGAGAACCCATTCGTCAACATCATCGGTCACCCGACAGGTAGGATGCTCGGTCATAGACCGATGTATCCGCTCAATATTGCAGCGATCATCGAAGCCGCCGCGGAAAATAACACCGTCTTGGAGATTAACGGCTCACCGAGCCGATTGGATTTGGACCCTCGGTTTGTGCGGATGGCGAAAGATGCAGGTGTGCTACTGTCTGTCAATACGGACGCACACGGTATCCCGCACTTGGCGCACCGCCGCACCGGTTTAAACGTTGCCCGTCGCGGTTGGCTCACCAAAGCCGAAGTCATCAATACCTATAGGTTGGCAGAGTTAAGCGAAAAATACGGCATCGGCAAATGTTTATAATAAGATCTAAAAATAAAAAGACACTTTAAAAGAATAAAAGGAGTTCAAAATGAGAAATTTTCGCATTCCGATCTATATTGTTCTCTTCTTAATAGGAGGGACCTCCCTTTGGTATTTCGGACACCATCGTCCTGCGCAGAAGATATTGACAGCAGACCCAGTAAAAATCTATAGCGGGACACCAGAAAAAGTGGATGCTACGCAAGTTGGAGCACCTGCTTCTGTTACGCCAGTACAGATGGATACCACGCCGGAAGAAGATAAGATGGAAGCACCGAACACCAAGGTAAAAGTAGATACGGATACCACCGCACCCCTTACGAAAAACGGTGAGGTTGGCGAGCCTATTGATAGTACACTCTCTGAAGAACCGGTACCGCAGGATGTTCCTTCGGATGAAGAGGTAGCCGCCTTTAAAGATTTTTCTGAAGCCCAGTCATCGTATGAAGGAGCACAAGAAGAGTTAATGGCGGCATTCGATTCTGAAGATCCGGAACAAATCGGATTAGCGACTAAAGCACTTAGGAATGCTCGGCTAAAACGCAAAGATACCCTTGAAAAACTTGCTGTTTACTCCGAAGATGCAGCAAAACTTTTCATAGAGGCGGAGGCTGCTGCGCAGAATATAGATGAGCGGATGGCTGCGTTTAGAGCTGAGAGTAGGTCTGAAATGTTGAAACGTATGGAAGAGCACTTGAAACTTATGGAAGAGCACCCACAACTTGTGGAAAAGCACCCGCAACTTAGAAAAATTTTTGAAGACATGTTAGACAGCTTAGAATGAGGTATTTTCAATTGCTTAGGACTTAGGCATCCCCTCTTAAAGTCCTCCTACCCTCCTGATAAGGGGGATTTAGGGGGTTTAAATAGGGAAATTACCGATTTTTTTTGCGTCTGAATGTCCGATATTTTCTCATTGGCGTAAGTCCTGTTACCCTAAATTTCTGAAAGTGCTGTCAGATGCCAATTCGGATCTGCTAACGCTTCGTAAACGACACCACCCTCGACCCTATCAGGCATCGGAAGTCCGAGTAGATAGCAGAGCGTCGGTGCGACATCGACGACACGGACTTGCCGTTCCAACGCAACGCCTTCGCGAACGCCAGCACCCGATAGCAGGAATGTAGAATGCTGTCCACCGATCCCGAAACTTACGGAGGGCAGCTGCTTGCCGTGCGCACCGTCGAATTCGGGACGCAGTGCATAGACAACATCGCCGACGAGTTCGCCGTGCAGATTGAACATCTCAGCATCGGCGCGCGTGACAGCTAACGTGAACGGATGCCGTCCGGTTTTCTCGTCTTTGTAGCTATGCAACGCTGCGATGAGTTCACGTTGTGTCTCTTCATAAGCTTCAGGCGGAACGATGCCGTCGGGTTCACGTCCTGCCAAATTAATGAAGATATGTACCAGACCGACGTTAACGGCACGCGTTTTCGTCCAATCTATCTCTCCGTTTGTATCTCTGACGATAAATCCTGTCTCTTCCAGGACCTTCTCAATATCGACGGCGCGGAATTGGTTCGGGGTACCACCGTGGTCCGAACAGACGAGAATGACCGTCTCCTCATCTGCGAGTTCCATCAACTGTCCGATCATCCGATCGACGGATTCGTAGGTACGTCGTAAGCCTTCACGGCACCGATGGATGGTCTCAGGCGATGCACCGCTGATTTCATCCGCTTGGCTGAGGAAGAAGTGGCTGGCATAGTCCGGTGCGTGGCTCTCTACCATCAAGACATCCCAATCGTTGTTCTGAGCGAGGTGTGTCGCGACATCTGCAAGACGCTGGTGGTGGTAATCCAAGACTTCAAAATAGGTATCGTCGTCCATCTGTCCGAGGGCATCGCGAGCCGGGTTTTGCAGGAATGAACCGATTTCTTTGTCGATTGTAGTGGCAACTGTATCGGGAACCGTATAACCCTCTCGGGGCCAGATTTGCGGGACGAAGAGTTCAAAAGCGTCGGCTGTCGGCGTGAGCGTCACGAGTTTCATGCGGACGTAACCTTCCGCCGCGTTACCGTCAATCTCAAAATTGTCCAACCACCAATCGCTCCATTCACCGACACCGAGATCGGCAACAGCGTCATCAGCAGAACGACTTCGGTAAATCCGTATCCGATCGTAGCCGTTATCAGCCGAGGCGTAGATGAGTCCATAAAACGGTTTCGGCACCCGTGTGCTATCGGAACCGTCGCTTTTCGCATAGACAGACGGCATCACATCTTCTCTGCCGCGTGCTAAGGGGTGGATCGTGAGTTCGACCTCTTGTGGGGGTTTTGTGGAATCGGGTAACGCCTTCCATTCCGCATCTTCAATAGGTTTGAGAGTGACCGGATCGATGTTGCGGACTTTCTGGAGCGCGCTTGGATCTAACGTTTCTGGGTCGCGTTGTCCGCCGATAGGTCGCGGTGCCCATTTTCCGCCAACGAAGAGGTGGTATCCCGCAATCTGATGATGGTTAGAGACACCCGGTCCCGTGCCTTCTACCTGAATACCGGTTTTGACAGTCGGGGGCCAAGACATTTCCCACTTCACTAAGATCGGTTTCCCGCCTGCGCGTTCCACGAGATTCCAGAGATATTCGGATTGGCACAACCCGGTATTGATACCCCAGACCGTTTTATCCAACCGTTCCCCGACCGCCCGAATGTTAAAGTCCATGACCTGATGTGTGCCGGGCCATGAGCCGGTAGAGAGTGCTGTCCATCCTGGTGGCGTTAGCGTCGGAAACACGCCGATCATCGGGCGGTAGACACCTGTTTGGAGCAGTTTCGCCATACTCGGTGCGTGTCCCCAATCAATCATATTTTTAACCAGTTCCATGCTCGCGCCGTCCATCCCGACAATAATTGCCCGTTTGGCTGGGGCGAGTTGCGTGCGTTTTGTCATAAAAGTTCCTTTCGTAGGACTTACGCATTTTCTCTTAAAGTCCCCCTGATAAGGGGGATTTAGGGGGTTAAATCAGCAAAATATACCGTTTCCCCATTCAATTTGCGTAAGTCCTGTTTCGTTAACCCCAAAACGACTTAATCAAAGATACGATGGCTGCTAATGCAGATCCGAGTGCTATCCATATTGCCGTCTTTACGTCTTAGTTTGATGTTGCTTCTTGTCTGCCTTCAAACTTACCGCGAATCCATCTAACATCACCGCGCAGTTCACTTATGTCTTTTTCTACCGTTGTGAAGCGGTTATCAATTTTCTCTTCCATTCTTTCGATCGTCCGTTTAACATCCTCGCGCAACCCACTTACGTCTTTTTCTACCGTTGTGAGTCGTTTATCTGTTCTGTCATCCATTCTTTCAATCGTCCGTTTGAGATCATCAATGGCACTCAATACCCGTTCCCTGAAATCTTGTTCTGACATGTGTTTCTCCTCCTGTTTTATTCCTATTATCGCATAGAAAACAAAAAAAGTCAAATTTATCGGTCAGGGAATCCGTTGGATATAGATGTCCTCGTCTGAACCGCGGGCATCGCCCCAGACGATGATTGCAGCGTTGGTGCTTGTGGGGATGGCTTGCGGCGTGATTTGCGATTTCGGCGCACTACAGACAGGGATACCGTCCTTATGCCACAACGGTTGACCGTCAGCGTCAAGGCGTTGCGCATAGATCGCATCCTCGGTTGAATCGCCGAAGTCTTCTCGGTAATCGAGCCAATAGACGATGGCGCCTGCGTCATCTGTGGGAACGAGTTGTGGGAGCCGTTGAACGCCGCCTTCGGTACAGACGGGAATACCACCCTTCTCTGTGTCTGAATCGTCATCGTGCCAGAGTGCTTCACCGTTTGCGTTGATACGTTGTGCATAGATGTCGGCAAAAATGTTCCTTTCGTCCCACCATGTAACGATGAAACCGCCGTTTCCGTCTGGAATACAGTCCGGTTGTTGTTGGTTGACTTGTAGATCGCAGACAAGGATGCCGTCCTCTGCCCACAACGCATCGCCTTTCGCGGTAATGCGCTGTGCGTATAGCTGCGCGCGTGTATAAAAGTTCGGATCGTTCCGATAGTCCGACCAGACGAAGAATACGCCGCCGTTTTCGTCGCTCACCGCAACGGGGGCACCTTGGTTCCCGATTGCCGTGCAGACCGGAATAGGTGTACTTTCTTCATTATCGCCCGAATTCCACATCGGTTTCCCGTCTGCTGAGAGGCGTTGTGTGAAGATATTCCAATCCGGCGTGCTGATGTCCCACCACGCAAAAATGGCACCACCTTCACCATCAGCGACGACGACCGGGTCATATTGATCGCCTTCACCGCTGTAGACAGGCACACCGTTCGCTTCCCATAACGGTTTTCCGCTCGCGTCGATTCTTTGTGCATAAATATCTTGGTTTCCGTTGCGCCAGTCCTCCCAAACAACGATTACGCCGCCTTTATCGTCAGCGATAGCGTTCAGATCGTCTTGCAATGTAGGGTGTGTGCAGACAGGCATCCCTTCGGGGTCCCAAAGTTTATTGCCGTTGGCATCAATACGTTGGGCATAACTGTCCTGATTCCCGTGCCGCGTGTCGCCCCAGACGAGGATAGCACCGCCTACCGTGTCGCTAACGATTAGGGGCCAACTCTGTGATGAAGGCAGATCACAGATCGGGATACCGTTCGCGTTCCAGTGCGTCTCTCCTGTCGCACTGATACGCTGCGCAAAAACATCACGATTCGCATGCCGTGCATCGCTCCATGCGACAATCGCTCCGCCTTCCGCATCGCTGACGAGGACGGGGAACCGTTGTTCGTTTTCTGCTATGCATAATGGGAGGTTCTGTGTTGCCAAGGAGGACCACTCTGCGCGGGCGATTGCGATGACAATCAGCACAGAAAGCATCATGAGAACGAGGTACATCAAAGACTTCAGGGAAGAATCACGATTTGAGATGTTTTTGAAATGCCACACGCGGATGCCTCCTTCACCAACAGCGCGCCTTTAATCTGTAGAATAGGCTGTTAGCCTGTTCAATAACAGAGTGAACCCAACACGTTATGAGGTTCACACCATTTCGGATGTTGGGTTTCGCTAAACCTATCTACCTTAAGGTTTCATTGAAAAACGGACCGCAGGATATAGCAAAAATGTGCCTGTGGCTTTACCACTCAACCCAACCTACATCGACTATTGTAAGTCTAAATAAGGAGTTCGTCCCCAATTGGGAAAAATTGGTCTGCGATCTGTTGCAAATCCATGGAGGTGTTGTGTTCAAAAGCGACGACTTCAAACCGTTTATCCTGATGCTTAATCAGTTCGGCGAGTGGGCAGAAATCGCCATCACCGCTTGCTAAGATAACGACATCCAGTGAGCCGAGCATTGAAACGACATCGACAGCGATACCGACATCCCAATCGCCTTTTGCGGAACCGTCGCCACGTAAGCGTAAATCTTTGCTTTTAATCGTATAACCGTTGTGTTCAAGAAGGGACAGAAACGGTGCCTGGTCGATTTCTGGTATCTGGACGACGTAGGCGTAAGCACCCATAAGGTAGCGCGGCCCAACGATGAGATCAAGGAGTTTGATGTAATCGACTCTTCTCCCGTATCGGTCTTTTGCAGCGTAGAACATGTTCTGGACGTCCACAAAAACGCCGACACGCGGTTGCTCAGATGTGATCGGATACGTCGTTTCACCTTCGATGAGCTGCTGTGTATCGAAATAGGTGAGCGTTTGCCGGATTTGCGCGAGTGCGCCGCGCGTCGTCTGATGGCAACCTTCTAACGCATCGAAATAATTATCTAAACTGTTCTGAAAATCTTCAATCTCTTGATACCCTTTGTAGATAGCCTCTTCAACGACTTTCAGATCTGCGGCGAATCCGTCTTTGGCTGCCCGTATCTGGTCGTATCCGTTCAACTGTTCCGTTAGCCGTTCTTTTTCTGCAACGAGCTGCTCACGCTCCTCAGTGAGTTGCTGTAGCACGGCATCGGTTTCGGTATTTTGTGTGATCTGTTCATGGAGTCTGTGGTTTTCTTCTTCAAGTGCTTTCAAACGTTTCTCATTATCGTCGTAGGCTGCAGTTTTGGTCTTCAGCCCCTTATTTTCCTCTAAGAGAAAAGCACGTTGTTGGTCTAATCGGGTATGCTGCTGTTCGAGTGAGACGTAGTTTGATCTTGAGTCGGCTAATTGGCGTTCGAGTTGCTCAATTTCTCGCTCCGAATCTTCCGACGCTATGTTCTCGGCTTCTAAGTTGTCGGTCTCTTGAGCCGCAATTGTTTCTGCTTGTTCATGATTGGTAAGGTTTTGGTATCCGTTTGTATATTCGACCTTTACAGATTCATAAGTTGTATTGAGGAGTTTGTAACCGTGTTCGACGACGGCTGTACGTTGGTCGGTGAGAAGTGCCCATACAATTTCGCCAAAATCTCCTGATTCCATGAGGATATCAGACGTTCTAAAAAACGTTTCGATTTCGGCGACTTCCATATAGCCGACCCGCGAGATTGCCGCTTCTGCCTTCTCACTGAGAAATTGGCTTGCCAATTCTTTGGTGGACGGTTCTCCGTTTTGTGTTTCCGGTTTCGGTAGAAGAGCGTCGCTATCTTTATCTACCGGGTTCGCGTCGCTATCCACCACCAAAAATGCGTCGGTTAGATTCGATAATAACTCTCGCCGCGATAAGGCATAGAGTCTGTCTACGTCGGGGATAATACCGGTAGAGACACTCAACTGGAAAATTTCTCTTTCATCTAAGAGTAGGTCGAGGAACCAGGTGAGTTGATCGCGATGTATTTGCGATTTTAAATATAGGTGTGACATTTTGTGCTCCGAAGAATATAATATGATTAAATTTTGATAATTTTTTCCTGTCCCATCTGCACACGGCGTGTTGCGTTGCGTGTATCGACAACGGATTGGGCATGTTCGACGAGCCAATTATAGTCTACGGCACCGTGATCGGTCAGAATTACAACACAATCGGCACTTTGTACCAAATCGGCTGTCAACGGTTCTGAATGGTAGTCTGTTTTGCTATCGAGCGAAAAATTTGATACGTACGGGTCATGATATACAAATTCCGCTTTTTTGTCAAGAATTAAACGTATGACTTCAATTGCTGGCGATTCGCGCGTGTCACCGACATCTTTTTTATAGGCGATACCGAGAATTAAGAGTTTCGACCCGTTAAGTGCCTTGCGCTGGAGATTCAAGGCGTGGCTGATCTTCTCAACGACGTATCTCGGCATTTCGTTATTGATTTCGCTGGCGAGTTCAATGAATCTGGCGTGATACTGATATTTCTGCGCCTTCCATGAAAGGTAGTGCGGATCGACAGGGATACAGTGTCCGCCGGTGCCGGGACCCGGATAAAAAGGCATGAATCCGAACGGTTTTGTCGCAGCAGCGTCAATAATTTCCCAGACATCTAAATCCATCCGATCACAGATCAACGCCACTTCGTTGATGAGTCCGATATTGACGCTCCGAAACGTGTTTTCCAAAAGTTTCACCATCTCCGCAGTTCGAGATGAGGATACGGTGTGTATTTTGTTGACGAACTGTGCGTAAAAGGTTTTGGCAACTTGGGTACAGGTGGGTGTAACGCCGCCGATAATCTTCGGTGTGTTTGTCACGTAGTAGGTGCTATTTCCGGGTTCAATACGTTCGGGTGAATACGCAAGATAAAAATCGCGCCCGACTTCTAAGCTTTGGATCGGTGTGTTTTTATGAGGAGGCGTGTTGAGTATAGACAGCACAACTTCTTCGGTTGTGCCGGGGTAGGTTGTACTTTCGAGAACTATCAACTGTTGGGAATGGAGGCGTTGGGCGGTCTGTTCCGCTGCAGCAACGATGTACTGCATATCTGGGGTGCGGTCCTCACGCAACGGGGTCGGCACGCAAATATTGACAGTGTCTAAGGCTTCAAGCACACTGAAATCTGTCGTTACCTGTATCTTGCCGGACGTAATCAGGGGTGCGAGCACTGTATTCGGGACATCTGGCACGTCGGAGGTTCCCTGTTTCAACCGCTCTATTTTTTCCGGACAGATATCGATGCCTGTGGTTCGGAATCCCGCACTCGCGATGGCGACCATAAGTGGCAGTCCAACATAACCGAGTCCAATGATCCCGGCGTGAGCCGTGCGGTTTTCTATCTTTTCAAGTATCATTTTTTATTAGCCAGCGCGTCGCTGCGTAGAGGTTCGTGAAAATTTTTTCGGGGTGACATCCGTTCTTATCGGTGCCACCGTCAGGTTTTGTATTAATGTAGTGGTGATAACTTTCTTGTCCATGTCCGGTTAAAACGAGCAGTGTTCTTGTGCCTGCGCGTTGTCCGGCTTCAATATCTGTTATAGAATCGCCAATCAGGTATGCGTTTGATAGTTCGATGTTATGTTCGTCCGCTGCACACATTAACATGCCCGGCTTCGGCTTTCGACATTCACACCCGGCTTCTGGATGGTGCGGACAGTAGTAGACGGCATCAATTCTGCCGCCAGCGTCCATAATTTTGGCGACCATTCGAGAGTGAATGTCCTTCAAGTTATCTTCCGAGAAAAGTCCCCTGCCGATACCTGCTTGATTGGTTACCACGATAATGCGATAACCGTTTCCTGTTAGATCCCGGATCGCTTTCAGTGTGTTTGGAATGAAGTCAAATTCCGCCCACGTTTGGACGTACCCCCAGTTCGGTGGATTTCGATTAATAACGCCATCTCGATCAAGGAAAATAGTTTTCATGTTTTTTACATACCGGCGGAGATAGACGTTCCTGCTTCAATTGCGTTCAGCAGCTCCTTCGGCGTGACGGTCGCGCAGCCTAACTTCCCAACGACGATCCCACCGGCAAGACTTGACAGGACTGCTGCACTGTAAAAATCAGCATCCGCTGCGAGTGCAAGCGTGAAGACTGCGACAACGGTATCGCCTGCCCCTGTCACATCCGTCACGATGTCGGCGTAGGGTGGCAGGTGTTCGACATGTAGGCTGCCATCGGGTTTGCGTTGAAAGAGCGACATCCCTTCCGCGTCGCGTGTAATTAACAACGTCTTAAGGGACAGCCGATTTAAAATCTTCTCACCGACAGTGTGCAGCTGCGAAATATCGGTAATCTCTTCCCGTACCGCTGCGCACGCCTCTTTGTAATTCGGGGTCATCGCCGTGACGTTTTCATAGTGCCAGAAGTTATTTTGCTTCGGATCAACGATAACCGGTATATCGTAGGATTGCGCATGTTTCATCACCTCCGAGATAAGATGCGCGTTGATTACGCCTTTATCGTAATCCGCGAAGATGATTGCATCGCTATCTGGCAGTTGGGAGACGACAATATCGAATAGATGTCTCCGCATCGCGATAGAGATGTCCTGTTTCGATTCTCTGTCAATCCGAAGCAGATGGTGTCCCGCGTCTCGCTCACGAGCGGTAAAGTTTGTAGTGTTGGCGCGGGCAATCACGCGTGTTTTTGTGCTGGTCGGTCGTTCGGAATCCACGCAGATGCCAGTCGTGCTTAGATTCATTTCGGTGAGCATCTGGACCAACTTTTCGCCGTCCCTGTCCTTTCCGATAACACCGACCAAGAGTGCGTTGCCACCTAAGCTGGCGATATTTTGTGCGACATTCGCAGCACCGCCGCATCCGGTCTTTTCGGCTTCGGTTTCAAACACAGGTACAGGAGCTTCGGGCGAAATTCGGTGGACATCCCCCCAGATATACGCGTCCACGATGACATCACCGATAACGATGACCCGTTTGCCTTGGAGTTGTGCAAAAGTAGTTTTTAAGTTCACAACACTATATTAGCATAAATCTACGGTTAAAGCAATAAACATTATTTTTTTACAGGACGATTTAGTTTTATAGTTTGGAAACTCATTTTCAATGCCCTGCTGCCTATATGCTGAAACCGTTATAGCATAGACTGTTAGTCTGTGGTGCGTATCCGCATATTTACACATCCATCTGACTTCTTGGATTTGACACGAACGCCAAAACATGCTATCCTATTGACATCCACGCAACAGGACGAGGTGTTAAGCACAAGGCATCCGAGGTCAAAACTGGATAAACTTAAGAAAAATAAGTTTCTTTACAATACATACGATTTACGCAATTTTCTATGGAGTCCTACATCATCGCTGTCTCGTGCGTGCTATTGTTCCTGGCGTGTCTCGTTTGGACGCAAGGGACGTTCTCTGTGACGGGCGATCCGATCTGTTCCCCTCGTTCCGAGGATCAACCTAATAAGCAACCCTTGTGTGAAAGGGTGGTCACCTGTCCGAGTGTGGAGAGATAACCACACGCGCAACAACTTTTGCAAAGGAGTATTTAACATGTTAAAAGACCTTTTCAGCAACCGCCTTTTTATAGGTGCGTTGGCGTTCTTTATTTTATGTGTTGTTGGTGGCACGTTGTATATATCGCATGTCGAAAAGCAAGGTGCGGAAGAACTTTCGAGAGACAAAGACCGCGTGAAGCAACTCACCGAGAAACAACAACAGCGACCGACTGCGGAAGCACCTGGGGAGCAACCCCCACAGGGACACTTCCACGATGATGGCACATTCCATACCGAGCCGCACGATGCACCGGTAGAAGTTTCCGAAGCGGAAGCCTCTACGGACGTGCAGGCTGCACCTGTCGTTGCCCAGCAAGCTAACACACAGATCGACGCGGCGACACTGGAGTCATCCGCACGCAGGCTAAAGGACCCCGACGTGTCCAAAGCTTGGGTCGAGTGGTCGGAAAAGGCGAGGGAACTCAGACGAAAACACATGCAAGCTGCTGGCGAAGGAATAGCACTACTACCAACGACAGAAGAGGAGTTTGAACGGATCAAGAATGACCCGGAGTGGCAGCGCAGACGTAACGAGGCGTTGCATAAAACTGCCGAGATACATACAAGGCTGAAAGCACACGAAAAGAAAAATCCCCTTTTTCAGTAAGGCAATACACTTCAAAGGAGTTTGATATGAAACGCAAAACGACTTTTCTGCTTTACATAGGAAGATATTTTTCACAGTATGCCCCGTTTTGGCAAAAAACTGTGTCTTAAGCCCTATAAAATTTAGTATTTCCGATTTTTTTTTCGTAATTTTGGGGTAATTTATGACATTTTTCTCATTTTATGCACGAAAAGTGGTTAGAAAGATGGTCTTTATATCGTGAACGTTGGCTGAATATTTAGATTTAAGTGTTCATCCAACTTTTATCGTTCTTGCTTCCGATTGTGTAGCAAGACTTTGATTTCTGAAAATTGTCCAAACTTTAGTAAAACCGGTATGATTAGAAAATAGTTTGTTCTAACGATATAGGAGGCTATCACATTCATGAAGGACACCAAACACTACATCATCGCCGTCTCGTGCGTGTTATTGTTCCTGGCTTGTCTCGCTTGGACGCAAGGGACGTTTTCTGTGACGGACGATCCGATCTGTTACCCTCGTTCCGAATGTCAACCCGATAAACAGCCCTTGTGTGAAAGGGTGGTCACCTGTCCGAGTTTGGAGAAATAGCAATATGAGGAACGATCTTACCAAAGGAGGAAACATGCTAAAAGAATTGTTCAGCAACCGCCTTTTTATAGGTGCATTAGCATTCTTTGTGCTTTGTGTCGGCGGTTCTCTGCTGTATATGCATTACGACATGCAGAAAGGTGCGGCAGAACTCGCCAAGGACCCGGAACATATAAAGCAGTTGACAGAGAAAAAGGATCAGGCACCGTCGTCAACAGCGGAAGTGCCAATGAGTGATACGTCGCAAGGTGGACACTTCCATGCGGATGGCACATTCCATGCTCAACCGCATGAGACAGGAGTTCACGCGGCGAACCCAGATTCCAGTGCTGACCCGTTTGCGAACACGATACCGATCTACGACTCGGCAACCATGAGACGGCTTGAAATAGAGAAACGAAACGCCTTCTACAAAGAACGATTCGGATTAGGACCGCCCCCGGAGGGGTACGGCTACCTGCTCATTGATGGTAACGAAGTCGTCTTGAATCCCGATGGCACGCCTGTTCTTCAACAGATGGAGTTACCCGATGGCACGCGCATGGAGTATGAAATAGAATTGCGCGAGGGGTTCGCCCCGACTCGCGAACAGTGGGAACACTACCAGCAACTTAAACAGGATCGTGAAGTCGCTCTGCACCGAGAAAACCGCGCTGAGGCTGCGCTGATTCAGACACAGATAACGCAGATAGAAGAAACCGCAAGAGGCTTAGGCCCTTTCGGGGGCAGTGGCAGCTGGATGATACCGACCCATCTGGATACCCCGGCGTATCGGGCACGATTGAATAAAATGGAAAAGGAACTAAAGAATAAAGCACTGATACACATGGGGATGGAGTATCTGATACGTCCCGAAGGTCCCGAAATATACTACGTCGGACCCCGGTAGTCTGAGAAAAAAACAGGAGGCATGAATCATGAGAAAAATACTTTTTACACTCCTATTTCTGCTGTTGGTTGTGGCATTACAGGCAGAAAGCCAAACCCACCCTGTGACGATTGACTTGAACGGTTCTGTGAGAGGTTCAAGCAATATCTCCCCGAATGGTGGACATACCACTTACACGCGGTATCAGGAGTGTTGGATTACCGATCTGGATCCCGATGGCGATGGACACTTCCACGTCTACGATTGGGAACCGACCATTTATCCTGAAGAAATAACCGTTTCTATTGCGACCCCCGCGGAAGGGTATGGATATGTGCAAGGGCAGCTCGACTCTGCAATTATCAACGGCACGCAACTCATCACAGGTTCCGGTGGGAAGATAACAACCGGGAGTGCTGGCACGTGGTGGATAGACTATGATGAGATGAGGCCCAAAGCGAAAGAAGTGTTTTACACACATTACGTGCGAAAAAAAGCAGATGCGCCGCCCGGTCTGAATATCCCGTATAGTTGGAGCAGTTCCGGGCGTGGGGATTGTTATAGCGTCTATTGGCGTGGAAGTGCAAGCGTTGGCGTAACGACGACGCACGGTGTGACAACGAGCCATAATGGCATCGGTTTTTTTAAGCACTGCGGCACTTCTGAAATCCGGTCAGGTAACGTGGAGTCAGTCCAGTCTCGTCCAAAACGGCGAAGGCGGTGCTGGGGGTGGCACTTGGAAAGTTGTTCACACAGAAAGATGTCGTGTTTGTAAAGATGAAGTGGGGATGCATGAGCATCAACGTTTGTGCTCCGGATGTTTAGAGTGGTATGAATGCTATAAGCATCCTGGTAATCATATAGAAGTCTCTTGTCCACAAGAGAACGGTGTCTACTGTTCTTATAATTCCTACTACAAATGTTCGCCGCATACGCATGCGTATCTAAGTTCCACCACCAGTAATTCGGGATACTCTGGTAACTCCGGCAATGGCAACAATGGCAATAACGACAATAGCAACCCACCGCCAATGATGACGACGTGTTCGGAGTGTAATACGTCTTATGAGACCGGTTCAAGTTCGGCGTATTCTCACCGTCATATTTCGTCGTGTTCAGAGACTGACGCGAACGGTAACACCTGCAACAATACCAGCAGCTATTACGCATGTTCACCGCATAGCCATACGTATCCAGCACCGCCGCCACCGTCGACACCAGCGATGGAGTCGTGTGATGCGGGTCATACATATCGTTCAAATCATCCGAACAGGACGTATCTTGACAATTTCCACCGGACGCGGACGTGCCGATTTTCCGGGTGTAGTAATACATGGCAAGCGTGTGTTGATGGGTGGACTGCGCCGTTGTG
This sequence comes from Candidatus Poribacteria bacterium, assembly GCA_012270865.1. GTDB lineage: Bacteria > Poribacteria > WGA-4E > WGA-4E > WGA-3G > WGA-3G. Next base: position 131 of record JAAXHL010000164.1, on the reverse strand, counting down.
CAATAATCCGTATCGGAAACGAAACGGTTGGAATTGTGGGGCGCAGTAGTTTCTGATGTCTTTCAATCCTAACGTTTTTAACCGACGCGCCAGTTATCTTTTGATAGCTAGTGTTCTGTCACATCTAAGTT